>CAXTJO010000001.1:0-41063 GCA_964244665.1 uncultured Terriglobus sp.
ATACACCCCCGCCCCCACAATCAACACCCCACCCAACACCATCGCCAGCGTCACCCGCTCGCCCCAGATCAAAAACGCCAGCAGCGCCCCCGTCGGCAACTGGCTGTAGTGGTACTGCGACACCGTCGCCGCGCTCGCCGCCCGCAGCGCAAAAAAGAAACAAAGATTCCCCAGCACCCCGCACACGCCTGTCGCCCCCAGCACCGCCGCCATCCGCAGCGGCACCGGCTCTGCCCACAGCAGCATCCCCACCCCACCCAGCCCCGCAATCACCAGCCCGGAAAAGAACGTCATGCTCTCCGCCGTCTCCGTCCGCGTCATCCACCGCGACCACACCAGGTTCACGGAAAAGCACAGCACGCACATCCCGCACGCCAGGTACCCGGCCATGTCTCCCAGCCCGCCCGCGCGCAACGGATTCACCGCCACCACCACCCCGGCAAACCCAACCACCAGCGCCGCAGCCTGCTTCCATGTCAGTGGCTCCCGCAGCCATACCCGCGCCAGCAGTGTGGCCAGCAGCGGTGCCAGAAAAATCAGAATGTAGAAGATCGACAGTGGCAAATGCCGCAGCGCCGCCACCACGCACACTGTATTGCCCAGGTCCAGCAGCGCCCGCGCCGCCTGCAACTCCGGCCTTCGCGGCCACAGCTCGCGCACCGTGCCCCGTACCGCCGCCTGCAACAGCATCACAGCCACGGTCGCCAGCCCCACCAGCGCCACCACCTCCACAAGCGGCAGCCGCGACGCCCCCGCCACCTTCAGGCTCACATCCGTCAGCACCCAGAACGTGTATCCCAGCAGCGCCAGCCCCGCCGCCTCCACCTGCGACACGGCCCTCACCGCCGCGCCCGCCGCAATACACCTTGGTGCAACACACCTTGGTGCAACACACCTCGGTGCAACACCTTACGCCGCGTGATCCCGCAACCAGTCCCGCAACACACCCTCCACCACCCGCTCCCACCCCTCGCCCCGCGCCCGAAACGGCTCCACCACATCCGGCGGCAACGCAATCGTCTGCCGCACCACCGGCCTAGCCCCCTTCAGCGACGACAGGAACGCTCGATCTTCTTCCGGTAGCTCCGAGAACGGCCGTAGCAACTTGGCTTCTTCCTCGGTCAGCTCTCGTACTTCATCGTCTTCATCGAAAAGATCTGGAATCTCTACGTAATGCTTTTCCATACTTCAAAGCCTCCCTCAGATTGGCACGACGAAAGCTGATCACGCGCACGCCGCCCTCAATGGGCTTATAGCAGAGATTATGCAGGCGATCGTCAAGATAACTAACGCTAAACGTCCTCATTTCGCCATTGCGCGGCACACGGAAAACTACGGCATCCTCAAAGTCGAAATCGCTCGCGCGTTCAAACGACAACTCGCGATCTAATTCATTTCTGGCGTTCTTCGCCGGATCGTATTCCACTTTCATCCCCGGAGTGTAATCCCCGTTCGCCGTACACTGAAATCCATGCTGAGCCGCAACCTCTACATCCTCGCAGGCACGCTCGGCTTCTTCGCCATCGTCTGCTACATCATCGCGGCCACCGGCATCGCCCACGAGCCCGGCTCCCCCGCCGACGCAAGCCTCTGGCAGATGATCGGCATCGTCCTGCTCGTCATCGGCATGATCGTCGCCCTCTTCGGCATCTTCCAAACCATGTTCGAACAGGCGGAAAGCCGCGCCGCACGCCAGCGCGCCGCTGAACAAAAACGCCTCCGCGACGGCTCCCGCTAACCGGCCCACCAGCCGTCCGGTATCTCGCACGTGAAACACCACCTGAAATCCGGGTGCCCCATGTCCGGATTTTCGGACATGGGTTCCTCATCCCGCAGCAACCGCGCCACCCGCTCCACTCCGCCGCACCCCGCCTCCGGTAAACTGAACTCTGCACCAAACCCTGCGTCCCGCACCCATGCGCCTCATC
Source organism: uncultured Terriglobus sp. (assembly GCA_964244665.1). Taxonomy (GTDB): domain Bacteria; phylum Acidobacteriota; class Terriglobia; order Terriglobales; family Acidobacteriaceae; genus Terriglobus. The sequence continues at coordinate 1,929 of CAXTJO010000001.1, forward strand.
GAACTCTACAAATCCGTCCAGGGCGAAAGCACCTTCACCGGCGTCCCCTGTATCTTCGTCCGCTTTGCCGGCTGCAATCTCCGCTGCGCCTGGTGCGACTCGACCTACACCTTCCACGGCGGTCAGCCCTTCACCGAAGACGAAGTCGTCCAGCAGATCGAAGCCCTCGACTGCCCACTCGTCGAGTTCACCGGCGGCGAACCCATGCTCCACGCCCGCGAACTGCTCCCGCTCATGCACCGCCTTCTCGCCGACGGCCGCTACACCCTCATGATCGAGACCAGCGGCGAGCGCCCCCTCGGCGACGTTCCCACCGCCGTCCACAAAATCGTTGACGTCAAGTGCCCCGGCGCCGGCGACGCCGCGGGCTCGTTCCGCATGTCCAACCTCGACACGCTCACCCCCCGCGACGAAATCAAATTCGTCCTCCGCGACCGTACCGACTACGACTTCGCCCGCGACTTCATCCGCCAGCACCTTGCTCACCGCCCGCTCGCCGCCATCCTGCTCTCGCCCGCCTTCCTCCAGTCGCCCAGCCCCCTCCGCATCGCCGACAACATGGAACTCGATGCCCGCGACCTTGTCCGCTGGATGCTCGAAGATCGGCTCCCCGCCCGCCTCAGCCTCCAGATCCACAAATTCATCTGGGAACCCCAAAAAAAAGGCGTCTAGCCAGACGCGCCACGGCACGCCTCTGGACCAATGTAAGTGCAGGTACAGTCCTTGCACTGAGGGCCAAGCGCCCGACACATCACAGCCTGGGCCGAAGGCCTGGGTAACGGTTTTCGGAGGTGCACGGCTTCAGCCGCGTCATAAAAATTTCACCAAAAAGGGGCTTTAGGCAGCGTCTGACGAACCCAAATCGTCGCTTTTCCGGAAGGAGTAGTGGCCTTTAGGCCACTGAATAACCTCTAAAACGAAAGGGCTTTAGCCCTGGCGCTCTTCTCTGCCCTGGCAACTCCTCACAAAGAGGTTCGTCTGACACTACCTGGCCCCTGAGGTCAGCTTTCTTCCCTCCGCATCACACGTCGGTAACCATCCCCTCCCTGTCGCGTCGTAAGAAAACTGCACTGCCACACCTCGTTTCCCCGCAAGCCGCGCGGTCCGTCGTCGGCGCTCTATCCCCGCCCATTCGTTCGGTAACACAAGCTGTTGGGTACTTACCAAAGTCTTGTTGTGTTCAAACACTCTGGGTGCAACGATCTAGCTGCAAACCGTCCCAAGTTGAGTCACCTCCTCGCTCCTGTTCTGACCATGCGAAGGCCGTTGTTTGCAATCTGAACTCGTCGAGGACACCAAATGAAAAAGGCAACAAAACTTTCTCTCTCAGGCTTCACCTTTGGTCTGGCTCTTGCCCTTGGACTCAGCACCACCGCGAACGCGGCAACCGTCACCTCGGTCGGCACAGGTCCGGTGGCAATCGACACCGACAATGGCACCCCGGCCACAACCGTTACGCTCGCTCCCGTCTCCACCACAAGTGGTCTCGACTTCACCCAGGCCCTGACCCTGATTGCGGGCTACGACGGAACCGGCGGACCGATCCCCGTTTCACTCAGCGAAATCTTCACCGACGGCACGGACTCCACCACAGCGCTATTTACGGGCACCTTCTTCGTCTCCCCAACCACGGATCCCGACACCTTCACCCTCGACCCGGCCAGCTTCCTGCTCGGCGGCACCACCTACAGCTTCGCCGGCATCACCTTCCCCGACAGCCCGCCCTTCCCCGGTGGCATCTCCAATGAATCGCTCAACTTCACCGCCGTCTCCGCCGCCGCCACGCCCGAGCCCTCCAGCATCGCTCTGCTCGGCACCGGCCTGCTCGGCGTCGCCGGTGCCATGCGTCGGCGCTTCCTGCAGTCGTAATCACCTCAAGTTCCTGCCACCGCACTCCGTCGCGTGCAGGTAAAGCCCCAGCCCCGGCTGGGGCTTTTTTGTCCTACTCCCCCAGCATCCGGCACCTGATCCCTACTGCTGCAATCACCAAATCCGAGCAGCACCCCCTGTGTGGATAACCCCTTTGCTTTGACGATTTTGCGTTTAACCCCAATCGTTGGACGAATTTACGGCAAACCCCAATCGAATGACGAATTTAGCGCGGGGGGGGGGGGGGGGGGGTACCCGTACAGCCCTCCCCGCCCCCCATGCGTCATACCGTCCTGAAAGCGAGACTCAAAATGGCAGAGCGCGATGAAGACGACTACGTAACAGTGGCAAGCTACTCCGAAATCGGTGACGCGCAGCTAGCGCAGTCCGTTCTCGACGGCTCCGGCATCGAGTCCTTCATGAGCGGCGAAGAGGCCAACATCCTCATGCCCATGTCCGGCGCGCGTCTCCAGGTTCGCCTGTCCGATCTCGAGACCGCCCGCGAGCTCCTCAACACCGTGCCCGTCGGCGGCCTCCAGGACTCGGAAACCACGACCGGCCCCAACACCACCTCCGGCGCATCGCTCGCCGACAACGGCGACGACCTCTAACCATGTCCGCTCCCGAAAAAGCCGTCGTCTGCCTTTCCGGCGGCATGGACTCCACCGTCTGCGCCGCCCTCGCCGCGCGCGACTTCGAGGCCTACGCGCTTCACTTCTCCTACGGCCAGCGCACCGAGGCGCGCGAGCTCCAGTCCGCCCGGACCGTCGCGCAATTGCTCGGCTTCCGGCAATTCCTCCCCCTCCGCATCGACATCTTCCGCATCATCGGCGGTTCCGCCCTCACCGACAGCACCATTCCCATACCCGACGCCGCAAATATCGGTGCCGAAATCCCCATCACCTATGTCCCTTTTCGTAACGCCCACTTCCTCTCCGCCGCAGTCAGCTGGGCCGAGGTGCTGGGTGCGCGCACCGTCTTCATCGGCGCCGTCGAGCAGGACAGCTCCGGCTACCCCGACTGCCGCCCCGCCTATTACGACGCCTTCAACACCCTTATCCAGCAAGGCACCAAAGACGGCGACATCCGCGTCACCACACCCCTCATCGCGCTAAAAAAGAGCCAGATCGTACGCTTGGGTGTTGAACTCGGTGCACCGTTACATGTAAGTTGGTCATGCTATTCCGGGCAGGACTTTGCCTGTGGTGTGTGCGATAGTTGCGTGTTGCGTCTTCGCGCCTTTCGCGAAGCCGGCATGCGCGATCCGATCCCGTACCAAACCCGCGAGGCCGGTGGCAGCTAGCACAACCTCGCGATGCACTTTGCGTCTTAACCCGCATTACCCACTCGGCCGGCAAGCGCCGCCAGGAGCGACAGAAACCCTATGAAGAAGACTTCTCTCCACCTCGCAGTGCTGGTGCTCGCACCCGTGCTCAGCCTTGCGGCCGCCGCCACGGTCGTCGTCGCACCGCTCTCGATTGCCGCCCAGGCAACCGCGGCTCCCGGCACGGTTCATGGTGCCATCACCAACCCTGCCGGACAGCCTGTCAAAGAGGGTCAGGTCAAGCTCACCACCGACCGCTCCACCTCCGACGACACCAAGCGCAAGTACGAGTACACCTTCCCGGTCGGCACCGACGGCACCTACACCGCTACCGGCATCAAGCCAGGCGACTACGTCCTCTTCTACCAGGTCAACGACAAAACCATCGATTTCAAGGAACATGTCGTCGTCAAAGCAGCCGACAACCTGGCGGAAAACGTCGATATGAGCCGCGAAGACTTCATCAAGACCATGACTCCCGAGCAGCGCAAGCAGCTTGAAGACTTCAAAAAGAAGAATGCTGAAGCGGTTAACGCAAACAAGACCGTCGCCAACTTGAATACCATCCTGACCAAAGCCCGTGACGAGGAAAAGGCAAACAACTGGGACGCCGCCGTGGCCGATATGACCCAGGCCACCACGCAAAAAACTGACGAAGCCATCCTTTGGCTCGAGCTCGGCAACTCTCAGCTCGGTCAGGCGAATGCCGAAAAGGACACAACCAAGAAGAAGACGGAATTCGACGCCGCAGCAGCCAGCTACCAGAAAGCCGCCGACACCAACGCCACCAGTAAAAAGCCTCAACCCTCCTTCGCCGGCGCCGCCTACAACGGCGAAGGCCAGGCTTACGGCAAGGAGAACAAGCCCAAGGAAGCCAGCGACGCCTATGACAAGGCCGCAGCCGCCGAGCCTGCCAAGGCCGGCATGTACTTTTACAACGAGGCTGTCACTGCCCAGAACGCGGGTTCCAGCGATGCCGCCGCCGCTGCTGCCGACAAAGCGATTGCCGCTGACCCTACTAAGGCCGATGCCTATTACATCAAGGGCCAGGCTCTCGTCGGTAAGAGTACCTCGGATCCCAAGAGCGGCAAGATCACGCCGCCCCCAGGCTGCCTTGAGGCTTACCAGAAATATCTCGACATCGCTCCCAACGGCAGGTTCGCACCGGACGTAAAGCAGATCATTGCTGCCTTCGACGAGAAGGTGGTCAGCAGCTACAGGGCCAGCAAAAAGAAATAACCTCCCGCGCACCTCACGCACAATGGCCCGGAGTGCATGCGCACTCCGGGCCTTTCTGTTTCTGCACTCGATAAGCTGCATCGAGCGTTCTCCGGCCGTATGTCCCACATTGCTACGGTCGACCGCCGATGAGGCGTCGCGGGCACTTCGAGCGTCTAATAACTACAGGCCGGCCCGTTCGCGAGCCCGCCAGGAGAACGAACTGCCATGCTGCAACAAGGCTATGATAACCGCTATCCCCTCACCATTGACGTCCCGCGTGAAGGCACCGCCTCCCTTCTCTCGAAGGTCCTCGGCATCACTTCGCTCGGCTTTCTACTTACCGCCGTCGGCGTTGCCACCGCGCCCCCGTGGAGCATGCTGCCCGGCGTCATCGCCGTCCTGGCACTCGTCCTTGGTATTAACTTCGCGCGCCGCACCAGCGTCGGTGTCACGCTCGCCATGTTCCTTGGCTTGGGCTACTTCATGGGCTGGGAGATCGCGCCCATCATCCATCGCTACATCGCCACCGTCGGTTCCGGCGTGGTCTTCAACGTTGCCCTCACCACTGGACTCGGTATGGCCGCGCTCGGCTGCGTCGCATATCTCTTCCAGATCGACTATCGCCGCGTCCAAGGCATCGGCATGGCCGCCCTGCTCGCCCTCGTCCTGGTGGGCATCGCCAGCATGTTCCTCCACTTCCTCACGCCCGACAGCTACGCCTGGCTCACCCTCGGCGTGTTTACCCTGCTCACCGTGGCAGACTTCGCCCGTATCCGTGCCATCGGCAATGCTGATAGCCGCACGGCTATCCTGCTCTCGGTCTCCATCTACCTCGACGGCATCAATATCTTTCTCGCCCTGTTGCAGCTGTTCGGTGGCCGCAGCCGCCGCGACTGACACTTTGCAGGCAGCAAGGGTCGGGCTGGATACTCCAGCCCGACCTTTTTCATTGTCACTTGCGCGAGATAGCACGCTGGACAGCACACCTCTCTTAACGTCCGCAGAGCCTTCCGCTCAGTTACGCCGCGCCTTGTTTGCAGTGTTTGCGAATACTGCAAGGCAATGCACTCCGCCCGTGAGGCAGCCCTTTCACACTGCCATCGAGGCCATGCGATCTCAGGTTTGTAGCCCACGACGCTGCTTCTGACTTCCGCCCTTCTTCATACTCAAGGGCTGGACCTTCATAAGTCTTGCATCGACTCGCTGTACTCCTCACTTCACAATTCATAACTTCAAAGCGTGAATTCGTGTCTCCACGATCCTATTTTTTGCTTACTCAGGTCCACAACGGGAATTAAGGGCTAAACCTTGCGACTAGAAGCTAAAGGTCAGCATATTTGCGGTTTTTGTCTCAAAACGGAACTGCGGGGGCGAAGGAGGGACAAATACCTCTAATGCATCCGGTAAGACGCTTGCCCCACTATCTGTCGCATACTACGATCCACTTACTCGCAATACTCGGTCGTTCCACTATGGCAGGTGCGACTGAAACCTAGAGAGGACCTATTTGTGCGCGTTTTCAAACATATCTTGGCAGTAACTGCAATGCTGGCAGTCAGTGCTGCAGCAAAGGCTGACAGTTTTACTCAGTCCGTCCAGTTTGGCCCGGGACCGACCGACTACAACAGTGCTAGTGGCATCACTACAAACGGTTTTTCCACGTTTAACTATTTCGATTCGAGTCTGGGCACTCTAAACAGCATCACCTTCGGGTCGAGTTACTCGTTTAATTCGTCGATTGCGCTGACAAACGTTGCGGCTTCAAACTCGAGCGGCAATGCGCGGACACAGTCGGGTGCGCAGTTCTCGTCTTCCAACGGTGCACTCACATCGGTACTCAACGCGGAAGTCAACAGTCTGGTTGATCCTGTCGATGGCACGCAAGTTCAATTTGGCTCTTCCACGTTGGAACCCATCGCCTACGATGTGCGCGGTTCCAGAAGCAACTACTCGTTGACACCGGGCAGCAGTACGGCATTCAGCAGCACAGGTACCGCTTCGACCATCGGAATTGTCGACTTTACCCTGGCCGACCTGAATGCGTTTACGCTCGTTGGCGGAGGCACCTACACGCCCCTGTTCTCTACCTTGACCGGCCTGGTGTTCGCAAACTCCGGTGGAAACGTAACCGCAGTGCAGACGACGTCCGCAACTGGAACGTTGACGATTTCCTACAACTACACACCGGCAGTGGTAACGCCGCCGACCACCGTTACGCCCGAGCCGTCCTCCCTTGCACTGCTTGGAACAGGCGTTCTGGGTGTTCTGGGCGCCGCACGCCGTCGCTTCCTCTAATACGACCGCACACAGGTTCGTGTTCCGTCCAGAAACGGCAAAGAAGAGCTCCCGCATGTATGCGGGAGCTCTTCACCGTTTGGTATCCGCGTAGGCGCACCTGTCCCTCTGCGGTAGCTGCAAAAGGATGAGCAGTCTCTCGTCTTCACAACATCGTCTTCACAACAACCGTAAAGGACAGTCGCTCTGGTCGAGGTTTACGGGCGGCTTCAGATCTAAGCTGGGCCAGAGTCACGGGAATCCGTTTTCGGCTCCCGTCCACTGACGTGAAGGCGCTGCCGCTATGGATTCAAGACACATGGTTGCGTCTAGGTGGCTTGATAAGCCGTTGCGTAATGGGTAGACCATTCGGCGCGGCTGCGATCAAGCCAGCGGACAGTACCGGTGCGTGGGTCGGCCTCCCACAGCATCCAGCTGTGAGGATCGTAGCGGGTGGCGGCGGTAACGGTGTGCTGGGGGCCGTAGGTGTGAGCAAAATCGAGCCATTTGTGCCAGTGGCCGCTGATCACAACCTGTACGCTGTCCTGGTACTTGCGAAGAAGCGGGTGCAAGCCAAAGTCGGCGATCTCAGTAGGCTGCACGATCCACAGTGGGTAGTGAATGAAGACGACGGTGGGTTTGCGGGCGGCAAGCTGGGCCTCAGCCCACTGGAGCTGAGTCTCGCCGAGCGAGCCGAAAGCCTTGTTGAAGTCTTTGGAGTTTGAGTCCCAGGTGCTGCCCAGAAAATTGTTGAGGTGAATAAACCGAAAGCCGCGGTCGTCCACGACGGAATAGGGCTCGGACATCAGCTTTTCGCGGAACAAACGGTGAGACATCTCGCGAGACACCCGGGGAACGTCGTAGTCGTGGTTCCCCCAGTTAAGGTGGACTGGGGCGTGGAATCCGCCGACGGACTCTTTGAAGATGTCGATGCGTGTCTTGTTTTCCTGATAGAAGCTGTAGTCGGCGGACGGGTAGTTGTGAAAGCAGTCGCCGGGGATGAAAATGTGTTCCACTCGGCGTCCGTCACGAAGTTGAATGCTGTTGATGGTGTCGCGGGCGGCGAGCAGGCGATCGTTGGCTTTCAGAATGCTGTCGTTGTCTTCGACGCCGTTCTCAGAACCAGGTACGTAGAACCTGTCGATCACGTGGGTGTCGGAAACGACGGCGAAGAGAAAAGGAGCTTGCGTGGACTGGGGCGTACGCGCGGCCAGCTTTGCGCGTTGCGCGTCCAGTGTCGAGTAGGCGGCAAGGGCGGCGGAGCCGGTGAGCAAGGTGCGGCGGTCGAGCGGCATGGGGATTTCCTGAGCCAATGGCGGTGTGGAAAGTTGAGGCTGGACGCCTTTGCAACGCAGGTAGCAGGCGGTTAGAAGATGAGTTTGCCCGCGAGTTGGAGTTGGCGGGCGGGGTAAGCCGTTGTGACTTGGCCGAAGGTGCTGGAGCCAAAGGTGGTGCCGGGAGCCTGCAGGTTGACCTTGTTGAGCAGGTTGAAGGCTTCGGCGCGGAAGTCGAGGGTAAAGCGGTCGCTGGGCAGGGCAAACACCTTGTGGATGCCGAGGTCGGTATCGTAGTAGGGCGTGGAGCGCAGGGCGTTCCGGCTCAGATTGCCGTAGGGCGATGTCGCGCCCGCTGCAACACTGGGCAGGGTAAAGGCTGCGTTGTTCAGGTATCCGGAGATGGGGCCACCGGAGAGGGTGCGGGTGCGGGAGGAAGCCGGGTTAAAGAGCGGCTGTCCGGCGACGCGGCCGGGACGATACGTCACAAGGTCTGTACCGTAGAGCGGCGACGACGAAGCAAGCGAGTAGTTGATGTTGAAGGGCAGGCCGCTGGTGACGGAGTTGATGAGCGTCAACTGCCAACCGCCCAGGGCCTCGTTGACAATGCCCGGGCTGCTGGCACCGAAGCGCCGGCCGTGGCCGTAGGGCAGATCGTAGATTGCGGAAAGGGTTTCGTTGAGCGGCTGGTCGTAGCCGGAAGGACCGTAGTCCTGTGACGGGTTGGCGTAATTGACCCGGCTATTATCGCCGTTCGAGGTCTCAAGGTGGCCGCTGGAAATGTCGAAAGCGCGGCTATAGGTAAAGCTGTTGAGCAGGAAAAGGCCGTTGCCGGTGCGCTTCTCCACGCGGGTCTGGATAGAGTTGTAGGTGGCGGAGCCGCCGCCGAAGGCGATTTCGATGTCGCCGAAGGTGGTGACGGGCCGACGCGCGGCAAGGCCCGGGCAGCCGGTGGCGAGCAGGCAGGGAATGCCCTGATTGTAGTCGGCGAGAACCTGCAGGTGGGTGCTCTTGTTACCGACATAGGCGATATCGACGAGAAAGCCCGAGCCGAGGTCCTGCTGGACACCCAGGAAATAGCTCTGCACATAACCGGTCTTGAAGTTGGCGGGGATGTAGCGGCTGGTGACGTTGGCCGGGTTAAAGTTAGCCGGCGAGGTGAGAATGTTGGAGTAGCCCTGCTGGGTCTGGCGGAAGCAGGAGGCCTGGGGCTGCGTGTCGGAGGTGCAGAGCGAGGTGGATGATGGCGCGACCTGATTGATGCTGGCGTTGACCACATTCGGGCCGTTGTAGGTCAGGTTGTTCTCGCCGCCGGCACGGTTGAACTGCGTATAGGTCATGCCATAACCGCCGCGCAGGGCGGTTTTCGGGGAGGCGGTATAGGCGAAGCCAAACCGGGGCGCGACATTTTTGCCGGGGACGTGCACAAGGGCGCGATTGTAGATGCTGCCGTTCGAGGCCTGGACGAGCTTGTTGGTCGTCGGGTCGAAATTGGCGAGCTTGTTGTCACGCTCGTACTGCGGTGTGACGAGTTCATACCGCAGGCCGGCATTGATCGTCAGGTTCGGTGAAACCTTGATGTCGTCCTGCACATAGCCAAAGTTGTACTGCTGGCGAAGGTTCACGACCGTGAAGTTGGTGAGCGAGTACGACGAGCGATTGCCGAAAAGGAAGTCCGCGAGGTTACGCGCCTGCTGCAGTTGTGCGGAAAGCGTGGGCGCGCCGGCGGCGAGCGTGGTGTTGGCGGGGTTGCCGTTGGCGCTGTAAACGCCGCCGTAGTTGTCCTGGCCGTAGCTCGGGTTAAAGTCGTTGATCTGCGTGTGGACGGCCTGGTACTCGTAGCCGAGCTTGACGCTGTGGCGGCCATGGATGGTGGTGTAGTTGACCTTGGGGTTGTAGATGGTCGGGTTCTGGAACTGCGGATTGGACGTCTGCGACCCAAACTGGGCGAAGCCGGTAATGTTCTGGCCGTTGAGCGAGCGGACGATGGTCGGGTCGGTAGGCAGGCCGTCGGTGATGCCACTCTGCACCAGAATGGAGGGCAGGCCCACGTTGATCGGGGACTTGCCGCCAAGGTTGCGGCTGTAGCCGAAGCGGCCATCGATCAGGTTGGTGGGCGTAATGGCATAGGTGATGCCGCCGGCGATGTCGCGGTTCTGGATATTGACGTTGCCGTTATTGTTGCCGCCAGCCAGGCCGGCGATGGCACCGGGGGCGAAGATGGCGCCGCGATGCTCGCTGTAGCGACCGAAGATGCTGAGGCGCTGTGAGAAGGTGTGGTCGATACGGCCGTCGGCCTTGTCGTCGTTATAGGTGCTGCGCGGCGTGATGGTGTAGTTGCTGGCGAGCCCCGGAGCGGTATTGGCAGGCAAATCGGCCAGCACGTTTTTAGCGAAGGTGGTCTGCGCCGCGACAGGGATCTGGCCAAGGTAAGTCGCTCCCGTGATGGGATTACGCAGCGGTATGGCATTGGCCGGATTGCTGGTGTCGTCGTTCAGGTAAAACCGGCCGGCGCGCTGGTTGGCGGTGGGCAGCACCGATGTGACGGCGGCGCTGTTGGCGATCTGGCGCAGGCCCTCGTAGTCGGCGAAAAAGAATGTGTGATCCCGGAAGATCGGACCGCCAAAGGTGCCGCCAAACTGATTACGAATGAACTTGGGTTTTCTAGCGCCCGTGGCAAGGAACGGGCCGGCGGCGTTGAACACGGTGTTGCGGTCGTAGTCGTAGGCCCTGCCGTGGAAGCTATTGGTCCCGCGGCGGACGGAGACGTTGATCACGCCGCCAGGGTTGCGGCCAAATTCAGCGGAATAGTTGTCGGTTTCGACGCGAAACTCGTCGACGGCGTCGGGTGAGGGCGGAATATTTTCGTTGGCAAAGCCCTGGTTGCTGGTGCCGTAGTTGTTGTTGTCGAGCCCATCGAGCAGAAAGTTGTTGAAGGCGGAGCGCTGGCCGTTGACGTTGAAGGCGGCCTCGCGCTGGGTCACGGTACCGTCTTCAAGCACGGACTTGCGGGTGCCCGGTGCGAGCAGGACAAGGTCGGCATAACTGCGGCCGTTCAGGGGCAGGTTCTCGACCTCTTTGGTGCCGATGACCTGCCCGCGCGAGCTGGTTTCGGTTTCAAGTTCAGTGGGCGCGGAGGAAACTTCAACGGTCTGGGAGACGGTGCCGTTCTGCAGGGCGACATCGACGCGCTGGCGGGCGTTGACCGAAAGCGCGAATTGTGGCGTGTCTGTAGTGGAAAATCCGGTGGAGGTGCCGGCGACCTTGTAGTTGCCGATCTTGACGCTGTCGAACTCGTAGCGGCCCTGCGAGTCGGTGTGCGCGATGACGATGACGCCGGTATCGATGTTGGTAAGGGTGACGGTGGCGTTCGGCACGGAGGCACCGGCGGCATCGCGGATGTAGCCGAGCACGGAGGCGGCGTCGAACTGCGCAAAGACTGGGGCGGAGAAGGCCAGGGCAGAAACACAAAGAAGCACACGGGCGTGCTTGACGGGGTGGTACAGACGCATGAAGAACTCCTGTTGGCGTGAGGCTATGCTCTCCGACACAGGTTGCAATGGGATATCAGGAAGGTTACAGATTGATGAAAGCTGCAGGCGCGCCGCCCGCACGATGGTGACGTAACGATGGGATTACCAGGCGAGTTTGGCCGGGAAGAACTCCGCGAAGAGGTCGTCGTAGAAGGGCTTTAGCTCGGCGAGGTTCGGCTTGGTGTGGCCCTTGGAATAAAGGTCATACTGGTTGAATTCGTGAATCCAGTGAAGGTTTTCCTGATCCTGCTCGTTTGTGAGATGGGTGTAAGCACCGTGTTTATGCCACGGGTAAAAGCTGTGGTAGCGGAGCATGTAGAGGGCCTGGATGGGAAGGTAATTCTTCATTGCCTCGTAGATATAGCCGTCGTGGCCGAAGGACATGTGCACCTTGTCGAGGCCGCAGTTGGGCTCATAGATGCCGTATTTGGTTTGGTAGAGCGGGATGTGCAGGTCGGGATTCGCCTGGAAATATTCGGGGAAAACGATGTGCCGGGACCATGCGCAACCGACGGGAAAGGTGTCGCCGACGACCCCCCACTGCGGCTCACCATAAAGGCACAAGACCTTGCCAAGGTCGTGGACGAAGCCGGTGGCGACCATCCAGCGGGGGCGTTTGTCACGGCGCATGGCCTCGCTGGTTTGCAGCAGATGCTCCATTTGGGTAAGGTCGGTGTCGGGGTCGCTGTCGTCGACGAGGGTATTGAGGAAGTCGGCGGCCTGCCAGATGGACTTTTCGCCGCGGGTAAGGCCGAAGTACTCCTTTTCCTTGTGGAGGACGTAGTTAACGGTCTGGTGAGTGTGGTTGAGACGGTAGAACTCGGCCACGCCAGGGGTGGCTTCCGCGTCGTACTGGCGGAATTCTTCGTCGGTCTTACCCTCGCGGTACCGGCCTTGCAGGAACTCGTCCCATTGTTCCATCTCGGGGTCGAGCGGATTCTGTGTGGGGGTAAGCTGCGGCATGGCGGCGTCTCCTGTGGCGGCGGCGTGGCCGCAAGCCGTTCGCTCGGAATGATAGAGGCTGGTTGCGACGGTTTGCAAGGTCTGTTTGGTGCAACTGAAAAATTCTAAGAGAAGTGGGTCTGACGCCAGAGCCTGCCGGCGGACAACACAAGGCTGGCCACCATCAGGACAACGAGAACGGCCATCCAGCGGTAGTTCATGGCGATGGCGGGGGCGTGGGCCTGCAGCGCAAGAAAGACGAAGACGAAGCAGGCGACGGCAACGATGGCGTAGTCCCAGGGACGGCGGCGCTCCCGGCGGTCGAACTCCTCGCCGGACTGAGCAGCGAGGGTACGGTTATAGTCGAGGCCGTAGCGGTCGCACTCACGCAGCAGAGCTTTCTGGACGGAGGTGGTTTCCTTGGCAGAGGCGACCGCGGTGCTGACGGCGAGGGCACCGAGAATCATAAGGGCGGAGCCGCCGATGACGAGCCAGCGGTGGCCGGCGTCGGCGGTGCGGAGTTCGCCGAAGACCAGCGCGCCCCAGGCCAGCCCCCAAAGCTGATTGGTGTTCGAAAGCGGAATGCCGCGGCCAATGCCGAGGTATTTGCACGCAAACTGCTGGAACAGGTCACCGACGACCCAAACCATGCCGCCGAGAAACAGCCAGAAGAGAACGGGCTGAAGCAGATTCCACTGAAAGGCAGTGCTATGGGCACCGCCATCCAGCGTCAGGACGAGCAGCAGCATGGTGCCGAGTTCGCCGACGGTGAACACGGTGACGAAGGAGAGCGGGTTCATGCCGCTGAGGTACGCCTTGCGATAGGGGACGTACATGGTTCCCCACATCAGGCTGGCACCAGCGGCGGCAAGGAGACCGGCACCGACGCGGTGGCCGGACGCAGTGCCTCCGTGAAGCGTGCTGAAGCCAAGCAGGATGGCCGCCGCAACGATGAGCACGGTGCCGGCCAGAACTTTGGTTAGGTTGGCCTTGCCGGAACCTTTCAGCTCATTGAAGAGCACGCGACCCCAAAGCAGGCCGACGAGCGAGTTGGTGTTCCAAAGGGGAAAGGCAATGGCCAGACCGACATCGCGGATGGCAAACACCGTAAGAGTATTGGCGACCGCCCACAACGCGCCCGCGAGCACCGCCCAAACGATAAGGTGCTTCTTTTCACGCAGATCGGCAAAAACATAGGCCGTACCCTTTAGAAGCGTGGGAAACGTCCAGCGGGCGGTAAAAACGCCGGCGACCATGCAAAGCGAGATGGTAAACGGGCTGAAGCCTGCATTCACCAGCTTGGTTGGGGCTTCTGCCGCGCCCAGCCACACGCCCGCGCCCAGGCCGCAGACGACGCCCAGCCTGTGGAGCTGACCCAGGCTTTGGCGGGCATTCGGAGTGGTGGGCTGGGGCATAGGTTCCTTGCAGGTTAGTGAAGCAGCACAAGCAGCAGGACCCCTGCGACGAGGACGCCGGCGGGAACCCAGAACTGGACATCGGTGAGAACGGCTTTGAGCATAGCGGGTAGCGGTCTTTCGGTGAGCGATAGGCTCGGCGTGCGGTGAGGATGTTGGGCGCAAACGCAACCCTACGTTTTCACAGCGGAAGGCGTCAAGAGCGGCGGGCTGCCCTCTCGTCTGAAACCTCTTGGCCGATCCTCAGGAGCACCCTCGTACACTGGGCGCATGCGGGTGCTCTTTCTTTCGGTGCGGGCAGGACGGGCGTACGCGCGGGAGGCGGAGACGCTGACGGCGGACTACCTGCGGCGGCTGATGCGGCCGTTCGTGGCGCAGGAAACCACGTTGCGCACGGAGCGACTGTTGCTGGATTCGGTGAAAACATTGCACAGCGCAGGTGCGGCGGCGCTGGTGTACGCGGATGGCGGCGGGCAGCGCATGTCGTCTGAGGCCTTTGCGTCCCATGTGCAGGCAGCGCGGGAAGGCGGCAAACGAACGCTGGTGATCGCGATCGGGCCGGCGGACGGATGGAGCGCCAACGCACGGCGGGAGTGGGCGGGCTGGGGCGCGGTAGCACTATCGCTGGGACCCATGACACTGCCGCATGAGCTGGCACGCCTGGTCCTCGCAGAGCAGACCTATCGCGCAACGACGATTCTGGCGGGGCACCCCTACCACCTCGGACACGAGTAGCGCGCGGGTGAGGACACCGGCTGGCTACGGGCAGAGCTGTACCGGCATCGCATACCCATGAGCGACGACGGACAAACGGCTGCTGTGGACAAATTCGCGACGGCACACGACATTGCGGACGATAGCGAGGCCCAGGCTCCGGGCAGCACGCAGCGGCGTGGGCTGATCCTCATCAACACGGGTGCGGGCAAGGGCAAGACAACGGCGGCGCTGGGCGTGGCAATGCGGGCGCTGGGCAGCGGCATGCGCGTGCTGGTGATGCAATTCCTGAAGGGGAGCTGGCACTACGGCGAGCTGGACGCCGCGACGGAAAACTTCGGCGGGGCGCTGGAAATTCGGCAACTGGGCCGTGGGTTCGTGAAGGTGGGCGGGGCAGAGACCGATCCCGAGGACCTTCGTTTGGTGCACGAAGGCTGGCAGGCGTGCGTGGAAGCGATACGCAGCGGCGACTGGGATGTGGTGGTGCTGGACGAAATTCTGTACGCGATCGGGTACGGCATGCTGGATGTCGACGCCGTGGCAGCGGCTGTGCGGGACAAGCCGGAGATGCTGCACGTGATCCTGACCGGGCGGAATGCGCCGGCGGTTCTTGTCGATCTGGCCGACACAGTAACAGAGATGCGCGAGGTAAAGCACGCATATACGAAAGGCATTCTGGCGCAGCGAGGAATCGAGTTCTAGCCGCTTACCGGAGCGATCCCGCGAAAGCACCGGACCAGCATGTCAGCACCCGGACATACGTCACCCGCCGCCGTCTCAGTGCAACGAAACTAATCGACCACGGTGCGCGGCACGCGAGCGCCAATGCCACAGAGGATTTCATACACGCTGGTGTCCGCCAGGGCGGCGTGGTCCTCCGGGCGAATGGATTCCCTGCCCAGAGCGCCAAGCAGCACGACCTCATCGCCAGGGATGGCGGCAGGAATGGCGGTAACATCCACAACGGTAAGGTCCATGGAGACGCGGCCCAGGACAGGGGCGCGCTGGCCACGGATGAGGACCGCTCCGCCGGCCTGCGTGTCTGTGGAAGAGAGCGCGCGGCGAAAGCCGTCGGCATAGCCTACCGGCAGCAGAGCGAGACGCATGGGGGCAGGCGCGGAAAACGTGGCGTTATAGCCAATGGTGGCGCCCGGCGGAACGTCGCGAACGCTGCAGATGCAGGTCTTCCATGCCAGAACCGGCGTAAGTTGCTGCAGGTTCTGGTGAAGTTCTGCAGCCCCGGCAAGCGGCACGGCATGGCCGTAGAGGGCGAGCCCGGCACGCGCCAGCGGCGTCGCACCCGCCAGGTCCGCGGCTTCAAGGAGCCAGGGAGCGATGCCCGTGTCGATGCCGGATGTGTTGCCGGCATGAACGATTTCCGGCCGCGCACCGGTGCCGAGTATCTGCCGAAGAGCCTGCAGGAAAGCACTGCGCTGATCGGCATTTTGCGGGTCGTCCGGGTTTTCTGCCGAGGCAAAATGGGTAAGAACGCCTTCAACGCGCAGGTGAGTGGCGGCGGCAAAGTGATGCATCAGGTCTGCAAGGGGCTGTCCTGGGGCGACGCCCTGGCGAGCCATGCCGGTGTCGATTTCAAGATGGACGGCAAGGGAGTGGGGCGGCATGCCGCGGCGTGCGGCCTCGGCCTGCAGCAGGTGAAGGTGAGCGGCATCCCAAACAACGGGGGTAAGGCTGTGCTGTGTGCAGGCGGCTTCGTCGCCGGGCCAGATGCCGCACATCACCAGGATGCGAGGCTGAACGGTCTGCGGCAGGATGCCGAGCGCACGGCGAACGGCAAGGCCTTCGCAGACATCGGTCACGCCAAGCCAGGGGGCACCGGCAGCGGCAAGGACGGGGGCGCAACCGGCAGCACCATGGCCGTAGGCGTTGGCCTTCACAACGGCCAGAACGGGAATGCTACCGGCGGCGCGCTGCAGGTGAGCGTAGTTGGCACGGAGGGCGGCAGCGGAGCTCTCGACCCAGAGTGGACGGCAGGAATCGGAAGGTCTAGAAGACATTGGCTGCACCTTCCGGCAATGCCGGGGAATCGCCGAGAGGTGGCCGGGGAAATCCACCACCGAAGCGCCACACTGCGGCAAGGACGATGGTGCCGATACTAAGGCTAAGCAGGGCATCCAGGAGGAGTTCACCGCTGGCACCGGCCCACCGTCCGTGAAGTGTGTATCCGTGGCCGTCAAGCGCCACCGCGCCGGCAATGGCGACGTTGCAGGCCGCAATGGAAATCGAGTACTGCGTGGCGGAAAGCGGATTGCCGCCGCCGACAATCTGGAAAACGAGCGCACTTGTAGCGGTGTAGTTGATGCCGGCGAGCACGTTGTAAAAGCAAACGCCGGCGATAAAAACGCCCACAGTACGCCACCCCGCGTGGAGCGCGGCCACCATGGCCAGTGAGCCCAGGGCAGCGACCATGGCGGGGGCGACGAACAGGAGGCGGCGATCGAAACGGTTGCTGAGTGGTCCGCCAATGGCCGCGCCGGCAATGCATGCCAGCGCAAGGCCATATCCGCTGACGGCCGCGGTCAAGTCGTCCGACGCACCGAAGTCGCGGCCAATACCGCCGAACAGGTTCTGCATCGCAAAGGTGGCCGACGGTGCAAGAAAGACGAGCAGGGCGAAAAGGTATTTACGCTGGCGCGCTGTGCTCAGCAGGTCGCGTCCAAGCTGACGCATCGTTTCGGCGACCGTGCGTGGCGCGCGGTGCTCCCGCGCGGTAAACAGCAGCGGCACCGCAGAAACCAGAATGGGCAACGGCACCAGCAGCGCCGCGACATGAAGCGACAGATGGCGGATCTCCCACGCGGCGAGCGAGCCGCCTACGCCGGTCATACCGAGGTAGGCGATGTTAAGCCAGGCGCTGGCGGCGCTTTGGTGGGCGGGTGCCACAAGGTTGGGCACCATGCCGCCAATGGTGCTGGAATACATCTGCGTCGCCAGATAGCCGAGCAGAAGCGTGGCAATCAGGCTGTTGGCCCCGCTGCCGTAGCCGCCGTTCGTTGACGCCGCAGGGACCAGCAGCACCGACGCGGCAAGGCACGCCGCGCCAAACAGGGCAAGCAGCATGGCCCAGATGCGGCGCGGCAGCCCGCAATCGACCAGCGGGGTAAACAGGAAGCTGATGTAGCTGGCGGTCAGCACAAGGGCGGTGATTTCCGCTTCACGCGCATTGCTGACACCGCGGTTGGTGAGTAGAAGGGCAAGGGCCACACCGACAAAGCCGTTCATAACGCCGGAGGGGGAGTAAAGGATGCCGACGAGCCACACGGGGAAGGTGCGGTGTGATGGGACGGTGGCCGGCAGGCTGGGCATCAAGCGAAAACGTCCTCGACTCGATTCTAAGGGTGGTGTGCGGATCGCTGGAGGGTAGTGCCAGGATGGGCGCTGCTTGCGGCTATTTCATTCCCTATCGTCGACTACTTCAAAACCTCGCACGACGTATGGGAGGTGTTACAACCGTCGTACCCGGGCGGCCCATGGTGTACTGCATACTCCATGCCACTAGGGCTGATGCCACCGGCGCTGCCGGAGAACTACCGGAGCAACGCGGAGAGCTAGCGGGCTGCCGTTGTATGAGGTGTGGCTTCGACCAGCGCGCCCTGGACGACAGCGTCGAGCTGGCCGGGGTCGTTGCTGCCCATAACCGTGCCGCAAACCACCTGATAGCGGTCATTGGTCACGACGACGATAGTCGGCGTGCGGGTAACGTTGAGACGCTGACCGAGATCGAAGTCGGCCTTTACCTTGGCGGCGAGCGCGCCACCCGGGTCGAGCGGAGACGGCAGGGGTAGGCTGTGCCGCTTCATCCACAGGGCGTCATACGACTGCAGGTCGTCCTTGCTGGAAATCGAGCGCTGCGAGGCGAACACGTCGGTGCGGTACTCCGCGGCGACTTTCGGGCTCACCTTGTCTTCCAGGTAGCGTGCGAAGACGGCGCCATCGAAAGTCCAAATATGCTGGGCCAGGGGAAAGTCGCGGCGAACGAGCGGAACGTGCTCCTTCTGCGCCGCGTCCAGCTCATAATGGTGCGCAGCGGCACAGGCCGGGCAGCCCAGGTCTTCAAAGACGAGGATGGACACGCGGCTACCGGCAGCGGGTTTAAGCACAGACGTGTCGATAAAGCTGTCGCGTGCGCCCTGGCCCGCAAACTGAGCAACGGCGGGAGCGGCTACCGACAATAGTGCGGCTACCGCCGCCACGGCCAGCAATCCCGCTCGCCGTGGCTTAGCTATGGTGGTGTGCGTAACCTGCATGGTGACTCCCAGTACGAGTTTATCGCGAAGGGAGTGAGCGTTCCGACCGAAGTAGCAGCATCCCATGCAAAGAAAGCCTCCCACTCGGGAGGCTTCCGGTATCAGCAGACTACGTCGCCTACTCCGTCACAGTGCCGTGGGTCGCCTTCTCTTCCTTCTTCTTCTCGTTGTTGGCGCGCGCCCCCATGGCCTGCTTGGTAAAGTCGTCGGCCATGGCGATATCCTGCTTGACCGTAGGAACGTCGCCGCAATCGATATCGGCCTTCTGCCGGTAGATCAGGTTCAGGTAGCCGAGTGCGTCGTCGTAGTCGTTGCGAAGCTTGACTGCCTCATTCAGGTGCTGCACGCCGTCGTTGACCGTGGCCGTGTTGGCGGCCTTGATCTTGCCGCAAGCACCTTTTGACATCTTCAGGTTACCGGTCCCGTCATCCTTCAGGCCGTCTTCGCCAAGGAGTTTCACGGAGTTGTTATAGGCCTCCGCGAAGTCCGCGGAGCCGATGCTATAGTGCGCCTCGGCGTCCTTCGGGTCGACCTGGATGACCTGCAGCTCATATTGCTTGGACAGAACAGGCTGCTTGATATTGCGGTAAATGCTGGCAAGCTGCTGCAGCGAGTTTTTGTCGCCGGGGTTCGCGGACAGGTACTCCTTGAAAATGCCGATGGCGTTGTTGGCCGTCTTCAAATTGGCGTCGTCGGTCGCATTCGGCACCACAAGGTACGAGTAGGCGGTCCCAAGATAGAGCTTGGCTTGCGGCAGCTTGGGGTCAAGACGGATGGCTTCCTGAAAGTGGCCGATCGCCTCCTCGTACTGGGCGTTCTTGAAGGCACCCACACCCTTGTTGATCTGATCGCGCGCTTTAAGCTGGGCGCAGCCAACAAGCAGACCGAAAGAGGCGAACAGCGCTGCAGCGGCGGGAACACGAGCGTTGAGGTTCATTGAGCGAAGGGTCTCCTTGAGTGGCCGCATGCGATAGATCGTTCCTGAAGAGAAATGGAGAAAAGAAAGCAACTGGCTCTCTGTGGAAGTGATTGTATCCGCACAGTCGCGTTTGTGGCCAGAGCCAAACATAAGCCGGACGGCTGACCCCACCACGGATGCATGCGCAGAGAGCACCACCATACAGGAGAGGCCGCACGAAGCAAAGTCGCGCGCCAGAAAAACGACGCTCTCGCTCAGTAGCAAACGATACATAACGGCCTGCAGACATCAGGCACGCACTCCGTCAATGGGTGCCTGCGACGTGGCAAGCACGACAGCACGATGCCCCCGCCAGCCATGTCGAAGGCGCGTGGGCGGGCGCTGGATGTAACGCCGACCACCTCTAAAGCTCGCTGATCCGGTGCAATTGCGAGCAGAACCCTCCGCGTGAATGGAGGGACGCACGTATCGTGGTCGAATCGAGTCTCAGGCATCGTTTGTCTCGGGCTACGCCTGCAAAGAGACGCGCACCATACCTGGTACTCGCCAGCACACAAACCGCATGTACACCGCCTTGTGCTTGCCCTCGCCCTCGGGCATCATGCCATCGATCTTCGTACCGAGGCATACATACCCCGTTCACGAACCGATGGTCATACAAACGCAGTCCCGCCCACATACCCGCGCCACCGAACCGTGTCTTTACTCAACACCGCATACCTGCTTGCTCTAGCGCACATCATCATCCGCAGTCCTTCTCTGAAGCAAATGGAAGTCTGCCCATTGTGGAGCAGAGAACAGTGTGAATGAAGAGTGATAGGTTGGAGTAACTTGCATTCGCAATGGGACAACGCCTTGGGGTGTGCAGCCTTTAGGCGTTCTAGTCACAACGGAATACATCCGTTTCAGGTCAGCCTCAATCAAAGCCAGCGCGTCACGCGCTTCGAAAACATCCTTGCCGCCAAGGTTCGCAAAAAGGCGTGAACCCGGAGGAAGAGCAGGTGGCATCGCCGTGCCTTGCAATTGTGCCAGCTCCTCCTGACCAAGAGTGGACGCAGAGATGTTAGCGCTGGACCCAAGGGGAGGACTATATGAGGCATCCCTACCGGGAATAATCATTGCCAGAGCTGGCGTTTCGTTATGTACACGGTAGACAGGAGTTACGCCCAGAGCTGCAAATGTATAAACTTGTGGCTCGCCCGGGTAGTCACGATCCGCTGAAATACGCCAGTGCTCTGCACCCTGGGGTGGGCGCAAGGGTGGTGGTGGGAGCAGTTCGAGGATAACCTGTTTGCCTGGCTGCGCGATCGTATCTTCAACAGAGGTGCGGAGCTGATCCTCCCATCTGGTTTCCAGCACCACCTCATCAGAGTTCTTCGGTAAGCGACCGGGCTCGTCGGCAGGAAAGGCTGAGGATTCCGCTGCCGCTCCGTCCAGCAGTTTACGCTGCTCTCTAGGATCATCAGTCCACAAGCTCTCACCGGAGTGCCGCGTAAGGATTGCTAATCGAAGATGCAGACGCTCTTCTCTATGCAAAGATGCAGCAAATTTATCTACTCTCGCCTCCCTTAATCCACCATCCCAAACGATAAGTAGAAGAGAAACCGTGTTGCTTTTCTCAGACCTGACATCGAATGGCAGAACCGAAACGATAGACAGCAGTTCTAGCCCAGCCGTCGCTCGCAGGCTTTCTATTGAGGGCAAACGTTTTTGTTGATGTGCGTTCGGATCAAGCCTTATCTGAAATCGCATGTACTCTTCGCAGGGTAGTACGAAACCTTGTGCCCCAGCGCATAAGGTCGGACAGACGAGCAAGAAGCACGCAACACAACACTTTAGACAAACACCGAAACGCATAATAAGGTCACAGCGTATTTACTCGCCTTGAGACTAGGAGACAGAACAATCTGTGTCAAGCCCGGTGTTCTGGAGAGTCCTGCTGACTTGGCCGCTCGTGTTGCACTTAGTCAGATCCTCAGAAGTTTGCGCTGAGAGCGGGCCGGCCTCTGGCTTTAAATTTAGAGCTGCCGACTCGCCTCCGTCGGGGTGCTGTTCGTCACAGCTCCTTAGCAACTCCGGGCTGCATTTCATATGGAGTCCGTTCGCATCACGTTTGCACCTGTCGGCCCGACCCGCTGAGCACTGTCCGTTAACGCGCGCAACGCCGTCTTGTGATCGAAGTATCCAGCGATTGCACAAAAGGTGCAGGCATAACGGCGTGATAGCAGCGAAGCCGGCCTTGGCATTGGAGCCAAGCGCACGATGCATGCGGCGCAAATACTGGGCGCTACACTACAGTGCTCACTGCCACGTACAGACTCAGCACCAACAACGCGCTAAAACGGGGCAAACGCAAAGAGGACGCCTGTCTGGCGTCCTCTTTGCTACGGAAGGTGTAGATCTGTCTTACTGCCCGGATTCCACGCGCGGTGTAATAATGCCGATGTTATCGACGCCCGCAGCATGGCCATCATCGATAACTGGCGTTACAGCAGCGAAGTCGAGATCCTTGTCACCTTTTACAAACATCACCTTGTCGTTGCGCGCTTCAAAAATGGTGCGCAGCTTCTCGGTCAACTGGTCGAGCGTAATGTTGTCTTCATTAATCTTGTACGCCGGCTGACCCTTGCCGTTGGCCAACACCTGCACGACGATCGTGCGGTTGTCCACTTCGGCAGTCTTGTCTTTCGGCGGCTGCGGTACGAGCGTGTCCAAACCTCGCACCACATTAGGCTGAATGACCATAAAGATAATCAGCAGCACCAGCAAAACGTCGATAAGCGGCGTGACGTTAATATCGGAGCGTGCTCCTTTACCGCCGCCTCCTCCCATGCCCATGGTGATTCTCCTTTTCGCCTGAACGGCGTCGTAAGCTCCCGAATGAGACGGGCAGATCTTAGGTGACTGCGGTGCAATACCGCAGAATGTGACTACATCAGAGGCTTGTCCGTCAGCATACCAAGCTGACTAACACCGGCAGCGCGAACACCATCGATAGCGGACATTACCGAGCCGTAATTAGCGCGCTGGTCGCCACGAAAGTAGACCCGCTTGTCGGTCTTCTTATCGAGCATTGCTGCAATCTTCTCACCCAGGGCATCCGGATTTGTCTGGTCGCCGCCAAGGTAAGTCTTGCCGTCACGTGTTACAGCAACAACGACGGAGTCTTCCTTGTTGGCATCGTCCATAACTACCGCCGCGGTAGCCTGAGGTAACTCAACGTTAACCTTATTATTCAGCATGGGCGTAACGACCATGAAGATGATAAGCAGAACCAGCATCACGTCAACCATTGGCGTCACGTTGATGTCGGAGTTTACTTTTTTGTGCTCATCGCGTGTGGCGAGTGCCATTGCTGTACTCCGTCAATTCCTACAGATCAGTTAAATTGCATGAGCAAGACAAACTACTGTCTTCCTTCTCGGTCCGGAATGCGGATTGCATTCCGGACCTGACCCAATCCTCGCGTTCCAGCCCATGTGGGCCCTGAACCGGAGGTGCTGCCGCAGTTAACGCTGCGACTGCTTGATGAAATAGTCCACCAGTTCGGACGAGCTGTTATCCATTTCCACGTCGAACGACTCAACCTTGTTGGTGAAGTAGTTGAACGTCATCACGGCAGGAATGGCAACCAGCAGGCCGAGAGCCGTCGTGACAAGTGCTTCCGAAATACCGCCCGCAACTGCGCCGATACCGGCAGTCTTCTGCGTCGCAATCTCCTGGAATGCATGCAGAATGCCGATAACCGTGCCAAGCAGGCCAATGAACGGTGCGGTGGACCCGATGGTGGCGAGCGAACCCAAACCGCGCTTCAGCTTGGCGTGGACGATGGCCTCGGAACGCTCAAGGGCGCGCTTGGAGGATTCAATTTGCTCGTCGGTGATGTTGCCACCCGAACCATAAGAGCGGAACTCCTGAAGGCCGGCGGTGACAACTTCGGCAAGATGCGACTTCTTGGCGCGATCCGCAACCTTGATGCCCTCATCGAGACGGCCATCCTTGAGAGCGCCGGCAACCTTGGGCGCAAACTCACGTGACTGCTTTTTTGCGGCTGAAAAGTACAGGGCACGGTCGATCATTACGGCGAGCGACCAGATAGACATCACAAACAGGATGCCGACGATAATGTCGTCCATCACACCCATGTGCTTAAGCATGTCGATGAGCGAAAATCCACCACCGCTCGACGCCGGAGCGTCCTGAAAGAATATGCCGAGCGAGGCGGGAAGGTGTGCGACGTTAGCTGCTGCGTGAGCGAGAATCACGAGAATCAGTCCTCCTGGGTTAGACCTGCGTTAGGCGAAGGCGGCAGCCTCAAGCGAGAATATCCGGCCCACAGAAACATACAAAGTTTTTCAAAAAGAAGCGCAACCTACTCCGCTTCTCGTCCGACGACCGCTGCGCGTGACCGTTGCATCTGCTGCACGGTCACGCGCAGCCTGCTATCCACCGAACGTAAAGTTGACTGTAACGGTGGTATCCACTTCCGTGGGCTCACCATTCAACAAATAGGGCTTGTACTTCCATTGCTGTACCGCTTGGGTTGCAGCAGATCGCAGCATCTCGGGACCGGACACCACCGAGAGACTCTCGATCGCACCGCTCTTTGAAATGATGGCGTGCAGCACCACAGAACCGGATACGTGAGCCGCCTTGGCGATCGCCGGGTAAACCGGTGACGTTTTGTTCAGCAATTGGCCGGTTGCGACGCCGCTCGATATCTTGACAGGACCGGTCGGCTTTGGCTTCGGAGCCTCTTTCGCCACGACGAGGGGCGTGGTGTTCAGCCCAAGACCACCAATGATCCCACCACTGGAACCGGCAGCCGAACTCATACCGCCCACAACACCCGAAGAGACGGGCGGAGGAGGAGGCGGCTCCTTGGTCAGATCGATCTTCTTTGGTATCTTGGTCGGTGCGGTCATTGCATCGAGCGCAGCCACTACCTTGGTTACCTTCACGATCTGCTGTGGCGGCGGCGGTG
The DNA here is from genome assembly GCA_964244665.1 of uncultured Terriglobus sp. Classification (GTDB taxonomy): domain Bacteria; phylum Acidobacteriota; class Terriglobia; order Terriglobales; family Acidobacteriaceae; genus Terriglobus. Next base: position 26,663 of record CAXTJO010000001.1, read on the forward strand.
GAGGCGGAGGAGGTGGCGGCGGCGGTGCTGTCAGCAGCGCGGTCATCGCCGTCTTGGGCAGTGCCTCCGGATACAGCAGGGGGATCAGCACCAACACCGCAAGGATAGTGATATTGAAGCCGAACGTCGCGATCATCCAGTACTTGGACTTCGACTTCAGCTTGCCGGACGATTCCACCAGAGAGTCTTCAAACATGGGCAACCCCAATTCTGCGAGAGGTACTGCGTGTGCACTGCGGTTTTCTTAGCAGCCCAGCGATAGACACCGCGGGGTTCCGGTTTGTTCCCGGCGATCTTCGTCGCGCGGGCATTGGGTTTGCGGGTGACAGGTGCACCCTGTTCCAAACAGTTCAGGCTGCCGCATCTCCGCGACTTTCTGAGACGCAAAGAATAGCGCGGGCGAACAAAGTTTGGCAACAGCCGTCGCCGCCGCTGGCCGAGGCGCATTTTTTCTACACGGAACGCTAGGAAAGTGATGGAATGGCCAACATGACGAGAGTGCAACGGATGAGGTGCGCGCTGGCTCTGGCCTGTGTCGCAATGTCGGGTAGCGTGGGCACGTGGGCACAACAGGTACAGCCAGCAGACACGGCGGACCCTTACGTGTGGCTGGAGGATGTGTCCGGCGGACGCGCGATGGCCTGGGTCAAGGACCACGACGCACGCACGGCTGCGGCGCTGCGGACCGACCCCCACTTTGCACCCTTTCAGGCAGAGGCACTGCACATCGCGGAAGATGCGCGGCGGCTGCCGGCACCGCAGCTGCGAGGCAGCCATGTGGACAACTTCTGGCGCGATGCAGCACACCCGCGCGGCATTCTGCGCACCACCACAGTCGCCGACTACGCCGCGCCGGACCCGCACTGGCACACTCTGCTTGACATCGATGCACTGAACAAAGCGGAAGGCACGAGTTGGGTGTGGAAAGGCATGTCCGTCTTGCAGCCGGAAGAGCGGTACGCGCTGGTGCGCCTGTCGGCCGGTGGCGAGGACGCGGACACCGTCCGGGAATTCGACCTGGAATCGGGCCAGTTCGTGGCAGGTGGGTTTACACTGCCGCGGTCGAAGCAGGGCGTCAGCTGGGTCGACCATGACACGGTGCTGGTGGAACGCGATTGGGGTCCGGGCACGATGACTGTGTCCGGCTACCCGTTTGTGATCAAGCGTTGGAAGCGGGGCACGCCGCTGGATTCGGCGACAGAGGTGTTTCGCGGCAAACCTTCAGACATTCGTGCCGGGAGCGTCGTTCTGCGCGACGCCCAGGGGCATGTTCTAGAGACGGTCGAGCAGGGCCTTACATTTTTCGAAACCGCAACCTTTGTGCGCAGCGGCAAAGGCTTTGTGCAGCTTGGCATTCCCGCAAAGGCGGGCCTGGAAGACATGGTGGATGGTGAGTTGATCCTTCACCTGCACGAAGACTGGGTACCCGCCGGATCGTCAAAGAACTACCCACAGGGATCGCTGCTCAGCCTGCACCTTGCAGATGTGCTGCGCGACCCGGCGCACCTCAAGCCGACTGTGATTTTCGCACCGACGGCACAGGAGTTCCTGCAGGACACGGCATCCACGCACTCGCGGCTGCTGATCACCACGCTGAACAACGTGCAGGGCGGCGCCTACACCTACGCACACACGGGCGGCGGCTGGGTGCGGCAGCCGCTACCCGTACCGGGCAACACCAGCGTGTCCATCGTCAGCGCAAACAACATGAACGACAGCTTTGCGCTGGCATTGAATGGCTTCCTCACACCGCCGTCGTTGCTGCTGGGCGACGCGGGCAATCCAGCGTCGCTGAAAACAGTAAAAACCCAGCCTGGGCTGTTCGACACGGCAAACCTGGTGGTGGAGCAATTGACCGCGACCAGCAAAGACGGAACAGCGGTTCCGTACTTCGCCGTACACCGCAAAGACCTGAAATACGACGGTACGAACGCTACGCTGCTGAACGCGTATGGCGGGTTTGAGGTGTCGGAAACGCCATCCTACAACGCGGTTCGCGGCAAGCTGTGGCTGGAGCGTGGCGGCGTGTTTGTGCTGGCAAACATTCGCGGCGGCGGGGAGTTCGGGCCGGCGTGGCACGAAGCCGGGCTCAAGCTGAATCGGCAGCGCATTTACGACGATTTCGCCGCCGTGGGCCGCGATCTGGTCGCGCGCAAAATCACCTCGCCGCAGCACCTTGGCATCATCGGCGGGTCGAACGGCGGCCTGCTGATGGGCGTCGAAATGGAGCAAAATCCCACCCTGTGGAACGCCGTCGTGATCCAGGTGCCGCTGCTGGACATGCTGGGATACGAGCACATCGCCGCGGGTGCAAGCTGGGTGGGCGAATACGGCTCCATCAGCATCCCGGAGCAGCGTGCGTTTCTCGCGTCCATCTCGCCCTACAACCAGCTAAAACCGGACGTGAGCTACCCGGAACCGCTCATCTTCACAACGACCAAAGATGACCGCGTCGGCCCGCAGCATGCCCGCAAGTTCGCCGCCAAAATGGAGGAGCTTCACAAACCGTTCTTCTTTGACGAAATCACCGAAGGCGGCCACGGAGCCGGAGCGGACCTGAAACAGGAAGCGGGAACGAACGCGGAAACCTACGTGTATCTCACACGCAAGCTCATGCAGTAGGCACGCCGGCTCACAGCGGGAAGGGCACCCTCGCAGGTGCCCTTCTTGGATTCCATGGTGAGCTTTACGCGGTAGCGCGGCGCGTCGCAGGCAGGGCAGTCGTCTTGCCTTTGCTTGCACGCCAATCGGTCCAGGCCACCAGCATCGGCGCCGCCACCGCAATGGACGAGTACGTCCCGATCAGGATCCCGATCACCAGCGCCAGCGAAAATCCGTGCAGCACCTCGCCGCCGAAGATGAACAGGCTCAGCACGGTCAAAAAGGTCAGCCCCGAGGTCAGGATGGTTCGCGACAGCGTCTGGTTGATGCTCTTGTTCACCACCTCGCTCAGCGTCGCGCGCCGCATGGTCTGCAGATTCTCGCGAATTCGGTCGAACACCACGATCGTGTCGTTCATGCTGTAGCCGACCAGGGTCAAAATCGCGGCCACCACAGTCAGCGTGATCTCCGTATTCAGCAGCGAAAAGAAGCCGATGGTGATCAACGTGTCGTGGAACACCGCAATAACCGCCGCCGCACCGTAGATGAACTCGAACCGGAACCACAGATAAACGAGCATGCCCAGCAGCGACCACAGAACGGCCCAGCCGGCCTGCCGGGTCAGCTGCTTGCCCGCAGTCGGGCCCACAATGTCGGTGGATTGCACAGTCGCGGCACCGGCGTGGTAGTTCGCCTTCAGCGCGCCCACAATCTGCTCGCGCGCGGCGTCGTGGTTGGAGTCCGCCTGCTCCGGCACGCTGATCACAACCTGGTTCGCCGCCGCTGCAGACGCGCCCACATTGCTGATGCGCTGCACGGTGTAGTTGCGCACCTGGCCCGCATCCAGCGCAGCACGAATCGCGTCGTCACTGGGCGGCGTCGGAAAGCTGACGTACACAAGCGTGCCGCCCTTAAAGTCCACGCCGCGCGGCACACCATGCCACAACAGCATGCTCAGTAAGCCGGCAACGGAAAACACAAGCGAAAACGCCAGAAAATACCACTTGCGGCCCAGCCAGTCGATGGTCGAATTGCGAAAGAATTCCACAGTGTTTATCCAGTCCTAAATAGACAGCGCTTCGCCGCGGGTCTTGCGGGTAAGCACGCTGTCGAAGATGACGCGGGAGACGAAGACCGCCGTGAACAGGTTGGCGAGCAGGCCGAAGGCGAGCGTAATGGCGAAACCCTTCACCGGGCCGGTACCGACAAAGAACAGGATGAACGCCGATACCAGCGTCGTCACGTGCGTGTCCAGGATCGTCACCCATGCGTGCGCAAAGCCGTTCTGCACGGCAGCAGCGGCGCTCTTGCCCGCGTTGATCTCTTCCCGAATCCGCTCAAAGATCAGCACGTTGCTGTCCACACCCATGCCGATGGTAAGGATTACGCCCGCAATGCCGGGCAGCGTCAGCGTCGCATGGAAAAAGCCCATAAACCCCAGCAGAATTACCAGGTTCAGGAACAACGCAAGGTCTGCGTTGATGCCGGCGCCGCGGTAGTACACCAGCATAAATACCATCACCGCCAGCATGCCGACCACAGCCGCAATCACGCCCTGGCGAATCGACGAAGCACCCAGCGACGGGCCCACCGTCCGCGTCTCAAGATAGGTAATGGACGCCGGCAGCGACCCGGTGCGCAGCATCAGCGAAAGCTCCTGAGCCGCCTGCTTGCCCATGCCACCGCTAATCTGGCCGTTGTCGCGGATCGCGCCGTTGATGCTGGCAACTTCCTTCACATGGTTGTCCAGCACAATCGCCATGTACTTGCCGATACTGGCAGTGGTGTAGTCGTAAAAACGGTCGCCGGCGGCGGCGGTCAGGTTAAAGCTCACGCTGTCCCGGCCGCTCTCGTCCTTGCTGGGCCGTGCATCACGAAAATCCGGCCCCTGCACAATCGCAACCCGCTGCAGCAGCCACCACGCCGTTGCATCGGCGGTGTTGCCACCCTGCACTGCAATTGCGTCCTGGCCCGCAACTCCGGCCTCCGCCTCCTGCTGCGTCGTAAACGGCTTGCCCTCGTTCAATACCTGATGAATTTCAAGCCGTGCCGTGGACTGGATCACCCGCGATACCTGGTCGGGGTCGGACACACCAGGCAGTTCCACAAGGATCTGATCCTCGCCCAGGCCGTACTTTTGAATCACGGGCTCCGACACGCCTAGCGAATCCACACGGCCGCGAATCGTCTCGATCGACGTATCGAGCGTGCGCTCACGCAGTGTCTTGATCGCCGACTGCTTCATGCTCAGGCGAAATCCGCCTGTTGCGCCACCGGTCGAACTCACCTCGTAGTCGCCGTACTGCGTGCCATTCAGCAGGTCGCGCACGGTACTGTTCTTCGCCGCGGGTACACCGCTCACCACAATGACCGGCTGCTTCGGATCGGGCTTGGTAACGGTCGCACCCGGCGCAGTCTCTTTCATCGACTGCAAAATGCGCTGCTCGTCGGCGTCGCTGTTCGCGGCAACGGCCTCATCCGTATGCACCTGCAGCACCAAATGCGTTCCACCACGCAGGTCAAGTCCCAGGTGGATGCGGTCGGTCAGCGTCTGCTTCAGCGACCCGTGTGGAATGCCGAAAATGCCGTAGATAAACACAAGCAGCGTAACGAGAATTGCGGCAATCTTGCCATTAAGATTTTTCTGCATGGGCCTGTCGGCGCACCTCTCAGGCGCGCGTCGTTTCTGTCAACCGGTGCCAAGGCCACGGCTGAAATGTGCCGGGGCCGAAGCAGCCCAGGACGCGGCAACCTGGTGTGGCATGCCGCGCGATACCCTTCCTTTATACCAATTTCTGCGCAAAAGCGCGTCACCCAGGCAACGCACGCTACCCGGAATGCAACCTCGCCCGGCATCTCGGCACGGCGAACCACACTCGGCGCGTGCTACTTCGACTCTTCGTCCTCGGTCGTCACCGACGCGATCGCGCTACGCAAAAATTCGAGCTTGATGTTGTCGGGCAGCACCCGCACGATCACGGCGTCATCCTTGAGCGATAAAATCTGGCCGCGCAAACCGCCGTTCGTCGTCACCCGGTCGCCCGTCTTCAACTCGCTCAGCATCTTGTTCCACGCCTTTTGCTTACGCTGTTGTGGCAGCACTGTGAGTACGACAAAGCCAATCAGCACAAGCGGCAAAAGCAAATTCAGGCCGCCAAAGCCGCCAAGAGATTGCCAAAAAAACGCGAAAGCGAGAACGTGCACAGAAATCCTTGGGGCGTGGCCGCGCGGGCCCGGTCGCCGGTGTCTAAAGTCCTGCCCGGATGGCGCAACGGGCGGCATCGTCTAGTCTAAATGCCGCGCACCTGCCGCGCCGCCGCCCGATCTGGGGCAGCCCCGGTGTGCGCGCCGGAGTTCACACCATGCCACTCGACCTAAGCCGACCGTTTCTGCCCATCCGCATCGCCGTGCTCACCGTCAGCGATTCGCGTAGCGCCGCAGACGACCGCTCCGGCGACGCACTTGCCGCGCGCATCGCCGCGGCCGGCCACACCCTGGCCGACCGCACCCTCACCACAGACGACGCCGACCGCATCGAAGCCGTACTGCGCCGTTGGATCGCCGACCCGCTTGTCGATGCCGTGGTCACCACCGGCGGAACCGGCATCACGGGTCGCGACCTCACACCGGAGGCCTTTCGACGCGTTCTGGAAAAAGAAATCGCCGGCTTCGGCGAGCTCTTCCGCATGCTCAGCTACGCCAAAATCGGCACCAGCACCATCCAGTCGCGCGCACTCGGCGGCGTCAGCGGCGGCACCTACCTCTTCGCCCTCCCAGGCTCGCCCGGCGCGGTCCGCGACGCCTGGGACGACATCCTCGTCCACCAGTTCGACAGCCGCCACGTTCCCTGCAATCTGGTCGATCTCATGCCGCGGCTTGAGGAACACCGCCGCCCCGCATGCAGCTAGCGGCGTCATGTTTAGGCAATGTCTGACGAAGCGGTATCAGCCGGGCGGCCATGCCATGTGGCGTCCACCCAGCAGGTGCAGGTGCAGGTGGTTCACCGTCCGCCCACCATCCGCGCCGCTATTCGTCACCACACGGAAACCTTCCGGGCAGTATCTCTGGCCCAGTTCCCCGGCAACACGCAGCAGATGGCCCAGCATCGCCTCGTGCTCCGCCGACACGTGGCCCAGCGACTCCACCGCCGCCTTCGGAATCACCAGCAGGTGTACCGGCGCGACCGGCGCAACATCCCGGAACGCCAGGCACACCTCGTCCTCATACACCCGCTCCACGGAAATATCCCCCCGCACAATCCGCCCAAAAATCGTCTCCTCGCCCATTCCATCCTCCCGTACGGTTTGCATGGCATCATCGAACAATCCCGCATGTTGCCCAAACGCTTCCAGACCGTACTGCTCTTTGCACTTTCATTTCTGGCCGCAGGCCTGTTGCCGCTGTACTACTCCATCAAGTACGGTCCAGCCGCCGCGCTCACCAGCTTTGCCGGCGATGCCTTTTACTATCTTGGCATTGCGCAGCGCTCGCAGCACTTTCACGGCTTTACCTTTGACCGTCTCTACCAAACCAACGGCTTTCATCCCCTGTGGGAATGGCTGCTGACAGCGCTTGCCCACATCGGTGTGCTTTCTTTTGCTGACCCGCTTTCTCTGGTACTTCGCGTGTACCGCGCCGACATCCTGCTACTCGCGCTTGCGTCCGCGATCTTCTGCATCGCTGCCGCCTCGCTGCTTTCCCGACCGGCATTGGCTCTGCTCGTCAGCGCACCCGGGCCGCTCTGGATCGCCGTCGCGCTTGCGCTCCCCGGAAACGGCGCAAGCTGGTCCGCCGCAAACGGCATGGAAAGCGCACTGACCTGGTTCTTCTTCTCGCTCGCCCTTGCCACGCTTTTGGTTCGCGGCGAGCGCAACGCCCTCCCGCTTAACCTGCTTGTTTCCGTGTTGCTCGGCTGTACGGTGCTGGCGCGTCTCGACGAAATCTTCCTCGCGTTCAGCATCCTGCTAACGCTCTGCCTTGCAGCGCGGACAGGACCGCGCGCATACCGTCACATCGCCGCTCTTTGCCTGCCTTTCGTCAGCATGCTCGCCGCCTATCTCGCGTACAACCGCACTGCCGTGGGCGCTTTCCTACCCCTCAGCGGTACGGCAAAGGCTGGCCTGGCCGGGTGGTACAACCTGCATCAACTCGCCTGGCTGCTCCTGCCGGTCTTTCGCGGCGACCCACCTACCGCCCTGCAGGCCGGCATCGGGTATTCCACCTTCGACGAAACCTATATGCGCATGGCACAGATGCTGTTGCCTATGCTGGTTTGCCTGACCGATCTGCTGCGCACACGACGCCGCACCAGCAGCACCGCTCGCCTGCTTCACGCACTCTATGCCGGCGTAATCCTGAAGGCACTCTATAACTTCATCTTCGTCGCGATGTATCACCAGGGTTCTTGGTACTACACCATCTCCATCGCCATCGCCGATTTTGTGTTGGTGCGCTGGCTGGACGAAGCTCTACAGCACCTGCTGCCACGCGCTCTGCCTGTGGCACAACGGTGCGCGGTCGTTACGCTCTACCTTTGTGCGGTCATGCTGGCGTTCAATCTGTATCTCGTACCACTCAAACGCAGCTACGGGGCCGACTACCTGGAACTCTTCCGCAGCGGTCAGGCGCTCGGCAACGACCTGCGACACGAGGGCTACACCCGCATACTGGAATTCACCGATGGCGCGATCAGTTTCGCTCTCGACATGCCCGCCGAATCTGCATTTGGTCTTGCACTGGATGCCGAAGCCACCACCGCATTGAAGCGCCACGACTTTCTTGAAACGATGGAGCGGCGCAACGTGCACCTCATCGCAACGCAAAACGTCTACGGTGCCGTGATCGGTGCATATCTCGCAAACAAAACGTGGGAAACCGGGCAATCGCTCTTCGCCATCGACGCGACCGAGTTCAACCACTACACGTTTGTCTTTCTCCGCCACGACGCCGCCCACAACATCGATTTTTATCGCCTCGTGCATCGCTAGCGCCCACTGGCCATCCTCCGTTCCTGCGCCACGCCATACTGGTACTCCTGCCAGTGCTGCAACAGGACCGGCGCAAACGGGTACGGATTGATATCCTCCTCGTCGAACAGGCCATAGCCGCTGATCATCCCAATCGCCACTACCAGCACCGTCAAATGGCGTTCGGCGAGCGGTGCCGGCGTGGCCGCAGGCGCAAGCCGTTGCGCCATCGCACACAGGATCAGGTAGACGTTCAGCAGGCACAGGCAATTCCATCGCGGTGCGTCAAACCCGAGCAGGTGGATGCTCAGCGGACACACCGCGGCCACCAGCCCGGCGGCATACAGCAGCACACGCGTATCGCGCGCCATCGCCTGCGCCCGCAGCATCCGGTAGCCCACGCGCAGCAGCAGCAGCGCCGCCGGCGCAATGTTCGCAAAAGAAACCCAGTTCGCCCGAACCCACCACTGCTCCGTGCGCGCCACCGCCGTCAGCGCAATATTCCCCGCCAGATCGCGGCTCAACACGGTAAACACGAACGGGTGCAGATCCAGGTCGGTGTGCTGCAGCGCCGCCTGGTGCAGCCGCTCCGCCTTCTCCGGCGTCACCAGCCCCTCCGTCGACACCAACACCGTCAGCGCCACCATCAGCGCACACAGGCTGCCGCCCCGCACCCATCCGCCGCGCCGCGCCGCATTCCCCTGCCCCGCCAACGCCTCCAGCACAAAGCTGAACAGCACCACCGGAAACTGCGTCAGCAAAAAATTCTCATGCATCAGCACAGCCGCCGTGCACAGCGGCACCGCCAGCAAAAATCGCACCCCCGGCCGCCGCACCAGCAGCAATCCCGCGCAAATCGCCGTGTTCAGCACATCGGTGTAGCCCACCATGTGCACCAAAAACGACAGCGCATAGCTGCCCAAAAACACCGCCGGCACCAGCGCATTGCCGCACCACCGCCCTACCCTCGACCGCACCCCCAGCGCAAACAGCAGCACCAGCATCACCAGCAGTTCCCCCAGCATCGCCCGCTGCAGCGCCCCGTAGCCGGTCCAGTGCAGCAGCCGGTACACCGCCCCCAGCAGCCCCCGCTTCACAAAACCCTGCGAGTAATCCACCAGGCTCTGCGTCGTTGCCCATCCGTTCGGCAGCCGCAGCGTCTTCAGCGTCGCCAGCAGCCCCACCAGCAGCGGCACAATCCACTCCGTCCACCGCCGCTCGTCTTTCTCCAGCGCCGAACTCACCCCTCCCGCCAGGCTCGCGTCGGGTCATCATCCGGATCCGGCACACCCTGCGTCGGCCGCTCCCCCTCCGGCACATGCCGCAGGTTGATCCGGTACCGATACCACACGTACGCCGTTCCCCGCATCCGGTCCAGCAACACATCGTCCGGCGCCAGCAACGCCGCCGCCTCAGCATGCGCCATCTTCCACCGCTCCAGCCCCGCATCGGCCGCAGCGCGGTCCGGCGACTGCGCCACCACGATCAACGGCATCGTCGACTTCCGCCTCCCCGTCGCAGCAGCCTTCGAAGCCGCACCCTCCTTACCCTCACCGGCAGCCTTCTTCGCCGCACGCTTCTTCGGCACATCGGCCCCCGCACCACCCCGCGCCTTCGACGGCTGCACCCGCGCCGGCTCCCCCTCCATCTTCTTGAAATGCGGCGGCCACGGCGCATCCCCAACACCGTTCGCCTCATCCCGCGCCGCCAGGTCCAGCAGCCACTCCAGCCGCCCCGCCGCCGCATCCATCTCCGCATGCGGATCGCCCATCGTCGCGAACCGCACCGGCACCGTCCGCGTATTAAAGTCACGCGGATCGCACATCGGCACCTCCGCCCACTCCAGCGGCGTACTTACCCGCCCATCCGGCAGCGGCCGCACGCTATACGCCGAGCACGTCGTCCGGTCCTTCGCGTTCTGGTTGTAATCCAGAAACACCCCATGCCGCTCTTCCTTCCACCACTTGCTGCTCGCCAGCGCGGGCGCGCGCCGCTCCACCTCCCGCGCCAGCGCCAGCGCCGCCCGCCGCACTTCCGTAAAGCTCCACCGCGGCTCGATCCGCACATTCACATGCATCCCGCGTGACCCGCTCGTCTTCGGCCACCCGCGCAGGCCCGCATCCGCCAGCACCGCCTCCACCTCCAGCGCAACGGCCCGCACGCTCTCCCATTCCACCCCCGGCCCCGGGTCCAGGTCGATGCGCAATTCATCCGGGTGTTCCAGATCCCCCGCCCGCACCGGGTGCGGATGCAGCTCGATGCAGCCCAGGTTCACCACCCACACCAGCGCCGCGGCATTATCCACCACCACCTCGTCCGCCGTCCGGCCCGATGGAAACGACAGCGTCACCGTCCGCACAAACTCCGGCAGGTTGTCCGGCGCACGCTTCTGGTAAAACGGCTCCCCATCCGCGCCGTTCACAAACCGCTTCAGCACAAACGGCCGCTCCCGCACGCCCCGCAGTGCCCCCGGCGCAACCGCCAGGTAATAGTTCACCAGGTCCAGCTTGCTCAACTGCACCTCGCGCCCAAAATAAAGCTTCGCCGGGTTTGACACGCGCACCGCGTGCCCCTCAATCTCCAGTACCGCTGCGTCATCCGCCTTTGCCACTCTGCGCCATTCCCCCTGTGTGGAAGCCTACTCCGCCCAACGGCTTTCCAGCACGGCGTTCAAGCACCGTCCTCCGGCACCGCCACTACACCCTGGAACGGCAGAAACAGCCGGAACACCGTCCCATGCCCATGGCTCCCCGTGCGGCTGCGCACAACCAGCCGCCCGTGGTGCCGGCCCACAATCTCGCTCGAAATCCAAAGCCCCAGCCCGGTCCCCTGCAAACCCTTGGTGCTAAAAAACGCGCGATAAATATCCTGGAGCGCCGCCCGTGGAATGCCCGAGCCCGTATCGGCCACCGTCAGCACCACACCCGCCCGGCCCGACCCGAACTCCGTCGCCTCACGCGTGCGCAGCAGCAGCCGACCGCCGCCCTGTCCGTGCATGGCATCCGTCGCATTGCCCACCAGGTTGTTGATCACCTGCCGGATCTCGCTTTCCATGCACACAATCTGCCGGTGCAGCCGGTCGCGTCGCTCTATCTCCACGTTGGCATTGGCAATGCGCGACCCACCCATCTCCAGCGCCGCCGTCACCAGGTCGCCCACGCTCACCGTCTGCGGCTTGGTGGACTGCTTGTAAAACCGCAACGACTGCGACGTGATCAGCTTTACCCGCCGCAGCTCCCCATCGGCCTGCGACAGGAACTCCTGCGCCTCCCCCAGCGTCTCGCTGTGCTGCGCCAGGTACACCAGGTTCGTCACACTTTCCAGCGGGTTGTTGATCTCGTGCGCAATCGACGCCGCCAGCCGCCCCGCCACGGCCAGCTTCTCGCTCTCACGCAACGCATTCTCTATCTCCACCCGCTCCGTCACATCGGCCTGGATGCCGACAATCTGCATCACCGTGCCGTCCCGCCCACGAATCGGCGACAGCGTCAGCTCGTTCCAGAACGGTGTGCCGTCACGCCGGTAATTGCGTATCGTCGCCGTCACCTGCCGCCCGTCGCGAATCGCCTCGCGAATCAGCACCAGCCCTGGCTGGTCATGCTCGCTGCCCTGCAAAAAACGGCAGTTCTTTCCCACCACATCTTCCAGGCTGTACCCCGTCATTACTTCAAACGCCGGGTTTACATAGGTCAGCGGCATGTCCGGTAGCGTCGCGTTTGCCACGCTAATGCCGTTGGTTACAGAGTGAAAGATCTGCCGGTTCACATGCAGCTCTTCCATCGCGCCCTCAAACCGGCGCGCAAACGCCCGGTGCGCGTACAACGCAATGCTCAACAGCTCCGCAACCTTCGCCGGTAACTGCGGCAACGGCATCACACCGTCGAACGCCTCCTCGGCTTCCTGCTCGATCGCGCCATCCGCGTTCGCCGTAATGACCAGGATCGCGGGCCGGTACGGATCGTCTACGCGGTGCAGGCTGCGCGTCAACTGCACCAGATGTATGGCCTCTTCGTGCTCCGCAATGATCACTTCCAGGCCGTCCACGTCCGCCTGCAGCAGCGGGTCTGCTCGTAACATCACCGGCAGCAAGCCAAGGTGTACCGTTGCGCCCTCCAGCAGCCTACGGTGCACCCGCTCCGCACACGCTATGCCGATCTTCCCTGGTTCGCTCACGCCCTTCAATCTCTCCTGCGGCAGTCTTCCAGCACGGCGCAACGGCGCAGAACGATACCTACACCTGCTCACCGGCCTGCGCATCCCCATCCGCGCGTTCTGGTACGATGCAGGCGGTACCCGCCGGGATGGGCGAACATGGCAGGCGTGGCGCACCGTAGCGCCCCGTCGATTCTGCTACGCTGCTCTCATTCCCTTTCCCCGAGGCCCGCACACGTGCGATCGACTACCCTTCTCAAGCACAGCGCCTGTGCCCTGCTTGCCGGCACGCTTGCCGCCGGCCCGGCACACGCCCAGCGGCCCGCGGCAACCCTGTCGCCCGACGAAAAAGCCGCCCTCGTCGCAAAACGCGAGTCCATCGAACAGCAGCTTGAAGCCATCGCCGTCATCGACCGCAAAGTCATGGTGCCCATGCGTGACGGCATCCGCGTGCAGGCCGACGTCTACCGCCCCAAAGATACCTCGAAGCAGTATCCCGTCGTCTTCAGTCGCACCCCCTACAACTTCAACTACTGGGACGTACACAACGGCACCTATCGCGACATGAGCCAGGAGCTCGACTATGTCAAGCGCGGCTATGCGCTGGTCGAAATGAACGAGCGCGGCCACTTCTTCTCCGAAGGCAACTACGACATCCTCGGCGCACCGCTCACCGACGCCGACGACCAGTTCAACTGGATGGGCTCGCAAACGTGGTCCACCGGCAAAATCGGCCTCATCGGCTGCTCCAGCACGGCAGAGTGGCAGCTTGCCGCCGCCTCGCTGCACAACAAAAACGTCACCACCATCATTCCGCAGAGCTTCGGTGCTGGCGTCGGCAAGGTCGGCCCATACAACGAGCAGGGCAACTGGTACCGCGGCGGCGCGGTCCAGATGCTCTTCATCGACTGGCTGGCCGGCGAGCAGAACCAGGTCCGCCCGCAGTTCCCGCCCAACACCTCGCAGGCCGACCTCATCGCCGGTGCAAAGCTCTTCGATCTGTCGCCGCAACTGACGCCCATCGACTGGGCCAAAGCCTTTGAGCACCTGCCCGAGAAAGACATCGTCAAGGCCGCCGGCGGACCCGCCGGCATCTACGCCGATACCATGCCCGTCGGCACCGGCGGTGCCATGATCGAACGCACCCCCGCCGACCCGGCCTGGCGCAAGGGCGGCCTCTGGCAGTCCGACACCATGCCCATCGACGTGCCCGGCTTCTGGTTCATGACCTGGTACGACGTCTCGGTCGGCCCCAACCTCGCCGCCTACAACTTCGTCCGCGAGCACGCCCAGGGCGCGGCAAAAGACCAGCAGTACGCCGTCATCGCACCCACCCTGCACTGCGGCTACAAACGCGCAACGGACCACACCGTCGTCGGCGAGCGCGACATGGGCGATGCCCGGCTCGACTACGACAGCATGACCTTTGGCTGGTTCGACCACTTCCTCAAAGGCGACAACAACGGCTTTCTCGGGAAACAGCCCAAAGTCATGTACTACGAAATGGGCCTCAACAAGTGGCAGGGCAGCGACTCCTGGCCGCCCGCCGGTGCCCGGCCCGTCACGCTCACGCTCGCCTCCGGCGGCCTGCTGTACACGCCGACGGCCGTCGTGATCGGGCTCGTCTACGCCTACCTGCCGTTCATGATCCTGCCGATCTACGGGTCGGTCGAGCGGCTCGA
>CAXTJO010000001.1:41073-131823 GCA_964244665.1 uncultured Terriglobus sp.
GCGGCCACGGCAACACCCTGAACGGCGACGGCTACCTGCGCTACGACCGCAACAGGAAGGACCCGGCGCTGCTGCACTTCGCGTCCGATAGCTCCACCAGTCCCAGGGTCCGCATCAACCCCAAAAAGCTCGTCGACACGCCCGACCTCTTCACCTACGACCCCATGCACCCCACGCCCAGCTATGGCGGCAACGTCTGCTGTGCGGCCAACACCATCCCCGGCAACGGCGGCGCGCTCGACCAACGCAAAATGGAGGCGCGGGAGGACATCCTCGTCTACACCAGCGAGCCGCTCACCGACGGCATCGAGGTCTCCGGCCCAATCACCGTCACCTACTACATCAGTAGCGATGTGAAGGACACCGACGTCACCGCCAAGCTCATCGACGTCCTGCCGGACGGCACCGCCTACAACCTCGACGAAACCATCCAGCGCCTGCGCTACCGCAACGGCGACAGCAAGATCGAGCTCATGGAAAATGGCAGGGTCTACAAGGTGACCCTCACACCGATGAACACCAGCAACTATTTCGCCGCAGGCCACCGCATCCGGCTTGAAGTTGCCGGTGCCAACTTCCCCCGCTTCGACCGCAACCTGAACACGGGCGGAAACAACTACGACGAAACCGTCGCCGTCGTCGCCCACACCGCCATCCACCACTCCACCCAGTACCCCAGCAGCATCACCCTTACTGTCGTCCCGCCGCACGCCAACGCCACCGCCGCTCTACCCCCACCGGCACCTCCGGTGGGTACCACCGCATCCGCATCGAAGGGACCAGCCCGGCGCTGACACGCATCATGAACAGCATGGGCTCTCCCCGTCAATCCGGCAGCGCGCGCGGCAAGATCGGTGACGGGAACTACGGCATACGTCCGGTCAACCCGCTCGCACTCTGGCTGTTCCGCCGTCTGATCGCAAAGCGCCGCCTGCGCAAGCAGTTCCGCGCCGTCCGCCTCGCCTTTGCCCACCGGCTCCCCCCGGCAGACACGCCGGACAAGCTCATCTTTTACCTGAACCACCCCTCCTGGTGGGATCCGCTCCTGTGCATGGTTTTGGCGGAACGTTTCATTCCCGGCCGCAGCTTTTATGCCCCGATCGACTCCGTCCAACTCCAACGCTACAAAGTACTTAAGCCTCTTGGCCTATTTCCGGTGCAAGTCGAAAAGATGCGCGGCGCGGCACAGTTTCTGCGCGCGTCCGAAGCCGTTTTGAATCAAGGAGATGTGCTCGGAGTAACACCGCAGGGCGAGTTCAAGGACGTCAGAATTCGGCCTCCGGGCCTCAAACCCGGCCTAAGTGCTTTGCTTGCAAGACTTGAATGCAACGGACCCGTAACTGTCGTTCCCGTCGCCCTGGAGTACCCCTTCTGGAACCAGCGCCTTCCCGAAGCCCTCGCCGCCGTCGGAACCCCTTTGTCTACAACAGATAAGCCCCCAGGAGAGACTTGGGCCAACCTCCTCGAAACCCGCCTCGCCGCCGTCCAGGACGAGCTCGCCACCCTCTCCCTCGCCCGCAACGAAACCCCCTTCGAAACCCTCCTAAAAGGCCGCTCCGGCACATCCGGCTACTACGGCTTGTGGGAGCGGCTGCGAACCGGAACGACCGACGACCATAAAACCTAAAACGGGAATCGCTGACTACGGCAGTTACCCTTTGCGAGTGAACGAGTTACCTTCGCTTTCCATTTGGGGAAATAACAATTGGCTCAGGGAAGCGGCTTCGGCATACTTCGAATAGGCGCAGGTTCCGGCTACGGTCGGCGTCGCGCATGGTCCTCTTCTCCCAGGGATGGACTGGTCAGCGATCTGCCTTGTACGCATCGGGACCGGGGCTGCTCCATGAAGCTCCCCGGTCGCTGACAAACGTTCAAACCACAACCGGAAATCCGTTTGGGATTGCGTGCGAGGCTCTCTTAGAGCCATCCTTTTGTGCGGGCGAGGCGAGCGGCTTCGATGCGATTCGCGGCGCCCAGCTTGCTTATGGCTTCGGAGAGATAGTTTCGGACGGTGCCTTCGCTTAGGCGCAGAGATCTGGCAAGTTCGGCGGTGGCTTCGCCTTCGCCCGCGCGACGCAGAATCTGGCGCTCGCGCTCAGTCAGCGGGTCTTCTTCCGCGTTCCAAATTTCGGCGGCGAGCGCCGGGTCAACTACGCGCAGACCGCCGTGGACGCGGCGGACGGCGTCTGCCAGTTCGGAGGCAGGGCAATCCTTTAGCAGATAGCCGTTGGCGCCTGCGTCGAGCGCTCGTCGCAGGTATCCCGGACGGGCAAAAGTTGTGACGATAACGATGCGGGTTGCCGGGTACAGATCGCGGACCTTAGCGGCGAGCTCAAGGCCAGTCATGTGGGGCATCTCGATGTCGGTGACAACGACATGAGGTCGATATTCACCGATGGCGCGGAAGGCCGCCTGACCGTCCGCAACGCTGGCCACGACCTCGATATCGGGCTCGATGCCGAGCAGGGCTGCAAGAGCGCCGCGCACCATGCCCTGGTCTTCCGCGAGGAGGACTTTAATTTTGCTCACGCTGTCACCCTGGAGGGTGCGAGGGGACGGCGGTACTCCAAGGCATTGCGCTCGTCGATGGGTGCCATGGCCGGCACGGGATCTGGTGCGAATGGCAGTTCAATAGTGAGAACGGTCCCGGTGGGGATAGCGTGGCGCAGGTCGACAGTGCCGCCGGATGCGGCAAGGCGTTCGCGCATACCGCGCAAGCCGTTGCCTTCTTCGCCCGCAAAGCCGGTGCCATTGTCCTCGATACACATACGGATACGTTTACTGTCGCGTGCCACCCGCAGCGTGGCAGCGCTGGCGGAAGCGTGGCGAACGATGTTGGTGATCGCTTCGCGCAGGGCAAGGCAGAGCACATTGGCCTGCGCGGGTGCGAGATTGATCGTGTCCATGCTGGTGGTGAGTTGCACGTCCGCAGCGAGCAGGGTGTGACGGGCACGCATGACTTCCGCGGCAATGCCTTCGCTGCGGTAGCCAGTAACGGCTTCACGTACCTCTGCGAGAGCCTTACGGGCAGTCTGCTCCACCTCGCGCATCTCCTGGGCGGCGCGTTCCGGGTCAACAGGCAAGATGCGGTTGGCAAGTTCACTCTTGATGGCGATGACGGTGAGGGTGTGGCCGAGCAGGTCGTGCAGGTCGCGGGCAATGCGTTCGCGTTCGGCGACCTGGGCCAGGTGTTCGATCTCGTCGTTGGCCCGGGTGAGCTGAAACTCCGCGCGGCGCTGCCGCGAGTAGGCAAAGTTGCTGAAACCCACGACAACTGAAAACAGGATGCCCATTCCACCTGTCCACCACGGCAGATGAAAGATCCAGGTTTCAACTGAAACCCCGATGCATTGCACGACGAGCACGGTGAGAAAAAGGCGCATACTGCGCGTCATGAACGCGAGGATGACGACAGGATAGACGAAGAGGCCGGACGCGCTTTGGTTAAATGGGAAGTAGCTGAAGCCGAGCGCAAACAACTGGGCAAGCAGCATTTGCTGGACGCGGCCCACGGTGTTGGGAATGGCGAAGTAGAGCGCGACAAAGATCGTATACACAACGCCAAACCAGACCCACTTCTCTGTGCTGTGCTCTGCGATGGGCTGGATGATAAAAAAGCCGGAGTAGAGCAGAGAGACGTAGCGCATGATGTGGGCGCTGCCAGTGGATTGGCGCCAGAACTCGGAGGCGCTTTGCTGAAGCGGCTGGAGAGCGTCTGCCTCGCAATGGACGGCGCTACGCTGTGGAGAGACGTTGCTTGGACGGGCCGGCATAGGGCTATTGTGCATCGGCGGCGACCTGTGCGGCAGCGGTGTGCGTCACGGCGGTGGGATGACAGATGTCATCTGGAAAGAATCGCGGAAGCGGTGTGACATGACGTTTGTCACACGACGGCGCTGACGGAAGCCACTGCGCAACGGGGCGGGGACCAGGCGATGCTGGAAGGCAGTAAAAAATTGCACACGGCAACACGCTACACCGCTTGCTGGAGACCACGGCCATGACAGGACACATCCGCATATCCTCTGTAGTTTTCGCGCTGGCGGGCGTGACCGCATTGCATGCCGATGGCCAGCAATGCGCAGGCAACAGCAACCGCGCGGCGGTGGAAGTTCTGGACGCGACCGGCGCGGCAGTGGTGGGCGCGACGGTAAAGGTGGAGGGCCAACTGGCCGGCCACAGCGATGCCCACGGCCGCTACAGTGTATGCATTGCGGACGGCAGTCACCGCGTGACGGTGCAGGCGGTAGGGTTTGCCGCGATCAGCACTCGTGTTGCAGCCGGCGCGCCCGCGTTGACGGTGCGGCTGAAGCCGGTGACGGTGGAGACGACCGTGGAGGCTGTGCAGGACGAGCCGGTGAGCACGGAAAGTGTGGCTGGGACGAAGACGCTGGACGAAAAAGATGTGAAGCAGCTAGCGGACGATCCGGACGAGTTTGCACGACAGCTGCAGGTGCTCGCGGCGGCGGCGGGCGGCGCGCCGGGGCAGGCGATCATTGCGGTGGATGGATTTCAAAACAGCGGACGCATTCCGCCGAAGTCTGCGATTGCATTTATCCGGGTGAATCCAGACCTGTTCAGCGCGGAGTACGAACGGCCGCCCTACCAGGGAGGGCGGGTGGAGATTTATACCAAGCCGGGCCAGAGTAAGGTGCATGGCGCGCTGTTCACGACGCAGAGCGCGCAATTTGCGAATGCGAAAGATCCATTTTCACCGAGCCGCGCGGCGATCGGCAAACAGCGGTACGGGTTTGAGCTGGGCGGCCCGATCAGGACGAACCGCAGTGACTATTTTGTCGCGCTGGAGCATCGGCAGATCGACCAATTTGCAGTGGTGAACGCAGTGACACTGAACGCAAACGGGAACGCGGCACAGGTGACGGCAAACGTGCCCACCCCGCAGTCGCTGTGGCAGGGCAGCGTGCGGCTGGCAACGATGCTGAATGCACACAACAACTTCACGGGGACCTACACAGCCACGGTAAACGGGCTAACGAACGTGGGCGCGGGTGGAAGCACGCTGGAAGAGGCGAGCTACAATTCGCAGCAGTCCGAGCATGCGATCCGGCTCACAAACCTGCGGACGATCAGCGCGACCACGCTTCACGAGACGCGCGTAGGGCTGACATGGGCGACGCGGAACGATTCGCCGCAGAGTTCCGCGCCGTCGCTGATTGTGGCGGGCGCGTTTACCGGGGGCGGGGTGACGACGCAGACGCTGCACAGTCGGGAGTTGGATCTGGAAGTAGACGACGATGTGCTGTACCAGTGGCACAAACACAGCCTGAAGGCCGGCGTGGAGTTGCTGAATGCAAACGTAAACGACCGGCTGCCGACAAACTTCAACGGAACGTATATCTTTGGCGGCGGTGTAGCACCGGTGCTAAACGCGAACGGCACGGCGGCGAGTGGAACGACGGCGATCACAGGGCTGGAGCAGTATCGGCGGGCGCTTGCAGGACTGCCGGGAGGCGTGGCAACAGAATATGCAGCGACGGAAGGCAGGGCGCCGGTGGGGCTGAACCAGTTGCGTGTGGTGCCGTATGCGCAGGATATCTGGAAGGTGAACAAGCGGCTGGAGGTGTCGCTCGGGCTGCGATGGGCGCTGCAGACATCGCCGAACACGGTGGGAAATGTAGCACCGCGCATAGGTGTAGCGTGGTCGCCGGATCGGCACCAGCGATGGGTGTTGCATGCGCGGACGGGATTGTTCTATACGCCCGTGGATGTGCAGACGACGCTGGAGACGTACCGGCTGAACGGTACACGGCAAACGCAAGTGCAAATCTATAACCCTGCCTATGGCGCACCGCTGACGACAGGTACCAGCATCATCACGACGCTGCGCGCGCCGCTGCCGAGCATCAGCCAAGTGCCGTCGCTGCAGACGCACTTTGGGGTGGAGCACGACTTTCCGAAGCACTGGCATGCACAGGCAAACCTGTATCTGGCGCGGGCGTGGGACGATGTGCGGTCGCGCAACATCAACGCGCCTCTGAACGGAGTGCCGAGCGGACCGCGGCCGGGTGTGGCGAACCTGGACCTGTACCAGTTTCAGCAGACGGGCGGGCTGGGCGGCAACGTGATCTTTGCGGGGTTGGATCAGCATAGTTTGAAGCGGCTGCAGATTTTCGGCGGGTACATCCACATGCATTTGAAAACGAATGCGGATGCGCCGACGCTGTTTCCGCAGAGTAGCTACAAGGACGCGGGCGAGTATGCCCGGCCCACGTGGGAGGCGACGCACCATTTCATCGCGTTCACGAACTATGTGTTTCCGCTGGGGGTTGTGCTGTCGAACCAGTTCGATGCGGCGAGCGGCGTGCCGTACAACGTGACGACGGGGTTCGATTCAAATGGCGACGGAATTTTCAACGACCGGCCCCGGTTTGCCGCTGCAACAGACGCAGGTGCGCTGGCAACACAATTCGGCACGCTGTCGAGCGTTGCGGGGGGAGCGTCGGTCGGCCGCAATGCGGGATCGCTGCCGTGGAATGTGCACCTGGACGCAAACCTGAGCCGCAGCTTCAATCTGCCGCGCGTGGGCGAGCGGGAGGCACAGACCCTTGCCGTAAACCTGCGGTCGACAAACCTGTTGAACCATACGAACGGGACCGCGGTGGGTGGCGTGCTGGGATCGCCGCTGTTTGGCAGGACGTATGCTGCCGATCCAGGGCGGCGGATCGAGGCCGGCGTGCGATACAGCTTTTAGGCTTCGTTGGTTGTCGAAAGTTCTCGAACTCAACAGTGTTCAAGGGGGATCAAGGAATGGTTCGCATATTTGCCGTTACTCTCGCCGCCGCATCGCTGCTGGGCAGCGCTGCTGCTCAGACCGGTGCCCAGACTGCCTCACCCGCAACCGTTCCACCGCCAAGCGCGGGGCTGCTGCTCAGCTACCAGTACTGGCCGACGCAGTACATCCAGTGGATCGACGGGGCGGACCTGCCGTATGCCATGATCGAATTTGACGTGGACACGACGCTGAAGCAGCCGTTGTACCACGCCGTGCTGACGGGCAAGGACGGCACCCGGACGCATTACAGCAATGTGGACCGGATGGCTGCTGCGTACAAGGCAAGTGGCGAGGCGTCGTACAAGGCGGACATCGCGTTCGAGACGGACGACACAGACAGGCCAGGCAGCGCCAGCACGATGCGCTTCAGCATGCAGGATGGCAAGGCGTTCGAGTGGCGCTTTGTGCAGGGGTCGGAGATCAGCGCACAGGGCGCGGGGCTAACACCGCTGCCGCAGGCGCCACTCCCGATCTTTGCCTATCGCGAGCAGGGCGCCGTGGCGGGTGAAGGCACGGCGGTAAAGATTGGCGATGCTGTGAGCACGGCAGAGGTGTGGAAGGAGATCAGCCATCCGCCGTACTTCGTGGGGTACCGTGGCGCGGTGACCAGCGGGGCACACTTGCTGATCTTTGCAAAAGGTACGGAGGCGTGGAAGATCACAAAGGCACCGGCGGCGGTGGCGGCGGGCAGCGCGTGGGAGTTGGACAGCGATGCGGGCAGCCACCGCACCCTGACGGTGAACAAAATAGACGGTGTGCATGCAATCGTGGCCGTAAAGGATTCGTTGCGGCCGCTGGTAAGCGTAACGCTGGAGGGGTCGTACACGCCGGCAGCGGGATGGACGATCGACAAGGCGCGCTACAGCCCGGTGAAGGACGGCGACAAGCATTACGTGACGCTTGCGTTTGCGGCGGCGACACCGGCCACGGGAACGATGGATGTGAGTGCGGGCAAAAAGACGAGTTTGGCGACGGCGTCGGTGGAGATGGGTGGAGATGCGGCGGATCGCACGGAGGCGCTGAAGTTTACCGCGCCCAAGTGGGCCGCGGGCAAGACGCTGAGCACGGAAGTGGCGATAACGGCGGACACGCAAACCGTAACGTCGAAATAGCGCCGGGCGGCGGCCGATCCACATGACGAGCCTGCCGCTGCTATCCTCATCGATGAGGAAACAGTCATGGAGAACAACACACCGAACGCTGCGCGCCTGCCCCAGGATATCGCGCTGGATCTTCTGAAATTTATCGCGAACGCCACGAACGTGGTGAAGCACGGCGGAGGCACGACCACGGGTTTTGCACCGCCGTCCGCCAGCAAGGGTGACGACCAGGTAGCGCAGTTGCTGGAGTTGTACAGTCGATGCCGTGAAGCCGTCGAGTAGTTGCCCTGGAACGGGCTGTCCGGTCGCGCTGCCCGTGCAGATACATCTGCTCTGCAAAGTCTTCTAACGCCAATGATCGGACGGAATACAGAGGTCGGACAGAAAACTAAGTGCAGCAACCAGACATGACGCCAACCCGCATTGCAATAATTGGCGCGGGTGCATTTGGCCGCAATCACTTGCGGGTGTACCAGGAGCTTGCGCGCAACGGCCAGCCAGTCGCGCTTGCTGCCGTCGTCGAGCCAAACGAGCAGACGCGTGCCGCCCTAAGCGCGGAGTATGCCGTGGCCGCATTTGCGACCTTGAAGCAACTGCTGGCGAGCGGCGTTGCCGTGGACGCGGCAAGTGTAACGACGCCGACGGTGCATCATGCGGAAGCAGCTCTCCGGTTGATCGCGGCAGGCGTGGATGTGTTGATAGAAAAGCCGATTGCGCCGTCGCTGGCAGAGGCGGATGCGGTGCTGGAGGCTGCCGCCCGGCATGGGCGCATTGTGCAGGTGGGGCACCTGGAAAGGTTTAACCCGGCGGTGACGGCGGCGCTGCCTCTGCTGCATCGGCCCATGTTCTTTGAGTCGCACCGGCTGAGCGTTTTTACCCCCCGTGCGCTCGACGTCGACGTGGTGTTGGACCTGATGATCCATGACCTGGACGTGGTGCTGACGCTGGCGCAATCGCCGGTGCGCGAGGTGCGCGCGGTGGGGCTGCCGGTGCTGTCGCGCAAGGTCGACATCGCGAACGTGCGTATCGAGTTCCTGTCCGGCGCGGTAGCAAATTTCACGGCATCACGTGTGTCGACAGAGCGGGTGCGCAAGCTGCGCTTCTTCCAGCCGCACCAGTATCTTTCTCTGGATTTCGCGCGGCAGGACTTGTTGATGATCGATGTCACAGCCGCAGCATCTTTGACACCGTCGCAGCTGGAAGCAGTGTTTGCGCATGCTGGCGCTGCGCCGGATGGCCCGCAGCATCCGAGTGCTGGCCTGTCGTTGCGTCAGGTGCCCACGGTGCCGGGGGAGCCCCTGCGGCTAGAGATTGAGAATTTTCTGCAATGTGTGCGCAGCCGTACCGTGCCACGGGTAAGTGGCGCGGATGGCCGGCGGGCGCTGGCCCTGGCTCTGCAGATTCAAGCGGAGATCAAGGACCATACCGCGCGCAGCGGTCTGGCATAGCGGCATGCAGGCAGGGGTTGCTTCGCGCACGGCGTACCGGGTGGCGTTACGGCGCGCGGCACACCAGGTCTTTGACGATCCTGTGGTGTTTCAGGATCCTTACGCATTACTCGTGTTGGGCCTGAGCGCGGACAGCCTGGCCGGCAGTGAGCTGCGTGCTCCAAAGCGGGCGTCCAGTGCGTCGTTGCGTGCATTCCTGGTGGCACGGTCGCTGTTTGCGGAGGAGTCGCTGGCGCGTTTTGTCGAGACACACGGCGTGTCGCAATATGTGCTGCTCGGCGCGGGGCTCGATACGTTTTTGCTGCGCAACCCGTATAGCGGCGTGCGGGTGTTTGAGGTGGATCACCCTGCGACGCAAGCCTGGAAGCGGGATCTGCTGCGTGAGAACGATCTGACATTGCCGGCAGGCAGCACGCTGGTGGCCAATGACTTCGAGCGGGATGACCTGCGGCGTTCACTGCAAGCAGCGGGCTTTCAAGCCGGGGCGCCGACCCTGTTCGCGATGCTGGGTGTGGTGCCTTACCTTACAGAGCAGGCGTTTGCGCAGACGCTGGGCAACCTTGACTGCTGCACGGCATTTCGCGCAGTGGTAATGGATTATGGCGTACCGCGAGAAGCCCTGCCGCTTGTGGAACGGCTCGCATTCGACTCGCTGGCGCAACGCGTGGCACAGGCCGGCGAACCGTTCCATCTATTCCTGACGGAGACGCAGATGGATCAGTGTTTTGCAGTCGGCGGTTTGCATATTGAAACGACACTGTCTCCGAAGGAGATGAACGAGCGGTTTTTTGCGAAGCGAGGCAGCAGGTTGCGCGTGCTGGGATCTGGGGCACGGCTGGTGCTGGCCACGGGAGCGGGCGCAGATCCATTGCACGCGTGTGCGGGCGAAGTGCAGAGGCTGTGACGCTCTGGATGAATCCACGCAGGACTGTCCCCTACAATCGAGGTATGTCTTACGGTGCGGCTCCGGCCGGGTTATATCAGGCGGCCATCGCGGGGCTAAGCGCACTGGGTGCGGAGCTGGCGGGTACACAGCGCAAGTTCGATCTGGACCACATGCGGCGGCTCATGCGTGCACTGGACGACCCGCAGGACCGGTTCCGCTCCGTGCTGATCACGGGCACAAATGGGAAGGGATCCACTGCCGCTACCCTCGCATCCATTCTGGCGTCGTCGCGGTACTGCACGGGCTTATACACGTCGCCACACCTGCTGCGGGTGAATGAGCGAATCCGCATCTCCAGCGAGCAGGGGCAATTGCTGGATGTGAGCGACGAAAATTTTGGCAAGGTATACCGGCGTGTAAACGAGGCGTCGCATGCGCTGGTGCGCGATGATGAGCTGCCGCACATGCCGAGCTTCTTTGAAACCGTGACCGCCATGGCATTCCTTACCTTTGCCGCTGCCGGCGTGGATGTGGCGGTACTGGAGGTAGGGCTTGGCGGCAGGCTCGACGCGACCAACATCGTTCATCCGCTGCTGTCCGTCATCACCGACGTTGCGATGGACCACATGGAGTGGCTGGGCGACACCATCGGTGCCATCGCACGGGAAAAAGCCGGCATTCTGCGGCAGGATGGCGTACTTGTGACGCTGCCGCAGCACCCTGAAGCAAACGCGGCCATTGGCGAGGTGGCTGTGGCGCTAAGTGTCACGGGAATCAACGCGGCGGAGTATTTGCCGGGCCACTCGCCGCGTCTGCAACAGGCCGGTGACAGCTGCGCCGTGACGGCGTTCGGCACGCTCCTGGAGTTGTCACCGCAGTTGCCGGGCGAGCATCAGCGACGCAACCTGGCACTGGCGCTGGCCACGGCAGAGACGCTTGCCACGCGTTTCGGCTTTGACCGCATAACCGCCCACACGACCACTCACGGTGTGAGCCAGGTGCGGTGGCCGGGCCGGCTGGAGCAGACGGCGGTGCCGGGCGGTGCGCCGGTGTTGCTGGACGTGGCGCATAACCCGGCCGGCATTTGGACATTGCGGTCGTTCCTATCGAGGGTGTTTGCTCTGCCGGGAACCCTGCCGCAGCCGCGGACGCTGGTGTTTTCCGCGCTGGCGGACAAAGCCTTCGAAGAGATGTCGCAGATCTTGTTTCCACTGTTCGACGAGCCGGGAGACCGTGTTCTGCTAGCTCCCGTGGCCAATCCCCGTGCAGTGACGGCAGAACGCCTGCACGCCTTGGCAACAACTGCGTCAAATGGCGCACGCGCAAAGTTTAGCGTGTTCCCAAGTGTTGCTGCCGTTTACCACGCTCTCAGTTCGCAGGCTTCGGGCAGTATCGTGGTCGCGGGATCGGTGTATCTGGTCTCGGAATGGAAAACAGCCGCGCTGGCCGACGCAAAGGGAACTGGACAAAGCACAGAGGAGAAAAAGTGAACGACGGATCGAAGACGCTGGCGGGCGAAGTAATGGTTGGCGGGGTTGCCGTGCCGTCGGCGGAATCTGCTGCCCTTCAGGCAGACGCGGCGGAGACGCGAGGTGTACCGCCGCCCCCACGGTCAGCGCTGCAGCGCTGGGGAACCTACCTGGTTCTGGCTCCACTCATTCTTTTTTGGACGGCAGTGTGCGCTTGCGTTTCGCTGCTGGTTTCGCTGTGGGACACGGATGGGCAGGCACAGCACCGGGTGTCGCGGGTCTGGGCACGGGTGCTGCTGCGGCTTGCGCTTTCGCCTATGCGGGTGCTGCATCCGGAGCGCCTGCGGCAGCCGACGGCATGCGTGTTTGCGTGCAATCACTTAAGCTACATGGATACGCCGGCGCTATTTGGGACTTTGCCTTTCCAGTTCCGCATTCTTGCTAACCACTACCTGTTTCGCTACCCGTTTATCGGGCGGCATCTTACGCGGTCGGGCCAGGTGCCGATTGACCAATCCAGCCTGCGGTCGCAGATTGCGGGGCTTAGCAAGGGAGTGGCGGCGCTAAAGGCAGGTGTGCCGATCCTGCTCTTCCCAGACGGCAGCAGATCGTCGGACGGCCATGTGCGGCAGTTTCTGTCAGGCGCGGCGTTCATGGCCATCAAGGCACAGGTACCGATAGTGCCCATGGCGTTAGTGGGCACGTATGAAGTGTTGCCCATGCATACTTACAGCCTTGCGCCTCGACCGCTGCTGCTGGTGATGGGTGAGCCCATCTCCACGATGGGGATGACGACGAAAAATGCGGATGCGCTCACAAAGCAGCTACTGGCCGCTATCACCGCAATGTACTACGAGCATTCGACGCTGGAAAAGCCGCTCGTCGCACCGCCAAGCGAGGCCAAAATTTTCGTGTAGATTGCCTAGCGGATACAGCGAAATTAAACGGCCCAGCAATAAAGCTGGGCCGTTCTGCGTACACGCATGCCTGACTAGGTTTTAGTAGCCCGGATAACCACGTCCACCTTGGTAGTGGCTCCAGAAGGTGTTGTATCCCTGCTGGAATGACTGGCGATACGCACCGCGCTCCGGTCCGTGGTAATTGCGGAACTCGTCACGGTTACGCACGTTGGGCCTGCGGCGATTTTTCAAATCCTGCTCTGCACCGTAGAGGCCGTCGTGAAAGGCGTTACGCTGAAGGTCGCGCGTAAAGCCGTTTGGCGGTGCATCCCAGCCGCCCTGGTAAGAGCCGCGCTGCTGGTAATACCCTCCAGGAGGCGGTGGCGGACCCTGGGCGAACATGGCGGCCGGCGCTGCAAGCAGCGCGCCTGTGAGCAGAAGTCCAGCAAACTTCGAACGGTAACGCATTGTGAATCTCTCTTTCCTGCCCCGTGCGGGCGGCAACTGCATGCTGTTCAAAGACACGGAGTGGGATGAGACGTTGCGTTGCGCTGTTGCATTTTGCACAAACTGAGAGTGCCGAAACGATATTCCTTTGCATCTGCTCCGCAGCTTCAACATGGCGAACTACATGTTGGTTTGGCCGCCGCGCATCTCTTCGTTGAACGACGGCTTAATGAAACTGAGGGCGTCGGCAAGCTGCTGCTCGTACTCGCCGCGGTGAGAGAGCAAAGGCTCGGTCGCAGCGGCAAACTCGTAGTCCTGCTGAAGCTGCAGAATGCCCTCGCCGGCCAGTGCCTGCGCGCTCTTCATCAATTCGGCAACAGTGGTGTTCAGATACTGCGCATCGCGTGGGTCCGCAATCCATACCGGAGCGTTGCCGCCGAGAACGCCGCTGAGCCAGTAAACCTTGGTGGCAACAAAGTTCTGCCGCTGCTGCTCATCCGTATCGTTAAAGATGAAGCGGGACTGCTTGGACGAGTAGTACCGCGTCGTAACGGGAACAGGCTGGCGATTGCCGCTCTTCACCAGCTCGATCTGGCCCTGGTCCATAATTTTGCGCACAGCGTTGTAAATAAAACTTTCAGCAAAGGGCTGTTCCGGTGCCGGAACCACCTCGGCAAAGGTCACCGTCATCGACGCGGAAATTTTGGCGCGAAGTTGGGCGTCCACGGGTGTCACACCGTCCTCCAACCGCGCCTCGCCGTGCACAATGTAGCTGTCGGCACCAGAGGTGGAAAGATGAAACGGCCATTTCCAGCCGCTAAAGCTGATCGGCATGCCGCCAAGGGTCACGGTCGCGTCAGGCCGCGGATTGAGCATGCGCCGCGACCAGTGCAACAGAAAATCGTGCACCGGTTTCTCGAACTCCGGCCTGGATAGATCGAAATTGCTGCTGAGCTCAAGCGTCTGTCGCTTGCCCGGCAGATCCGCTTCGGTTTTCTGCGTCTCAGGGTCGCGCTTTGCCGCGGCGGAGGCAAGCATGAACGTAAAGGTCTCTGTCGGGATGCCATTGAAGCCGGACGTCGCCTCGCCGTTGACGATCGCAAGGCCGGCCTGCTGTGCGGCAGCCTGAACCTGGTCGGCCAATTTTGTTGCAAGTGCAATTGCCATCTGTGAAGTGTGTCCTCGTGTGCCGCGCCACTGGCTGCGGTCCTTCTGCGTTTTCGCCTGTGTTCATGGTAGCGCAGCCGCTCCTCCAGCCTGCGGTTGCGGCTGGCTGCCGTTCAGAGCATGGTAGATGCATGGCATTTGACGAGAATCTTGCAGCACTCTTGACCGAAACGCGTAACCCGCGTTCAACCCACATGGATGAATTATCGACGGAAGAGATGCTGCGCGTGTTCAACGACGAGGATGCGACCATCGCGGCGGCGGTGGCAGAACAGCTGCCGCAGATTGCGCGGGCGGTCGATGCCATTGCAGACCGTGTAGGCCGGGGCGGCCGGTTGTTTTACATCGGTGCCGGCACAAGCGGGCGGCTGGGCGTTTTGGATGCATCGGAATGTCCGCCAACCTTTTCCGTTCCCCGCGACCTGGTGCAGGGCATCATTGCAGGCGGCGACGGGGCGTTGCGTGTGTCTGCGGAGGGCGCGGAAGATTCGCGCGAACAGGGCGGCACCGACCTGAAAGCGAACGGGTTCAATCAGTCGCGAGAACAGGACGTGCTGGTGGGCATCGCCAGCAGCGGCCGTACGCCGTACGTGCTGGGCGCCGTCGAGTGGGCACGGGAACTGGGCTGCCTGACAGTGGGCTTGTCCTGCGCGCCGGGGTCGGCGCTGGCCCACGCAGCGGAGATCGCAATTACGCCGGCAACCGGGCCCGAAGTGATTACAGGCAGCACGCGCATGAAGGCTGGAACCGCGACAAAGCTGGTACTGAACATGCTCTCGACCGGCCTGATGGTAAAGCTTGGGCACGTGTATGGCAACCTGATGACGAATGTTGCACCGACAAACGCGAAGTTGGTCGACCGGGCCGAACGCATCATCGCCGCGGCCACAGGCGTGGAACGAGCGGAAGCCGCGGCGCTACTGCGGGAGGGCCGTACCGTAAAAACGGCGATCGTGATGAAGCAGTTCGGCATGAGTCGTGCGGAGGCCGAAAACACGCTGGCCCGGCACAACGGAATTCTGCGACAAGCCCTGCAAACGACATAGAACGACGCAACGCATCCCGTGCATGCAAATGTTTGCATGATGGCCACAGCGTATCCTGCCTTGATGGAGCAAATGCCAAAAAGCCCCGCTAAAGCGCCCTTTGGTTTTCTGGGTGTGTGCTGCGCCGTGGGTGTGTCGAGCCTGTACTACTGCCAGCCGCTGCTGCCGGCCATGGGCCAAACCTTCGGCGTGAACGCCGCAAAAGCAGGCCTTGTTGCCGTTGCGACACAGGTGGGATACGCCATCGGCCTGCTGTGTTTCGTGCCCTTGGGCGACATGCTGGAGCGGCGCGCACTGATGACAAAGTTCTACGCGGCAGTAGCGGTGGCCCTGTTCTGCGTTGCCGCTGCGCCCACGCTGCCGCTGCTGATTTTGGCAAGCGCGATCATGGGCGCGCTTGCGTGCGTCACACACATTGCGCTACCTATTGCGCCGGATCTGGCCGAGCCCAAGGAGCGCGGCAAAGTAATCGGCATCGTGATGACGGGGCTGCTGCTTGGCGTGCTGCTGGCTAGGACCTTTGCGGGCTGGATCAACGACCTCTCGGAGCTGGTGACGCAGCGTATTGCCGGCTGGCGCGTCGTGTTTGCGCTGGCGGGCGTGATTTCTTTGGGATTTTCCTTTGCCATGCCGCGGGTCATGCCGCTGCTGCCGCCGAAACAAAGCCTCAGCTACGGCCAGGCCATGCGGTCGCTGTGGACAGTTTTCCGTGAGGAGCCGCTTTTACGGGAAAGCTGCTTGATGGGAGCCCTGGTATTCGGGTCGTTTTCGATCTTCTGGAACACGTTCGCCTTTATGCTTGGCGCACATGGGCTGGGCGCCGGCGTCGCGGGCAGCTTTGGGCTGGTAGGTGCGGGTGGCGCGATGATCGCAGGGTCTGCCGGCAAGATCGCGGATCGTCGTGGACCACGATACGTCATGAGCCTGGCATTGGCGTTTCTGGCGGCGTCATACCTGCAGATTTTTGCGACTGAAAAGCTGGCGGGTAGTGCGCAGTCTGTGGGACATCTGCGGTTTGCGCCGTACTTGGCATCGCTGGCCTTTGCAGTGATACTGCTGGACATCGGTGCGCAGGCATCGCAGATCGCCAACCAGACGCGCATTTTTGCGTTGCGGCCAGAGGCGCGGTCGCGCATCAACACGGTGTACATGGTCAGCTACTTTACGGGTGCGGCCATTTCATCGGCGCTGTCGACGCTGGCGTGGACGCACTTTGGGGTAAACGGGATTTGTGCACTGGCCGCGTTGCTTATCGCAGCCGCGGTGTTACGGCACGCGGCCGGAGATCGCAAACCGTTCCGTCGGCCAGCATCGGTGCAGGATTTGGAGCCGACCCTACTATAAACGGGACCGCTCGCGGCAGGACAACCCCGCATGACACAGGCCGACTCCTAACTAACAGAGGAACGCCCATGCTTCATT
The DNA here is from genome assembly GCA_964244665.1 of uncultured Terriglobus sp. GTDB lineage: Bacteria > Acidobacteriota > Terriglobia > Terriglobales > Acidobacteriaceae > Terriglobus. The sequence continues at coordinate 57,751 of CAXTJO010000001.1, forward strand.
GGAAAGGTATTACTTTAGCTGCGCTTTGCGGAGCAATAACTGCCGGGACCGCTGCCACTCCCGCGCAGGTTTCGCTCGGAATCGGCGTGGGCGGACCCTCACCTGTTTGCCCTTACGGCTACTACGACTACGCGCCCTACAGTTGTTCCCCTTATGGTTATTACGGTCCGGACTGGTTCAGCAACGGCATCTTCATCGGCGCTGGACCTTGGTTTCGCGGGTCGCGGGGCTTCTACGGACACGTGGACAACCGCTACGACCCGCACTACGGGTATCGCGGCCCCTACCCGGATCGCGGTGCGCAGCCTTTCCAGCATTTTCGAGGCAATGAGGCGCGGGACGGACAGGGCCACATCGGCAACGCGGGTCATGAAGGGGGCGGAGAACGTTTTGGTGGATATCAAGGCTTCCACGGCGGCCCACCACAGGGCGGCGGCTCTCGCGGCGGCGGCTCCCGCGGCGAATCCCACGGCGGCGGGGGCCACCGGTAAACAGGCCGTGTCAAAGGCCCGCATACAGGACCCTTTGACACGGCCAAAACCTATGGTGAACCGGGCAGGACTCGAACCTGCGACCCTCTGCTTAGAAGGCAGATGCTCTATCCGGCTGAGCTACCGGTCCATGGTTTGCAGCGCTTTCGAGCTGTTCGCCCTTGCACACAGACTACATTGCGCTGTGCGGCATGGAAACCTGCCTCATACACTGAGTAGCTCACGTGAGCGAAACAGGCTGATAGTGTCGCTCAGCGCAGCGGACCAACGCTCGCCGGCTTCAACGGCATCGACTCCTACGCCTTTCACGTAGAGGGTCAAGGTAAATCCCTCGCTGACGATCTCCAAATCTACAACGGCCGGGCGGAGCACAACTTCGAGTTTGGCAAGGCTGTGTGGCAGATCATCGGCAAGGCGGTCCATGCGGTGTAGCGCCTGGGCAGTGCGATGCTGCGAGGCGAAAACGGCACGCTCGCGCCAGAGCAGGTCAATGTAGCAGGCCATTCCGGCGCCGGCGACATCGGGTTCAAGCAACAAATCGTTGCGGGTGGCTTCCAACTCTTCGGCGTCCATCGGCCACACGTCGCACTTGGCCGTAAACACGGGGGAACGCGCGGCATTCAGGGAACGCAGGGCAGCAAGAAGCGGCGGATGCTCGTCGGCTTCTGGAATCTCGTCCAGCGCATCCAGATTGGCGCGAAGGTCGACCCAGCGAAGCGTGCCGTCTGTTGACGTCCAGGGAACGACGAGGACCGGGTCGTCGGGTCCGCAAGCAGTACTCCACTCCATCAGCATGCCGCCGGCTCCGTTGCGCAGGCGGCGGCGGCTTCCACCTGGGTCTCCACAAAGCGGAGCAGCTGCCGCTCGGCCCAATAGCCGTCATAGCCAGGGGCAGGGTCTTCCAGAAAGGCGCAGTGGCCGCCATGGCTCGGTTCGATGAGCTGCACACAGGGATTAGCGTGCAGCGTGGCGCGGGTCGCCGCCGTCAGGCGGATAAAAGGATCGTCAAGCGCGTGCAGCACAAGCGTCGGGACAGCAATACGGTCGGCCACGTGGGCGGCACCGGAACAGGCGTAGTAATCGTCCGCTCCCGTAAAGCCGCAGTAGGGGCTCATCGCGTACTCATCGAAGTCACGAATCGAACGAACAGGGGCTAGCACGCGGGGATTGAAAACTGCAGGGAAGAGAAGCACCTTGCGCAAAAAACGCGCTTTCAGGCCCCGCAAAAACCGGCGCTCGTAGATGCGGTTGGAAGGGTGGTGCAGCGCATCGGCGCTTTGTCGCAGATCCACCGGCGGGGACACGGCAACGACACCCGCAAGCTGTCGGGGCGCGTCGCAACCCAGTTCACCCGCAGCCTTCAGCACCAGGTTGCCGCCCATGCTGTAGCCCGCCAAAACAATCTGTTCGCAGCCGCGAAGAATACACCACTGCAGAACAGCCACCACATCGCTACTTAGCCCGGAGTGGTAGAGCGTTGGCGAAAGCGCGTCCGTGCCGCCACAATTGCGCATATTCATGCGGACGACGTTAAAGCCGGCGCGCCACAGCTTGTCTGCGTTGCCGACCACGTATTGCGATGACGACGAACCCTCAAGGCCGTGAACCAGCACAACGGTAGCCGCGCCCCGCGTTTGGCGAGACGTGCCCTGCACCTGGGGCTGCCAATGGCAGTGGCATAACAGGTGGCTGGGCAGAATGCGGTCAAGGCTTACGGCTGCGGGTATGGCCTGCATCTCCCGCGGCAAAGGGACGCGGATAATCGCAGTTTCAGGCGCGGGCAGATGGCTTTGCCGCGGCAGAAAGTTGCCGACGATGGTCTGCAGGTGGCCGTTGCGCAGCCAGCGACGGGGCGCCAGCGAGTATGTGTTCAGGACAGGCAATCTCTCTATTCGATCACAGACGGCAAAGGATCGAGAGTAATCCGTGCGGCTTAGGCCTGGTTCTCGAACTTTTTACGAAGCGCTATCAGCTCTGATTGCAGAGCATCACGTTCCCAAACAAGAGCCTTGGCCAGCTCACAGGTGCGCATATGGTCGTCAAGCGCTTGCAGCAACATCTCGGACCCTTCAAGCTTCACTGTAACCGCGTAGTGCGGCAGCGTCTGTGGCATGTGCGCCTGTTCCGTCTCCATCATCGTTCCCTCCGTGTTGCGTGTATCGGCGGGAACCTGGCTGTCATGAGCGGGCACTGCGTTTCGGACGGAGTGCCGTCAGAAGTGCTTCAGCGGAAAGGGGCCCGGTGGACTCTTCTTCATGCTTGTAGTACACAAATACGTCGCGGCCGGCACGCGCAAGCGAGCGCACCGTGTGGGCGTGCGTGGCGATAGAGGCTGCGCTGTGACCGCCGGCCATTCGCAAGCGAAAGCACGTGAAGCCGGGCGCGGTATGAATCACGGGCGTTTTCAACCCGTCACTCTCGGCAATGCAAAGGGCAGCTCTATGGGCGCGCAAAAGGCCGTAGGTGTCCTCGGTGAACCAGGTATCGTTGCGGAACTCGAAGCAGATCCGCTGTGCCTGCAACGCAGGCTGCTGAAGGAGCGCCTCAAGGCGGCCATGATCGGCTTTGAAGTTGGGCGGCAGTTGGAAAAGCAGCAAGCCCAGACGCCCGGCGCTGCGGGCCGGCTCCAGCGCTGCGGCGAATACAGCAACGGCCTCGTCGCACTCCCGCAGCCGCTTGCGATGCGTGATAGCTTCCGGCGCCTTGAATGAAAATTGAAAATGCGAGGGTGTCGCATCGAGCCAGCCCTGCAACTGATCGGCGGTGGGAAGTTTGCGGTAGGTGTAGTTCACCTCAACGGAGTTCAGCCGTGTACCGTAGTGCTCAAGGAAGCGGCGTCCGGGAACATCTTTAGGGTAAAACCCAGGCTTCCATGTGGGGTACGCCCAACCGCTGGTACCTGCAAAGATCTGTCCGAAGGGCATAGGGTATCCACAAACAGAACTGCGGACGTCGTTGCGTCCGCAGTTCTATTCTTGCTTGATTCTGGGGCGGCTGGAGGGATTTGAACCCTCGACATCGGGTGCCACAGACCCGCGTTCTAACCCCTGAACTACAGCCGCCGTGCCAAACAGAAGTATAGCAGGACCGGTTTAAATCACTAGAACCACGCAACAACCGCCAACTCCACCCGCATCCTACGCGCAGCGATGCCACAGCCCACACAGCGCCGAAGACAGACTGAGCCGGAGATCCTGCGGCCACCGGTACGCGGGAGTGCCGCTTTGTTTAGCGATGAAAATCTGGACATGCTGTCCCATGTGCTGGACGACTTCCTGCGCATCCCCGGCACGAGTATCCGTTTTGGGCTGGACGGCATCATCGGTCTTATTCCCGGCATCGGCGACATCCTGGGCGCGATGGCATCGTGGATCATCATCCTTGCAGCTTGGCTGCGCGGCGTGCCGAAAGTAACCCTGGCGCGCATGCTGGCAAATGTGGCCATCGAAACCATCGTGGGCACAATCCCGGTGCTGGGAGACGCGTTCGACATCGCCTGGAAGGCGAACCGTCGAAATTTCGCCCTGCTGCAGCGCGCAACCGGAGACTTGGCCGCCGCACAAACCGCCGCTGCCGTGCCGGGCACTACACAGAAGATTCCCCCAATGCACCGGCTCGGAACAACGCAGCAACAGCAGAAGAAGCATCGGGCGTCGGACTGGATGTTTTTGCTCTGGTTGTTTTTGGGTATGGTGCTGCTACTGGCAATGCCGCTGGCGCTGCTGGCGTTTGTGGTAGGCAAATTTCTTGCATTAGGCATGCGGCACTAGAACGACGGCGTGCCGAGTACAATAGAGAGCAGTCGGGGCGTAGCGCAGCCTGGTAGCGCATCTGCTTTGGGAGCAGAGGGTCGGGAGTTCGAATCTCTCCGCCCCGACCATCTTGTGGGAATCACGATCATCCAAGAATGTTGGCCAGAGCTGCAGCTACCATCGCGGCACGATGTTCGACCATCACCACACTTTCCAAATCTGCATGCGTCACTACTGATCCATGATGGCGCCATCGGCGACCCACTTGCGCAGAGTCGCAATATCTGTGGCGCTTAGTTTACCGTTGAGCGGCATAGGCTTGATGTCATCGGGGTACGGCCCGGGCCCGATGAGTTTGATCAACAAGCTGCCATCCGGATTGCCAGGGAGAATTGCGACACCGTGATGTCCGCCTGCGATGGCCGCTGCCCGGTTGGCCATGTTGTAACCGCCCCGATGGTTCATGCCGCCGTGGCAGCGCAGGCAGTTTTCCTGCAGAACGGGTAGAACATCATGCTGGTATTGCGCGACCTTGGCAGGGTCCGGCGCGGTGGTTCCCTGCCCTGGAGACGCCACGTTCGCAGCGCCTCCAGAGATCGCGCCCGTTACGGGGTTGGCCGCCGCCGCACACACCACGGCAGCAAACAGGATCACGGTGAGCCTCAGAATCTGAGACGATCCTAACCGGCGACGGCGCACGGCGTGCAGGCATGGTGTCGGAACGTTCATACGAGATGGACGATACCACTTCCGCCAGGGCAGCAGAATGTCCTTGGGCGAATCAGGGTTGCCACTTCCAAAAACGGACGCGGCTTCCTAGTCTAGGGAGGCTCTGATGTTGTGTTCTCCGCGGCCGTATCCCTGTATGTCCGCATTCTCGACGAGTCGAAGCACACCGCCCGGTCGGTTGGTGGCAGCGGCAATAGGTATGTGCGCCGCGCTGCCGCTGTTGGCTGCGGCATCCGTGCACCATGCCGTGGTGCCTGTCCATCGCGCCGTGCCGACGGCGCGCCCTGCCCATGTAGAGCCAGCAGCCCATGCCCTCCCGCAGGGCCATCGCTCCGTGCCGGTTTCGGCGCACGGTTCGCGCACATCTGCTTCCATGCGGGTCGCTTCTGGCACGCGCATGCGCAGTCGGCAGGTCACACCCTTGAACGCTCAGGCGGCACAGCACATGCGCTCCCGCGGGCAGGGCCGTTCCATCGCCGGGAATCCTGGACGACCCGTGCAAGTGGACGCGCAGCGAACGCGCCAGACCGTGCAGCGAGCGACGGCGGCAAGGCATCCCGTTCCGGCGGAGGACGTTGCCGCCGTGGACAACGCGGCGAGTACCGGCACAATCGACCGAGTGCATGCCTGGTATGGGGCGCATAGGGCAACGCCGCAGGGCACGGCCGCTCGCCCGGCTGCGCCAAACGCCGCGCCTGCACGTGTGGATCGACCAGGTGTCGACGATTCTGCAACGCGGCTGGGGCGCGAGCCAGATCTGGCCAGGAGTGCGCCAAAAGCAACATCTGCCGATTTCGATCGGGCTGCAGCGGCGCAACGACAAACGATCCGCTCTGCAGCGGAGCAGAACCGTCGGCAGACAACAGCGGCAGATGATGCGGCAGACGCAGAAAGCCAGATCCCAGGAACCGCACCGACCGAACGCGAGCCGCTGCCCTTCATCCACGGTGTCGGTGCTCCGGCGCAGGCGGCTCCGGTACCCGGATCCAACTCCAGCCGGCGCATACCGGCTCCGATCGTTCGGCAACGGCCGCAAGGCGCAACCGCGCAGACTACCAGCAAGACCCAGCCCCCGGCGAACCCGGGCACAGACGAAACATTCGATCTGACCCCGCCTGTTGCTGCCATGGCAAAGCCGGTTCCTGCGCTATCGCAACCCGCGGAGGCGTATCCGGACATACGAGCGATGCCGCCGCTGCCTGACAGCCGGGCGGCTTCCGCGCCGGCAAACCGCGTGTCCGAAGTGCGCGCCCTGCAATCGGCTACGGTAGCTGCGGCAACGAATAGCCCCGTGCGCACGTCACCCGCGACCGCCGCGGAGACAGTCGCATCACCGACCCCCACGCTGCAACTCCCGTCCCCGCAGCCTGTCAGCCGCAAGCCGGCCATTGCTGCCATCCAGCAGGGTTCCCGTCATCCAATGCTGGACCCGGCAGTCACAAGCGGCATGGCGGAACAGACGTTCGACGCAGGCGACGCACCCGCGACCGCCGGCACCGCGGTTCGTTTGGCGACACTAGGCGCGGTAACAAAAGCGAAATCCGCCGTCGTCGAATATGGCGACGCAGACCCGGCTGCTGCTTTGAGCGCCGTTCGCCTTTTCGATGGTCAAGGCCATCTGCTCATGCTGCCCGCGATGAAAGGCTCGCACGACATCCTGGTGCACCAGAACCTGATGGCCGTAGCCGACGGGCTGGAGCGGGTGCAAAACGATAGTCAGTTGGCGGATATGCGCCGACTTAAACTCATCGTCGCCCTGCCGGACGATGATTCCGTGTACCCCAACGACGCGCTACCCTTGAACCGTCGGTTTGCACGGCCCTGGACGGTCCGCTTCGTCCGCGACATGGCGCGGGCGCATAGTGCCCGATTCGGCACACCGCTCATCGTGACCTCTGCCGTGCGCACTGTGGAGTTCCAGCGGCGACTGGTGCGGGTCAACGGTAACGCCGCGCCACCAACAGGCGATATTGCCTCGCCACACCTATATGGACAAGCCATCGACATTGCCAAGGGTGGCATGAGCCTGACGGAAATCATGTGGATGCGTGCCTATCTCACGCCAGTGCAGAACGACGGCAAAATCGATGTGGAAGAGGAATTCCAGCAGGCGTGCTTCCACGTCAGCGTCTACCGGCGATATCTCGGTGAGCCGCCAGCCAGGCAACGGCCGGAGCCACCCTTACCGGCATTGATGCGGGCCAGCGCACCGCCTGCGCCCCCGGTTAGCGCGAAACACCGTCGTCTATCCACGGCCCTGCTGGCAGCGCATCTGCCGTAACGAAACTGCACCGTGTGCACCCGCTCACAGGCGCGTGGGCTGCCCTGCGGTTTCGGTGGGGGCAAGGCGCATCAGCAGAAAAACAAGCAAAAGGCCGCCGAAGTAGATGTATGACTGCAGAACATTCCACCCGGCGTGCATCGACAAAAACTGGTGAATGGGACTTAAGGAGTTCATCATGAGAAACGCGCTCAAGCCGAGCAGCCAGGGCGTCTCTTTCTGCCATGCGCCGTACGCAAACCATGTCCACGCAAGCACGGCGAACACAAGGCCGTAGTGGTGTTCCCATGCCATGGGTGAAGCCGCAACGGACAAAATCGCCATGGCACCAAGATCGCCGGCGGAACCCTTGAGCTTGCCCCACGGGAAGAACAGGCCCAGTGCCGTGAGCAGTAGCGATGTCGCTACCGTGGTGTCATAAATCCAGGGCACATACGGCGAGTAAACAAATGGGTGGTACGGCAGGTTTTCGCCATTGAAGGTCATGCGATTCAGCGTGCCGAACATGCTCTGGTTGCCGAAGTGCGACTGCGCTTTGTGCGACAGCGACGACAGCACCTTTAAATAGTCTAGGTTGTTTCGCACGCCGAAAAGAACGAACGACGCCGCAAACATCCCCGCCGCGAAAACGAGCGCACTCACCAGCGCCCCCCAGCGGCGGCGCAGCGCCAGCCACACCACCAGCAGCACAAACTGCGGTTTCACCATCATCATCGCCGCAAGCACCACGCCACCGCTGCGCTCATTGCCGCGTGCCCACAGCCAGGTCAGCAGCGCAAACGCAAGCGTCAGAAACGTGCTTGCGTTCCCCAGGCCGTAGCCCTTGAATAACGGATAAAAGCCCGCCCAAAGCACCGCCAGCGCAACGGTCGACGCAATGGAAAGCGACCCTCCCCGGCGTCGCAGCTCCTGCCGGGCAATCGCCAGCACAGCGGCCAGCACACCCAGCACAGCAAACCAGCTCGTCCACGCCAGCACCCGCAGTTCGTGCGCCTGCAGTCCCAGCCTGCGCACCAGCATCATCGGAAACAGCGAAGGCAGCGGGTAAATCAGCGTGTCGTACAGCTTGGCGTAGTACAGCGGCTGGTCCGGATGGTCGCGAAAGTAGTCCAACGATTTCAGCATGGGCAGCCACGAGTCGGTCCACGTCCGCACATGCAGAAACGAATTCCAGTCAGCCTTCATATTCGCCGGGCTGCCCAAACCCAGCAGGTGATACACGGCCCAGATACCCACGTTCACCAGCAGCACCGAGCCGACACCATACGCCAACAGGCGGCGGTCCTGACTGAAACAATGAGCCCAACGGGTGTCCAGCGCAGCCCGCATGCTGTTGGACCGCCGCCGCACTGTGCTCACCCTGCTCGCCTCCGCCGGGCGTAGTTCCCCGTCAAGGCTCACCATACCACTAACCCAGAACCCCGAGCCATGCACGGGAACCCGAGCGTCCAGGGCACACCTCGCGTTTCATGCACAATATCAGCAGGAGCGAACAAAGCCCTTTGATCGATGCCAACCCCCTCTACGACCTTATCGGCCGGCAACTGGATCACACCCTTCAAACAGTGGCCGCCGTACGCGCGGACAAGACGCTTGCCGCCGCACTGGTACGTGCCGCGGAACGCATCGCCGCAACGATGACCGCCGGCGGCAAACTGATGGTCGCGGGTAACGGCGGCAGTGCCGCAGACGCGCAACACCTCGTCGCCGAGTTCGTCATGCGGCTCAACCGCGACCGCCCCGCGCTACCCGCCATCGCGCTCACAACGGACACATCGATCTTGACCGCGATCGGCAACGATACGGATTACGTGCACATTTTCGAGCGACAGATCGAGGCGCTGGGGCGCGCCGGCGATGTCTTCCTGGGTATCTCCACCTCCGGAAATGCCAAAAACCTCCTCCAGGCACTGCACACAGCACGCGCACGCGGCATCACCACCGTCGGCTTCATCGGCAACGGTGGCGGCAGCATGGGCCCGCTGTGCGACATCGCCGTCATCGTGCCGTCGCGCATCACCATGCACATCCAGGAATCGCAACTCGCCCTGGAGCACATCCTTACCCTGCTGGTCGAGCAAATCTACTTCGGCCCGGGCTTCGACAACCTGCCGCAATACCTGGCGGAATAACCGGCAGCACCTCGTCCCACCGATCCACCTGCAAGCATCCCAGGCGCATCCCTATCACTGTGCGTCCGCGCACGGAGGTTCAAGCATGCATCTCACCATCGTTGGAGCAGCCGGCAGAACCGGCAGCCTCGTTGTCGAGCAGGCCCTTGCGGCCGGCCACACTGTCACCGCTTTTGTGCATCACCGGGACGAGTACAAACCCCCAACGGCAACCACCGGCATCCACGTAGCCGAGGGTGACAGCACCGACCTCGCCGCAGTAAGCGCGGCCATCGCCGGCAGCACCGCCGTCCTGGACTGCATTGGCGGCACCACGCCCTACAAGAAAACAGAGCTTGAGAGGAACACCGCCGCAACCATTCTGCAGGCTATCCGCGAGCAGGCCATCGCCTCCGGGCAACCGGCACGGCTCATCGCCATCTCCATGATGGGTGTGGGCGACAGCAAGGAGCAAGCACCCTTCTGGTACGAATACCTGCTCATGCCGACGTTCCTGCACGGAGCAACGCCGGATAAGACCGCCATGGAGGCACAAGTACGCGCCAGTGGCGTGCCCTATGTGCTGGTGCGCCCGCCATTGCTCAAAGACGATCCCGCAACCGGCACCGTGAAGGTGCTCACGTCGCAGGAAACCGGCCACACCATCACGCGCGGTGACCTGGCGCGATTCATGGTGCAGCAACTCACCAGCGACACCTACCTGAACCAAGCCGTAACGGTGACCAACACATAACGCCCAGGGCAGGCGCAAATCCCGCGCCCGCCCCTCTCGTGCGCCTAGCTCAGGGTCTCCTGCAATTTCGAAAGCATGGAGTTCAGCGACTTGTCTGTCCGACGCTGCTCGTCGATCTTGCCAATGGAGTGCATGACGGTCGTGTGATGCTTGCCGCCGAACTGCCGGCCGATCTCCGGCAGGCTGGCTTCGGTCATCTGCTTCGACAGGTACATCGCAATCTGCCGTGGCACCACGATCTGCCGCGAGTTGTTCTTCTGCTTCAGTTCGCTGATCTTCATGCCGAATTGCTCCGCAACGGCCCTCTGAATGTCTTCGATCCGCACCTTGCGCACCTGTGTATCGATAAACTGCTTCAGGCATTGCTGCGCGGTCGCCAACGTAATCGGCACGCCATGGTGGCTTGTCCATGCAAGCACCCGGATCAGTGCACCCTCCAGTTCGCGCACGTTGGTCCGCACATTGCCTGCAATAAACATTGCTACATCCGTCGGCAGGCTCGTCTGCTCCGACTCCGCCTTCTTCTGCAGAATCGCCACTTTGGTTTCCAGGTCTGGCGGCTGGATATCCGCGGTCAGGCCCCATTCGAAACGCGAGCGCAGACGATCCTCAAAATCCTGCAGCTCTTTCGGCGGCCGGTCACTCGCAATCACGATCTGGCGCATGCTCTCATGCAGCGCATTGAACGTGTAAAAGAACTCCTCCTGCGTGCGCTCCTTGCCGGCCAAAAACTGAATGTCGTCGATCAGCAGCACATCCACCGTGCGGTACTTGTCGCGGAACGTCGGCTGCTTGTGGTTCCGCATCGCATCGATCATTTCGTTGGTGAACTTTTCCCCCGAAACGTAGGTGATGCTGAAATGCGGGTTCCGGCGCTTCACCTCATGCCCAATGGCGTGCATCAGGTGTGTTTTGCCCATTCCCGCGCCACCGTAAAGAAATAGCGGGTTGTACGCCTTTGATGGCCGCTCCGCCACGGCCAGCGAGGCGGCGTGGGCAAACTGATTGCCGCTGCCAATCACAAAGTTATCAAACAGGTAGCGCGCGTTCAGTTGCGCCGCGCTGTTCCAATCGAAGCGGGCCTGCTCCGTTTGTAGCGTAGCGGGCACGGACGGCCGGTTCGCTGAAAGGCCGCCAGCTACGGCGCCATTTACCGGGGCTACGCCCGTACCGTAGTTCGGTTCGTGCGGCGGTACATTGGGGGAATGGGTGGATGCCGGGGCAAACCCGCCGTCTTCGCGGACACGCGGCGTCGCGGGGTCGTTTTCGACTGTAACAAAGCGTACCTCGTCCACCTCAAGCGCCATCTGCTCGATCGCTTCGCGGATCAAATCGCCATAGCGCTCCCCGATATGGTCGAACTGTGCCGACGGAATTCGCACAAACAATACGCGGCCAGCAATGTGCGAAAACCGGGTCGGCTTCAGCCACGTGGAGTAGCTTTGCCGGTTCACTTTCATCTCAAGCGCACCCTGGATGCGCACCCACAAGTTCAGGACGGTGGTTGCCGTCGTAGCAAAGGACATCGGTCGTTCCTCTTCCATTCCTTGCCGCTTTCACTCTCAGCGTTTCGCTGTGCGGCTTTTTGCCGGCGCCGGTTAGGCCCCGTGCGTCACTATCCCTTGGCAAACAGTGCGGATGCACTGCAATGTATTTCAGGCAAGGCGGTACCGTGGCTGCAGGGGGAGAACTCTGCGGCTGGGCCGGTGCACATCTCAGGTTGAAGCCCGCCGGAACGTCATGGCGTCCCGGCAGAAATTTGGGTTGGGACAGCCTGGGTAGATTGGTGCTCGCTGCTGCGCATGCCCTGCATGCCGCGCCTTGAGTCTCCGCACTCGCCCACACATCTAGCGAACGAGCCTCATCGTAGCATGGCGCACAGGCCGGAATACGAGCGGAATTTTGCGAAATCTTCACAGGAATTGCCGGTGCACCAACTCTGGTGAAGCTTCTGCGCCGCCTTCCCGAATCTGTTGGCAGGCGCACGAAATACTTTGCAAACAGTGGACATTCTGAGGTAGGACAGATGTCATGCCTTGTTCAATAACAGTTGTTGAACCGAAAGTGACATATCACCCCCGCACGGACCAGCATGCGCCCGCCCTGTCGTCGTGCATTCTCCTTTGATTCGAAACATCGATAGGTTTCGAATTGAATACGCGGTCGCGCCCTTCATTCCACATAAGCGCGGCGCGCATCGCACGATCGCACGGCAGCACGCTTTCCTCCAGGCTCAATTCAACACGCCTGACAGTTTGCGGCGCACGTACGCTCCCGGGGCAGGTGGCAGACGTAAACTGACGGCATGCGCCGCCTCCTTTTGCTCCCCGCAGCCCTCGCCGCCATTTGCCTACCTGCCGGGGCACAGTTCCAGATCCAGGACTCGACCACCACCGCCGACCTGCGCGGCATCGCCTCCGTCGGCAACGGCATCGCCTGGGCCAGCGGCACCCACGGCACCATCCTGCGCACCGAAGACGGCGGCTTCGTCTGGCAAGGCTGCGCCACCCCACCCGGCGCCGAACAACTCGACTTCCGCGGCATCCAGGCCTTTGACGCCGAAACCGCCCTCGTCATGAGCAGCGGCAAAGGCCCCCTCAGCCGCATCTATAAAACCACAGACGGCTGCCGCACCTGGAAACTCGTCTTCACCAACCCAGACGCCGAAGGCTTCTTCGACGCCATGCAGGCAATGACGCGCAAGAAGCTCTTTCTACTGGGCGATCCGGTACAAGGCGGCTTTGCGTGGTTTGAAACACAAGATCAGGGGGAGCACTGGCTACGTTCCGACGCCGTCGGACTCGCCGCCGATGCCGACTCCCAGGGTGCGTTCGCGGCAAGCAACTCATCGGCGATGGCGAAGGGCCTCGCGTTCATTCTGTTCGGCACCGGAGGCAAAGCAGGCTCATTCATTTATGAGCAGTCAAGCTCCACAATTATCTCTGGACTGGGCACGGCTCAGGCGACGAAGGATGGCACCTCGACCTGGTCTCGCGTGCCTATCCCCTTCGCTGCAGGCTCCGCAAGCGCTGGCATCTTTTCTCTTACAGCCAATCTACAAACCGGTGCGCTTGTAGCCGTCGGCGGAGACTATTCGGCCGCCAGCAAGACGGAGAGCACTGCTGCGTTTAGGTCACCACAGCAGCGAATGTGGACCCTCGCCGTCACCCCGCCCCACGGCTACCGCTCCTCCGTCGCCTACGACACATCAACAAAAACCTGGATCACCGTCGGCCCCAACGGCACTGACATCTCCCGCGACGACGGCCGCAACTGGTCCCCCCTCCGCCCCTCCACAGACGACCAGGCTGATGCCGACCAACACTGGAACGCCCTCTCCCTCCCCTTCGTTGTCGGACCCAAAGGTCGCATCGGTCGCCTGCGCGATGGCGCGCTCACCCCGCCGCCTCGCGCCCGCTGATAGCAAATTCACAAACCTTCTCGCCACTCGCGCATCCCACCAACTGCGAGGAACACCATGGCAGACCTGAGCACACCCGTCAGCAGTAAAGACCATATCCAAGGCGCGGACGACGCCTCCATCACGCTCGTCGAGTACGGCGATTTCCAGTGCCCCGACTGCGGCGTAGCCTACCCCATCGTTAAAAAGCTGCAAAAGCACTTCGGCCCGCGCCTCCGCTTTGTCTTCCGCAATTACCCACTAGAAATGCACGAGTATGCCGAAATTGCTGCGGAATCCGCCGAGTTCGCCGCAACCCAAGACAAATTCTGGGAGATGCACGACGCCATCTTTCAGCAGCAGCGGCAGCTCAGCGAAGACATGCTCACCCACGCCGCGGAAAACCTCGGCCTCGACGGCAAAAAGTTGCAGGGTGCCTGGGGTTCTGACGCCCTCGAACGCCGCGTGCAGGATGATGTCGAATCCGGCGACGACAGCGGCGTCCACGGTACCCCTACCTTCTTCATCAACGGCACGCTGTGGGACAGCAGCTACGACTACGAGTCGCTCGTCGAAGGCATCGAGCAGGCCGCCGGCACAAAGTAGCGACAACCGTACACTCAAGGCGCGCCAAACGACGCGGCGCACTTTTTCACGTTGAAGGAACCGCCATGTCCACCGCCGCCGACCTAAATGCCAAGTTCGCCATCCGCGACCATGTCTCCTTCCATGACAGGCTGGACGACGTAGGCCACCCCACCGGCCTGGTGGAGGCGCGCATCGTCACCGCCGCCGCAGAGGCAACGGTGCTGACGCAGGGCGCGCACCTCGTCCGCTGGGCACCCACCGGCCAGCAGCCCGTCATCTATCTTTCGCCGAAGTCGAACTTCGCCCCCGGCAGGCCCGTGCGCGGGGGCATCCCCGTGCTGTTCCCCTGGTTTGCCGACGGCTGGGACCACCAGCACAAACCCATGCATGGCTTTGCCCGCGTCAGCGACTGGACCGTCGAAAGCACCCACCTGGGCCCCCGCGGCGAGGTGCACCTGACGCTCTCGCTGCAGCCGACGGACGATTTTCGAGCCGCCGGGTACGGCAGCTTTCACGCCGCTATCCAGTTCCGCATCGGCATTGCTGAGGGCAGCTTCAACGACGGCAAAGCGGTCGTCCATAGCAATACGCTCGACACCACGCTGGAAATCACAAACCACAGCACAGAGCCCATGGTCTTTGAGGAAGGCCTGCACACCTACTTCGCCGTCGGCGACATCCACCAGGTAGCGACCGAAGGCCTGGAAGGCACAACCTACATCGACAAGCGCGACAATTTCGTGCGCAAAGTTCAGCGCGAGCACCTGCTGCGCTACACCCGCGACGTGGACCAGGTGCACGTGCAAACCACCGCGCCGCTCACCATTCACGATGCCGCGTGGAAACGGGCAATCCACATCCACAAGCAGGGCTCCAACACCACCGTCACCTGGAATCCATGGTCCACCACCTCACCAACCTTAGTCGATCTCGCCCCCGACGCGTGGCAACATTTTGTCTGCGTGGAAACGGTCAACGCCGGCGACGACCGCATCACCCTCGCGCCGGGCCACACCCATCGCATGGACTCGCTGCTCAGCGTCTCGGCTGCCGGGTAAAGCGTGGACCTCATTCTGGCATCCGCCTCGCCCCGGCGCAGGGAGCTGCTGCAACATGTGGGCATACCGTTTCGCGTGGTTGTGGCGGACGTGGATGAGACGCCATTTTCCGGGGAACAACCCGTGCCCTACACCCTGCGCCTAGCCGAAGCAAAAGCACGCGCTGTGCTCAGTCTGCACCCAAACGCAACCGTGCTTGGCGCGGACACGACCGTGACCGTGGACAACCTGCTGCTGGGCAAACCGGCCAGCGCGGCGGATGCACAGCGCATGCTGCACCTGCTGCGCGGGCGCACGCACCACGTCACCACAGGCGTTGCCGTCGTCTCTGCTGCCCAGTCCATCGTGCATGCGGAGACAACCGCAGTCTGGATGAACCCCATTACGGACCGGGAACTTGATGCGTACATCGCCACCGGCGAGCCGATGGATAAAGCTGGCGCTTACGCCATCCAGGGCGTCGCCATGCGATGGATCTCCCGCATAGAGGGCGACTACAGCAACGTCGTTGGCCTTCCCGTGGCGCGCGTGCACACAATGCTGCAACAGTTTGGCCTCTAACCGCGAATACCCCTCAAAGGCTGGCGAGCAGACGCTCCATCTATCGCACGCGTTCCATCACCACAGCCGTGCTGTCGTAATCGCCTTGCATCTTTAGTTGCACGCCGGCACCCATCAGCACGCTCCCGGCAACAGTCGCCTCACCGTCGTACTTTTCGGGGTCCAGCACGCGGATCTTGTACATGGCCTCAGGGTCCAGCCCCTTCAGCTTGACCGTACTGTAAGGCAGCAGCAATCGCTGGCTGTGCAGATACGCCAGCAGCACCGCCTGCGACTTGTCCGGTGACACATACGCGACCTGCGACTCGTCGTTATCTACCGGCGACTCGATGCGGTATAGGTCCCCCTGCTGCACCGTCGTACGCACAGTTTTGTAAAACGCCGTCAGCTTCGTGGACAGCTCCATCTCCGCATCGCTGAACCTGGTCAGGTTGGCCCCAATCCCCATCGCACCCTGCATCGCCACCAGAAAGCGGTACTGCAACGGCACAAGGCGGTGATCCATGCTCGGCACATCGGTCACCCACGCCACCATAATCTGCGGCGCATACGCCTGCGTAAACCCGAACTGGATATTCTGCCGATCGAGTGCATCGGTATTGTCGCTCGTCCACACCTCGTCTGTGCGGCGCAGAATGCCCAGGTCCACGCGGCCGCCGCCGCCCGCGCAGGATTCGATCTCAAGCTTCGGATGCTTTGCGCGCAGCCTGTCGATGACCTCGTACACGTTCCGCACCTGCTCCACATAGATCGCCTTCTCGGCGTCCGTATTCGGGTGCTCGGGCGAAGAACCCGGTGCGGTATTCCACCCGGCCTCGGACCAGCTGCGGTTGTAGTCCCACTTCAGAAAGGCGATGTCGTTCTCGCTCACCAGCTTATCCAGCCACTGGAACATCCACTCTTTCACTTCGGGTTTTGCGACGTTCAGCACAAGCTGGTTGCGCTCCTCGGTGTGCTGGCGGTTGGGCATCTGCTGTGCCCAGTCGCGGTGCGCGCGGTACAGGTCGCTGTCCGGGTTCACCATCTCCGGCTCTACCCATATGCCGAAATCCATACCAAGCGCGTGTACACGATCGATTACAGGCTTCAAGCCGTTGGGAAACTTCTTCTGCGTCAGCATCCAGTCGCCCAGCGCGCGGTGGTCGTCGTCCCGCGCGCCAAACCACCCATCGTCAATCACAAATCGCTCCACGCCCACCTTCGACGCACGTTCTGCCAGAGCGATTTGCGTATCGGCGGTAAAGTTCATCTCTGTCGCTTCCCACGAGTTGTAAATGATCGGACGCGGCCTGGGCTGCACGCGCTCTCCGCGCTTCGGCAGAATTTCGCGGGTTTGGAACCTGCTCAAGATGCGCGACGCCTCCCCGTTGCCTCCACCCGTATAGCCCGCGTAGAACTTGGGTGTCTCCAGCGATTCGCCCGCCTTCAGGTTCCAATGAAAGTCGAATCGATTGAACCCCGCCGTCACACGCGGCTGGTGCAGCGACGTGTAATCCACGGCCATGCGCCAGTTGCCGCTCCAACCCAATTCGCCAAACCACACCGGCCCAGCCTCTTCGGTCGTCTCCGCCGTTTTGCCGATAGAAAACCATGGATTGGCCAGGTGCGATGTGCTGCCCGTGCGGCTCTCCATCACTTGCGTTCCCACCTCCAGCGGCTGCTGATGCATCTGGAACTCGCCTGCCCACATGCCGGTCAGCCAGCGGTGTTCGTACCCCGTGCCCATCGGCAAATTCAGTTGCGCCGAGGCCGCATCCTCGATCGCCACCGTCTGCGTCCCGCTATTCTCAATGCGCGACCAGCGGGCCAGAATGCCTTCCGGAAACGCCTCATAATACAGGTGCACCTTCACCGGCTGCGCCATATCTTTCAGCACAATCTCCAGCAGCGATCCTTTTACGTTGGCCGAGTCGTACGTCAAAATCAGCGTGCGGTCTCCATTCGCAGAGTCCACCTTCAGCGCTGTTTCGGTAAGGATGCCGGACCCAAACGCCGGGTACTCCTGTGGCGTTGTGGACGAGGGTGGCCATGGCGACGCTCGCTCCGGCAACTGCTTCGCCGCGGGCAGCACCGCGTTCGCGCCCAGCTTCGGCCCCCAGTACAGCGATTGCAGCGCGCCCGCCTTGTTCACGCCCATTGCATATGTCATGCTGCCCGCATCGATATACCACTGCCGCCGCTCAGGATGGGGTCGCACGGCGGTTTGCGCAGGCGCCGCGAACGGCAATACACAGCAGCAGAGAGCGGCAACCAACGAAGCACGGTACAGCTTGAACACGGATCGACCTCTGGCACAGAAAATTATCTACAAAACACGTAGAAGGAGGCTACCTCTCCGGCTCGGGTTCGGCAAGCCGCGACGGCTTTGTGTAGTCCATGTCGAACGCCATGCAGCTCGGCACCGAGCCCACCGCCTGCGCGGACTGGAATACCACCAGCATCCCCGTCGCTGCGACCTTGGGCTAACCCCCTCCTTTGTCTCCACCAACGCAGGCGACGAGGCTTACGGGCGTTTTCTTCTAGATGTAAAGAACGACGCGCTGAGCCCCGGTCATTACCTCGACGACAAACAACCCGGCCCGGCGCGGCAGACTCAATCGACTGCGCTCCATGCTTTGGGGCGCTGTGGGACAACTTGTACGTTGCCGCGTCCTCGCCCGCTAACCCAACCCGCTCACGACACAACTGGGCGACGCCCTAAATACCTTTCGCCGCCAGAGCCGACTTGTCAGACACCACCTGCCCCGCACCGCCACCACTATGCATCGGCTCCGGCAGCGCTGCGTGTCTGCCCTGTTCAGCTATCAAGGCTGCTCTGCGACGGCACCCGCCCGGTACTGCGCTACCTGCGCCGCATGGCCTCTCAGGTCCTCTGAAAACTGCGTGTGCCCGGTGCGATCCGCCACAAAATACAGGTTGCGCGTCACCGCCGGATGCAGCGCTGCACGCAGCGCTGCGGCACCCGGCGAGCAGATAGGCCCCGGCGGCAGCCCCGTGTGCCGGTACGTGTTGTACGGCGACTCAAACTGCAGGTCGCTGCGGTAGATCGTTCCCCGCCACCGCCCCGCTATCAGCGCGGCATAGATCACGGTGGGATCGGTCTGCAGCGGCATGCCCTTTTTCAACCGGTTTACAAAAACCCCTGCGGCCATCCTGCGCTCGTCGTCGAACCGCACCTCTTTCTCCACCAGCGACGCCAGCAGCACGGTGTACGACACCGGCGGGCACACACCGGCACACATCTCCGGCGACTGCAGCCCCAACTTTGTTGCCTGCACCCCAAACCGGCGCACCATCGCCTGCAGTATCTGCAGGGGCGTCGTCGTGTGCCCGAACAGGTACGTGTCCGGATAAAGGTAGCCCTCCAGCGACGTCGCACCCGGCGACCATCGGGCAATCAGCTCCGCGTGTGCCCGCGCCGCCGCCACAAACTCTGCAGCCGGACCCAGCCCCGCCGCCTGTACAGCATTCGCCACATCGAACAGGTTGTAGCCCTCTGGAATCGTCAGCGCCCGCGTGTACACGTCACCCCTTGCAATGCGGGCGTACACCGTCTTCGCGCTCGCCGCGTCCGCAAACCGGTACTCCCCTGCCTTCAACCGGCCACCCTTCCACACCCGCAGCAGCAAAAACGCGTACTTCGAACGAATGACGCCCGCCCGCTCCAAGTCGCCCGCCATGGTCTGCGCCGGCGTTCCCGGCGGCAGTTCCACAAACGTCTCCCGTGCGGGCACAGCCGGAAGCAACACAAGCGCGGCAAAAGCACCCGCAACCAGCACCAACACTATAACCAGAGCCGCGATGACCCTCACAACAACACTCTCTCACGCGTGCCGGCCACGCCAGAACCTTTTTGAAAAGTCCATTGCGGGCTCATCGTCATGAGGTCACACCTCCAGCGGGGTTTTCTCGAACCTCGCTGGAAAGCCTGCCGAGTTAAGGCCGACGGTCGGCGAACCTGCTCGACGACGAGGGTTACCTTTAGCTATCAATTCGTACGAACGCCACAGGCCGATGCGCCTCGTGTGCGTGTTAGTGCACCCTAGCTAACGACGTCGTGAATGGTGAACAGCTTTAAAATTTCCATTTCGCGCTTGCCGTTTGGCGTGACCACGGTAACGGCATCGCCCACCTCTTTGCCCACCAGCGCGCGACCGATGGGCGAAGTGGTGCTGATCAGGCCCTGCGTCACATCGCTTTCTTCGCTCGTCACCAGCTTGTAGGTAATGTCTTCGCCCTTCGTCTCGTCGTGCACGACGATGGTAGAACCGAAGCCGACTTTTCCGTGCGGGATGTTATCGAGATTGACCAACGAAAGCTCGCCCATGCGTTTTTTGAGCTGCCCTAGCCGCGCATTCACGAATTCCTGCCGTTGCTTGGCGGAGTGATATTCCGCGTTTTCACTTAGGTCGCCAAGGGCGACGGCGCGCTTGATCTCGGCCGGCAGTTCGGTGGTGAGCTCATGCTCCAGCACCTTGATTTCTTCTTCAAGCTTCTTGGTAATGTGCAGCATAGGTGTCTGCTTTCCGAGGAATGTGGTGCTGTGCGCGCTGCGGGAAGCGGGCGGGGTGTGGCGACGCATCTGTTGTGCGTGCCGGAACGCTTGATTATACCGGGCCGGGCTACAAACGCTTATGGGACGGCTAAACCGCGCACTCTCCACTGGATGTGAAAGACACAGTTCAGGGTCGGGTCGGCATCAGCTTGCGCCGTTCCGTTTCTAAAAACGTATACCGGATGCGGTGAATGACCGTGACTGTGGAGAGCAGCGCCAACACCCATAGGGCAGGCGCCATGGTGTCCCAGCGATTTGCGAGTGCTCCCAGGATCACGAGCACGATGCGTTCCGGCCGTTCCATGAAGCCGACCTTGCACGAGCCGATCAGCGCCTCGGCGCGCGCGCGCGTGTAGCTGACCATGAGCGACGCCGTCATAACGAACGCGACAAGAACGACATAGGCGAAGCGGTTACCGCGGGCGTAATACACGAGCAGGCCAAAGAAGATTGCCACATCGCTGTAGCGGTCGATCACCGAATCGAAGAACGCGCCGAAGACGGAGACCTGATTTGTGGCGCGGGCGACACGTCCATCCACCATGTCAAACAGGCCGGCACCGATGAGAATGAGACCAGCGTACAGAAACATGCGATCGGCGTTGCTACCCCGCGCATACCCGAAGAAAAACGCCGCCACGATGTTGATAATGAGGCCAACAAAGGTAAGTGTGTTGGGCGAGATCCTCGACAGCGCGAGGCCGTTGACGATCTTTTGCAGCAGCCAGCCGCTACCGTTCCCAAATGCGCGTGTCCAGGTCATCGTGTGCTCGCGATAGTGTATCGCGGGCCGCCGGGGCTGAACGATGCGGGGTACGACTTCCGGCTCGCCTTCGGTCAGAAAAGCAGCATGTAAATCCAGCCGCGTCTGGCAATGCGAGGCATATAGACCCCATAAAACCTAGTAAGAGGCGAGAGGGAAGCAAATACTTGGAGCTGCATATCAGCCCTCGTTTGCAGTGGGCGGGCAAGCAGAGCGGGGCCGCGCGGCCCAAGAGGGATAAATGAAGGTACGCAGTCGGGCGTGGGGAGACGGTGTAAAGATGCCGGCATTCAGCTAGGCTTCATACCGACAACGAGAACTAGGCCAAACGCGATGAACGCGGCATCGGCCCGGGAGGCGCACGGAAACGGTAACGTGAACACGCAATTTTCGCGAAAGGGAGCCCGATCATGCCGCAGAAGGCGCACAACGGACCGGTCTTTCGCCGCAGCATGAAAGATGCGGAATGCGTTATATCTGCTGGGCGTCGCGCACGACAATCTCATTCACACTGACATTGGCGGGTTGGCCGATTGCCTGTAGATGGACGAGGCGCAGGACTGTGTCGAGCATCTCCGGGGTCGTGCGACCGATGGTAATAGCCGGCCCTACAGCGGGAGCGCCTGGCGCAAAAAATGCCGACCTCAGCGATGATCTCGCGGATGGCCTGTATGATCCAGCAGAACAGCACAGGTAAGGTAAGGCCTTGCCGGCGTGGCCCCGGACGATGCAAAGGGTTGCGGGGACATGCAAGGGCGTAGGAAACCAGCCGACCTCGCCGAAACGGAAGGACTCGCACCGATCTGGACCACCATAGCGCCATGAGCCACTATCGCGACAGCGGGTTTATACAC
The DNA here is from genome assembly GCA_964244665.1 of uncultured Terriglobus sp. GTDB lineage: Bacteria > Acidobacteriota > Terriglobia > Terriglobales > Acidobacteriaceae > Terriglobus. The sequence goes on from CAXTJO010000001.1 coordinate 79,648, forward strand.
CTGGCGCGCTTGCGGGCAGAGCGACGGTTGGCATCGCCCCGTGGCCATGTTCATTTAGCTGACGTGAGTTTCGGCTGGGATCTTTCGTCGATTTCGACCCGCGAGAGGTGGGCCACAGTGTTGACCAGAGCTTTTGCGCCGGCAGCGAGTGCAAGCGCCACTACAGCACGGCGATCGTAGCCGGCAGCGATCAAAGCATTCACATCAACTTGTAAGACCTGTGTCTGCTTGGAAGCAATGGCTGCCGTGAAGCGGCGTACCGCCTCGGGCAGATCGCAACGGCCAGCACAGGCCCATCTGCACGCGAAAGTCTTCGCAACTTGTCGGAACGATGGACGATCTCGATCGCAAAGCATGGAGCGTTTCGCGCTCCATGCCGATCCGAAACTACGCTTTCGAGGGTGCGATGGCCTCAGTGGCCGCCTTCGCGATGCGGAACTTCACCGTGGTCTTGGCCGCGATTTTAATCTGCTCGCCCGTTTGGGGGTTGCGTCCCATCCGCTCTTTGCGTTCCGCTTTGACGAGCTTTCCCAAGCCCGGAATGGTAAATTCGCCCGCTCCACGGGTCTGCTCCGTTGCGGTCTCTACAAGCAGATCGAAGAACGCCTGGATCTGCTTCGGCGCGATGTCCAGCTTCTCTGCCATGGCTTTAACGGTTTGCGTCTTGGTCATCTTTGCCACGGGGGGTTGAAGTGGAACGGATTTTTTGTCTGCTGTCGGTTTCACAACGGCCTGCTTCGCCGGAGCACTCGTGCTTTTCGCTGGTGCCTTCTTGATTGCCACAGATTCCTCGTCTTTTCTCTGGATGGGTCAGATGCTTCTTGTGCTGCGTCTTCAGCATAGACTCATTCCGACAAACTCCCCTTGCCGCCCTTAAACTTCTTTGCGTCTACAGAACGAAGACACCGGTAACCGTCTTCTCGTTTCCCAGACGCCGGCTCGAAGTCAGGATCCAAATGAATGTACCTGCACTCCCTGACCTTTGCCGCGATGCGAGGGACAATTAACCCTTCGCGGGAGGTTCCGAAGTTCAGAGTCAGCCTTTGGCGTGGCGAGTACGGATGTCAAAGTGTTCCGCGGGCTACTTGGGACAGGGAACACAGCAATGAAATCTGGGACGATGTTTCTGATCTTTTAGCGCTAAAGTCCACCCATAACTACAAGTCAGAGTTTATCCAAAGCCGACCTTAAATCCGACGAAAGCTCGGCATATTTCGCTACACCTACCATCTTGAAGACTTTGGTGAAATGCGCGCTCAGTCCAAAAATACCAACAACACGGCTACCCTTGTTAGCTTCCAGCAATAACTGAATGACGGTTGCTATCCCAGAAGAGTTAATGTAATCCACTTGGCTAAAATTCAGGAGAAGCTTTGAAACGGCAGAGTCAAGCCCGTGATAAGCATTTAGCAGCCCGCCTTTCGACAAAGATGAAATATCGCCCGAAAACGCGAGCACTGTGACTGCAGCCCCGGATGCGCCGGTAGTTGTAGACTCAAGAATTTTATTGACGGGCAGCATTATTCCTCCTTCTTGCCCAGCTTGAAGACGAGCCGGAGATAGTTTTTACCAGGCGGTCCTGTATGCCATTCGGCTTGGTCCACCAAGGCCTCGATGAGAAACATACCCATTCCGCGCGTGTCTTCTTCACCCTGCATCTTGCGGTCGATATCCGGTCTCACCGGCTGCTTAACGGGTGCATTGCCCTCATCGAATACTTTAATTTCCAGCTCGGTATCATGGGTAGAAAGCTCGACACTAATGTACAGCGAACTGTCCATCCGGTTACCATGCTCGATCGCGTTGATGCATGCCTCGGCCAGCGCTGTTTTTAGATCCTCGATGCGCTCAGTGGGAAAGCCCATCATTTGTGCCACACCGACCGCGGTGCTCATCGCTACCTTCTCGTAACCGATTTCAGAGGGCAAACGAACTTCGATCGCTTTCATAGCGTGTGTGCGACCAGGCTATCTATTACCGATGGACATCGATGGCAGACGACAAGCGCGGTCATATCATCGGACTGTGGCGCGCCCAAGGAAAAATGGTGTAAGGTATCCCAGATGTTCTCGAGGGTTTCCTCTGCATCCTTGGTAGACATAGAACGAAACGTTTCGGTCAGGCGTTCACAGCCGAACTCGTCTTCACCGCAGAAAACTTCGGTTAAGCCATCCGTATACAGCAGTAGCCGCGAGCCGGGTGGAAATTCGAAGCTCTCTATTTGGTAGCGCGTAGAAGGTAGCATCCCAAGTGGAACACCGGAAGCCTGAATCATTGTGATGGATCCATCCGGTCGCGCAAAAGCACCGGGATTGTGGCCGGCATTCACTACCTCAATAATGCCCTTCACGAAGTCGAGTCGGACCAGGATGGCGGTGACGTACCGTCGCCGTGCCTCCTGGCCCTCATCCCAGTGCCACTGACTGATGCGCTCCATCACCTCTGCCAGAGGTGTAGGCTGTGCGGCTAACGATCGAAATGCCGCGCGAAAGCTCATCGCTACAACCGCGGACGCCAAACCCTTACCAGCTACGTCCGCGACCATGAACAGCAAGGAACCATCGGAACGTTCAAGCACGTCCAAATAGTCTCCGCCCACTTCGTAACAGGTCACTGAGCGTACTGCAACGGACAGACCGGGAAGCTGCGGGATTGCTTTTGGCAGCAACGATCGCTGGATGTCTCGCGCGGCATCCAGGTCTTGTGCCACCCGGACCCACAGCAGTTCACGCTCGTGCATGATCGCACTTTCCAGCGCAACGGCGACTTGGAGCACGAGATCGTCGATAAAGTCGTGCTCATACAGGGAAAGTTTGCAGCCGTCCTCTGTGGCAACAACTAGTTGGGCGAGTACGTCATTATTTTTCCCACGCAACTCAAACCGAGTACACCTTTGATCGAGCGCTTGCACCTGCGTGCCGTACGAAACTATCGGCTCACCCGCCGGAGAGAGGAATAGCGCGCCTTTCACCTCAAGCTCTCGCACTAAAACACGAGCTGTCTGGAACAGAACCTGATCCGCTGAGTTCGTTCCGTGAAGCTGACGTGACGCTTGCAAAAGCGCATGGAGTCGCGCAACCTGCTCCTCCAGGGAGAGGTGCTCTGTTCCAAGACTTCTACTCTCCGCGTCACTCCACATGCTTGGCGAAAAGTCTACCTGAGTTTCGGAAGCAAAGGTGGCACCACGCAAAAATTCTTTGACCCGAGCATTGCTTGGATGTAATCTCGACACGTTTCCACAAATAAGTTTTTTAGCTTCTCCTATCTCTCTCTCCCGAGGTGTTGCTTTGCGTGCGATCGATCGTCTCTTCGTGTTTGTTTTGCTCGTCGCTGCTCCCGCTTTAGCGAGAGCGGTAACTGTGAGGGTGCAGGACCCCAATTTCAGCAATCTCACTATGCCCACAACGTTTTCGTTCGGTTCTTGCCAGGGATATCTCAATAATGGCGTTCCGGTTACAGATTCAGGCTGCTTTGCCGGAGAGAATGAAACCGGCTCGGCAATCTCATCCTTCACTCTGTCATTCGGCACCAACAACGCATTAGAGCAGGCCGGAGGCGCAAGCGCCGCGACCCCAAGCGGAGACCTGTTTTCAAGCAGCAGTACGATTAGAACGATAAATCCAACCAACTATGTCCTTAGCTTTGACGACGGTCTGATTGACAATAATGTTTTCTTCCTTATAACCGAAGATGGTCTCGATCCAGCGCTCTTTCCGGAAGTCTCACTGACTTACACAAATGTTACTCCCGAGCCGCCTTCGGTTTATCTCATTGGAACCAGCCTAGTATGCTTCGCTTGGCTGTATCGTCGCTATCGCATCGTTTGAAGTGTTGCGGGCGTCTCATCCCCCGCCCCTTGTTTGGGGCGGGCAGGAGTTCGTATGCTGCGATGTCAGCGTTGGATAGCAATACTTTTTTTAGCAGCGATGGTAGCTGGAGATACTCGCTCGACTTTCGCAATCGGCGAGTCTGCTCGTAGTTCCGACGGTGCGGTGGATGTGAAGCTCGGAAAGTCCGCCCTCGATCTGTATGGTCCTTGGCGTTTTCACACGGGCGATAACGTTGGTTGGGCACAGTCCAACTTCGACGACAGCCAGTGGCAGACGGTTGATTTTCATGTTCCAGACGATCCGCCGAATCCAGACCTAGGTACCAGCAGCTTCGCCCCGGGCTGGACCGCGCGAGGGTTCCCAAGCTACTCCGGATATGCGTGGTATCGCATCCGTTTACGTGTACAGGGAACCGACGCCAGGCTGGCGATCAAGATGCCAGACGCCTTCGATGACGCTTACCAGGTTTTCGTAAATGGTCAGCAGATTGGTCAGTTTGGGCATTTCGGTCCGTACCATGAGTGGGCTTACCCCTCGCAGCCGCGAGGATTTAGTTTGCCTGTTGAGGTGCAAGACGGCCCCGTCACCATCGCCATCAGAATGTGGATGAACAGCGCAAGCCGCTTCAGCGGGCCGGATGCCGGAGGTCTGCACGGACCGCCCATGATTGGTTCCGCCGACACGATCGGCAATCAAGTCAGTCTTGATTGGGTTGGACTCAATCATCAGGTGGGTAGCGGATTTGTTGAAACGCTCGTGCTTCTCCTGGTATTGACGGTCGCAACGGCTCACTACGTGTTAGATCGCAGCGACCGTGCGTACCTTTGGCTGGCGTTTGTCTCTCTCACGACACTGATGGGAAATGTGATTTTGCAGCTGGGGAATTACACCACTCTCTTGAGCACCACAGTCGTTCTGCTTACAAGAGATGTCGTGCTTGCACCGCTCCGGATCGGCCTTTGGGTACTCTTTTTCGCCGAATGGTTTCATCTTGGCGTTCCCAGACGGTTTGTGCAATTACTCTGCACGCTCGTGGGTGTGCTATCTCTCGGCACGCTACTGCTGCGGCCACCGCTTCATGGCCAATGGGTGTCGCTCGCTGCGGGATCGTATTTGGAGCCGTCGTTACTTTGGGTGAAGCTGACATTAGCAGGAGCGCTTTTTGGGGTTGAATTTCAAGGTATTCGCCGGCAACGGGCCGAGGGCTGGTTCGCTTTGCCAGCTATTTTGCTTGCCGTGGCAGCCAACTACCAGCATGAGTTACGACTCGCCCATGTGCGTGTTCAGTATGCAATCCTTGGTTACAGTCTTACCCTTGGCCAACTCTCCACCATTTTTTCTCTTTTGCTCGTAACACTTATGGGATCCCGGCGGTTTTTACTCTCTCAGCGTGAAAAGCTGCAGTACCAGTTGGAGGTAGAACAGGCAAGCGAACTACAGCGCGTGATCATACCCCAGAACGTGCCACAATCCCCGGGGCTGCGCATTGAGAGTGAGTTTCGCCCCTCGCGTGAGGTTGGAGGCGACTTCTTTCAAATCATTCCACACCCGCACGACGGTAGCATGTTGATCGTCGTTGGTGACGTGACCGGCAAGGGGCTGCGCGCCGGGATGCTTGGAGCTTTGATTGTGGGCGTGATTGATACGGCGGCATTCGAGGAACCATCACCCGCACGCATCCTGAGCATTCTGAACCAATGCCTCTGTAATCGCGGTTTAGCCACAGCGACTTGCCTCATCGTCAAGATAAACGCAGACTGGTCGATGACCCTGGCAAATGCAGGACATCTGCCACCTTACGTGAACAATCAAGAGCTGGAAATGGGTGGTGCTCTTCCGTTGGGAACCATTCCCGACCTTTCCTACGAGATCGTTGAGTCTCATCTGAAAGAGGGTGATGTGCTTACCTTAATGACCGATGGAGTTGTTGAGGCGCAAAACGCTCGCGGTGAACTATTCGGCTTTGATCGCATAAGTCAGATGATCAGTGCAAGCGCCAGTGCTAACGCCATTGCCAATGCCGTGCAGAAATTTGGTCAGGAAGACGACATACTTGTATTACGCGTGCAATGTGGCGTACTGTGACCCAAACCGCTCTGCAATGCCGATTGAACGTTTCCGCAACAAGCCTGGCTTTTCCAAAACACAACAACTGATCGAACACCACAACCGCTTCGCGTTGGGTTATCGAATCGACGAAATGCTGGGCTCCAGCCACGAAGAAATAAAGTTGCCGAGCTGGGGAAAGATGGTCGCGAGCAGGCCGAAAACAGGGCCGATGCCGAAGCCGACAAACTTCAACCAGAAATCTGCGCCGAGTTCTCCCGGTTTAGTGTTGGTGAGATGGCTGAGCGTGGTGTCGCGGAACATCTGCGAGTACACGGAAAATACTGTGAGTCCGGCGATCAGGAAAAGGGTAACGACCGAGCCGGTGAGCAGTGGCCGCGGGTCGAAGGGATAGCTGGGGACCACGAAGGCGATTGCAAGGAAGAGCGTGATCATGCCGACGACGATCGAACGCATGCGGCCGAGGATGTTTTGGATAAAACCAAGATAAACAAGGCAGACGATCTCTTCCGCGTCGCGGATGTGCGGCGGAAGCTTTTCGATGAGCGCACGCATGTGTTCAGCTTCCACATCGGTGGAACCGCCCGCTGCCGATGATGAAACAAGGAGCGATTCTTTTTCCGCGCTCCAGGCAGGCACAAGGAGTTTTGTGAGCACGAGTGCGGCAAGCATTGCGGTTCGCGCCTGCACGGCTTTCAGATCGCTGAGGTCACGAGCCGTCCAGTCATCCCAGAACCTGGAGTACCATCGCGCAAACGTGCGACGAAGAGGCAGAGAGAGGTCGATTTCCTTGACGCACTCGCTGGCCCGAGACATCTGCAGGGTGAAGGGCTGAACGGAGTTTTGTTGTTTCTCGAGCAGTTCGTTCAGGTTAGACCTGAGATGGTTGAGGGTTTCGAACTGCCGGTAAAAGAGTCGATAGCGAAGGTCAAGAATGTTGCCACCGATCTTCCAGATGGAATCCCAACTAATACCGCGCATGGCCTGAAGAGTGCGTCGGAGCGGCAGGCGATCAAGGAAGACGAGCATCTCGCGGAGGCGAAGCCAGATGCTCACGAGTTGCCACGCGTTGACGAGCAAAATCCCGATAAGCAGCGCGAGCCAGACGGAGACGATCACCGCATAGTGATCGGTCCCGAGACTGCGCAACGGAACGCCGCCAACGAGAAGAGCATCGGCAATACTCAGCACAACCAGAATGGAAAGGAAGACTCGGCTGAGTCTCCAGCTAAAGGGAGCGCACAGGTACTCAATTCGATTGCCAGCGTGAGTGCTGTCCAGCATAGAGAAGTAGGATTCGCTGTGATCTTCGCCGGAAATTGGGTCTGTGTAGACGATGCGCATGTACGAGTCCGGTGGAAGAACGGGACGATCATCACCGAAAAGGCAGAGGCCGTGCATCGTTATCCAGCACCACCCGTACAGCCCCAGCGCCATAAAGACCAGGGGAACGGTCGGCGAGACACCGGTCGTGAGATTGACCGAGCGTAGATATGTGAGAGTACGAACCTCGGGCCCGAGGCGATCGTCAAGATAGAGTAGAAAAAAACAGGTGAACGCGAAGGTGAGCACCGTGTATGCGGCAAGGGCAACGATGCTGCTCTGAAGAGTTTTACGTAACTCTTTAAACCGAAACGGGAAGAGTGCCTTCAGGCGGGATGGGTGCCTTGGGATCTCAGGAAGTTCGGCGGACATTTGCCTGGCCAGGCGATGTTCCACCCAGGAATTGGCAAAAACGGATCCGAATCCGAGTAGCCAAACGAGGATGGGAAAGAGCGCATAGAAAAAGGGATAATAGGCTACTGGACCGCCGGGCGACAGCCAGCCATACCCCCAGCTCAGCAGCGTAGCGACCAGGACAAGGAAAGAGCTGCCCAAGACCACCAAAGTGATATGGGCGTTGGGACGGAGTCTGCTGGTGAGCGGACGCTCGATCAACCTACGCAGGCGAACGAAGGAGGTACGGTGCGTCGGCTTGACGGTGATAGAGGGCGCGCTGTGGACCACAAGGTGAAAACACGCCCAGAAAAGAACCAGGCAGATGCTTACGTTCATGCTGAGCGGCAGGTCGCGAAAATGAGTGTTGGGCGTCCGGCACCGAAGGATGTGCAGGTTGCCAGCGATACAGTCCCACACGACGGCGATGGCGGATGCAGGGGGCTTTAAGGGACCGGAGTCTGCCCAAACTTTTACAGGTTGTGTCGTAGCGCCGGCATTTATTGGGTCGAGAGAGGCGACAGGCCAGAAGCCGTCCCTGCCCAGTACCGTCAGCCAGGTAGCGGGAACCTGCGCGGAGGGGTCGTCTGGATTGGGTTTTAGCCAGAAGGGATAGCGATAATCCGGTACGTCAATGTGCGAGCAGTTGGGCGGAAGGAAGGTGACATGGTCCTGTTTCGAAAGGCAGTCACCGTCCGGAGATGCGGCCAATAGGAAGCTTAGGGCAACGAAGTTTCCCTGTGCTTCATTTTGCGGAAACGCCAGATGAAGATGGCTATCGCCGCCGCTGTGGAGCTTACGGGTCCAGTGATCGATATCAGGCAGCAGAGGCCACGCGCTGAGCGTGGTAACCCCGTCCATTCCATTTGCCTCAACATCGCGGCGAAGAAGTAAGTCATTGCCGAGCATGGCGACGCGGCCTTCCGGGTAGGTAAGCCTGAAGAATTTTGTGAGGAATATCTGGTCCAAAGAGTTGCTGCTAAGCAGAAGGATGAACTGTGTGCGGTGCGCACGCATCATGCTGACGATTTGGAGGAGGATCGCCTCTTGAGTCAGCGCGGTTTGGCTGCTGCCATAGCTGCGTATTGTGTCGGTCAGGTCGGGTCGATTGGCGCCTGCGAGATCTTCGCGCAGGGTGTGGCGAGAACTGTCAGCGCTCCTTGAAGCTGAGCCGCTGAAGAGAGACTGCTCCTGATACGCTGCGCGCAGGGCGGAGATGTCCCGCGGGTAGTAAAAGCGCGTCGGTTCGGCTGGGTTTCGCATTGCCGCTGCCGTGTCGGCGCGAGCGCAGTGGCTGCAAGGAGGTGGCGGCGGCGCACAATCTCGGAGTTTTTCAGGAAGCGTAGAAAGCGCTAATCCTGACGGCTTGTCGGAGCCGTACGCAGTTTCGTCCTCTGAGACGATGCTGAGATGACAGCCAGCTACGCCGATGTTATCGAGGAAGTGCAGGTAGAGGCGGATAACGGCTTCTCCATCCTGCTGAAAGCTGTGAAATCGGACGGGGACTCCGGCACTTTCCATAGTGTGGGAGGCCAGGAACCAATCCACTGCCGTCTTATTTGTGATTTGACCGCTGTAGATTTGGAGTTTGTCATTCGAACCCTGCGGCTTCAGAACGTTGGCAATGGCCGGATCGCGAAGCAGCTCATCCAGACTGGGCAGCGAACCGGAAAAGGCCGGCCCGAGGATCTGCACGGGTGCCTGTGGCGCAATTTTTCTAATCTGCTTGATCCACTCGATGGCGTGCTTAAATTGCCCACGATGAATGCCCGAGGTGGCCGTTTCTCCAACGACGAGTACCACGAGAGTATCGTCGTACGGCAGGTTGGCAGTAGCCAGGTTCGCAGATTTCGTGACCAGGGTGCGCTTGCGGAAGAGTAAGGCGCCGGGCTGATCCTCGCGCGAGGCGGTCTCAGCGTCTGACATTTTCTTGTCCGTGAGCAGAGCGTAGCTGGAAGCCTCGTTCTGCCACGGTAGCCAGGAGGAATCGTAGTTGTAGCCGACTGCGAGGGCAGCCTGCTGGATCGCGCTGGCGTCGCGGTCGAACACCAGAGGAACGTTGGTGTGGATGGGATCGGGCAGAGAGGCGATCACGACTCGCGTCTCGAGACCGTTCGGGGCGACAACATTCGTGATGTTTTTTTGACCTACATTGCAGGAATCCGCACTGAACTCCACGCTGCCGGAGCTGGGCTTCGGTTTAAGGCCGAAAAAGTCCACGAAGACGCCCTGTAGCTCATCGCAAGGTCCAGACTCCGGCTTTTCCACCTTAGACTCATGCTTGCCTGCGCTGGCTATCCCCTGCAGCCTAGGCGCGGTGCCATCCGAACCTGAGTTCGTCTGCAGTGTGGACGCTCCGAAGAGCGCCGCGACAGCAAGCACTGACGCGGTAACAAACCCGGTTTCGCGTTTCATAAATCACCCTGGAAGGAGTTTGGGATGGCGTGCAAGCGACCGCGAGAAGACAGTTCCTGCGACACGAGAAGCGGCGTACAGAAATGACCAGAGTCTGCGGTTGAAAATATTACAAGAAGGTACGAAATAGATTCACAAATTCTAGGCGTTGCAGAGAGTAACAACACCAATCACTCATCTTTTTCCGATAAATCTTTTAGCGTTTGCCCTCCTCATCAAGACATCTCTGAACAGAGGCGTGAGAAAGTCCGTTTTGTCTGAGTAACTACAGGAGCGAGCTTGTCTGCGTCGGAGAGCCCGGGTTCGCCTGGAAGCAGAATCGTCCCACAAATAATGGTCCTTGTTGACGATGAAGTCGGAGCGTTTGCGACCTATTTACTGCAACGATGCTTTCGCCCCGAAGTTTTTGGACGAGGCTCGGAGTCCACCATTTCAGGTCGGCGGCCACGCGGTAAGCGTTGATGAACGCCGGCCTTCAACCGCGTACCTATCCGCTCTCACCATACCAACATTCTGGTGACGTTTGACAAGCTCCCGTATGCGGGAGGGACCCGCGAAATTCGGCAGCTCGCGAAAGATTTCGAGCACATGCAGGAGCGGACCGACAGGCCTCAGGCTGACGCTTTACCGCTGCATCGCGGACGAGCTGTGATCGTTGCGTTGAACATGCCGCTCTGGTCTATGGCGACAGCAAAGTGAGAGTTCCACATCTCGGACGTGCCTGCCGGAACTTACGATGCGCATGTGTGGCTTGAAGGCGAGGATAAAGCCTCGCTGAACCGGTAGACACCGCATCATCGGTGTCGCCAAACTCACTTATAACGAAGGTCCGCGCCGGGGACCGTTATTGCAGGTGGCGCCCTGCGCTCTGGTCGCCGTGGCCGCGATTGCGAAGGAACTGTGGGGTTCTACCTAATCGGCTGGAACTCCGGAGCGATCCCGGCGTATCGTGAGGCTCTGCAGGGCAGAGTAGAGGCCACCATGAGCGCAAAGAATCCACCCAATCCGTCCCCCAGCGATATGGCTCCATTTATCGCCACACGCGCGGCACCACACCTGGTCTCGAGTGCCGCGGCGCAAGGGCCGCTATGGAGCCGGGGTGCGCGGGACTGGGCCGAGATCCAAGAGGGCACCTGCCGGGCTGTGTACCTTGCCGCGTTCGAGCGGTCGAGGCTGGGCCCTGGCATGGCATACCTGGACGCGGGCTGCGGCGCTGGGATGGCCGCCCACATTGCCGCCTCGCGGGGCGCCCATGCCACGGGAATCGACGCTGCGGAAGCATTGCTCGAGATTGCGCGCAAGCGAACACCCAGCGGCTCGTTCGTGCACGGCGCTCTGGAATCATTACCTTTTCGCGATAACAACTTCGACCTTGTGACCGGCTTCAACAGCTTTCAATATGCCGCTTCTCCGGTCCGTGCGCTGCGGGAAGCCGAGCGCGTTACCCGCTGCGGCGGCCATGTACTCGTGATGACCTGGGGCGAGCCGGAAGGTATGCCGGCGGCCAGCCTTGTCGGCGCGCTGCGGTCCGTATTGCCAGCCCCGCCGCCCGGCGCTCCCGGCCCATTCGCGCTGTCAAGCTTGGCCGCTCTGCACAAGCTGGCCGCCGAAGCGGGTCTACACGACGCGGAACTGTTCGACGTCGACTGTCCGTGGCACTACCCTGACCTGCCGACGGCGTTGCGTGGCCTCGCATCTTCGGGCGTCGCGCGCCGGGCGATCGACCACACGTCGGCGCGTACGGTGGACGAGGCCCATGCCGCGGCGCTCGCACCGTTTCTGCAGGCGGACGGCAGCTACTGCGTGGGTGCAACGTTCCGCTGCCTGCTTGCCCGTGTGGAGCACTGATCCCGGGCCTCCGCTGCATCCCCGGCCCGTGCACCGCATCCCACACGCATGGTTGCCGCTTCACCGCACTTGTCTCCCGCCGCCCTGAGCTTTCTTACCCAGCTGAAGCGTAACAACGAACGCGACTGGTTCAGCGAGCGCAAGCCCGTGTTTGAAGTCGAGGTCCAGGCACCATGGCTTGAGGTGATCGACGCGATCAACACCGCGTTCGCTCGTTTTGCACCGGACTTCGTTAAGCCGCCGCGCAAAGCAGCCCTGCGCATCTACCGCGATATCCGCTTCTCGAAAAACAAGCAGCCGTACAAGACCAACGTGGCCGCATGGTGGTCTACCACGACGCAGGAACGCACCAGCGGCGGTGGCTATTATGCACAGGCCGGTGCGGACGGCGTGCTGATCGCCGCAGGTGTGTACCAGCCCACGCCGCAGCAGTTGCTGCTGTTGCGACGGCACCTGCAGCAGCACCACGCAGAGTTCCGCACGGTGTTGAACAGTAAAAGGTTGCGCAAGCTGCTGCCCGATCTCGACAACCATCCGCTGACGCGCATGCCCAAAGGCTTTGCGCCGGACGACCCGGCGGCGGATGTGCTGCTTGCGCGTCAGTGGGCGCTAAGTGTGCGGCTGCCCGCCGAAGCAGCGCTCCGGCCTACGTTTGTGCGCGAAATTGCGAGTCGCTTCGAGGCCGTAGCGCCCATGGTGCAACTGCTGAACGCACCGTTGCTGGCCGTGGTGCCCCGGCGTAAATCGCTGTTTTAGCAGGCCGGAGCAGCGATTTGGAACCCGGAACGGTACTCTTCCACAGAAATCTTCCCGAAAACCTAAAATAACCCAAGAAAACCAGTGAAAACCGATTGACATGCAGGCGGAAAACGTTGAAGGTGGTACCCGGAACGAGCGGAAAAGCCGCATGAACACTGGGGTTCCCGACAGACAACGATGCGCGTGCCGGCCATCTCCGGCAGCGCCGGACGCACCGGCGGGCGCATTCACACTGGCGGTCCGCAGTCCCCCGTGCAATGGCAGCGCTGTTCGATGGATCGCCCCGCAAGGGGACAGAAGGAGCAACATATGGCAAAGGGACTGACAAAAACCGCACTGATCCGCACGCTCGCCGAGGCGACCGAGCTGCCCACCAAGAAGGTCGGCGAAATTTTCGAAGTCATGGCGGCAACCGCGATGAAAGAGACCAAGAAGAATGGCGAGTTCACCATTCCAGGTATCGGCAAGCTGGTAAAGGCAGAGCGCAAGGCGCGTGTGGGCCGCAATCCACAAACCGGTGAGGCGATCAAGATCAAGGCCAAGACAGTGGTCAAGTTCCGCATCGCCAAAGCTGCGAAAGACGCCATCGCTCCCGTCAAGAAGTAATTCAAGGCGAGATACAAACTGAACAGCCGCGGGAGGTTAGCGGCTGTTCAGTTCGTCAATGGGTTATTCCGTCATCAGCAGAACTTCCGTGGACTTGATGATGGCAGTTATGGTGTCACCAACCTTGATGCCCATCTCTTCCACGCTTTGGCGGGTGATCACGCTTTCAATTAGGTTGTCGCCTACGCGCACGCCGACCTTGGCTGTCACCACACCCAACTCGACTGCCTCCACCACACCGCGCAACTGGTTCCGTGCCGAAATCTTCATGGCTGCAGTGTAGCCGCAGACATCGTGCGGCGATGGCGGTCAACGGCCGCACGCGCTGTACCCTGAAGCGATGCAGGTATGGCAAGGGATAGACCGGGCGCGACTGTTGACCCGTCTGCAACAGTTGGTCGAGCTTGAGTCGCCGAGTGAATCGCCCGCCGGCGTGAACGCCGCCATGAATGTGTGCGCGGAGTGGGCGCAGGCTGCCGGCGGGCGCATCGTTCGACATTCGCAGGCAAAGTTTGGCGACGTGGTGGAACTCTGGTTCGGTCCGGAGTCGACGGATGCATCAAAGCCGGTGCTGCTGTTAGCACATCTGGATACAGTCTGGCCGTTAGGCACGCTTGCGGCGATGCCCTGGCGGCAGCAGCCGGACGCCCATGGTCGCATTCGCCTGTGGGGTCCTGGCGTGCTGGACATGAAAGCCGGGGTCGTGATGGCGCTGGAAGCCATTGCCGCAGTGCAAGCCGCCACACCGCTGCAACGCCCCGTGGTGCTGCTGCTCAATCCGGACGAGGAGGTTGGCAGCCCCGTTTCTCGCCCGCACACCGAGCGCCTTGGCCGGCTGGCGGAGATGGTTCTGGTGCTGGAGCCCGCGCAGGGGCTGCCCGGCTCGGCTGACGACGCGGCGTATAAAACCGCACGCAAGGGAGTAGGTCAGTACCGCGTGCAGGTTACCGGCGTTGCGGCCCACAGCGGTGTGGATTTTCTGCAAGGACACTCCGCCATTCTCGAACTGGCACGCATTTTGCCGAAGATCGCTGCTCTCACCGATCTTTCCAGCGGCATCACCGTGAACCCCGGCGTAATTGGCGGTGGGACGCGCTCCAACGTGATTGCCGCGGAGGCATGGGTCGAGGTCGATGTGCGGATTGCGGCCGCCGCAGATGCCGACAGCGTCGACGCTGCGATGCACGCCCTCTGCTGCGACGATCCCGCCTGCACTCTGATCATCACCGGCGGCATCAATCGCCCACCCATGGAGCGCACTCCTGCCATCGCCGGCCTGTTTGCCACGTCGCAGACTCTGGCCGCGGAGCTCGGCATCCCCCTGCGCGAGGCGAGCACGGGCGGCGGCTCCGACGGCAACTTTACCGCGGCGCTCGGTACGCCCACACTTGACGGCATGGGAGCGGTGGGCGAAGGTGCACACGCCGCGCACGAGTCCGTCCTGCTTGAACAGCTGCTACCGCGCACGGCGCTGCTGGCCGCGCTGCTGGCCCACATTTGCGCCTAGGCAGCGCCGGGCCGCAAACCGTCCAGCAGTTCCCGCACCGTTCGGCCCAGAACGGGGTGCCGCATCTCCGGGGCAATCTCCGCCAGCGGCTCCAGCACAAACGCGCGGTGGTGCATCTCCGGGTGGGGAACGGTGAGGCGGTCTGTGGCCAGCACCACCTCGCCGTACAGCAGCAGATCCAGATCGATAGAGCGCGGACCCTTCGCAATGTTGTACGAGCGGTCGCGTCCGAGCAGATGCTCCAGACTAAGCAGCCCATCCAGCAACGCCAGCGGGGGCAGGGTCGTATCCAGCACCACAGCCCCATTCAAAAAACGAGGCTGCTCCACCACACCTGCCGGCGCCGTATCGATCCAGCGCGAGACCGCCCGCACCTCTCCCAACCGGGCAAGCGCGCCTGTTGCCGCTGCAAGGTTCGCCTCACGCGACCCCGCCTGCCCGGCCAGATTGGAACCAATGGCAAGTGCGATTCGCTCAGTAAACGCCCGCTCCATTACACCCGCACAGTCCCTAAGCGTGCGCTGCACGTGCAAAATCAACGTGCGGCAGCGAAGACGTTTCCGCGGCATCGTCTTCCCACACATGCGCCAGTTCCCACGCAGACCGGTCCTTCATAAGCCGGCTTACCAGCGCTGTGTGCATCGCATGGCCGGCCCGCTCGGCCACCACACGCCCCTGCAGACGGCGGCCCGCGAGTGCCAGGTCGCCGATCAGGTCCAGCACCTTGTGCCGCACAAACTCATCGTGGAACCGCAACGGCCCATTCTGCACCGCACCCCCGCCAATCAAAATGGCGCACGCATCGCTCGCGCCCCGGATCAAGCCCATGTTTCGCAACATGGGCTCATCCTCGCGGAAACCGAACGTCCGCGCCGGTGCAATCAGGTCTGCATAGGCGCCGGTGTCCAGATCGCCTAAAAACCGCGACGAGCCAATCGGCACCGGGAAGTCGATCCGATAGTCGATTTGGTAGCCCGCGCCGGGGTAAACACCGATGAACTTTACGCCATCCTTGCTGTTTTCCGTCACTTCCACCGGCTTAAGAATGCGCAAATATTCCCGCCGCCGCCGCTGCGGCTTTAGCCCTGTGCGGAGAAACGCCTCAGCGTATGGCAGTGCCGATCCATCCAGGATGGGCACCTCCAGGTTGTCGAGCTCAACGATCACGTTGTCCACGCCATGCCCGATCAGCGCACTGAGCAGGTGCTCCGTCGTCGAGATGAGCACGCCCTGCCGCATCAGGCTGGTGGCGTAGCTCACACGTGCTACATTGCGGCCATTTGCGGGAATTTCGAAGTTATCAAGATCTGTGCGCCGGAAAACAATACCCGAGCCTGCCGCCGCCGGAATCAAACGCATGCGCACCGGCGCTCCCGAATGCAGGCCGATGCCATCGAAGTGCAGAGATTCCTGCAGCGTCCATTCGGTATGTGCCTGCCCTGCCAACGCCGTTACGGTTCGCCTGTTCCGCCCTTTACTGCGGGCTTGCGCTCGAACTCCCTCAGAGTACGCCTGTGTGAACATTGCAAGACTGTGGCTGATTTACCACAGCGTGTTCCGGTAGTTAATCCCCTTGCCGCGGCTGCACGCGCAGGCATGGCGAGGCCGATGAGGCAAAGCTCCTACAATAGAGCAGCCGCTATGTGGTAGCGATGCGGCATGAATGGGAGCGCGATGGGCAAGAAACCAAAAGACAGACGGGCACCCAGGACCAGCATGGAAGGTGTCGCGGCAAAGGCCAACCCGGTCGTGGCCAAAGACGAACCCGGATCTCGCGATACCCTGTCTGATAAGCAGGTGCTGCTTATCAGCCGCGCCATTGCCGATCCGCGCCGCATGGCGATGCTGCGCACAATTGCGCAGAACACCGCCACATGCAACGACCTGCGCCAGTGCACGTCGATCAGCGCCGCTACGCTGTCGCACCACCTGCGCGAGCTTGAAACCGCCGGCCTGATAGAGACCGCCAAAGACGGCAGATTTCTGCAAGCCTCCCTGCAGAAAAAGATGTGGAAGAACTATATCGGCGCGCTCAAGTCCATTGCAGGATGAACTGCGTGGATAGCTGAAAGCAGTGGCAAGTCTTCTGAATCGCCCTAACGATTGCATACATCTCTTTTACGATTGTCGAAATATCGAATCGCACGGATCTCGATCGTACAAAGGGAGCAGTATGGGTAAGCTGGATGGCAAGGTAGCGGTTGTAACGGGTGCATCGAAGGGTATTGGCGCATCGATTGCAGAGGAACTGGCGCTTGCCGGGGCTTCGGTCGTTGTGAATTATGCTTCGTCCAAGCAGGGCGCGGACGTTGTGGTCGACAAGATCACCAAGGCCGGCGGCAAGGCTGTTGCCGTCGGTGCAGATGTTTCAAAGCCGGAAGAAATTACAAAGTTGATCGACGCGGCTGTCCAGGCGTTTGGCGGCAAAATCGACGTGCTGGTGAACAATGCCGGCGTGTACGGTATGACGCCTGTCGGTGAAATTACACCCGAAGAGTTCCATCGCCAATTTAATCTGAACGTGATGGGCCTGCTGCTCACCACGCAGGAAGCGGTCAAGCATTTTCCGGCAACCGGTGGGTCGATCATCAACATCGGTTCGGCGGTAGGTCGGAACCCGTCCGCCGGCATGACGGTCTACTCCGCAACAAAGGGAGCGGTTGACGGACTGTCTATCGGTCTCGGTAAGGAACTCGGGCCTAGGGGTATTCGCGTCAACAGCCTTAATCCTGGGCCGGTGACGACCGAGGGTGCCGCTGACTTCGCGCCGTTTTTTGAGCAGATGAAAAGCCAGATTCCGCTGGGCCGCATCGGCGTGCCGAAGGACATCGGTACGGTGGCAGTGTTTTTGGCATCGGACGATTCTGCCCTGATCACCGCGGAGACGATTACAGTGTCGGGCGGGTACCGCTGAGGTTGCAGCAAGGCGAAGGCGGCCCACGGGCCGCCCTTCTCGTTTTTGTTGCATGCCGCTGCCGGCCCGCCGGCGCATCGCCGGGGTCGCGCATGGCGTCTAATGAAATGTGCCGATTTTTGAACAGATGAATGAACCCGCTTCGCTGCGGGAAACAAGCAGCGCCGCGCTTGAGTGGCAGCGTCTTCGCGACACACTTTCAGGCCGCACCCAAAGTGCGCTTGGCAAGTCCCGCGTTCTTGCCCTGGTCCCAAGCCGCGACCTGCGCACCATTGAGCACGCGCAAACACTCACCGAAGAGATGGGCCGCTACCTTATTGGGGGCGGTGACTTTGGGTTTGGCGGCCTGTTCGACGCAGATACCCTGCTGGACCGCGCACGCATTCCGAACGCCGCGCTGGAACCGCTTGAGATACGCCGCATTGCCGAACTCGCCGAGCACATTGCGGACTGGCGCACCCTGGTCGTCGAGCCGCCCGAATGGCTTGCCGATCGCTGGCCCGCCGTGACCATGCTGAGTGCGCCGATCGCCGCGACTAATTTCTACAAACTGCTGCAGCTTGTCAGCGGCAAGATCGACCCCGACGGCTCGCTTGCCGATGAAGCTTCGCCAGAACTTGCCCGTATTCGCCGCGCCGCCGAACGTCAGCATAAAGCCATCGAAGAGGGTTTGCGCCGCCAGTTACGCGCGTTGAGCGATAGTGGCGGTGCGCAGGATGAGCTAATCACCGTTCGCGGTGAACGCTTCGTGATCCCTGTCAAAGCGGAGTTTCGCAAGCGCGTCCCCGGCGTTATCCATGGCTCCTCCGGCAGCGGCCAGACTGTTTTCGTCGAACCGATGGAGACTATCGAGCAGAACAACGAGCTCGTCCGCCTGCTGGATGAAGAGCAGGCCGAAGTTCATCGCATTCTTGTGGCCATGACACAGTCCATCGGCGAACAGGCTGGCTCCATCTCCCGCTCGACCGACGTTCTGGCGGAGATCGAGTTGCATCTTGCCTGCGCCAAGTTCGCCCGCGATCTGCGCTGCGTGCGGCCCGTTTTTACCGATGGCAAACCGCACCGCACAGCCGATGGAGCGGACGAGCTTGCACTGAGCCTGGAGGCTGCACGTCACCCGCTGCTGGAACTGCGCCTGCGTGACGAAAGACGCGCCGCTGCCCGCACCGCCCGCGAGCGCGAAGCGGCAAACGACACCGGCATCGTGCCGCTTACCATTGCGCTGCCCGGCATTGCAAAACAGCTGATCATCAGCGGCCCGAACACCGGCGGCAAAACCGTTGCGCTCAAGACGGTTGGACTGCTTGCGCTGATGGCCCAGGCCGGCCTGCCGGTACCGGCGGAAGCGGCCCGCCTGCCTGTTTTCTCTGCGGTGTACGCCGACATTGGCGATGCCCAATCTATTGAGCGGAACCTTTCCACGTTCTCCGCGCACATTACCAACGTCAACCGTATTGCGCGCGAGGCGGATACACGTTCGCTCGTTCTGCTCGACGAACTTGGCGCTGCGACCGACCCTGAAGAAGGCGCGGCGCTTGCCGTTGCAATCAGCGAGCGTTTTTTGCAGATGGGTGCATGGAGCCTGATTACCACCCACCTTACATCGCTCAAGATCTATGCCGCCAAGCACGACGGTGTGGTGAACGCTGCGGTGGGCTTCGACGAAAAGACCCTGGCGCCGACCTATGAGCTACGCCTTGGCGTACCCGGCGCTTCGAGCGGCATCAATATCGCGGAACGGCTTGGCCTTGACCCGGCCATGATCCGCTCCGCTCGCGGCTCTGTGACCACCCAATCGGCGGACATCGCCCGCTTCCTTGACGAGCTGCACACACAGTTGACTGCCGTGACCTCAGAGCGGGCGCAGATCCGTGTCCGCGAGCAGGAGGTTGAACGCGAAAAACGCCGGCTTGAAACGGAAGGCAAACTTGAGCAGCGCCAGCGCGCCCGCGAGTTGGAAGTGAAACTCGCTTCGCTGATGAAGGATTTCGAATACCAGATGCGCGAGTCGGTTAAGAGCATCGACGACAAGGGTGCCGCGCAGAAGATGAAGGCCGACGCCGACCGCCGCGTCGCCCGCCTTAAGCGGGAGTTCTCGGAGAGCTTCAACTCCGTCGTTGTCGCCCATGTGAGCGGCGCCGACAAGAACGACGCCGCAGCGCAGCCTCATGTCGTCCGCGAGGTGTCGGCAGGCGATACGGTCCGGCTGAAGAGCCTTGGCCGCGAAGCAAAGGTCGAGCGCCAGATCGATCCCAGAACCTTTGAAGTTTCCATGGGCTCGCTCAAGATGCGTGTCCCCAAAGACGATATCGCCCAGGTTGTGAAAACTGCCCCGGCACTCTCGCCCATTCAGGCAGCACGCAACCGCGGGGTCAACGTGCAGGCGCGCGAACCTGATTCGATACCAGGTGAAATCAACGTGATCGGCCGCACCGCCGACGAGGCCCGCGACGAGGTGGAGCGCTTTTTGGACCAGGCCTTCCTTGCCGGGCGCACCAACATCCGCATTGTGCACGGCACCGGCATGGGCGTGCTGCGCCGCACGTTGCGCGACTACCTGAAGCGCCACCCCCACGTCGTCAGCGTGACGGAACCGGCGTACAACGAAGGCGGACAGGGCGCGACGCTGGTTGAGCTGCGGGCATAGTCCGTCGCCACGCTAGAATGGAAGAGTGAGCCCCGTTTCCAGCCCGGCCGCCAACCTTATACAAATCGACCTCACGCCCAAAAAACGTGAGCCCAGGCCGGAGTGGCTCAAGGCCAGAGCACCCATGGGCGAAACGTTTCACGCCCTGAAGAAGCTCACGCGTGAACTGGGCCTGCACACCGTGTGCGAGAGCGCCCACTGCCCCAATATCGGTGAATGCTGGAATCACAAAACCGCCACGTTCATGATGCTGGGCAATAGTTGCACCCGCCGCTGCGGGTTTTGCGCCGTGCCCAGCGGCAAGCCTGAACCCATCGACCACGACGAGCCCCGACGCGTCGCCTATGCCGTTGCGTCGCTCGGCCTGCGTCATGCGGTTGTTACCAGCGTCAACCGCGACGACGACAACCTGGGTGCCGGTGCCGCGTTTGTTCAAGTTATTCGTGAAATCCGGCGTCAGGCGCCCGGTTGCCAGGTGGAGGTGCTTACCCCGGACTTCCAGGGTACGGAAGACGCTATCCGCATGGTCGTTGCCGCTGCACCCGAAATCCTGAACCATAATATTGAGACCGTGCCGCGTCTTTACCGCGTTGCCAAATCCGGAGGGCGCTACGAGCGGTCCCTCGGTTTTCTGCGTCTCGCAAAAGAGCTGAACCCGAAGCAGGTCACCAAAACCGGCATTATTGTCGGCCTTGGTGAGGAAACCCACGAGTTGCTTGATGTCTTCCGCGACCTTGCGGCCATTCGCGTGGATATTCTGACGATTGGCCAATACCTGCGGCCCAGCAAAGATCACCTGCCCATGAAGCGCTACTACACTCCACAGGAGTTCGCATTTTTGAAGGAAGAGGCACTTCGCATGGGGTTTCGCCATGTTGAGAGCGGTCCGCTCGTCCGCAGCAGCTATCACGCCCACGAGCAGGCGCAGTCCACCGGCCTGGCCTGATTCGCGACAGCGTGCTGCCGCCCGGGCGCTGTAAAATCGCTGGCAATCATGAACTCTTCTTCGCAAGCACTTGTGTTGCTGCTCGGCATGGGCGCGGCTTCAGTGGCGGCGCAGGGCAAACCGGCTCCCGCTTCCAGCGCCCGAACTGCTGCTACCGATCCGTATGCCGGCGAGCCTTCGGTGGTGGAACATTACGACACGGTGATCCGCATGAACGCGGATGGCACCGGCGACACCGCACGGCATGTGGTGATCCGCCTGCATTCGGAGGGCGCGGCTCAGCAGAGCAGCGTGCTTTCCCTTTTTTACAATTCGGCAAACGGCGACGGCACCATTGAGCACGTCGTTGTGCATAAGCCCGACGGCACCGTCGTGGCGACCCCTTCGTCCGACAGCGTGGAGCTTGCCGCACCTGTGACGCGCGAAGCCCCGCTGTACAGCGACTTGAAGCAGAGGCAGTTGCCGGTCCGCTCTCTTGCTGCCGGCGACACACTCGAGTACGACATGAGAACGGTGCTGCGCGTTGCGGAAGCACCAGAACAGTTCTGGGGCGCCGAACACTTTCTTTCCACCCTTGGCGTTGTGCTGTCAGAAACGTTCACCCTGCAGATACCCACGACGAAAGACGTGCAGGTGTGGAGTCCGCGCCACAAACCCACCATGGAACAGACCGCGGCGACCAGGACCTACCGCTGGCACACCGACCAGCTCAAGCTGACCTCCGCTACCCTGCCCGACGGCAAGCCGGACCCGGTGAAAGATCAGGACACGGACGACGACGGCAAGCTGCTGCCGTCTGTGGCCTGGACGACCTTCCACAACTGGGCGGAGGTCGGCAACTGGTATCGCGCGCTTGCGGAAGAGCGCGCACAGCCGACCGATGCGCTGCGCGCAAAGGCAAACGACCTTACCGCAGGCCTTACCGCTCCTGACCGGCAGGTACAGGCGCTGTACGACTTTGTTTCAGCCAAAACACGCTATGTCGGCATCGACCTTGGCGTGGGCCGCTACCAGCCGCACCCGGCTGCGGAGACACTGAGCAATCAGTACGGCGACTGCAAGGACAAGGACACGCTGCTGGAGGCGCTGCTTCGTGCAAAAGGGTTTACCACCGCGCCCGCGCTCATCGGTGTGGGAATAACGCCGGTGCCCGACCTGCCTTCGCCTGCGCTGTTCAATCACGTGATTACCACGGTGATGCTGCCGGACAAGGGGGGCACGCCGACGCGCATATGGCTCGATTCAACTCCCGGTGCCGAGCCCTATCGCGTACTGATTCCGCAAATTCGCGGCCAGCAGGCGCTGATGGTGCCGCAGCAGCAACCGGCCAGCCTGGTGTCGACGCCCGCCGAGCCGCCCTTCCCGTTTCACGAGATGTTTAGTGCCGCCGCCACCCTGGACAGCGCCGGGTTGCTGACCGGCCAGATGGCGCTCTCGGTCCGCTCCGACGCGGAGGTGGTAGTTCGCCAATTACAACGCACCGCGGCACCCGCGCAGTGGGATTCCGTGGCACAGTATCTTTCGAACGGCCTGGGTTTTAGCGGAACGGTGAGCCACGCCAGCCTGCGGCCATCCCCTGAAGACGGTCCGGCCAGCCTTACCTGGGACTATCGCCGGCCCGACTACAGCGATTGGAGCAACCGCCGCATTCTGCCGCTGTTTCCCGTGCTGGAAGTGACGACGATTGCCGACGACAAGCAGCCCGATCAGGACATCGACCAGGGCACACCTCGCACGCTTGAAGCGGTCACACGCATTACCCTTCCTTCCGACTACCGCGCAGACCTGCCAAGCGCCGTCCACATTGCGCGCACCTACGCCACGTATGACCAGAGCTATGTTTTTTCGGGCGGCCTGCTCACCGTAACGCGCAAGACCGTGATTCTGCAGAAAAAGGTTCCCAAGGCCGACTGGAAAGACTATACGGCCTATACCAAGGCAATCGGGATGCAGAGCGGGGAAAACTACATCCAGCTCATCGCCCCGGAGAATAAGGTGGGTACCGCCGCCGTGGCAGATAAGAAGCCGGTGTTGCCGGCGGACTCGACCGGCGACAGCCCAGCCGCCAGCGCAACGCAGCTGATGGCCCGCGCCCAGCAGCAGATGAAGCAGAACGACATCGCCGGCGAAAAAGCCACACTGCTTGAGCTGGAGAAGAAAGCGCCTGACACGCCGTACACGTACAGCATGCTGGGTTACCTCGCCGCGCGCGAAAACCATTTCGATGAGGCTGTGACCGACTTCAAGAAAGAACTTGCCAACCACCCGGACGACGACGCTAACATTCCCATTCTGTTCGCCAGCGTTTACGGCGGCCAGAAGAAGTACACCGAGGCCGTGACACTGCTGCAATCCTACGAGGCCCGCGACGGTGTTCGCGTCAGCCTTGCCCTCGCGAGCTATCAGCAGTTGGCCGGCGACGACGACGGTGCCGTTGGTACCCTGCAGCGCGCCACGGCCAGCCACGGGGACGACCGGCAACTGCTGACCGCGTATGCCAGCGCCCTGCACGCCGCCCATCGTGAAACGGAAGCCGCCGCAGTTGCGAAGGCCGCCATGGACGAATCGAACGATGCGTTTTTGCTGAACAACAACAGCTATGTTCTGGCGGAGACCGGCAACGACCTTGACCTTGCTGAAAAGAAGGCTCGGCAGGCCATCGATCTGCGCGAAGCGGAGACCGCAGCGATCTCGGTTGCCGAGGCAAACAGCGCAGCGTTCAACGCGAGCCTGAACCTTGTTGCGGCCTACGACACGCTGGCCTACATCCTGCTGAAAGAAGGCAAGCCCGAAGCTGCGGAACCGTACCAGCGGGCAGCCTGGTTTGGCGGAGCGAGCATCACCATCGGCGACCATCTTGCCCTGATCCAGGAGGCGATGCACCACCCGGACGACGCGCTAACCACCGATGAATTGGCTCTGGCCACGTCCGGCGCCGCTGCCAACAAGCCGGACTATGCAGAGGTGCAGCAAAACGCCGACCGCCTGCGCAAGGCCGGTGCCCATAGCCATGTTTCCAACGCCGGCCAGCAACTGCAAACGCAGCGTACGTTCAAAGTGCCACGCCTGCCAGACGCGAAAGGCTGGGGAACCTTCCGCGTGCAGGTTGGCGCGGCAGGCATTGTGGACAGCGACATGGTGAGTGGCAGCCCTGCCGTTAAATCGATGACGGCAGAGGTCAACAAGCTGAAGGTAAGCGGCGGCGTACCCCCCGCTTCCCACGCGAAGCTGCTCCGCGATGGCGTGCTCAGCTGCTCTGCCGGCCAGGCCACCTGCGAGTTCGTCCTGATGCCCCAATCGGGACTGGGCGTGGAAGGCGTTCGAGAAGAAACACGGCCATAGAACACGCCATAGCCGCTTGAAAGATCGGCACCCTCTTGAGGAAGGCGTTCGATCATCCGTGTGACAGCATCTGCCGGCCCGATGAGGCGTTTGGCCGACGTGCCACGGCGTGGCACGGGTGCGGCAACGTTGCGCGCCACCCCTTTCCGCTAGAATCAACCTGTTGCGCAAACGCACATGGGAGCAATCGAAATGGCATCGCAAATGGCAAACATCCCGGCACTGAAAGAGTTGCAGGGCACCCTGGAAGCGCGCATGAAAAAATCCGTCGGCGACTTTCGCGAGAGCCTTTTGGCCGCACGCACGGGCCGCGCCAACGTCCACATGCTCGACAACATTCGGGTGGAGTATTACGGCTCCGAGATGCCCATCAACCAGCTCGCCCAGGTTACCGCACCTGAAGCGCAACTCATCCTTGTGCAGCCGTTCGACATCGGCACCGTCGGCCTGATCGAAAAGACGATCCGCACCAGCGGCCAGGGTTTCAACCCCATGCACGACGGCAAGGTGATCCGCGTGCCCATTCCGCCCATGACCGAAGAGCGACGCAAAGATGCCGTCAAGCAGCTTGCCGGCGTACTTGAAGACCACAAGACCAGCATCCGCAACATTCGCCGCGATGGCAACGACAGCATCAAGAAAGCCGCCAAGGACAAGCTCATCTCCGCCGATGACGAAAAGCGCGGGACCGAAGAAACACAGCAGATGACAGACGCCGAAATCAAGACACTTGAAGACATGTTCAAGCACAAGGAAAAGGAACTGATGACGGTTTGACCCTGCCGTTCGGGTTGAATGTAGAAAGGAGAGCCGCTTGCGTCTCTCCTTTTGTTTGCGCTCTTCTGCGATACAGGGTATGGGGAATACTTAAAACAGCCGCTCCGCCCGCCGCAGATTTCCCGCGCTGCCGATGTTTGCCAGCGTGAAATTGAACCGGTACGCATTCTCGTTCCGCACGCTGCCCAGCTCGAACTTGCGGTATTCCCCGCTTAACCCACAGCAGTTCCAGTTGTAGGCCATCTGCAGCGCGCCATACTGCGGCTGAGGCACCGTCAGGTCCAGGCCCACGTTGGTCGCGATGGAAAATCCTTCCTTCGTCGGCGTGCCATAGCCCATCAGGAGCCGCAACTGGCTGAAGTCGCTCAGCAGCGAATTCGTGTTTCCATTTGCCGTGGTCGTGTCCAGCCGCTGAAATCGTCCCGGCGCATTCAGCCGCGCATAGCTCAACCCGCCAAAATATTCCTTGGTGTGATAGTTGAAAAACACATTGCTCTGGGTGAACTTGTCCAGTTGCGTGTCGTAGTTCATGTCCCATTCCACGTCCAGATGGCTGGTGGCACTCAGCCGCATCTCGCTCACAATGGGCGAGAAACTTCGCGGTGCCGTCAGGAATGCCACGCCGCTCAGATCCAGCGTCGTCTGCAGCACGTTGCGGCGGTTGTTCACCAGCACATTTTTGCCAAAGGTGTCGTTGCCATAAAAGCGCTGCACGATCCGCCACCGCAGGCTTTCCCGCGTGCCGCCGCAGGTTGGTGCCTCGTCGTCCTCGCCCACCTGCCGGGCGCTTGCGGTGATGCCTACGGCGGTGATTGTCGTGCCCGGAGTCACCGCGGCGTTACGTCCGCCTGCGGGCCCAATACCTGCGGGACCGTCTTCCGGTGCGGCAGTGTCGTCTGCCGGCAATTCGCCCTGTTCGCACGGCCGTATCCGCGACGGACGTAGAAACAGCCGCTGTGTTACCCCGTACTCCACTTCATTCGTGTTCGACAGAACGTCTTCCGCGTCGAACCGCAGCGTGTTCGCAAAGCTGTCCACACCGGTCACATAGCGGTAGTGTGCTTCCGGTTCGATGGTGTGTTTTACGCTCCGCCCCAACAGCCTGGTAAACGGCCCACCGTCAAACGTTCGCTCCAGCACCGGCGTCCGCAGCTCAACATCGGCTTCAAAGGTGGTGCGATTTAGGCTCTGGTTCAGTTCCACCGGCAATGCCGTGCCCGGTAACGGCACCGGCGTGCGCGATTTGTTATAGAACGTGTCCCGCACCGCCACCGATGACCGCAGCCGGAACCCGCCCAGTGCTAGAGGCAGCGACAGCTCCGGCCGCACATCCAGCCGCTCCACAAACCCTGTATTCAGTTGCGAACTGTTTGTGTCCGTGCCCTGCGTCCGCTTGATCGAGCTGCTCTGCGCCGTTGCGCTCCACAACACTGGCGAGTTCCCCAGACGCTGCTCCAACGCTTCGAAGTCCAGTGTCGGCAGGTGCAGAATGCGCACCTGCTCGCCCGTCAGCGTGCGCTTGAGGCCCTGGTACCGGTCGCTCTGCAGCGCCGCTACAAAGCCGTTGCCCTGATGCGTCGCATACACCGACGACACAATGTCCGTTGCCACGGCCTGGTTGAAAGTATCCGTGAACGCCTGCCGGTACGCGTATTTGCTCAGGTACTCCGCGTAGCCCGCCGCGCGCGTGTGTGCCGAAAAATCCTTGCGCCCGCCCAGCACGATGTCCTCACCACCCTGGTTGATATAACCCGTCGTCGACGTGATCGCCCCGCCCGGCCCCTGTCCAAGAATTGTGCCGTAGAAACCCCGGTCCAGCAGGTTGCTGAAATGCGCCGATGCAAAGTCGAGGTCATGCCCCTTGTACCGGAACGTGCCAGACTGCTGCCATCCGCGCTTGCTGAAGTATTCCGCGCCTACCGTCAGATCGGTTGAGCGGCTTAATGCTAAGTAAATTTGCTCGCCCAGCACCAGCCCCTTTGTTGAGCTCTGCCCGATCACCGGAATCAGAAACCCGCTCTGCCGCCCGTCGGCACCCTGCTCCGGCACCGGGTGCGTGACAAAGGGCAGGTAAAACACGGGAATACTGCGCAGCCGAAAAACTGTGCTCTTTGCGCTTGCACGGCCGTTGTGCACAGAAAAGTGGGCCGACGACAGCCGCCAGTCCGGGTTCGGCAACTGGCAGCTTGTCACCGTCCCGTCGTAAATATCGAAGTCCTGCGGCGCGTTCTGCACCACCATTTTTCCCGCAAACAGGAAAGGGTTGCCAACCGTGTACACCCGCCCGTTGCCGCCCGACTTCAACCCCACGGAACCCGTCACGTCATAGAACCGCCCCGTGCTGTCCTGCAGGTTCATCGTGCCGTGGCTGGCCGTAACCTGCTCCGCCGCCTTGCTGCCCCGCACGCGCAGGTGCCCCGTCGCGACCAGGTCGCCGGTGTCGCGGTCATAGTCGATGTGGTCGGCCTCCACGCGCGTTGCCCCGTCCACGATCACCGCATGCCCGTCGAGCACGACATGGCTGCCGTGGCTGGCCTGCGACACCGCAGTGATCGTCAGGTGCTCCGCGCCGGCTCGCGGACTCTCCGTCAGCAAGGGGTATTGGTCTTCGTCCGTCCCTGCAGACGCTGGGCCGAACGCAGGATCGTTCGGTAGATCGGCCCCGTTCCGCTTCCCGGCCGCACCCGATTCCGTCAAGGGCACAAGGGGTGCCACGGCGGTTACTCCCTGGGCATGCACACGCGGTTCAGCCACACCAACCAGCGTGATACACAAGCAGAAGACGGCCCCAACTAGCCGCCACCGCAGCAGCGGGAAGTACCCCGCCCTCCATCCGCCACTGCACATTGCCTTCACCTGAACCTGTTCCATTCTACGGAAAGCGAGTCCCCTTGAGCACCGCATCGCCGTTGCCCTTACCTACACTGCCCGATCCCGCCTTTTCGCTTGAAGAGCAGAGCCTGCGTCAACAGGTCACCGCACGGTTGGAGCAGCACCGCCGTCGCCGTCCGCAGGCCGTGTCCGCTCAGCAAACCCTGTCGCAGCTCGACCTGTCTCAGGCGGGTTTGCCCCTCTCGCAGCGCAGCCGCCCCCGTTTTGGCAGCAAAGTCGCCGATTCCGTCGCCGCCCGCTTCGCGCACTCTGTTTCATATCGCGACTTCCTCGCGCGTGAAGCCGAAGCCGCGATGCGTCAGGCCGAGGCCGCCGCCGAGGTTGCCCGCCGCAACGCCGAAGCGATTGCCGCCGCCCAGCTTCGTCTTCTTGCCGACATCGACCACTGGAACAAGGCCGCCGCAGAAGACGTCCATGTCGAGCTGGCAGGCCCGCCCGCGACAGAGGTTATGCCCTTTGCCGAGGCCAGCGCCTCCGCCAGCCACATCGGCGCACTTGAGATCCATACGCAGCTCGACGCCGCGCCCACCCTCACTTCGGCCACGGTATCCGCGGTCCCGGAATTCACCTTCGCCCATGCCATGACAGGCGCAATGGCCTCTGCGGCGTTTACTGCCGGCGATCTTCAACTCGAGTCGTCCACCGCCGAGCCCACCCTTGCCACATTCCTGTCTCTGGAATCGCTCGACCCTCCTACAGGCCTGCCCACCAACCTGATCGAGTTTCCACGCCAGCTTGTCGCGGCCCGCAAAGCCCGCCCGCGCCTTGCCGAGGGCCCGCTGCGCGAGGACGCCGATCTGTCGCCCGAGCGGGCGCAGCTTCGCATTTTCGAGGTGGAGCCTGAGTCTTTCTCCACGATCCCTCTTGCCGCCACCGAAAGCGTTCTGCCCGAGTGGTCCAGCATCCGCCTGGACAGCTGGCAGGCCCCGCACGAAACCGCCGTTCCAGACGCGCAGGTCTCGCTCTCCATGCCGCTCTACACCGCAGCCGTCAGCACCCGCTGCATGGCTGCCGCGGTCGACGCCTGCTGCCTGCTTGCCATTTTTCTGGTCGCCGTCGCCACCGCCGGCTACGCCTCACCCGCTCTGCCTACCGGCATCGCCGCCGTTGCCGCCGCCGCCGGCTCGCTCACCCTGCTCGGCGTCCTGTATCTGCTGATCTTTTTTACCCTGACTGACGCCACCCCCGGCATGCGCTATGCCCGCATCGCCCTTTGCACCTTCAACGACGACAACCCCACCCGCTCCGCCATGCGCCGCCGACTGCTCGCCACGGCCCTTAGCGCCGTCCCTCTGGGCCTGGGCCTGCTCTGGGCCGCGCTGGACGACGACCGCCTTGGCTGGCACGACCGCATCTCCCGCACCTACCAGCGCGAGTATTGAGTTCCCCGGAACGCAAGGGTGGACACCTATCCGGGTGCCACCCTCTTTCGGCTTTTAGTGATTCCACTGAATCAGTTCGTTCCGTTCCATCGGCACCTGCACCGGCTTGCCCCGGCCCAGCTCCTGCGCGAGCAAAAACGCCGTCTCCGCCCGGTTCAGCGCCAGAAATTTATCCACGATCCGTCCGCGCGTCCAGCCCGTGCACACCTGCAACGCACCAAATCTCCGGCTGCGGTCCGGCGCGGTGTAGGTCGCGCGAATGTCGAAGACCGGCTCCGGCGCCGCCTCGTCGCCCGAAGCGTAAATCGTAAAAGTCCTCATACCCGTGTATCTCCTCTCTGTGTCTGAACGCGAAGGCTTTTAGACGGCATCAGTTTGCCAGCGGCCCCTTGCCCGCAGGCAACGACGGCAGCGATTGCAGCACCTGGATCATCGCGTCCTCCGACTCAAGCAGCGCCGTCCGAACCGCGGCGTCCTCCGCTGCATGCGCGGCCTCGCACGGCGCTTCATCTTCTTTAAAGTGGCTGATCTCGCGATTTTCCGCCATCAGCATCGCCCCACGCACATGGGCGATCGCATCGGCGAGGTGCGCCTGAACTTCTGCTGGTTTCGGTTCTGCGGTCATGCATTTCCTGCTTTCTGCGGCGAGTAGCCTTGCCTTCTCTATCGGCAGGACCGCAGAAAGCCTGAAGCGCCCCGCTCTACTTCCCGGGTGTCAACCCAAACATCTTCCCCATAAAGGCATCCACCATCCGCTCCGGCAGCAGCCGCGGCAGCGTCCACTCCGCAAATTTGCGCGGAATCACCAGATACCGCAGCTTTGGCCGCCGCGCCGTCATGGCATGCCAGGTCACATCCGCCACGCGGCTCGCCGGCAAACCTCTCGCACCGGCTTTCTGAAAGACCTGCTGGAACTTGCCCAGCGACGCGGCAAACGGCGTTCCGGCATACTGCTCCATGCCGCTCAGTTCTGTTTTTTGCCAGATCGGCGTCACAATTGCTCCCGGTGCCACAATGCTCACGTGGATGCCGAACAGCATCAGCTCCCGCCGCAGGGACTCCGTCATCCCCTCCAGCGCGTGCTTGGATGCGACGTAGGCTCCCATAAACGGCAGTCCCGAGCTCCCCGCCACCGACGACATCTGCACGATCCGCCCCGGTCGGCCCACCCGTGTCCGGTCCACGCCCAGCAGCGGCCCAAATGCCTGCGTCACCACTGCCGGCCCCACCAGGTTCACCTCCATCTGGTGCCGCAGCTTGTCGATGGGCAGGTACAGCATCGGCCCGCCGATTGCCAGCCCAGCGTTGTTCACCAGCCCATCCAGTGTCCGGTTTCCCAGTGCTTCCGCCACCTGTGCCGCCCCGGCGCTGACAGCCGCCGCATCCGTTACGTCGAACACCAGCGGCACCATCCCCGCAGCGCGCAACCGTTCCGCGTCCGCCGCTTGCCGTACCGTGCCAAAAACCCGCCATTGCCTCTGCACAAACATCTCCGCAATCGCCAGCCCAATGCCTGTCG
Organism: uncultured Terriglobus sp.; assembly: GCA_964244665.1. GTDB lineage: Bacteria > Acidobacteriota > Terriglobia > Terriglobales > Acidobacteriaceae > Terriglobus. Next base: position 110,815 of record CAXTJO010000001.1, read on the forward strand.
ATGCACCCGTCACTACAATCGAACGCCGTTCAGCCATCGCAACACCTCGCAAACCTGTAAGACCTCAGAAGAACGCCAAAGCGCAGTAGAACTGGAACACTCAGAACCTACTCCCTTTGGCCGAGAGTGCAAGCCCCACCCACCGGTAAAATTGGACCATGTCGTTCCCCATCACACGCCTGCGCCGCCTGCGCCGTACTGAAGCCATGCGCTCGCTGGTGCGGGAAACGCATCTGCGCCCCTCCGCCTTCATCTATCCGCTTTTTATCTGTCCCGGCGAGGGCATTCGCAAGCCAATCGGCTCCATGCCCGGCGTTTACAACCTTTCCATCGATGAGGCAGTGAAGGAGGCTGAGACCTGCGCTGCCCTTGGTATCGGCGGCCTGCTCCTCTTCGGCCTTCCCGCTGAAAAAGACGATCAGGGCTCCGGCGCCTATGCCGACGACGGCATTGTCCAGCAGGCTCTGCGCGCGTTTAAATCCGATCGCCGGCTTGACGGGCTTGTGCAGATCGCCGACGTCTGCCTGTGCGAATACACCAGCCACGGCCACTGCGGCGTGCTTACCGTCGACGGCGACCATGCCCATGTGGAGAATGATGCCAGCCTGCCGCTGCTTGCAAAAGCTGCCGCCTCCCTCGCGCGGGCCGGTGCCGATATTGTTGCCCCCTCGGACATGATGGATGGCCGCGTCGCTGCCATGCGCTCTGCCATGGATCTGGCCGGCTGCGATCAAACGCCGATTCTCAGCTACGCCGCCAAGTTTGCCTCCGCCTTCTATGGTCCCTTTCGCGAAGCCGCCGACAGCGCTCCCCAGGTCGGCGACCGCCGCGGTTATCAGATGGACGGAGCGAACCTTCGCGAGGCCATGCGCGAGATCGACCAGGACATCGCCGAAGGTGCGGACATGCTTCTGATGAAACCCGCCGGTCCATACCTTGACGTCATCCGCACCGCCCGCGATCGCTTCGACCTGCCTCTGGGCGCCTATCAGGTCAGTGGCGAGTACAGCATGCTGCATGCCGCGTTCCAGCGTGGCTGGCTCGATCAGGACCGCGCCACTCTTGAAAGCCTTCTTGGCATCCGCCGCGCCGGTGCCGACTTCATCGTGACCTACTTCGCCAAAGAGGCCGCCAGACTGATTGCCTGAGCCGGTAACGCGCCGCGCGCACGACTTCTGGCAAAGGAGCTTGCCGTTTGCCGCGTTGGACGCTCCTGTACACTGAGTCCCGTGGCGAACGTCGAGCTCCTGCCAACGCCGGTACATCGTGAGCCGCGCTGGCCCGCCATTCTTGCCCTGCTGGCTGCCGGCAGTCTTAACCTGGGCCTGCCTGAAAACCTTACAGTCGGCCCGAACTGGCTGTTGCTCGCGCTTGTAATCTGTCTCGTCGTGCCGACGCATATCGCTTATGTCCAGCGCCGCCGGACACTTTACCTTGTGCTTGCCTACCTGCTGCTCGGCATTGTCACGCTCGACACCATCTGGTCTCTGGGCCTGCTTATCGTGGCGTTGCCCATGCACCGGCAGTCTCCGCAGGCATTACTGGCCGCAGCAGCCGCGCTCTGGTTTACGAACATCCTTGTGTTCGCGCAATGGTACTGGCGGCTCGACGCTGGCGGCCCCCACGAGCGTGAGCTGCGACAGACCCACACCGACGGCGCCTTTCTTTTTCCGCAGATGACGCTCGACGATGCCACGCGCCGCCAGACGGGTGACACGCATTGGCACCCGGGCTTTATGGACTACCTCTTCCTGGCGTTCAACACCAGCACCGCCTTCTCCCCCACGGATTGCCCCGTGCTCTCGCGGTGGGCCAAGGCGCTGATGATGGTGCAGGCCCTTGTCTCGTTCACCACTGTGGCCCTGCTGGCCGCCCGCGCCGTCAACATCCTGTAATCGCCGGAGCGCGTGGCGTGGATATCGCCCGCCGTGACTGTCCACCCTGCATACGCAGTGTGCGGCAAGACACATGCTGAACTGAGCGGCGGGCGTAAACTTATACAAGTGCGGGCCAAGGTCCGTGCCCGTTGCAGGCTGGCGGCCTGCCGTTGTCAGGAGAACATCTCTGTGTCAGAACAAATTTTCGATGTAGCCGTGATCGGTGGCGGTCCGGCGGGATATTCGTGCGCATTTCGCGCCGCGCAGTACGGACTTAAAGTGGCCCTGCTTGAAAAAAGCGACAAGCTTGGCGGTACGTGCCTGCACGTGGGCTGCGTGCCCACCAAGGCCATGCTTTTTTCAGCAGAGATTTTCGACCACAGTAAAGAAGGCGGCATGTACGGCATCGACGGCATCGGCGGCGGCACTATTAATTGGCCGCAGGTGCTCAAGCGCAAGGGCGACATCATCAACAAGCACACTGCCGGGCTCCAGTACCTCGTCAAGAAAAATAAGGTCACCCTCGTCCGCGGCGCAGGCACACTTACCGGGGGCGCAAAAGACGATATCTTCACCGTGGACGTCGATAACGACGGCCAGAAATCCACCCTTTCCGCCAAAAAGGTCGTCCTCGCCACCGGCTCTGACGCTCGCATGATCCCCGGCTACAGTCCGGACGACCGGATTCTTACCAACATAGAAATTCTTGCGCTCGACAAGCTTCCCAAATCACTTGCCGTCATCGGCTCTGGCGCTGTCGGCGTCGAATTCGCCTCCGTCTTCAACAGCTTCAACGTCCCCGTCACCATTATTGAAATGGCCGATCGTGTTGTTCCGGCAGAAGACGCAGAAGTCTCCAAGGAGTTCGCCCGTCAGTACAAGAAGAAAGGCATCACCGTCCACACGTCCGCCAAGATGGACAAGATAGAGCGTTCTGAGGACGGCGTCAAGATTCACTTCGCCACCTCTGACGGCAAGAGCAACATCCTCGAAGCCGACAAAGTTCTCATCGCGATCGGCCGCGCCCCCCGCACCGCCAACGTCGGCCTGGAGACCACCAAAGGCGAAATGGACCGGACGTCCGTCAAGGTCGACGACCATTTTGAAACTGCCGAGCCAGGCCTTTATGCCATCGGCGACATCGTCGCCGGCCTGCCTCTGCTTGCCCATGGCGGCAGCATGGCCGGTGCTGTCGCCGCCGCCCACATGGCCGGCAAGCCCTATAAACCCGTCACCCGAAACCGCATTCCCGCCTGCACCTACTGCGAGCCGCAAATCGGCTCTGTCGGCCTGAATGAATCACAAGCCCGCGAGATGGCCGCCGACAAGGGATGGCTAATCAAAGTCGGCAAGTTCCCCCTTGCCGGCAACTCGAAGGCTACGATCCTCAACGCCCACGATGGCTTCGTCAAGGTCATTGCCGACGAGAAATACGGTGAGATTCTCGGTGTTCACATCATCGGTCCTTACGCCACCGAACTCATCGCAGAGGCAGTCACCGCCATCGAAGGCGAAATGACCATCGACGAGATGATGTTCACACAGCACGCCCACCCCACCCTCTCCGAATCGCTGCTTGATGGCTTCGCCAGTGTCAAAGGCATGTCACTTAACGCCTAATAGGGCGCATCCCGCTTTCCGACCGCGGTTGGCATTCGTCAGCTTAAGGGCGTACTGTCCGCCGCGGCTGAAGTCCGGTTTTGTTCGCGCTAGAGGTTCTTTTGATTCTTTCGTTTCTCGACCGGCAACGCTCCGTTGCCGCGACCCCCAACGATCCCCGGCAAGCCTACACCGGCCCTTGTCATCGTTCTCGCCTGACTCGTTGTCACCGTCCCTGGCAGCTGGGGCCGTTCACCTTACTGCCCTGAACGCCAAAAAGCATTCGCCCCCGCTTCACCAGCTGCTCACGTGATGCCGCCCGCCAACTCGCTTCGATAACATCACCGCAGGCCATGTTCATCCACCTTCTTAATCTGCAGCGCACCAGCTATGCCGAAGGGCTCCGCATCCAGCGCGAACTTGTGGCCGCCCGCAAAGCTGGCACGATTGCAGACACGCTGGTCCTTTTGGAGCACCCGCCCGTTCTTACGCTTGGGCGTAATGCCCATCGAGAAAACATCCTCGCCTCCGATGAAGTCCTTGCTTCCAAGGGCGTTGAGGTTCACGAAATCAACCGTGGCGGCGATGTCACTTATCACGGTCCTGGCCAGCTCGTCGGCTATCCTGTCCTCGATCTTCGCGGCGACCTGCCCGGCAAGCGCGGTCCCCACCTTGGCCCCGTCGACTACGTCCGCATGCTTGAGGATGTCCTGATCCGTACTGCCCGCGACTTCGGCATCCCCGCCGAACGCGTTAAAGGTCGCACCGGCGTTTGGACCGTTCCTGGCGGGTCGATTCCCGAAAAAAAACTTGCCGCCATCGGCGTCCACGTCTCCTGTGGGGTTACCTCGCACGGCTTTGCGCTTAACGTCACCACGGATCTTCGCGACTTTAGATGGATCGTGCCCTGCGGGATCACGGACCGCGACAATACCTCCCTCGAGCTCGAAGCCCCCGACCCCGCCGGCATCACCCTCGACAGTGCACGCAACACGGTCGCCCGCCACTTCGGGACCGTCTTTCAGCGGCAGATGCTCTGGACCGACACCCTCGACGCGCTCCTGCGCGGCATCTCGCAAAATCCAGGTACGTCACACAGTCCGTCCACCGCGTGTACAGACGCAGAACCAGCAACGACCTCTGACGCGGTTTAAGCTGGGTGGAAGTTCATCAACCCGCACCTGGAGCCGCGCATGCGAACCCTCAAAATCTGCGAACACATCTCGCTCGATGGCGTCATCCAGCACTCCGCCGACGAAAACAATTTTCCCTACAGCGACTGGACCACTCCCTACCGCACCCCCGCCGGGCGCGACGCCCTTCTTGCCGCGCACGGCATGTCGTTCGACCTCCTACTCGGCCGACGAACGTACGACCTCTGGTCCGGCTTCTGGCCGCAGGCGCCCGCCAATCCCTGGGCCGACAGCATCAACGCCGCCACCAAATACGTCGCTACCCATCACCCGCAGGACCTCGCCTGGGGCCCCTTTGAAGCCCTCGGCCCAGACATCGTCCAAGATATCCAACGTCTCAAGTCGCAGCCCGGTCCAGACCTCGTCCTCTGGGGCAGCTCCACTCTCACCTCTGCCCTGCTCAGCGCCGGCCTGGTCGACGAAACCCTGCTTGTTGTCTACCCCATCCTGCTCGGCACCGGCAAACGCCTTTTTGACCACGGCACCGCACTCTGCTCCTTCGAGCTGCTCCGCTCAACTCCGCTAGCCTCCGGCGTTATCCTCAACGCCTACCAGCCCGCTGCCCCTATCCAATCCGCATAGCCATCTATTCAGGTGCGTTCGATAGTTCGCTGGGTGCTCCACCTTTTTGAAGAATTTGAAGTTGGGGCGCGGCACAGCCGTGCCGACTCGCTGGCCTCTTCCGCCCTCTGGCTCGGCGCCCTTCTATAATCAATGCGATGCCGCAGGGCTCTCCGCCCGCGACCGCCCAGCGCTTACCCGCCCCGAGGACTCCTATGCCGACCGAAGTAGTTATGCCCCAGATGGGCGAATCCATCACCGAAGGCACCCTCACCAAGTGGCTGAAGCAGATTGGCGACCAGATCGCCCGCGACGAACCCCTTTTTGAGATTTCTACCGACAAGGTCGACGCGGAGATACCCTCGCCCAGCGCCGGTACCCTCAGAGAGATCAAGGCTAACGAAGGGGATACCGTCCAGATCAACAGTGTGGTCGCCGTGATTGAGGAAGGCGATGGCGCTTCGGCAAATGGCGCGGGTGCTTCCAGCGGCGGCGGTACGGCCGCGCCGGCACCTGCCGTCAAGCCGGAGGTGACCAAAGCCGCTGCTGCTCCCGCCATCAGCCTTCCGCCTGCCGTCGCGGGCACCGACGTTCCTATGCCGCAGATGGGCGAGTCCATCACGGAAGGCACAATTACCAAGTGGCTGAAGAAGGTTGGCGACACCGTACAGCGTGATGAGCCTCTTTTTGAGATTTCTACCGACAAGGTCGACGCGGAAATTCCGTCACCCGCCGCCGGTACGCTCACCGAGATCAGGGCGCAGGAAGGCGAAACCGTTCAAATCAACACGATTGTTGCCGTCATCGGCGCCCCGGCCGGCATCACCTCGCCAGCTACGCCCGCCGCGATGCCGCCCTCCCGACCGCCTGTTGCCGCGACTGAAATCCTGATGCCGCAGATGGGCGAGTCCATCACGGAAGGCACGATTACCAAGTGGCTCAAGAAAGTCGGCGACACGGTAGAGCGTGACGAGCCTATTTTTGAGATCTCCACCGACAAGGTGGACGCGGAAATCCCCTCCCCCGCCGCCGGCATTCTGACCGAAATCAAGGCGCAGGAAGGCCAGACTGTTCAGATCAATACGGTCGTCGCCCTTATCGGTGGTTCGAACGGAGCGGCTTCCTCCGCACCTGCCACAGCGCCGCAAATTGCCTCACAGGCCGCAGCCTCAAACAACCAGGCAGAGCGGGCCGGGGAGTCCGTCGTGGCAGAAGTCGCCAGCGGCGAGGCCCCGCGCTCCTCGCCACTGGTCCGCAAAATCGCCAAGGACAATCATGTCGACCTTCGCTCTGCCGGCATCTCCGGCTCGGGCTTCGAGGGTCGCATCACGAAGAACGACATTGTGGGCTACCTGAATAACGGCGGCACGCAGAGTGCATCCGTGCGCCCCATCGCGAGCACCCAGCAGCCGCACGCCTCCGCGCAGCAAGGCAGCGCTACTCCGTCTCAGCCCGGGTCGCCTTCCCATACCATTTCGCAGGTTTCGAGCGGCACCGCCACCCCTGTGACCCAGGCGCGGCAGGAGGCCTCCACCGCCCAGTCTGCCCCGGCGACGACAGCGCCGAAACAGGCGGCGGCAGAAGCTGCGCCTGTCCTCGGCGAGGTTGTGCCCATGTCTAAAATGCGATCGATCATTGCCAAGCGCATGGTCGAATCCAAGCAGACTTCGGCCCACGTTCACACCGTCTTCAAGGTGGATATGACGCGCATCGTTCGCCTGCGCGAAAAAGATAAGAACAAGTACGAGCAGCGTAATGGCGTGAAGCTTACGTACATGCCCTTTATTACCCGTGCCACCATTGCGGCGCTGCGGAAGCATCCCATCGTGAATGCCGCGGTCGAAGGCACAAACATCCGTTACAACAAGAACGTCAACATCGGTATTGCCGTCGCGCTGGACTGGGGCCTTATCGTCCCCGTGCTGAAGCAGACCGAGGAGAAAAACTTCCTGGGCATTGCCCGTGGCATCGTGGATATTGCCGACCGCGCCCGCAACAAGAAGCTCGCGCCCGACGAGGTCGCCGGAGGCACTTTTACCCTTACCAACTCCGGTATTTTTGGCGAGCAGTTCGGCACACCGGTCATCAACCAGCCCCAAGTTGCAATTCTTGGCATTGGCGGGCTGAACAAGGAGCCACTGGTGATCCAGGACATGGATGGCGGCGACGTGATTGCGGTGCGCTCGGTCCAGCGTTTTACGCTGGGCTTCGACCATCGCATCATCGACGGGTCCGATGCCGGGAAGTTTATGACCGACTTCAAGAACTACCTGGAGAACTGGTCGGAGGACATTGGGTAGGTGGGTACCCCCTCCCCCCCCCCGGCGCTAAATTCTTCATTCGGTTGGGTTTAGAGCTAAATTCGTCATTCCATGTGGGTTAGACGCAAAATCGTCACTCGAAAGGGTTTAGCTGGGTTTGCACTGGTTTTAGGGCTGCCACTTATTTTGCAGGGATGCGGTTGACGTGCCGTGTGGGAGTGGGTACTGTCAAGCCAATGGGGATCGCCGGCCAACTCGCTCTGTTCCCATGTTGCACTGCAACGCGCTGTTGTTGTCGATAGCACCTGCTGTCCACGGCTGCCGTTCGCACCCTGTAAGTTCACGCTCATCCCGTAACCGGTCAATCTGCTGGGTTCAATCCTGCGCTGTCTGTCCTGCTGCGAGGAATGTGCGAAGCGGCTTGCGCCCCCTCCCACACCATTTTGGAGAACACTCCCCGATGACGACTTCTGTGCCGTGGATACGGCGTATTTCTTTGGACACCTGGGCCGTTTTGCTGGCGCTGTTGCTGGCTGTACTGGTGCGGCTGAACCTGTTGACGCATGTGAGCTGGTAGGGAGATGGCGATGCGCGAATCGATGACATCGGTGGTGGACGGTACCTCGCGGGCGGAGATGGGCGATGCGACGTTTGGCGCAACGGGCAAGCGCGCCGTGGCACCGGATGCAGGTGGCAACCTGCCGGGGCTGCTGCCGGGCATTGGGCTGCTGGCCGTGGTGGGGTACGCGGGGAAGTTCGTGGAGCAGTTCATTGCGCGCTACGGCAAGGCGCACCACCTGGTGCTGCCCAACGTGGAATATGTGCTGTGGGCGATCCTGTTCGGCATGCTGATTACGAACACGGTGGGGCTGCCGCGGGTGTTCCGCGCGGGGGTGGCCACATATGAGTTCTGGCTGAAGGCCGGCATTATCCTGCTTGGGGCGCGGTTCATCCTGGGCGACATGCTGCGGCTGGGCGGAATCTCGCTGGTGCTGGTGTTCGTGGAACTGGCGCTGGCGCTGACGTTTATGACGTACCTGGGGCGCGGATTCAAGCTGTCGCCGAAGCTGATTACGCTGCTGGCGGTGGGGTCGTCGGTGTGCGGTGTGTCGGCAATTATTGCAACGCAGGGAGCGATCGACGCGGACGAGGAGGACTCGTCGGTGGCGATTGCGGCGATCCTGGCGCTGGGGGCGCTGTCGCTGTTTGTGTTTCCGCTGGTGGGACATGGGCTGCACATGACGGACCATGCCTACGGGCTTTGGACGGGGCTGGCGGTGGACAACACGGCGGAAGCGACCGCGGCGGGCGCGCTGTACAGCGATGCCGCCGGCAAATTTGCGGTGCTGGCGAAGACGTGCCGGAATGCGCTGATCGGGTTTGTGGTGCTGGGGTATGCGCTGTACTGGGCGCGTAGGGGGCAGGCGGAGGCGATCGGAAACAAGGGTGCGTTTCTGTGGAGGAAGTTTCCGAAGTTTGTGCTGGGATTCTTGCTGATTTCGGCGTTGGCGACCGCCGGAGTGTTTACGAAGGTGCAGTTGACGACGCTGGGAAACCTGTCGCGGTGGGCGTTTTTGCTGACGTTTGCGGGTGTGGGATTGAGGACGGATGTGCGCGGGCTGCTGAAGCAGGGGGCGCGACCGTTCCTTGTGGGGGCAATTGGCGAGGTGGCGATTGCGGGGATCACGCTGCTGCTGGTGCTGGGGGCAAACCGGTGGTGGGGGTTGTAGGCGCTACAACTTGCGGGCGTTTACATCCAGAACGAAACGCTCCCTTACCGGCGCATTTTCCAGGCGTCGAAGTCCGGACCGACGATGTCGCCATGGATGGTGATCTGACCCTTCATGCGACCGAGCAGGGGGTGGAACGGCTTTTCGGCTTCCGGCTCTGGGGGCATTAGTTGAGCGACAACTTTGCCATGTTTGGTGATGTCCGTGGTCTCACCCCGTGCGCAACGGTCAAGGAATTGCAGGCAGGCGGCTTTTAAGCGGCCTGCGGGGATGGTTTGGAAAGGCTGTTTTGCCGGAGAAAAGGCTTTCATGGCCATAGTCTACGACCATGGTCATGCGGCAGATGTCTCATTCCTGTTCATCATCACGTGTAGCCGCAATAGTCCATATTGGCTTGAGAGGTAGTTCCGCGCGCAAATCCGGAGAGAGCTTCGAGTACACGTCAAATAGATTCTCCAGCAAGTCCTTTGAGTCCCAAAGCCGGATTCGAAAGAAGAGCCGTTTCGCTTCTGTAATAAGGGACTGCTTAAACCACCCCAGCCGACAAGGAGCCCGTGGTCGGCACCGTAGTTCGTAATGGTTGCCTGTAATTCTCGCAGCACGCTAACGTCAAGTGTTGAGTTCTCGCTTTTTACCTGAACGCATATCTTAGGCGCGTCAAAGCCTAATTCCCCAAGGCCTGCCAAGATGTCGACACCTCCGTCCCTTCCGGGAGGAGAATTTAATGTTTTGTATCCCTTCGCTTTAAGAATTCCTTCTACCAGACGGGCCAAGTCATGTCCGGCAAATTTCTCCTGAATGAAGCGCCGGAGCTGATCGTCGGCATAGTCCTGCAAATCAATTGCACTCGGGTCACTTACTTCGGCATTGTCATCGATAGCCGGTCGAACTCGGTTAGTTGGATCCTGCTGCCAACCATTCGCATGCCCAGTGGAGAGGAAAAGCTCGACTCGTCGCTCTGCATCGTGTCTTGTAATTCTGCAAACCGTCTGTGCCGCGCCAAACGAGAATAGTAAGTCTTTTGGAAACTGCTGACGCGCGGCGTCCTTAATTAGCCATTGAACGGGGCGGTAATGTTTTACGGTTCCACCTGGGTCATAGTGGTACTCCCCGAGTATTCGGCCAAATGCAATAGCTGAGCGTAGTTTTAGAGGTAGTACCACAATGTCGCCAACCGCTGCAGTTTTGGTGAAAGCCCATAACTGATTACGCCAATTTTGCAGGGTCTTCTCTTTGGCGGTGGGATAGGTCATCACCAATAATGCCAGCATGTCCTCCCTTGACCCAATAGGGCTTAAATCCGGCAACTCTTCCCAGCCAATGACAGCTCTGTTGCGATCGAGAGCTTCATCTTCTCGCTCGCCGTGCCTTCCACCACGACAAATCCACAATGCCATTCATAACTCCGTTTACAGGGTTGGGCTTTTTTCGGTGACGAGGGTGCGGGCGCGGGTGAGAAAGTCGGTGAGGGTGGCGGTGCCCTGGTCGCCGAGGGAGCGGGTGCGGACGCTGACGGAGTGGGTGGCGGCTTCCTTGTCGCCGAGGATGAGGACGAAGGGGACTTTGCGAAGGGCGAAGTCGCGGATTTTGGCTTTCATTTGTTCGTTGCCGCTGTCGAGGGAGACGCGGAGGCCGGCGGCTTCGAGCTCGGCTTTGACCTCTCGGGCGTAGTCGACGTGTCTTTCGCTGATGGGGACGAGGCCGACCTGGACGGGTGAGAGCCAGAGGGGGAAGGCGCCGGCGTAGTGCTCGATGAGGACGCCGAAGAAGCGCTCGACGGAGCCGAAGAGGGCGCGGTGGACCATTACGGGGCGGTGTTTTTCGCCGTCTTCGCCGGTGTATTCGAGCTCAAAGCGGGCGGGGAGGTTGAAGTCGAACTGGACAGTGGAGAGCTGCCAGAGGCGGCCAAGGACGTCGACGAGCTTGACGTCGATCTTGGGGCCGTAGAAGGCGGCTTCGCCGGGGATTTCGCGGTAGGGAATGCCTTTGCGGCCAAGGGCGGACTTGAGGGAGTCGATGGCTGTCTGCCAGTCCTCGGGTGCGCCGGTGTAGTCCTGGGGCTTGGTCGCGTCCCAGGTGGAAAGCTCGACTTTGAATTCGGAGAATCCGAATTTTTTGAGGACTTCTTCGGCGAACTCGACGCAGGAGACGATTTCATCTTCGATCTGGGCTGGGGTGCAGAAGATGTGGGCGTCGTCCTGGGTGAAGCCGCGGACGCGGAGCAGGCCGTGCATGGTGCCGGAGCGCTCGTAGCGGTAGACATTGCCGAGTTCGGCGTAGCGGACGGGGAGGTCGCGGTAGCTTTTGGGGGAATTTTTGTAGATGAGGATGTGGCCGGGGCAGTTCATGGGCTTGAGGCGGTACTCGGCGTCGTCGAGTTCCATGGGGGCGTACATGTTTTCGCCATAGAAGCCTTCGTGGCCGCTGATTTTCCAGAGCTCGCGCTTCATCACGTGGGGGGTGACGACGAGGTCGTAGCCGCGGCGCAGGCACTCGTCCTTCATCCAGTCTTCCATCTGCTTGCGGATGATGGCGCCGTTGGGGTGCCAGAAGATGAGGCCGGAGCCTGCGACTTCCTGGATGCTGAACAGGTCGAGCTGCTTGCCGAGGGTGCGGTGATCGCGGGCCTTGATGTCTTCAAGACGCTTGAAGTGGGTGTCGAGTTCTTTGCGGGTGAAGAAGGCGGTGCCGTAGATGCGCTGGAGTTGGGGGTTGCGCTCGTCGCCGAGCCAGTAGGCGCCGGCGATGGAGGTGAGTTTGAAGGCGCGGACGCGGCCGGTGCTGGGGACGTGGGGGCCGCGGCAGAAGTCGAGGAAGCTGCCGTTGCGGTAGAAGGAGACGTTTTCGCCGGGGTGGGTGAACTTTGAGACGAAGTGGACCTTCATGAAGTCGTGCTGCTGTTCGTAGCCGTGGAGGGCTTCTTCGTGGCCGATGTATTCGTGGCGGAAGGGCTCGTTGCGGCCCACGACTTCAGCCATGCGGGTTTCGATGGCTACGAGATCTTCAGGGGTGAAGGGCTTTTCGCGGAGGACGTCGTAGAAGAAGCCGGTGTCGGTGCTGGGGCCGTGGCCGAGGCGGGTTTCGGGGTAGAGCTCGGTAATGGCGGTGGCCATGACGTGGGCGGCGGAGTGGCGGAGGACGCGCCCGGCTTCGGGGTCCTGCTCTTTGAGGAGGGTAAGGTGGACGTCTTCGTGGAGGGGCTCGGCGAGGTCGACGAGGCGTTCGGCGGTGGGCGCGGCGGCGTACATGGAGGCTTCGGTTTGCGCGCCGCCGTGGGCTGCGTCCTCTGCCTGTTCGGCGCCGTCGGTGGTGGGGGTGACGGTCGATGCGCGAATTTTTGCGACGACGACAGCGTCCGCGAGGCGGGGCGAGATGCCGTGCGCGATGCTGAAGGGCGTGGTGCCGGCGGGGACGGTGCGGACGGAGCCGTCGGGCAGGGTGACGTTGATGCGGGGTGCGCCGGGCTGGGAGTTCGGAAGGGCGGGGTTGGGAAGGTTTGTGTCGCTCACGCCTGTAAGGATATCGCTGCGGCGCGGGGAGCGTGGGGCGGGGCGTGCACGTTTGGGGGAGAGGGGAGGATGCGGACGGGGCAGAGGCGCGCGCGGAAGGGGCAGAGGCGGCGGCCAGGTGTGGGATTTCCGGGGCCGTTTGCGGGCTTTAGTGTGAGTCCTGTTGAGCCACCAAGGCTCTTTTTGAGGAGACGCCAAATGTCCGTGACCTGCCTGCTATCCAATACCGCCAATGACTCTCGCTGCCCCGTGTGCGGGCAGGGTTTCCTTGTATTTGCCGAGCGTACTACCGCGACCGTGCGCGCACAGGTGAAGCGTCGTGTGCAGCGGGCGATGCGCAACCACCATGCCGGGGCGCGCGGGGCGGTCCATGTGCACCCGACCGCGGCGTTTCCGGTGGAGGAGGACAACACGGGCAGGGGCGATTGGCTGAGCGGGTGGCTGCCGGTGGGCAGTCCGGCGGCGGCGCTGGCGGTGTAGTGGGCCGTGCTGGATTGTTATGAGTGAGATGGGGTACCTTGCTGCGCATGAACGAGCAGGGGGAGAGGTGTTGTGGGATCGCGCCGGGAGTTCCTGTTCCTGGTGGTGGACGGGGCGCGGCAGGCGGCGGGGCCGAACCTGAAGGCGGGCTGAGCTTCGGCGTGCGGAGATGTGTGCGGTGAAGAAGTTTGCAGAAATTTCCGAGTCGCGGTGATTTGCCGGTGCATCCCATGGGCACAGAAACTTCGGCATCGAAGTGTATTCGATTTTGCACATATCCCAAGGAGCATGACCATGGCAACACTTCTTCGTATCGACGCCAGCTCGCGTGGCGACTATTCCGTTTCAAAGACGCTGGGAAAGCAGTTCACGGATGAGTGGCTGAAGACCAACGAGGGCGGCAACGTAATTACGCACGATGTGACGAGCGAAAAGCTGCCGTTTGTGGACCTGCCGTGGCTGGGCGGGGCGTACACGCCGGCAGAAAAGCATTCGCCGGAACAGGCGGCGGCGATCAAGGTGTCGGACGAGCTGGTGAACGAGCTGCTGGCCGCCGACGAGCTGCTGATTACGACGCCCATGTACAACTTCAGCATTCCCGCGGCGCTCAAGGCGTGGATCGACCACGTTGTGCGCCTGAACCGCACGTTTACGCCGGACTACAAAGGGCTGGTTGTGACGGTGAAGAAGGCCTCCATCATTCTGGCGAGCGGCGGCGAGTATGGCCCGGGAGCGTACGCGGAAGGGTACAACGTGGCGACCAGCTACCTGAAGCAGATTCTGGGTTTTATTGGGATCACGGACGTGCAGGTGATTCTGGCGGGCGGGACGAGCGATATCGACCAGGGCAAGACGACGCTGCCGGAGTACCTTGCGGCGCACAGTGGGGATGTTGTGGGTGCGGCGAAGTAAGCGCTGAAGAGCGGCACGACAGAGGCTCCGCCAGGTGCGGAGCCTCTGTTGCGTGCGTTCGAGGTCGCGCTGGCGGCTCGTCATGGCAGCTGTCCTGGCAGCGCGTTGCATGTGCCGCCCGCACAATCCTGGCGCGATTGTTGTGCAGCAGCGCACGATGCGCGTACGGTCTGGCGCGGAGAGGGGCTGGGCGCATCTGAACTATCCAGTGCCATGGCTGCAGATACCCCACATACGATCGTTCTCCGCGAAAGCATCGTCATTCCGGCGCCGCTGGAACGCCTCTTTGCGCTCTCAACATCCGTGCCGTTGGTGCAGCAGACGCTCGGCTTTACCCCGGTCGAGGGCGTGACCACCGGGCATGTGACCATGGACAGCCACGTGTTGTGGAAGGGCTGGCTCTTCGGCCTGCCGCAGTATCACCTGACGTTGATCACCGGCTATGCCGCGCCGCACACCGACCCGGACGGCACCCGGCGCGCCTTTTTTCAGGACACGCAGGAGCGCGGGCGCTTCGCCTACTTCCACCACGACCACCACATGGTCGCCACAGCGGACGGCGGCACCGAGTTGAGCGACGCCATCCACTACCGGCTGCCCTTCGGCTGGCTGGGTTATGTAGTGGCGCGTTTGATTCTGCAGCCGTACATTCTGCGCACCCTGCGTTCACGCTTTCAGTTGCTGCGCCGGACCGCAACCACGGACGAGTACCGCTCCTATATGTAGGCCATACAGCCCGCGTATCCATCGCCTCGGCACGCCGCATCCTAAGTGGCTGCGCTTCTGCGCACGGGGTCAGGCGGCATGAAAGCTGTGGTTCAGAACGAGTACGGTGGCGTGGACAAGCTGCATTACGTGACCGATGCAGCGGAGCCGGAAGTTGCGGACGACCAGGTCCTGGTCTCCGTCGCGGCCACAAGCGTTAACCCGGTGGACTGGAAGATGCGCTCCGGTGCGGCGAAAGAACGGTTTCCGCTCACCTTTCCCGCGATCCTGGGACGCGATGTGAGCGGCATTGTGCGCGCCGTTGGCAGCCGCGTACGCGGGGTTGCGGTGGGCGATCGTGTCCTGGCGTTTGCCAGCGACACGTATGCCGAACTGGTCGCCGTACCGGCGGTCGACATCACCCATCTGCCGGATACCCTGGACATCGTCGATGC
The DNA here is from genome assembly GCA_964244665.1 of uncultured Terriglobus sp. Taxonomy (GTDB): domain Bacteria; phylum Acidobacteriota; class Terriglobia; order Terriglobales; family Acidobacteriaceae; genus Terriglobus. Next base: position 126,097 of record CAXTJO010000001.1, read on the forward strand.
CGCGGCATTGCCTCTGGTAGCGATCACGGGCGACCAGCTTATCCGGGTCGGCTGCAAGCTGGGCGCAGGGCAAACCGTATTGGTGACCGGGGCGACCGGCAGCGTGGGCCGCAGTGCCGTTCACTCCGCCAAAACCCTCGGCGCAAAGGTCATCGCCGGCGTCCGAAAGTCCTCGCTGGGCGAGGCGGGAACGCTGGGAGCGGATGCCGTGATCGCCCTGGACGATAAACACAGTCTGGAGCAGCTTGGCGTGCTGGACGCGATCGCCGACACCGTGGGCGGCGACACGGCGGCTGCGCTGCTGGGGAAAGTGCGCCCGGATGGCATTTTTGCCTCGGTCGTCGGCGTGCCTTCGGGGTCCGAGCTTCACCCGGCGGTCCGGACCACCCACGTGAGCGCACAGCCCGATCCACAGCGGCTGCGCAGCTATGCGGAAGATCTGGCGGCTGGCCGCTTTGTGCTGCCCATCGCCCGGCGGCTGCCACTGGAGCAGGCAGGCGAAGCACAGACCGTGGCAGAAAAAGGCGCGGGCGGCAAGGTTGTCCTGCTGCTTTTGTAGCGCGCTCCCGAACACATCGAAAACCCGTTCAGAAACGCGCGGCGGCCTTTGAGCGCCCGCACCGACCGCGTCTTGCACAGCGGCGGCTTTTGCTGTGCAAAGCGTGGACAATCCCGTTTTTCCTCTGCGCTGCCTGGCGCGGTGGAAAGCAGGTCTGCCTGTTTGCCGCGAAAACTTTGAATGCGCCTCGGCTTTGCTGCCAAAGCCCTGGATGTCCGCAGTACTTGCGCCGGTGCCCTGTGCAAAGCGTGCATTTCCGGTGACCGTGTTGTGGGGTGTGGCTCGATTGTCCTCATTCCTAGATTTCCGTGGGCCAGTTTTTGAAATCAGGCCTCGCTCCATGGTGTTGCACTGACTACACTTAGCTTCAAATTCCACATTTCTGCCCACAACGGGGAATACGACGAAGGAAATACAAGAAAGCATTGTGGTTTTAAAAAGACATCGTCGCAAACGAAATTTCGTCTGGCGGCCTGAGACCTGCACCGAAAATCAACCCAAATGCCAAGTTTTCCTCCGCCCCTGTGCCGGTTAGGATCAGGTCAGCGGAGGCCGGTTCTGCGGTGTCGCATAGGCTTTGCAGTGGGTGGTAGGCTTGAAAACACTCTCACGCTGGCCAAACCGCCAGTGCAGGAAAGCCAGCCGTGAGCAGCCGTCTATCCAGATTTCCCGAGGTACTCGCCGTGTCCACCTTTGTCACACCGCCCATAGAAGAGGCCAGCCCGATGACAGATCAAGCCACCCCCGCCGCCGTCCCCGCGGGTAACCTGGACATCACCGTTTCGCGTGCCGAACTGCTGCGCGAGTTGACCGCGGCGCAGTCTGTGGTGGAGCGCAAGACGACGATCCCGATCCTGTCGAATTTTTTGTTTGAGGCGACCGGCGAGCGGCTTACGATCAGCGCCACCGACCTGGACCAGAGCCTGCGCACCAGTTGCCCGGCAAAGGTGAAGAAGCCGGGTGCGTGCACCATTCCGGCACGCAAGCTGTACGACTACATTCGCCTGCTGCCTGAAGGCGAGATTTCAATCAAACTCCAGGACAACCACTGGGTGCAGATCCGCGCAGGCCGGTCAAACACCAAGATGGTGGGCATGGCGCGCGCAAATTTTCCGCAAGTGCCCGAGTTCCCGGCTGTAGGCGCGGTGAAGATCGTTGCGGCTGCGCTTCGCGGCATGGTGGCAAAAACCATCTTCGCCATTTCGTCTGAAGAAAGCCGCTACACGCTGAACGGCGCGCTGCTGGTGTTGAAGCCAGAGAGCATGGCGATGGTTGCGACGGACGGACACCGGCTGGCGCACATTGAGCGCATCGGCGAGAGCCTGAGCGGCGTTTCGGGCGAGAAGAAAACACTCATTCCCCGCAAGGCACTGGGCGAGTTGCAATCGCTGCTGGCCAACGGTTCGGCGACAGCGACGGAAGAGACGGACTTTGTAGAGTTTGCCGACGACGACACGACACTGTTCTTTCGCATGGGTGGACGCGTGCTGACCAGCCGCAAGCTGACGGGCCAGTTTCCCAATTACGAGGCCGTGCTGCCGCGCGACAACAACAAGTTCGTCATTGTGCGGTCGGAAGACCTGATGGGTGCGCTGCAGCGTGTGGCGCAGTTCGCGGACGAGCGTAGCGGTGCCATCAAGCTGCGGCTGGAGCAGAACGAGCTTCGTATTTCGTCGTCGTCGACCGATGCGGGTGAGTCGGAAGACATCATTGAAACGCCGTACAACTACGACCCGCTGATGGTCGGCTTCAACTCGGCGTACCTGATCGACTTTCTGAAGGCGATCGGCAACACGGGCGAGGTACGGCTGGAGTTCAAGGATTCGCAGAGTGCCGGCCAGATGCGGCCGGAAGATGGCAATGAGGACCAGAAGTACCGCTACATCCTGATGCCGATGCGCATTTGAGTGCAGTGTTTCAAGAGCAAAAGGCCCGGCTACCGGGCCTTTTGCTCTTGCTGCTGTAAACGACGGCAGTTCGTCCATGTTGGTGCGCGACGGCGGTGGCCGGCGGGCACTGCAGGCAGTGGTGTGGGCGGCTCCGCTGTGCGGCTCTTTCCAGGCTGGTGAAAAGCGATCAGGCGGGATTGAGGTGTGGCAAGCGCAAAGCGTGGCCTGGCTCGCCGCCTTGTTTGGGGTGCGCCGGGGGCTGTGAGGGCCGTTCTCCGGAGGTCTGGACCACGCCCTTGTCGCGGGGCAGGCAGCATACGCGGTTGCGGCCACGCTGCTTTGCGAGGTAAAGGGCCTCGTCTGCTTCCTGCAGCACGGCTTCGATGGTTTTGCCGGGATGGTGCAGGGCCACGCCGAAGCTGGCGGTGACGGCGATGGTGTTGCCGTTCCAGTCCACGAGAGTTTCGGCAATGGCCTGCCGGATCATGTCGGCACGTTTTATACCGTTATCCAGGGAGCAGTTGCACAGGATGACCAGAAACTCCTCACCACCATAGCGGCCCGCGCAATCGTACGGGCGCGTTTGTTCAATGAGCACGTTGGAAACAGCCTGCAGCACGCGGTCGCCGGCGAGGTGACCCTTGCTGTCGTTCACGGATTTGAAGTGGTCCACATCGAGCATAAGCACGCACAGGCTCATTTTTTCGCGCTCGGTGCGGTGGGCTTCGTTGCTGAGCATGTTGAAGATGTGCCGCCGGTTCCAGAGGCGGGTCATGCTGTCGCGGGTGGCAAGTTCCTGCAGTTCGTGGTGGGCGGTTTCAGATTCGCGCACGGCTGCCTGCAGCTCCGCTGTGCGCACGATCACCTGCTCCTGCAAGACGCGCTGGCTGCGGCGCAGGGCGAACACGCGCCACTCGTACGCCAGAAAGCCCGCGAGCAAAAGCGAGAGTGCAGCGACAGCGCGGAACCAGACCGTTTGCCAGAAATGCGGCGGGACGTTGAGTTGCATGGAGCCCGCATGGTCGGACCAGCCGCTGCCGTCCTCTGCCTGGACAAGCAGGTCGTAGTGACCGGGAGGCAGGCGGGTGTAGAAGGCCTGGGTGCGGCTGCCGGCATCGACCCAGTCGCGGTCGAAGCCGTTCAGCTTGTAGCGAAAGCGCAGGCGCTCGGGCGCGGCAAAGTCCGGTGCGGCAAAGTCGAATTCGACATCGTGGGCACCGGCGGAGGTGCGCAGCATGTCACCCGCGGCAGCTTTGCCGTCGACGATCGCGGCCTCGACTACGGGCTGTGGGCGGCTGCTACGGATCATGCTGGCAAGCGGCCGGACGGACACCAGGCCTTCCGTCGTCGCGAACCACAGGCGACCGTCGACCGACAGGGAAGCATTCGGCGTTGTGCTGTTGTTGCATTCCGCGCTGCGCAGGCCGTCGGGCAGGCCGTACACGATGCTCTGGATGCGGCTGGCGCGGCCTTCGGCAACGGCGATCATGTCCGCTTTGCTGGCCTTGAAGATGCCCTTGTTCGAGGTCATCCAAAGATAGCCGTGCCGGTCGTCGGTCACCGAGCCGACGGTGTAGTCGAACAGGCCGTTGTCGGGCGTGAACATGGTGGTGCGGCCATGGCGGATCAGGCTGAGGCCGCCGGGGGATGTGCCCACCCAGATCGAGCCGTCGGTGTCCAGAGCCAGGCTGAGCACAAATTCAGACGTGAAGCCCTGACGCGGACCATACATCTCAAGCACGCGGTGGTTCCAGTGGGTGATGCCACCCTGGTTGGTGCCGATCCATAACGAACCGTCCGCCGCCCGCGCCGCCACTGTAGGCAGGCCGGGAATGTTTTGCGTTTCCACCTCAAAGATGCCGTCGTGGAAACGTTCAAGGCCAAACCGGGAGTGATAGAGCAGATAGAGCTGGCCGCCGGGGCCACGCAGGATACAGCGTAGCGGGTCTTGCAGGTGGCGGCCGTTATGGAAGACGGTGACATGCGTGCCACCCTGAACGTGGACCAGATCGCCGGCATCGTCGCCGGCCCAGACACTGCCGTCCGTATCTTCAAACATGGAATAGATACTGCCGGCGGGGATACCGTCTTTCGCGGTAAGCGCGTCCACATGGCCATCTGGATACAGGCGGTTGAATGCCTGGTGCGAGGTTGCGGTCCACACCGATCCGTCCCTGGCGCTCAGGGCCTCCCAAATGTTTTTCTCTGAAAGGCCTTCGCGATTGCCGTAGGTGTGAAACAGGCCGGAGTGAAAGCGAACAGCCCCACCGTCGTTGAAGCCGATCCAGAGATTGTCGTCGTGATCCAGATGGAGTGCGGTGACGCTATCGCTGGCAAGGCCATTGGCGGCGCCGAAACGCTCCACGGAGTCGCCCTGCACGGTCGCCACGCCGTCGTTGGCGAGGCCGATCCAGAGCTTGCCGTTGCTCTCCGCCAGCAGCGCCGACACGCGGCTATGGAGCGCAATGGAGTCGATGGTCCTGCGGCTCAGCAGGCCGGAACCCTTCTTCCAATGCAGAATTTCGGTGGACGTTGCAACCCAAAGGGAACCATCGTGCGCGGTGGTGAGTACCTTGACATCCGTTTGCGGTAAACCCTCGCTTTGCCCGTGGCGGTGCGCAGAGCCGTTCTGTACGCGCAACACGCCCTGATTGGTCGCCAGCCACAGTGAGCCGTCGTCGGCTTCGGCCATGGCACGGATAGAGATGTCACCGGCGATGCCGTGAAACGCCGTAAGCTGGCTACCATTGGCGCTCACCTGAAACAGACCGCTGGCAGAGCTTACCCAGACGTCGCCTTGCTTGTCCGTCAGCACTTCGCGTAAGGCTTTGCCATCGTTATGCGCATGCGAAACAAACGCACCGCGCAGATAGCGGCTCACACCCGTGCGGGTCGCCACCCACACGCTGCCGTCCGGCGCGGTAGAGATGGACTGAATGAAGTTGTCGTGCAGAATGGGGTCGCTGCGGCGGTCGAAGATGCGCGTGCGGTTGCCGTCGTACCGGACCAGACCTTCTTCCGTTGAGAGCCACATGTAGCCGTCTGTGCTTTGCGCGATGGAGCGGACCGAATTTTGCGGCAGACCGTTGTGGCTGTTCAACGTGGTTTGCACGTACTGCGCCAGGCCTTGCGCCGCTGTACCCTGCTGCGCCGGTGTGCCCTGCTGCGCCGGTGTGCCCTGCTGCGCCGGTGTACCCTGCTGCGCGTGTACGTGTGCCGGCCACAGTAAAGACAAGAAGCCCACTAGCCCAAGCAGGAGCAGCGTTTGTGGCAGGGGGG
>CAXTJO010000001.1:131833-142104 GCA_964244665.1 uncultured Terriglobus sp.
CCCGCCACACTCCGGGGAGGGCTTGTGTTTCGTTCGCGTCAGAACCCATCACAGCCATCCCCCTTTAAGGTGGAGCTTCGGTCACCCTGTATCTCTTGTTGCCGCGAACCCCGGACGGTGTTCCGCACCAGCGTGCGCGGCAGCGCACCGCCGTCTGCCTTGCGGTCGCACGCAGGCGTGCTCATGCCACCGCCAGAATGTCTGCGGCCCAGCGCTGCGCTTCCACACAGCGGGAGCTTACGCTGTCTTCACTGCGGCCGAGCTTACCGGCAGCGTCGGCAAACATGGGCCAGTCGCCTGTGCTGTGCATTTCAAACAGGCGCAGCAGCAGGCCGTAGCTGCTGTCGTCCTCGCTGTCGTTTCGCAGGGCGGCAACAAGTTCGGGCCGAAGATTCAGCGTCTCACCCAGGTCCGCGTCGGACAGGTGCAGTGTGGAGTGCAGCACGGCGAGCATGCCGAAGAGGTAGAGCTCGGTCGAATCCATGTGCAGGTCCGGTGCCATCAACTCGCAGAACCGCGCCTTTTGCAGGATGAAGCGTAGGGTCTCCTTGGTCTGCGCGCCGCACAGTTCGCTGGTCATTGCGGTGAGTGCCAGCTTGCGGAACTGCTCTTCGCCGATCATGGCGAGCGCCGTGCGCAGGTTGGTGAGCGGCTCGTGCATGACCACTTTCCTGACGCCGCGGATGCCGGACGCGGCCGAGTTCGCCAGCCGCAGCAGCCGAAACGCGATCGTCGGCTCCTGCTTGAGCAGCCCCGCAATCCTCGATGAGTTGAAACCCGGCTTGGTCAGCTCCGCAAGGAAACGCAGCCGGTTGATGATGGTGTTGAGCGCAGGCCGGCCAAGAACCACGGGCCGTGTAAAGAAATACCCCTGGAACAGGTGAAATCCTTCGTCCATGGCCATGCGCAACTCGGCTTCGTCCTCCACCTTTTCTGCCACGAACTGCAGTGGGTGGAAGCGCAGCCGGTGCAGCAGGCTCACACGTTGCTTTGGCGTGGAGGCGCGGAAATCGACCTTGATAAAGGTCGTGTATGGGAGAAGCGGATCCCACTTGCCGGAAAAATCGTAGTCGTCCAGCGCCAGCCGGTAGCCGAGCGCGCACAGGCGCTTGCAGGCGTCCACCAGGGGCTCGTCCACCTCGATGTCCTCCAGCACTTCCAATACCGTGGACGTGGGCAAGAGCGTGGGCAGGCCCTTCAGCAGCAGATCGCGCGTACAGTTCACAAACGGTACAGCGTCACCCACCAGCGATTCCATACCGAAGGCCACGGCATTGTCGATCATGTGGCGCGAAGCGATCTCGCCGTCAGCACAAAAGCGGTTCTCCCATCCCGTGCGAAAGAGCAATTCATACCCAAAGGTTCGGCGCAACCTGTCCAGAATGGGCTGGCGTGCCACAAACCGGCAAAACTGGTCGGCACTGTTGCGCGATTGCGATTGGGAAAGCCATTCGGGCATAGTTCTACGTGTCCTTGTGCTCTCCCACTCATCGGCACCCCCCTGCAGGACTTGAGATTGGCCCGGCTGCGCGCCGCCGGGGCTGGCGGGGTAAACTGGAAGGCGATTCGATGAGCTGGTTCAAGCGACAGAACGGCGCGCTGGGCGCGGACACCACCGCCGGCCCGGTGAATGGCCCGGCGGAACGCAGCCGCAATGGGTCCGTGCGCACCGAGGGCTTATGGGTAAAGTGCCCGGAGTGCGGCAAGGCGATCTTTCGCGCCGAGCTGGAAGCCAATGCCCAGGTATGCGTCTCCTGCGGTTACCACTTCAAAATGGATGCCCGCGCGCGCATTGCCCTGCTTCTGGAGCCCGGCTACAGCCTGGTCGATCTGGATTTGCGCTCGACCGATCCGCTCAACTTCACCGACCTGAAGCCCTACAAGCGCCGCCTGGCGGAAGCACAGGCTAAAACCGGCCTGAACGACGCCATCGTGAACGCGACCGGCTATATCGGCCCGCATCCGGTGGTCGTTTCAGCCATGGAATATGCGTTCATCGGCGGCTCCATGGGGGCCGTCGTCGGCGAAACGATTGCGCGCGCCGTGGACCGCGCGCGCGAAAGCGGCCATCCGCTCATCGTGATTTCCGCCTCCGGTGGCGCACGCATGATGGAGGGTATCGCCAGCCTGATGCAGTTGGCCAAGGTGTCTGCCGCGCTTGGCCGGCTGGCCCAGGCCCGCGTGCCATACATCAGCCTGATGACCGACCCGACAACCGGCGGCGTGACCGCCAGCTTCGCCATGCTGGGGGACCTGAACATCGCCGAGCCCGGAGCCCTGATCGGCTTTGCCGGGCCGCGGGTGATCGAGCAGACTATCCGGCAAAAGCTGCCGGACGGCTTTCAACGGTCGGAGTTTCTGCTGAATCACGGCTTTCTGGATGCCATCGTGGACCGCAAGTCGCAAAAAGCCTGGCTCGCACAGGCGCTGGCATGGCTGGGCCGCCCAATCGCGCCAGCTTAGGCCATTCCACTCCGCTGGACTCCCATACTGCCTGTCCCGAATTGATATTTACAGGATCAACAGTTTCTGCACGAGTGTAGGCTGCGGCGCTATCCTGTCCGTCCAACAGTGCAGAACTACCCAGTGTGGCAACGTGTCCTTATTGCCGGAAGCAAACTCACCAGATCAGGATCCCTGTGCAGATATCTTTGCCGCTCCGCCGTTCGACTGCCCGTCGCGCTGTCACGCTCGTTTCGTGTCTTCTACTTGCCGCGTCGGTCGCAGAGGCAGCGCCGCCCAGTCGTCTGCGTGCCGACGTGCGCTGGACCGACCGTGCACCCCTGCAGCAGACGGTTTCAAAACGCCTGGCGTCGGCACAGTCGCTTGGCGCGGTGGAAGCCAATGCGAACCTGGGCCTGATGTCGCTGGTCCTGTCGCCGAGCGCCACGCAGAACGCCGCGCTTGACCAGCTTCTCGCCGACCAGCAGAACCCTTCGTCGTCCCGCTTTCACCAGTGGCTCACGCCGGCCCGGTTCGGCGAACAATTCGGCGTCTCCGATGCCGACCTGCAGATCCTCGAGAACTGGCTCACCTCACAGGGCTTCCAGATTCAGAGTGTCGCTCCCAGCCGAAACCGGATCGACTTCTCCGGCACCGCGGCGTCTGCCCAGACCGCGTTCGGCACCGGCTTTTCGCGATTCCGTCGTGACGGCCAGACCTTCTTCAGCAACACGTCCGCTCCCACGATTCCTGCAGCGTTCAGCGGCGTCATCGGCGCGGTGCATGGGCTCAGCAGCTATCGGCTGCAGCCACATGGCCAGAAGCGGGTGCTTTCCGCGGAGGAACTCCAGTCCCGGCTCGCACCGGATGTGACTATCACCAACAGCAAGGGCGCACTCGTGCATCTGCTGGCGCCGTATGACGTTCGCCAGATCTACAGTGCGAATGCGCTCGTCAGCTCCGGCTATACCGGTACTGGCGTTACCATCGCCGTCATCGGTCAAACGGCGGTCAACACCACTCAGTTGGGCTACTTTCAGACGCTTACCGGCCAGCCTGTCGTCGCGCCCACGCTGACGCTGGTACCCAACACCGGCGCGTCCACCCTTTACGCGTCGGATGAGGGTGAGTCGGAGTCGGACATTGAGTTCGCCGGCGGCGTCGCTCCTGGTGCCGCCGTCAATTTCGTGTACACCGGCAACGGCAGCGGCAGTAACAGCAGTCCGGATGTGCTTACCGCGCTTGTCTACGCCATTACCAACAATATCGGCCAGATCATCACCCTGAGCTATGGCGAGTGCGAAGGCTTCTCCGGCACGACGACCATCTTCTCCATTGAGCCTTATCTTCGACAGGCCAGCGCGCAGGGCCAGACATTCGTCAATTCCAGCGGTGACTCCGGTGCGGCGGCGTGCGATAGCGACTCGCAGAGCCTTACTTACGACGGCGCGGCGGTAAGCTACCCTTCCAGCTCGCCCTATGTCACTGCCGTGGGCGGCACATTCTTTAACGAAGGTGCTGGCACCTATTGGACCGCAACCAACAACAGCCAGCGCGGCTCCGCGCTTTCCTACATTCCAGAAACCGCGTGGAATGAAAGCAGCGCCGCCGGTATCGGTGCAACGGGTGGCGGCGCAAGCCTTTTCTTCAGCAAGCCAAGCTGGCAAACCGGGACTGGCGTGCCAGCGGACGGCGCGCGCGACGTGCCGGATATTGCCTTTGCCGCTGCCGCCGGTCACGACCCGTACATCGTATGCACCGCCGACCCCAGCTTTACGGGTACCGCAACCACGGGCGCGACCGTGACGGGCAATTGCACCCCAACCGCTCTGAGTGCCTTCGTCATCGGTGGCACGTCCCTGTCGACCCCGAGCTTTGCCGGCATGCTGGCACTCGCGGAACAGGCCAACGGCGGCGGCCGCCTCGGTAATCTGAACCCCACACTGTATGCCCTGGCCGCAAGCAACGGAAGTATCTTCAACGATGTCGTCGGTAGCGGGAATCAGGTAGCGTGCATCGCCGGCACAATCGGTTGCGTGAACGGTACGGTCGGTTTCGCGGCGGTCGCCGGGTACGATGAAGCCACGGGTCTTGGCTCCATCAACATCGGAACGTTCTCTGCCGCACTTAAGTCTGCGGCAACCGTTACGGCAAGGACACCCACCGTCTCCATTACACAATCGACTGCTTCCACCGCGACCACCGGTGTTTTCGTCGTGACGGTTGCCAGTTCGACCAGCACCACGGTTCCCACCGGCACCGTCAGCGTCACCGTCGACGGTGGCACGGCAACGTCGCTCACCCTCCTTGCCGCGTCGAACGCAGGCGCGGCAACCTTCACCACCACCCTTACCGGCCTTTCGAGCGGCACCCACACCGTTGTCGCGACCTACAACGGCGATAGTAACTACAGCACGGGCCGGTCCGCTGCGAGCTTCCTCATCGGCAGCAACAGCTACGCCTTCAGCCTGGCTGCCGCTCCCGCGTCGCTCACCGTTACCTCCGGCCTGACCGGCTCCGCCACCGTTTCACTGACTTCGACCAACTACACAGGTCTGGTGCTTTATAGCATCACGCCAGCGAGCGGGTCGGCCGCAGCGCCCGGCTGCTTCATCGGCGGCAACGGCGATACCACCACGACCGCTGCAACTCTGGTCTCCGGCAATCCGTATTTTCTCGATGCCGGGATTGCCGCGGGATCTACGGTAACCGCAGGATTTACATACCACTCACTTGCCGCGGACTGTGGCGGAAGCGCTTCAAACGGCAGCCCCGCAGAGATCGTTCGGCACAGGAGTGACAGCGTTGTGACAGCGGTCATGGTTCCTGTCCAAAAGCGCGGCGCTCCGTGGGCGGCATTTGCCTTTGGAGGCTGCGTTCTCGGTGGCCTGTCCCTGCGGCGGCGCAAGTCGTTGGCCCGTGTCGCAGGCGGTGGCCTGCTGGCGGTCGCCTTCACGCTTGGTGCAATGGGTGTGACCGGTTGCGGCAGTGGCACTTCCCCGCTCACCACCACTACAACGACCACAACCTCGTCTACACCCAAGATATACAACTACGTCATCACCGCGCAGGCCTTCCCGTCGGGTTCGGTTTCCACCACCACCAACTTCACCCTGACGGTGCAGTAACCCACGGCTCTGGACGTTACGTGGCACATACAAAGGCCCTCACCAACCGTGGGGGCCTTCGCAGTTCAAGAGCACATCGGTGACCTCTTCCCGGCCAACGTCTCAGTGGTGTGCCTGTGGATTTTGAGGTATTCTGAGAAAGCTGTCCTTCCCGCGTACGTGCGCCAACCAGAGCGCCGCGTCCTGGACACTCACTTTACAGCTCAGGACGAGGGTGCGACAGGGCTCCCTCCCCAGCAGGAGATCGTCGCCCCATGCCAAAGCGTACTTTTCAGCCCAACCGCCGCCGCCGCGCCAAGACCCATGGCTTTCTTACCCGGATGAAGACCAAGGCCGGCCAGAATGTGCTTAACCGCCGCCGCGCCAAGGGCCGCCACAAGATCGCCGTCTCGGCGGGCTTCCGCGACTAGTTCGCCGGTATTCCATGACCGAAACCACGGGCAGACCCTCAGTCTGCCCGTTTGCATTGCCTGCCGCATGACATCGGAATCCCACAAGCCGTCGCCCTCTTCCGCCGCCAGCCTGCGGTTGCGGCGTCATGCAGATTTTCAGGCCGTGTATGCCGTTGCACGTAAGCAGTACGCCAGGGAGATGAGCTTCTTCTTCGCGAAACGCCTGCCCGGCATTCACTTGCCGCCCAACGCCCCCCTGCCACCGCCCGGTGCGCGCGTCGGCCTTACTGTGGGCAAGGTTCTGGGCAAGGCGCACGACCGGAACCGCATCAAACGCCGCCTGCGTGAGGCCGTTCGCCGCCATGCCGCACTGCTCGGCAACCTGCCTGTCGACGTCATCCTCCACCCCCGCCGCACCTATCTTGCGCTGCCCTGGGCCGCGCTTGAAGCCGAGGTCGCGCAGGCGTTTCGAACCGTGCACAAGCTGGCCGACAAGCCGCAAACGCCCCTGCCGCCGCGCGACCGCAAACCCGCCGCTCAAAACCGCCCCCGCCGCAGTCCGGCAGCAACGCCGCCCGGCAAGCCCGCGCGTTGACCCATGCGCCTGGTCTTTTGGCTTTACCGCCACACACTGTCCCCGTTGCTGCATGGCTTCGGTCTTGGCGGCTGCCGCTACGTGCCTACCTGTTCGGAGTATGCCGAGGTCGCCATTGCCCGCTTCGGTCCCGTGCGCGGCAGTTGGCTGGCTGTACGGCGCATCGCCCGCTGCCACCCGTTCAGCCGCGGCGGCCTCGATCAGGTTCCGTTGGACTGAACGTCAACGTTCCGCAGGGTGAACAGACACACTGCCCTGGGCCGTTGTACCGCAATCCCGGTTTGCCGAATGTTCACGATATGCTCCGACCACAGAACGCCGCACTACAATACAACAGGACTGTTTTGCGCAAATTCCCGCACCCCGTGCCGGGCAAGGCACGCAGTTCTGTGAGCGACGACTCCATTCGCCACGAAAATGAGGAAGCACTTGGCAGAAATTCGTAATCCCAACACGGGCGGCGGCGGTTCAGAGAACAAGCTGCTGCTCTACGCCATGCTCGCCATGGTCATCGCCTTTGCCGCATCGCAGTTCTATCGCAGCCGCAAGACCGAGCCGCTGCAAAAGCCGACGCCAACCGCCGCATCCACACCGTCGGGCACCGCACCGGTTGCCGCAGCGCCATCGGCGCCCACCGGCAGCACTGCGGCATTTAACGCGCAGGCGGTGCAGCAGGCCGCTGTGCCCACTGTCGTGGGTTCGGCAGAAAGCACGATCGTCGTCGAGAACCAGCTGTACCGCATCAGCTTTTCCACCCGCGGCGGCGTCGTGCGCTCGTGGGTGCTGAAGGGTCACAAAGACCGCTACGGCGCGCCGCTCGACCTGGTCAACGGTGCCGCGGCAAAGCAGTACGGCTTTCCGCTCTCGATCTATACGTACGACCAGCCGCTCACTGACGGCCTCAATTCCGCCCTCTACGTCGCTTCCGGCACCGGCAACATCACCGCCCCCGGCACCCTGAGCTTTCACTACGCGCAGAATGGCTTCGACGTCACAAAGGCCTTCCGCTTCGACGAAACATACAGCATTCATGCGGACACGTCCGTAACGCGCAACGGTTCCCCCGTGCGTGCTCTGCTGGCGTGGCCCGGTGGCTTCGGCGACCAGGAGCAGCCGCTCGACTACAACGCCGCCACGCTCGAAACCATGCACGACGGCAGGGAAGAACACACCAGCTTCAAGAAGATCGTCGGCGGGCAAACCCTGAACAGCCCTGTCGATTTTGCCGGCGTCGCCGATCAGTACTTCGCCGCCGTCCTTCTGCCGGACAGCCCTGCCGCGGGCACTGCCGTCACCCTCTCGCACCAGATCGATGTGCAGAAGCTACAGCGCAGCGGCAAGCCCGGCGGTAAAAGTGTCGATGTCCCACTACCCGGCATTGCCGTCGGCAGCGTCGGCAACAGTAGCAGCCTCCGCATCTTCGCCGGCCCAAAGTCGATCCCCGTCCTGAAAGCCGTTCAGGTGCAGGGTTCGTCCGCCACGCTGGAACCGCTGCTTGATTTCGGCTTCTTCGGCCCCATCGCAAAAGCGCTTTTCTTCTCGCTCTACTGGATCCACGACCACTTCGCCAGCAACTGGGGTTGGGCGATCGTTCTGCTCACGCTCATCATCAACGCGGTGCTCATTCCCCTGCGTGTTCAGACCATGAAGTCCGCCCTCAAGATGCAGCGCATCCAGCCGCAGATGGACGCGGTTAAAGCCAAGTACGCCAAGTTCAAAGTCACTGATCCCAAGCGTGCCGACATGAACACCGAAATCATGGCGCTGCAAAAAGAAAACGGCGTCAGCATGTTCGGTGGCTGCGTGCCAACGCTCATCCAGCTTCCCCTGCTGTTTGCCATGCTCGCCACCATCCCCAAGGTCTTTGAGCTGCGTGAGTCGCACTGGTTCTGGCTGCACGACCTGACCGCCGCCGATCCGTATCACGCCCTGCCCATCTTCCTCGTTGTGTCGCAATTCCTGGTTTCGTTTTACATGCCCAGCCCGGGTGTCGACCCCGCCCAGCAGCGCATGATGGCCTTCATGATGCCTGCATTCTCCCTCTTCATCACGTGGAACTATGCCTCCGGCCTCGGTCTCTACTGGTGCGTCGGGAACGTGCTCATGGTTATGACGCAGCTCATCATGAACCAGACCGCGCTTGGCCGTGAGATGCGCGAGCTTGCCGCAAAGCGGGCACGCAAAAAGCAGGGCGCCGGCCCAGGTAAAACCATCCAGGGCCGTACTGTCAGCAGCCGACGCTAGACCCAAGCTGTCCCTTGCGACACCCATGCTCCCCAGCGGGCATGGGTTTTGTTTTGGAAACCAGCATAGTGGGTGGGTTGGTTCATCAGCCATTGCCTACAAGACCCATACGGCAAACCTTTTGCGACGGCACTCCGGGCCGTGTTTACAATCAAACAGGCTCGTCCTCGGCGCACATGCCGGGCATAACTCGATCGGGCCGGCAGGACACGCAGCACACATGGAAGACCTTGCCAAAGCGGCATCCCAAACAGCCGAACTGTTGAAGCTGGTCACCACCGTGGGTGGCTTGCGACTGAAGTACCGCATCGTCGCCGGAGCTGGCGCGGCCGATCCCGACGGCCTTGAAGACCGCCTCATCTACGTCGACCTCAGCGGCCCCGATGCCGAGTTGCTGCTGCAACGGGATGGCGAAACGCTGCGCGCCCTGGAGCACCTGGCTGCCAAGATCGTTGGCCTCGAACCGGAAGAGCACGATCGCATCTCCTTCGACGCGCTCGGCTTCAAGGCAGACCGTGCTGCCGACCTCCGCGACATCGCCGACCGTGGCGTGCGCTATGTCCGCGACCGCGAACGGCCCTTCAGCTTCGATCCCATGAGCTCTCGCGAGCGCCGCCTGCTGCACCTCCTGCTCAAGCAGCACAGCGACCTGCGCACCGAATCCAGCGGCGAGGGTGCCCGCCGCTTCGTCGTGCTCTATCCCAAAGACATGCCCTCCCGCGCCGAACCCCGGCCGGATGATCGCAGCCGCGCCGACGAGATCGCCCGCCGCTTCCGCCGCCGCTGATGTAACCCGGGAGACGCCGCACCTGCCTAGCCGGCATGCGGCAACCGCACATACCTGACTGCGGCATGGGTCTCCGTCGGTCATACTCAATCGTGGCCACCAACGCCCAACTCGAGACCGACACCATCGTTGCCATTGCCACCCCACCCGGTCGCGGCGGCATCGGCATCGTGCGTCTCTCCGGCCCAGCCTCCCTCACCATCGCACAGGGCATCGTCACCCTGCGCCACCCCCCGCAATCGCATCGCGCCGCCCTCGGCCCGGTGCTCGATCTCAACGGTCAGCGCATCGACGACGCCCTTCTCACCTGGTTCGCCGCGCCGCGCAGCTACACCGGGGAGGAGGTCGTCGAGATCGCCACCCACGGTGCCCCTGTCGTTCTCGACGCCGTCGTCCGGCAGGCGCTCCATCACGGTGCCCGCCTTGCCCGCCCCGGCGAGTTCACTGAGCGCGCGTTCCTCCATGGCCGCCTCGACCTCAGTGCCGCCGAAGCCGTCCGCGACCTGATCGACGCGCAAACCCTCACGCAGGCACGGCTCGCCGCACAGCAGATGGGTGGCGCACTCGCCCGCGAAATCGCGCCCGTCAAACTCCAGCTCATCCACCTTATCGCCGCGCTCGAAGCAGGCATCGACTTTGCCGAAGACGATCTCGACACGCTTTCCGGCCCTGCCATCGCCGCA
>CAXTJO010000001.1:142114-158034 GCA_964244665.1 uncultured Terriglobus sp.
CTTCGCATTGGAATCGCGCATTCGACTGTGGGATGCCATCGCCGCACGCATCGCACCCCTGCTGCCGCCGCTGCATGCGCTTGAACAGAGCTTTGCACGCACCCGGCACCTGCGCGACGGCCTCACCCTCGCCATCGTCGGCAAACCCAACGCCGGCAAAAGCTCCCTCTTCAACCGCATGCTCGGCCGTGACCGTGCCATCGTCACACCCATCCCCGGCACTACCCGCGACACCGTGAGCGAGCGCCTCGACCTGGACGGCATCCCCATCGTGCTGCTCGATACCGCCGGCCTTCGCATTACCGACGACGACGTGGAGCGCATCGGTGTCGAACGCACCTACGAGGCCATTGCCGATGCCGACCTCATCCTGCACATTCTCGATGCCTCTGAAGCCGCAGAGGACGAGGTTCGGGGATTGTCACACACCACCACTACCCACCCGGTAGCAGGGCCGCCACAATCCCCGGCTGAAGATGCTCTGCTGCGCTCCCACTCACGGATCACAGTGCTGAACAAGATCGATCTGCTGTCCCTGCACGCGAAACCCGTCACACCGAACCCACCCAACATCGGCACAGCTCCAACTTCTGCCAACGGCTCGCCGCCCTCTCTCGTGCACAATCCCAGCTCGGGCAACGTTGACCCTCGTCTCTCGCTGACCGGTCAGGGCCAGGCCGCGCCGTCATTGCCCTCCGCCGGCAGCCTGTTTCGCACCTCTGCCCTTACCGGCGAAGGCATAGATGCCCTGCGCACCCACATCGTGCAATGGGCAACCGGCCCGGACGCCGCGAACACCAGCGCCACCTTAACCAACACCCGCCAGCACGGCATCATCCACGCCGCATGCGTCGCCCTCGAGCGCGCCGCCGCCGCCGCGGTAAACGTCACCCCGCACGAGATGCTCCTGCTCGACCTTTACGACACACTGCATCTTTTGGACACCCTTACCGGCGAAACCACCACCGAATCCGTTTTGCACCAGATCTTCTCTACCTTCTGCATCGGCAAGTAAGTGTTCAGGCGTACCGGATGCCCAAAGAGCGACGCTCTTCACTCCGACCGGCTCTGCGCCTATTCCGGGATTCACTCTGCCGTTCCGCTACCGGCCTGGTATTTCCATGCGGTTTGCGAGTGTGCGCCGTCTGAGAACCGTGTATCCGCGTACTCGCTGAACTCGACGGCTCGGTCCAGGATGCCTGTCTCAAGCATCAGGTCGCGCACCAGATCGAAGTCTGCCTTGCGCGGTGCAAGGGGCGAGTACACCACGCGGTCCATCGGCTGTGTCAGGGCAAAGCGCAGCAGCGACGGCTTCTGGTGATAGTAGAACCGGCCCACAAAATCGGCGGCCTGTTCCCGGTTGGGTTTGTCTTTGTCCAGCCACAATCCCGACCGGGCAATGCCGTCCACCAGCGCCTGCACCTGTTCCGGATGCCGGTCGATGATCTCCTGCCGCACCACCAGAACGCATGACATGTAGTCCGGCCAGAACTCCCGCGCCTGGAACAGCACCCGGCCATATCCGGCGGTCTGTGCCTGCGATGGAAATGGCTCCGCCATCACAAACGCATCGATCGCCTTCGCAGCCAAAGCACCGGCAACATCCGGCGGTGCCATCTCCCGGATCTTTACATCGTTGCCCGCGATACCCCGTGTCTTCAACGCGCGATAAAGCAGAAGGTGTTCATCGGAAAAGCGGCTCGGGATGGCGATCGTGCGACCGCGCAAATCGTCAATCGTGTGGATCGGGCCGTCGTTGCGCACCACAACCGAGCTGCCGTAGCGATGCCCAAGGTACACCACCTTGATGGGAACACCCTGTGCCCTTAACGCGATCGCCATGGGCGCCACAATGAACGCGGCCTGCACACGATTCGAGATGAGCGCTTCCTTGATCTCTGGAAAGCCCTGGAACATGCGCGGCAGAAAAATCTCGCCGTGCTGCGACATCTTCGAAATGTAATCCGTCACCGGACAGGTGAGCTGGCAGGTGACCGGGATGTACGCCACCGTCACCCTGCGTTTCTCAACAGGCTGATAGTCGTTCAGCACCGCGACCCAATTTACGTTGAATGCCGCGTGCAGGCCCGAAATGAGCAGGACCCAGCTGCCCGCAACCAATAAAAGCTTTTTGCGATTAGTCATATCGAAATCCCCAGCGGAGCGCCGGCAAACGCTCCAACATGCGAAAGCAAAGATCGAGCAGCAGACCCAGCAGGCCGATCAGCAGCATGGCCGCCAGTACAAGGTCATACCGCTTTCCAGCGTTGCGCGAATCGATCACCAGGTAACCCAGTCCGGAATCGACCGCGACCATCTCCGCCGCAACCACGACCAGCCATGCAATGCCCGCGGCAACGCGCAAACCACCCAGCATGCGAGGCAGCGCTGCCGGCAGCAGAACATAGCGGAACATCTGCAGCGCCGACAGGCCGAAGTTTCTTCCAACGCGGCGGAACAGCGTGGGCACCGTCTGCACACCATCTGTCGTCGCCAGAACAATAGGGAAGAACGCTCCAAGAAAGATCAGGAACACCGCGCTGCGCTCGCCCACGCCGAAGAACACGACCGCGAGCGGCACCCATGCAATGGGGCTGATCGGTCGCGTCAACTGCAGCAGCGGGTTCACTGCCTCATAGGTCGCGGCAGACCAGCCCAGCGCGAGCCCAAGCGGCACACCCAGCATCACCGCCGCTCCAAAACCAAGGCAGACCCGGCGCAACGAATCGGCCATATCCGCCCAAAGCACACCCTTGTGCGCAAGCTCCGCAACGGCACGCACCACCTGCAGCGGAGCGGGAAAGATCGTTGTGCCGCTCAGCCGCACACTCGCCTGCCACATGCCCACGAAGCACAGCAGCGCGACCGCAGGCCACAGAAAACGTTCGAAGGCGCTTCGCTTCGGGGCCGGGTTCATCCTGTCGTGACCGGTGTCATATCTGTGTCGACAAGCCGATCTGGCCGGCTAAACCTGCCCGGCACGCCAGGTAGTGTGTGGAGTTTGTATCGCGAGGGTGCCGCAAATCGATGGTCACAACCTGCTGCACCGTTGCCGGCCGCGCGCTCAAAAGAACGATGCGATCCGCCAGCTGGATAGCTTCATCGATGTCGTGCGTCACAAACAGAATCGTCTTGCGTTCGGCCCGCCAGATCCGCAACAACTCAGAGCGCATGGAAAGACGCGTGATCGAATCCAGTGCGCTGAACGGCTCATCCATCAGCAGCATATCGGGGTCCACGGCAAGCGCTCGCGCCACCTCCAATCTCTGCTTCATGCCGCCCGACAGTTCACCCGGGTAGCTCTTCTCAAACCCCTCAAGGCCCACCAGCTTCACATAGCGCGCAACACGCTCCTCCCGCTCTTCACGCGTCTGCTTGAACAAGCCGAATCCCACATTGCCTTCCACGGTCAGCCACGGAAACACGCCCCGCTCCTGGAAGACGAAGATGCGCCGCGGGTCCGGCCCGTCCACCGTTTTGCCGTCGATCGTCACGGTGCCCGTCCCCGGTGACAGAAAGCCGGCGATGATATTCAGCAGCGTGGACTTACCGCAGCCGGACGGCCCCAGCAGGCAGATGAACTCCCCCGCGCGAACCTCCAGGTCGATATCCTGCAAAACGGGCGTGGCATCTTTGCCGCGCTTCAGCGTGATGCCCACATGATCCAGGCGGATCTTTACTTCCGGCGATCTTTCACCCATCACAGCGGCTGCAGCCGTTTGCCCGGCTTTCACGCGGTCAGAGGTCATCGTGTGCATAGGCCCATGCAACAAATGGTAGCCGCTCCAGCGAACGCATGCCACGGTCCAGCAACAACCCAATGATGCCGATCAGGATCATGCCGGCGATCACCAGGTCGTAGCGATTGCCTGCATTGCGCGCATCCACAATCAGGAAGCCCAGGCCGGAGTTTACCGCGATCATCTCCGCCGCCACCACCACCAGCCACGCCACGCCCAGTGTCAGGCGCAGCCCCGCCAGCAGTTGCGGCATAACAGCCGGCAACAGTACACGGTAGGTCAGTGCCGGCCCGCGCAGGCCGAAGTTCCTGCCGGCGTCCACGTACACCGCCGGCAGCGTGTGCACCGCATTCACCGCCGTGGTCAGCAGCGGAAAGAAACACCCAAGCACGATCAGAAAAATCGCCGGGAGGTCTCCCACGCCGAACCAGAGGATCGCGATCGGAATCCATGCCAGCGGCGAGAGCGGGCGAAAAATCTGGATGATCGGTTGGAACGCCATCTCAACACGCGGCAGCGTGGCGATCGTCAAGCCCAGCGGAATCGCAAGCACTGTCGCAAGCGCAAATCCCCAGGTAACGCGGAACAGGGATGCAATGGCGTAGCGCAGCAGCAGGCCATGTTGCAGAAGTTCAACGAACGCCCGTGCCACCATCCTCGGCGTCGGCAGGATCGTTGCCGTCCCAGGATGCCCCACCGCCACCTGCCACAGCGCAACCAGAAGCAGGGGCAACACAAACGGTCGAACACGGGCACCAAAAGATTTCAAGGTAAAACGTACTCCCGCATGGCGGATATGGGCCGTCATCAAACCGCGGCCCACATCGCGAAGCCACTACTTCTTAATCGCTGCCAAGATTTCTTTCTGGCCTGCAATGATCTTATCCAGCGCGTCCTGATTGCCCTCGATCTTCTGCTGGTTGCTCAGAATTGCCTTCTGGTTTGTCAGGATCTGTTCCTGGTGGGCCAAAATCTGGCTCTGGTGCTCCAAAATCGTTTTCTGGTTTGCGAGTACTTCGTTCTCAGCCATGGATTCGTCTCCGCTTCCTGGGCAGTAGCCCAGCTACACAGATGCATCTGCGGGCGGGTTTTCTGTCTGCGACTTTCTCAGGCAATCGGCATTCTTAAAACAAAAAGAAGCAGTCTAGAGTGTCGAGCCTTTGATCCATCGACCGGAGGAGGACAGAGACGGTGTGACATCGTTACCGTTCGTCTATTCCCGATGCACCGCCGCTGGAGTTCTCGAAATGTTTTTCTGCCGTTTGCCGATCCGTGCTGTCCGTCTTCCGTTCAAGCCTCTTTCGCTGGGTCTCGGCGTCGTCTTTTCCCTCACGCTTGCGCAGGCAGTCCTTGGGCAAAGCGCAACGGCTTCGCTCAGGGGCGTCGTTACCGATGCAACGGGCGCCGTCGTCCCAGGCGCAGAGGTGGTCATCGCATCCACCGACACCGCACAGCAGCGTACCCAGCACGCCGACAGCCGCGGTGAGTTCTCATTTCAGGAGCTGTTCGTCGGCGACTACCGGGTTGAAGTGCGGTCGGCGGGCTTTGCGGCATGGGCAAACACACGCATCCATCTCGATGTCGGCAACCAGTCCCAAATCACGGTGCAGCTTGCTCCGGCCTCGGCCCAGCAAACGGTCGAAGTCACATCGCAGGCGGCTCGCCTGCAGACCAATGAGATCGGCCAGGGCGCGGTCGTGAGCGAACGTGAAATCGCCAGCCTGCCGCTGAACGGCCGCAACTTCACCCAGTTGGGCATCCTGCAGCCCGGCGTGCGGCCGGCGTCGGCCAGCATCTCAGTGCAGGGTGGCTTTCGCCGCGCGGGCCAGAACTACGAGGTCAACGGCCAGCGGCCCGAATCCAACACCTTTCTGGTGGACGGCATGCGCGACATCAACCGGCTGGACGGCGGCTACGCCTTTCGCCTGCCCGCCGAGGCCATCGCCGAGTTCCGCATCCTCACCACCACCGCACCGGCGGAGTTCGGCGGCACCAGCGGTGGCATCACCACCATCGTTACGCGGTCCGGCACAAACGCCCTGCACGGCACGGCCTACGACTTCTTGCGCAACGACGCCCTGGACGCGAACAACCGCTTTGCTCCGCGCAAGGAGCGGCTGCGGCAGAACCAGTTTGGCGGCACCGTGGGCGGCCCCATCGTGCACGACCAAGCCTACTTTTTTGCTTATTACGAGGGCCTGCGCAACACGCAGGACATCACCCACGGCGTGGTCGTTCCCACGCTGGCAGAGCGTGCCGGCGATTTCTCCGCGGACGCGCCTATCCTCGCCAATGGCACGCGCACGCCGTTCGGCAACAACCTTGCCGGCCGCATCAACCCCATTACCGCGCGGTATCTGGCCTTCTACCCCGTGCCGAACACGCCGGAAAACCCCCACCTGGCGCAGACCACCAACCAAAGCCAGTACACCAGCGACCAGGGCGGCGCCAAGGCGGACTGGCTCGTGGGCAACGCCGACGTGCTGAGCGCGCGCTACAACTACTCCACGCTGCGTCTGCTTAGCCCATACTCCGAACTCGGTGCCGACATCCCCGGCTTCCCCGTGGGGTACTACACCAACACCCACCTGGGCGGCCTCACGGAAACGCACACCTTCTCCGCCAATACGGTGCTTACGGCCAACGTCAGCTTTTTGCAGAACCACACCCTGCTCGATAAGCGTTTCTCCGGCTTTTCCCCGCAGGCGTTTGGCTTCGGCTACGCGTCCACGCGGGCAGAGGCGACGGGCGCGCCGCTCATCCAGCTGCAGGGCTACTCCAACGCGGGCGACCCGGTCATCAACCCGCGCGATGCCATCCAGAACGACTACGCCTTCAGTGTGAACGTGGCGCATACGCGGGGCAGGCACGTGACCAGCGCCGGGGTACAGTTCCGCCGCACGCAGATCAACGGCTACCAGGCAAACTTCGCCTCCGGCACGTTCAGCTTTACCGTGCAGGGCGTCACGAATAATTCGCTGGCCAACTTTCTGTTGGGCCGGCCCGATATCTTTACCCAGGCCGGCGGCGACTTTACCCGCAACCTGCGCGGGTATGAGCTCGGGGCCTACGCGCAGGACGAATACCGCATCGGCAGCAGGCTCACCCTGAACTACGGCCTGCGCTACGAGATCACCACGCCCTTCCGGGACACCCACAATCGCCTGATGGCCTTTACCCCCGGCCAGCAATCGGTCGTGCACCCCAACGCCCCAATTGGCCTGCTATTCCCCGGCGACCCGGGCGTGCCGGACACCATCGCGCCCATCTTCAAAAAGGATTTCGCGCCGCGCGTGGGTTTTTCGTGGGATCCGCGCGGCAACGGCGAGCTCGTTATCCGGTCGGCGTACGGCATCTTTTTCGACGAGCTGATCAACGGCGTCGGCATGCCTCTGCGCGCCTCCAGCTCCGCGCTGCCCAACACCGTCGTGCGCACCCTCACGGGCAACATCAACTACGCCAACCCGCTGGGCACCGTCACCAGCCCGTTCACACCCGGCCAGTTTGCGCTGCCTGCCTCCACCTTCACCATCGACCGCGGCATTCTGCCGCCCTACACGCAGGACTGGAACCTGACCGTGGACCAGACGATCGGCGGGCAGGTAGTCTCGTTCGGCTACATCGGCGCAAAAGGCACCCGCCTGCCGCGGCTGGTGGAGGCGAACCCGGCCATCTACCAGCCGGGATCGACGCTGGCCAACTCCGGGCGTCGGCGTCTGTACTCCGGCTGCACTCTGACCACCGGCACCTGCCAGCTCGGCACCGCCGGTCTGGTGGAGGGCAATGCGAACTCCAACTTTCAGTCGGCGCAGGTCTCCGTTACCCGGCGCGGTACGCCCAGCCTCAACTACACGCTGGCCTACACCTGGTCCAAGGACCTGGACTACTCCTCCAGCCTGCACCTGTCTGGTCCCGCGCCGTACCTGGTCCTGGGCGAGCTGGACGTGCCGCAGGACAACCAGAACCTGAAGGGCGAGTACGGCCGGTCACTGTTCGACGCGCGCCACCGCTTTGCCGGCAGCCTGACCTACGCCATCCCGTTCGCGCATGGTTTCTCCGGCGCGCGCCGCACCATGCTGGACGGCTGGCAGTTGAGCGGGCTGGTAGCCCTCAACACCAGCACGCCCTTCACTGTGTTCGACTCGGCCAACGTGTCGCTCCAGGCACCGCATCCCGGCGTCTCCGGCATGTTCGGCGACCGACCCAACGTCGTCGGCAATCCAAACCAGAATGCGCCTCACACGGTATCGCAGTGGGTCGCTCGTTCAGCCTTCCAGCGGCTCGATCCGGTCCGCAACGCCGGGCAGTTCGGCAACGAGCAACGCAACAGCATCGACGGCCCTGCGTATGGCAGCCTGGACGCCGCGCTGGAAAAGAGCTTCGCCCTGAACGAGAAAACGCAGTTCAAATTCCGCGCGGAGGCCTTCAACGTCGCCAACACCTCCAACCTCATCACGCCGGTAGACGATATCAACTCGCCCGTCTTCGGCCAGATCATCGAAGCACAGGCGCCCCGCATCCTTCAGTTCGCACTCAAAATTCAACGCTGAAGCGCTATACACGCACTAGGCAGTATCTTACGAATCCTGATAGCCAGGTTCTTCTGCTGATGGCCAGGTTCTTCGGAGGGGCACGGCTTCAGCCGTGCCATTAACACTGCAAAACCAGCGGGGCTTTAGCCCCTGAGGTCAGCTTTTGCCTGCCCCAAAGCCAGGCTCGACTCATCAGACGCTACCCCACCCACTTCCGAAGGGCATTTGGAAGTGACCTCAATCTCGGGCCTTGCCATGACGGGTCTCGATCGCACCTAGCAACTGTGTCCTGCGCGCCCTCAGGCCACAGGCCTTTGCTGGCCGTCATCGAACTCTGTCACATCCTCAAGGTGTCGCCGAACGGTCCGATAGCACTCGCAGGCTTTTCGTTCGAGGCCCTTCGGATTGAGCACCTCCACCACACCACGCCGATGGTCGACCAGGCCCGCTTGCTTGAACGTGGAGATTGCAAGATTCGTGCTCATCCGGCGAACACCCAACATGGTCGCGAGCACTTCCTGAGATACCGGCAGCGTCGTACTGCGCGCCAGGTCGACGCACCGCAAAAGCCAGCTTGCAAGGCGTTGCTGTACATCGTGTTTGGCATTGCAACCAGCATTTTGTGCCACCTGGGCAAGTCCAGCCTGTGCACTTCGAAAGATCAGACTCTGAAAATTGTTGCAGCGAACGAATTCTGCTTCGGCGGTTCGCAAAGACGCCGCGAATCCGTAGCCGCCGATCAGCATATACACGCGATTCAGGCTTCGCTTCGTACCCATCAGGCCAGACAGGCCGAGCACGGACTCACACCCGAACAGACCCACCTCGACCTCTGATCCATCGTCGAAGGTGGTCGTCATCATCGCCACGCCGGACTCCAGAAAAAAGAGGTGATCGATCGTGTTACCCGGAAATTCGATCTCTCGCCCTACCGGCAGCGACAGCTTCCGCAATCCAAGGCGCTGCACAGAATCCGACGCCAGGCTGGCGAGAATTCTATTCGTATAACGCGCGGACTGCGGCTCCACTTTCAGTAACATGAAATGATCATGCGCCGACCTTACAGAATTGTCTATACATCGGCTCTCCGCATTGTGTAGACCCGCCCGTCCAGAGCGCAAGATGCGCATGGCCCGGAAAGGCTGGCAATAACTCAGCCGGCAGCGCCCTCCAGCGCCGGCCATCCCGGCAACAGAACTATCTTTCACTACGATATGTGAATGACTTACTGCCGATACAGCAGGCTGAACACCGTTTGTGAAAATAGCTTCGGTCCCATGGCCGACTCCAGCACACTGTAGGGCTGGTGAGGAAAGCATTTTTGCGTCTGGACAAACATCAACAACAAGCGGCTCGCCGGAGAATAACTTTCCGCAAGTTCGCAGGCCATGCTGCACTCCTTCGGCGATAGCGACTGACATAAAACAATCACATCCGGGCCGCTTTCTTTAAGTTCGGCCGAATACCGGCTAACATCGCTCACGCAATCCGAAGGGCAACCGGCACGCTGCAGAAGCCACTTACGGCTGTGCAACAACATCACATCGTTCCCATAACACAACACGCTCTTCGACATCGACTTGCGCCTAACAGTTCAGAGTTCGCCGTACATAAATCAACCGCATCGTGACACACGGTAGAAGCTCAAACTGAACGCTAACGATCAACCTCAACGGGCATTGAACCTATGCTGTTTAATGGCTACCTGCTCGATGCTTCGGCAGTAAGCCTTCACTCGAGAGATTAAGTCTTTTTACGCCAGTCATCTACCCAGTGTGCGATGGACGGCAGACCGATTGTGCAACGTGCTAATACGCTTCTTATATGGAACCTGAGACGGAACTACACGTTACCAATGCAGATCGTCTCGCCGGCGCAGTTATCATCGCGTTCAGTGATGGCCGTTGCGGCTTGTATTCCGCCGCCCTTCTTTACGCGATGCTTCCGCAAAGCACCGAGATATTTGAGCAGGACACGCCGGAACCGCTTGAGCAACAAGAAGGGTCTCTCAGTTAGTCCGCCGGGCCGCCATATCGAGACGTGTCGGCGGTACCTGCAGGGCTGGCCTGGAGCGCAGCTTGGACACCTGAAACACAATCACATGGATGTCGCACATAGTGTCATACCGCAGGACTTTTTCCAGGTGTCTCGCTAACTGCAACTCGCCGAACGAGCTATCCCCGACAAAGAGCAGAGTTGCAAGTGGAATCGATCCTTCATCGCGCCTCATCGCTCGTTTAAAGCCGCACCGCGCGAAAGTAGTAACGACAGATGGTTCGGTTCCCATGCGGAGTTGATCGACATTGACATACACGACGTATTCGGACATGCCTAAAAATGTCACGTCCACGACGCAGTAGGGGAGCGGCAGCGATCATAGTTTTCTATGAGATACAAACTATCGCATATGGTGCTTTGTCTCGTCACTGACTAACGCCTTCCTTTTAACTGACTCTCGAAAGAAACTCGCAAAGGTTTCATTGTGAACGCTGGCGCTCACTCACCCTCTGGCGTGGACAGTACATTCGTCTCACGATTCCAGCCGCCTTGCAGCGCCGCACGCAAGTGGCTGGCAACCGCAAAGTTATAGTGCAATCGGCCCGTGGAAAGTATGCTCCCATCGATCACGGTACTCGCGTTCGATTTGTGCAAAATTCTTGCTCTACTATCCAACGCTGCAGTGCGAGGTATTACATGCCATTCAGATCTCAGCCTTTTGATCGCACCTTGTCTCCCTTCGATCAGGGCGTTCCGGTATTCACGGCCAGCGGTCGGCTTTGCCGTGGAATGGTCACCTCGACTCCGCCGTCTGGCTGTGTTTCAACGCGCTTTGGGCGTCGCCTGTATCAGCTTCGCCATTCGCGGCAGCTCACGCAGGCACAACTGGCAGACTTCCTCGGCATGGACCGCAGCTTCATCAGTGACCTAGAGCGAGGGACGAAATCAATCAGCCTCAGTTACCTCAACACCATTGCGCAACGCTTCAATTTGACTCTGGAGCAACTTCTTCTTGACGTTTAATCAGGCTGCTTCATGCTGCATGCATCGGTCTTACGTGGCGCCAGATGCTGCAAGATACATAACTTTAATGCCGGCGAGCAGCTCTGGCAGAACGCCGTAAAAGTATCACCGGATTATTCATAATCGGGTGTCGCAGAATTACTTGCTCAGATCTTTTGAGAAACCGTGGTCTGAGCAAGCAAGCCCTCAGACCACGTTATTTTTTGCGTAAGACCTCATAACAATCGTTCAACAATATTGTGAAATTGCATGTGCCCACTTATCGGAACTGCGCACCTCGATCGGCAAACCCGACCTGCAAATCCCTATCGCTAAGCCCGCAGGCGTACTACCGTCCGCTCGTCATCCGCGAAAGCAAATGCCCACGGTATTCCGCCTCATTTGCCCCCAACCTCTTTGAAGCAGTAGCTTTAGTCCTGTGGACGACAGACAAACCGCACAACAGCGCTGGGCAGCGCAACCCATCCAACAGCGCCTGCGCGTCCTTGCAAAAGCCCGCGGTCTGCTCGCCTTCGATCCCTCACGCCTCGTCTCCACCAGCGACGGCACCAGCCCGTACCTGCCCCCGGATTCCCTCACCTCCGAGGTCCTTCCACTTCTCGCGGCCATTCGCTTTCTGGAGCAATCTGCCGCATCGATCCTCAAACCGCGCAGGCTTGGCCGCAAAGGCCTGCCCTTGTGGCTTCGCGGCGTCCACAGCCAGATCCAGCGCGTCCCGTTCGGCAAAATCCTCGTCATCGGCCCGTCCAACTACCCGCTCTTCCTGCCCGGCGTCCAAGCCGTCCAGGCATTGGCCGCGGGCAACGCCGTTATCTGGAAACCTGGCCGCGGCGGCTCTCTGATCGCGCAGAACTTCGCCAGCATCCTCGCCGAAGCCGGCCTCCCCGCCGGCCTGCTCTCGGTCACCGACGACTCGGTCGCCGCTGCCGAACATGCCATCGCCACCGGCGTGGACAAGGTCTTCCTCACCGGCTCCGTGGCATCCGGCCGGGCACTTCTCCACCAGTTGGCCGACCGCCTCATCCCCAGCGTCGTCGAGCTCTCCGGCTGCGATGCCACCATCGTGCTTCCCGGCGCCGACATGGCCCGCGTCGTCAAGGCAATCACCTTCGGCGTTCGCCTCAACGGCTCGTCCACCTGCATGGCGCCCCGCCGGATTCTCCTCGTCGGCAGCACACCGCAGCAGAAATCCCTCTTCGTCCAGCAGCTCCAACAGGCCTTCCAGGCCGTCGCCCCCGTCGCCCTGCCCGCCTCCACAAAGGATCGCCTCGCCTCTCTTCTGAACGAAGCGAAAGCCGCCGGTGCCTCCATCCTGGGCGACATCGCACAGCAGCACACCCGTCCCATCCTCGTCGACGACGGCGACCCCAGCATGGCCGTCGCGCAAGAGGACATCTTCGCTCCCGTCGTCACGCTCATCCCGGTCCGCAACACGGCGGAAGTCGTCGCCGCCCAGGCACAGTGCCCCTTCGGCCTCACCGCCTCCATCTTCGGCCCTGAATCGGACTGCCGCGCCCTCGCGCAAACGCTGGAGGTCGGCACCGTCTTCATCAACGACCTCATCTTTCCCTCCGCCGATCCTCGTCTGCCGTTCGGTGGCCGCCGCCTCAGTGGCTTCGGCGTCACACAGGGCGCGGAAGGCCTGCTGGAGATGACCGCCATCAAAACCGTCTTCACGCAACGATCGTCGGACGAGCGCCATTACGAAGTGTCGGAGGCGCAACATCTCCACTTCTTTCTCGGCTTCATCCGCGCGGTCTACGCCGACCGCTTCACCAAACGCCTGCGTGGCATCGTCAGCGTCATCCGCGAAGGCCGCCACCTCCGGTAACTCCCACCCCTCTCGGTCACGTCTTCAACGACGGCCCTTGCCTTGAAGAAGCACTCTGCCCCGGCACGCCACCGCCCCGGCACCTCACCGCCCCGCAGTAGCCGCCGCACCGCCACAATCTCCTCCCATGCAGCAGAATCTTCTCGCCGGCGCACCCCAAACCTGCTTATGATGAAAGCGGTTACATTCCCGCCGCGGAGCAAATACGATGCCCACCCAAACGGAAACCCTCCCTACCGCCTCCGCCGCCATCCACGCGGAACTCGACGCTCCCTTCCAGCTCACGCCCGCCCAGATCGACTTCTACGCCGAGCATGGCTACATCAAACTCAGTCACGTGCTCTCCCCCGCCCTGCTCGAGCACTACCGCGTCATCATCCACCAGCGCGTGGCCGAACTCTCCCGCAACGCTCTGCCCCTCGAACAGCGCGACACCTACGGCAAAGCCTTCCTCCAAATCATGAATCTCTGGACCGAGTCGCCCGGGGTCCGCGAGTTCGTCTTCGGCAAGCGCCTCGCCCGCATCGCCGCCGAACTCCTCCGCGTCACCGGCGTCCGCATCTACCATGACCAGGCCCTCTACAAGGAAGCCGGCGGCGGCATCACCCCCTGGCACGCCGACCAGTTTTACTGGCCCGTCAGCAGCGACCGCACCGTCACCGCCTGGGTCCCGCTCCAGCAAACTCCCACTGAAATGGGCCCCCTCATCTTCTCTGAAAAAAGTCACCGGCTCCAGGTCGGCCGCGACCTCGAAATCAGCGACGAAAGCGAAGCCACCCTCAAACAGGCGCTCGAAGCCTTCTCCGTCGAAAACAGCGCCTACGACCTCGGCGACCTCAGCTTCCACGCCGGCTGGACCTTCCACCGCGCCGGCGCCAACACCACCGCAACCCCGCGCGAAGTGATGACCGTCATCTACATGGACGAGAACATCCGCCTCGCCGAGCCCCGCAATAAAAACCACCTCGCTGACATGGACCGCTGGATGCCCGGCCTCCAAAGCGGCGACCTGCTCGACTCGCACCTCAACCCGGTGCTCTACTCCACCGCCCCACCCATCCTCACCGACCCGGAAATCGCTTGATCCCCGCCGCCTTGTGCCGTGTCTGACAATTCCCAAAGGGGCCGGGGTTTTCGGAGGGGCACGGCTTTAGCCGTGCCATAACCTCACTAAAATAGCGGGGCTTCAGCCCCTGAGGTCAGCTTCTTTGCCATCGCCAAAACTTGCCCGATTCGTCGAACACTACCCGGCCCTGCCATCACGCCCCAGGGCAAACCCTTGACCGACGCACGCGCCGCCGTCGCCGACGGCACCGGCAGCTTCGCCATCGAAACCGTCTCCCTCGCCGACCCCGGCCCCGGAGAAGTCCTGCTCGCCATCCGCGCCAGCGGCGTCTGCCACACCGACTCCGATTCCCTCCACTGGGGCCGCTCCCTCATCCTCGGCCACGAGGGCGCGGGCGACGTCCTCAGCGTCGGCCCCGGCGTCACCGCCTGCAAATCGGGCGACCGCGTCCTGCTCAACTGGGCCATCCCCTGCGGCGTCTGCTTCCAGTGCGAGCGCGGCAAAGAGAACATCTGCGAACACCGCGGCACCGTCCCCGACAGCAGCTACCACCGCCCCGGCCATCCCCAGACCACCGCCAGCGCCAGCGCCCGCAACACCGGAGGCACCGGCCCCGGCGGCTTCAACGCCTCCTTTTCCCTCGGCACCATGGCCACCCACGCCCTCGTCCCCCAGGCCGCCGTCCTCTCTCTGCCCGCCGCCGTTCCGTACGAGGTCGGTGCCATCCTCGGCTGCGCCGTCATGACCGGCTTCGGCTCCGCGGTCAACGCCGCGCGGGTTACTCCCGGCAGTACCGTCGTCGTCCTCGGCTGCGGTGGCGTGGGCCTCAGCACCATGCTCGGCGCGCGTCACTGCGGTGCCGCCCGCATCCTCGCGGTCGACATCAACCCCGCCCGCCTCGAACTCGCCCAAGGCTTCGGTGCCACCGAAACCCTCCTCGCCGACCGCGCCGACACCGGCCTTCTCCAGGCCGCCGCCCACGTCCGCACCCTCACCTCCGGCCGTGGCGCAGACTACGCCTTCGAGTGCACCGCCGTCCCCGAGCTAGGCGCCGCCCCACTCGCCATGGTCCGCAGCGGCGGCACCGCCGTCGGCGTCAGCGGCATCGAAAAAGTCGTTCCCGTCGACATGGAACTCTTCGAGTGGGACAAGCTCTACATCAACCCCCTCTACGGCGCCTGCCGCCCCGGGCGCGACTTCCCCCTCATGCTCGACCTCTACCTCCAGGGCAGCCTTCCGCTCGACCGCATGGTCACCCGCCGCTACCCGCTTGAAGCTCTCGACCGCGCCTTTGCAGACATGCACGCCGGCATCAATGCCAAGGGGGTCCTACTCCCTGGCTGACCTCTTCCATACCGTCGAACTTTCTGGCCCCGCCCTCGAGACCGGAAATCTCCGCACCGCCACCGTCAAAAGCCGCGCCCTCGGTCGCCGCGCCGACGTCACCTTCTGGATTCCACCCGTCCCCCGCATCCACACCCTGCTTCTCCTCCTCCACGGCGTCTGGGGCAGCCACTGGGTCTGGACGCAAATGGGCGCGGCCCACCGCACCGCCCAGCGCCTCCTCGACACCGATGAAATCGCCCCGGTGGTCATCGCCATGCCCAGCGACGGCCTCGCCCGCGACGGCTCAGGCTATCTCACCTGGCCGGGCGGCTCCGACGTCGAACGCTGGATCGTCGACGAAGTTCCCGCCCTCGCCCGCATCGCCGCCCCCGCGCTCCAGCCCG
>CAXTJO010000001.1:158044-162029 GCA_964244665.1 uncultured Terriglobus sp.
GCGCACACCTCGCCATCGCCGGCCTCTCCATGGGCGGCTACGGCGCGCTCCGCCTCGGCGCAAAATACGCCTCTCGCTTCAGCGCCATCGCCGCCCACTCCGCCATCACCGGCATCGACGACCTCGCCTCCTTCGTCGAAGAACCCCTCTCTGACTACCTCAGCTGCGCCCCCCGCGAAGAGCTTGACGCCCTCCACTGGCTCCGCCGCCACCGCGCCCACCTGCCGCCGCTTCAGTTCGACTGCGGCACCGCCGACCCCCTCATCGGCAGCAACCGCGCCCTCCACGCCGCGCTCCTCCACGCCGGCATCCCCCACACCTGGGCCGAGCACCCCGGCGGCCACGAGTGGTCCTACTGGCAGCTCCACCTCGCCGACACCCTCCGCCACGTCCACCAGCACACGAAAGCCCGCCCATGAACTGCCCAAACATAACCCGTTTCCTCGCCGCCCTCCTCGCCTTCTCGCTCGCCCTCCACGCCCAAACTCCCGCCACCGTCCACATCGACGCCACCCACGTCGACAACCCCGTCAGTCCCCGCATGTATGCCGCTTTTACCGAGATGATGGCCGAAGACGTCAAGCGCGGCCTTACCGCCGAAATGCTCCTCGACCGCTCCTTCGAGCAGCCCACCGACTACCTCAACCTCCCCGCCCACTGGCAGCTTGAACCCGACGAACGCAACGACGACGTCAGCAGCATCCGCTTCACCCAGACCACCGACGCCGCCTACCCCGTCACCGACGCGGCCACCCATCAGCCCAACCACTCCCTCCGCGTCACCCTCGCCCCCGGCGACATCACCGACCCGCGCCGCGGCTTCTCCCAGGGCACCCTCTCCGTCGTCGCCGGGCAAACCTACCGTGGCTACATCTGGGCAAAACTCCCCGAGAAAGATCCCTACACCGGCGCCATCCACGTCGCCCTCGAAGAAAACAACACCGACGGCCCCACCTACGCCGAAACCACCCTCAACAGCATCGCCGGCGACTGGCACCAGTACAGCTTCACTCTCACGCCCTCCCGCACCGACCGCTTCGCCAAGCTTTCCTTCCTCTTCGCAGGCCACGGCACCCTCTTCCTCGACCAGGCCTCGCTCCAACCCGCCTCCGCCCGCGGCCAGGTCCGTGCCGACTCCGAAGCCCTCATCGCCGCCCTTCACCCCTCCTTCCAGCGCTGGCCCGGCGGCAACGTCGCCCAGGACTACCACTGGCAGTGGGGCATCGGCCCCCGCGACAGCCGTCCCGTCTTCATCAACAAAGCCTGGAGCAATGCCCCCGAGCCCAACGACTTCGGCACCGACGAGTACCTCAGCTACTGCCAGCGCCTTCGCATCGAACCCACCATTACCGTCAACGTCGACGGGGATGGCGCAACCCCTGAAGAAGCTGCCCACTGGGTCGAGTACGTCAACGGCCCCGCCACCTCCACCTTCGGCGCCATGCGCGCCGCCAACGGTCATCCCGCACCCTACGGCGTCACCCAATGGGAACTCGGCAACGAGATCTTCGGCGACTGGGTGCGCGGCCACGTCACTGCTCAGCAGTACGCCCAGGCCGCCGTCCGCTACGCCCGTGCCATGCGCGCCGTCGACCCCTCACTCCGCCTCGTCGCCGTCGGCGAAGGCATCTTCAAGGGCGACAGCACCTGGAACTCCACCGTCCTCCGCGTCGCCGGCCCTGAAATCCAGTACCTCGCCGTCCACGATTACACCTCCGTCGCTGAAAACAGCAAGGCCGCCGACCCCCGCAACGCCATGATGGCCCGCGCCACCGCCTTCGAACAAAACTACCGCCACATCGGCGACCTCATCCAGGCCAACGCCCCCGGCCGCAACATTAAACTCATCGTCAACGAGTGGAATCTCTTCTACGGCGCGGACGTCATCCAGTCCATGGAAGGTGCCGTCTACGCCTCCCGCATGATGAACGGCTTCGAGCGTGACGGCGGCATCGTCGACGCCAACAGCATCTCCGACCTCCTCAACGGCTGGGTCGGCGGCGTCATCCAGGCCAGCCGCGACCGCGTCTACGGCACCGCGCAGTTCTACGCGGTCAAGCTCTACAGCGACCACCTCGCCGCCGACCGCCTCCAGGCAAACATCGTCTCACCCGAACTCATCCCCGGCCTGCCCGCCCTCGACGCCGTCGCCGGCCACTCCGCCGACGGTACCCGCCTCCTCGTCAAACTCTCCAACGCCGACCCCGCCCACGCCCTCCGCACCACCCTCGACATCACCGGCTTCCCCCACACCTCCACCGCCACCCTCCAACTCCTCGCCGCCCCCCATCCGCTCTCGTCCGCCGTCCCCAGTACGCTCCTGACCACTGCCGCCCCGCACCCCCGCAACAGCTTCTCCAACCCCACCACGCTCACACCCGCCACCAGCACTCTCCGCTGCCCCCAAACCTGCACCGTCACCCTGCCCCCAGACTCCGTCGCCGTCCTTACCCTCACCGCCCTTCGGAGGGGCACGGCTTCAGCCGTGCCATAAAGACGTCCAACAGGGCGGGGCTTTAGCCCCTGAGGAAAGTTCCCCCGAAAAGCCGAAACCTCACCGCCCCGGCTTCTGCAGCTCCGTCGCCGTCGACACCGGCTTCCCAAACTCCGGCGTCCCGTCCGCATTCCAGGTAA
The DNA here is from genome assembly GCA_964244665.1 of uncultured Terriglobus sp. Lineage (GTDB taxonomy): Bacteria > Acidobacteriota > Terriglobia > Terriglobales > Acidobacteriaceae > Terriglobus. Next base: position 160,679 of record CAXTJO010000001.1, read on the forward strand.
ACCTCTGGATTCGCGGCGACCGGTGCCCCCCGCATCCCTGCCCCGTTTGCGGATTCGCATGATAGATTATCCAGTCCTCCTTGCCATCCAGCGACCGGAAAAACCCATTGTGCCCCGGCCCGAACACCCCCGCCGCCCGGTCCTGCTTGAAAAACGGATGATCGAACTTGCTCCACGCCGCCGGGTCCAGCAGGTCCGCGCCCGACCGCGACCGCACCACCCCAAGCTCGTAGTAATCCGTCCAGCACGCCGACCCCGAATACACCAGGAAGATATCCTCCCCGTGCTGCAGAATCTCCGGCCCCTCGTTCACCTCCACGTGCGGCAGCGCCGGCCTGTCCGGCAGGTCGCCCACATGCTCCCACGGGTACTTCGGAAACGAAACCGTCGTCCGCGCCGAATCCACCGTCCACGGGTTTTTCAGGTGCGCAATGTAAATTCGCTGCTCGCCATCCCCATCGCCCTCCCACCCCGACCACAGCAGGTACATGCGTCCCCGGTCCTCGAACGCCGTCGCGTCGATCGCCCACTTATCCGTCGCATCGCCCACCTTGCCCTTGAACGTCCACGCCCCTTCCGTCGGGTCCGCGGCCGCATTCTCCAGCACATATATCCGGTGGTTCTCGTTCTTCCCATCGTCTGCCGCAAAGTAGACGTACCACTTCCCCTGCATCCGGTGCAGCTCCGGCGCCCAAATGTCGCGGGAGTACGCCCCGCTCTCCGGTGCCGTCCACACCGTCTTCACCTCCGCATGCTCCAGGTCGGTAATGTCCCGCGTCCGCCGGATCCGCAGGTCCTTGCCCGTCGTATTCATGTAGTAGTAAAACCCGTTCGCCGTCACCACCCACGGGTCCGGCCCTGACTCCAGCAGCGGGTTGTGAAACGTCCCGGCATCCTTCTGCGCCCGGCCCACCCCGCACAGCACCAACCCGCACACCAACACGCGCCACACACCCAGCTTCGGCATCGCCAACCCTCCATCGCCCGCGCGCACAAACGCAACAGGCACGGCGCTTCCTCGCGCCGCATAGAACCGATACCATCCATCCACCCTGAAAGTCCAGCCCACCGCCAACACCCAGTGACAACCACCGGACGCAACCGCTATCATCCCTCCAGCCGCAGTGGATCTGCTCTCGCCCCATGCCCCTTTCAGGCCGCCTCCATCGCGCATCGCTCCTCCTCGCACTCAGCTTCACCTCCGCCGCTCAAACCGCCCCCGCCCCCGCCTTCACCGACATCGCCGAACAGCGCGGCGTCCACTTCAAAGCGCAGGCCTACCACACCCCCGGCAAATACCTGCTTGAAACCATGGGCTCCGGCGTCGCCGTCTTCGACTACGACAACGACG
>CAXTJO010000002.1:0-9328 GCA_964244665.1 uncultured Terriglobus sp.
GACCGGTATTTTCTGGATGTGACGGTTTCGAAGATTGTCGAAGTATGGAATAAGCGGGCGTGGTTTTATACCGGCGGGTATGAGAAGTACGTGACGCAGAAGACGGCGCGGCGGGAGCAGCTGGCGAGCGACTACAAGAGCCAGCGGGACCGGATCGAGCAATTGGAGGCGTTCATCACTCGCTTTCGGTACCAGGCGACGAAGGCGAAGCAGGTGCAGAGCCGAATCAAGGAACTGGACAAGATCGAGCGAATCGAGGTGCCGGAGGATGAGGAGACGATCCACTTCAGCTTTCCGCAGCCGCCCAGCAGCGGGCGCACGGTGTGCGAGGTTGCCGGGCTGGCGAAGTGTTACGGGCAGAAGCAGATTCTGCGGAATGTGAATTTCACGATCGAGCGCGGAGACCGCATCGCGCTGGTGGGTCCGAACGGTGCGGGCAAGAGCACGCTGATCCGAATGTTGAGCATGATGGAGGAGACGACGAGCGGGACGGTGCGGTACGGGCACAACGTGCTGGCGGACTACTTTGCGCAGGACCAGTATAAGGTGCTGGATGGGAACGCGAAGATGCTGGAGGATATCTCGAGTGCCGCGCCGAAGGTGCCGAGCGTGGAGTTGAGGAACCTGCTGGGGGCGTTCCTGTTCAACGGGGACGACGTGTTCAAAACGCTGGGAGTGTTGAGCGGCGGGGAGCGGAACCGGTATGCGCTGGCACGGATGCTTGTAAGCCCGGCGAACTTTATTTTGCTGGACGAGCCGACCAACCACCTGGACCTGCGTGCGAAGGACGTGCTGCTGGAGGCGATTCGGGCGTTTACGGGGACAGTGCTGTTTGTGTCGCACGACCGGTACTTTATCGATGGGCTGGCGACGCGCGTGTTCGAGTGCGAGCACGGCGGCGTGCAGTTGTTTCCTGGCAATTACGAAGACTATCTGTGGCGAAAGGGCGGCGGGCCGGAGAAGGTGCAGGCGGCGGCGAAGGAGATGCAGGGCATGCGGATGCCGGCGATAGAGCTGCCGATTGTTGCGGCGCCGGTGGTTGCCGCGGCGGGTGCGAAGAAGCTGAATCCGCTGAAGCTGAAGCAAATGCAGGAGCGGGTGCGGTTTGCCGAAGACGAGATGCCGCGAATGGAAGACAGGATGACGGCCATTGAGACAGCCATGGGGAGCTTTACAACGGCCGAAGAGTCGCAACGGCAGAGTGCGGAACTGGCCGAGATGCGGCGGAAGCACGAGGCGCTGATGCGGGAGTGGGAGGAGACCTCCACGCAGCTGGAGGAGCAGGGCGCGGCGGTGTAACTTGCCTTGAGCCGTGACTCAGGTGTACCCCATGTTTTAAGAGTAAGACATGGGGTACACACACTTTGCACGGAGGTTGTTAGTAGCCGTAGCCGCCGTGGGCGTAGATGCGGGGCGGGTAGGGTGGCGGATACACAGGTACACGCACGGGAACGGGAACATACTGTGGCGGGCCTTGCACGTACTGGGTGGGGCCCTGAATGTACTGCGGCTGTTGCTGCTGGGGTGGGTAGTTGTAAATGACGGTTTGCGGGGGTGCCTGCTGCTGGGGTTGGGGGGCGTACTGGACCGGCGCGGCGTATTGCACGGGGGCCTGGCGCTCTACCGGAGCCTCAAGGATGCGCTCGTGCAGGGTAGGGATCTGGTCCTGGGCCTCCTTGTCGCGGATTTCGTACCTTGTCGGCACGCCGAAGTCGTCCATGAGGCGAAGCGTGAGCTTGGTCTCCGGCTTCAGCACGGGGGTGGGTCCGCGGCGGGGCAGGTTGATGAGGTCGATGGGCCAGAGCACGGGGATGAGCCACTCGATGGTGTCGCGGGTGGCGTGTCCGGAGCCGTGGATGCGGCCTTCTTTATCGACGGGGTACTTGGATTTGGGAACGTCAACCACCTTGGCGGAGACGGGAATAACCTGGTCGGTTTGGGAGATGACGAGCCGGTCGAACTTGAGTTCCATCCAGCCTTTGCCGACAAGGTGGCCTGGATCCTTGTAGGCCTCGAACCGGCCGATCAGGTAGCTGCCATAAGGAAAGGTGGCGTTGCCGTAGTACTCCATCGGGCTCAGGCGGCAGAGCACGGGATCGCCGACATCGAGCGTTTTGGACGACACCTTGCCTTCGGCGATGGTGCACTGGAGGAGCGATCCGGCGGGGATGAGCTTCTCCGCGCGGGCGGGAAGCATGGCAGTGATGCCGAGCAGAGCCGCGGTGAACGGGGCAGCAAGGGCAGACTTCATGGGAACGACCTCCTGACGGACGGAGCACCTGCGGGCCGGGTGCCGGGCCGTGCTTGCAATGTGTTCAACGGACAGCGAGTGGGGTCTCGATCGTGCTGAGGTGTGTAGAACTGGGCTTCTGAGACGAAATATAGGCGTAAAGGCGTGTGAGCGGCGTCGTTGCTGCCTGTGGAAAACTATTTATTTCTGCGCAACCCGCAGTTCTTATTAGAGTTGCGGAGCCCGGTGAGAAATCTTCTGCCGCTGCCGATTGGGCTTGACGGTGGCTGGGTAGCGCCGTGCAATGCTGGTAGGACGTATAAACGCTGGAACAGGGGCAATACCAGCACGTTCCTACAGGAGTTTTGATGGCCGAGCCCATAGTGCCGCGAGCTGAAGCGATTGTGCCGGCGGGCGATGCCGAGTGGTTTCCACCGGCGGAGGATGACGCGGAAGCTGCGCGAACGCAGCGGCAACCCCATGGGCCGGGCTGGATTCTTTACGGGGCAAATGGTTTACGCGCGGGCTGGTCGTTGCTGCTGTTCGGTGTGTTGGTGTTCTCCCTATCACAGGGATTGTTCTGGTTGCTGACGCGCGTGCTTGGGCCTACGCCGCAGGGCAGGGAACAAAAACTGCCGGTCGTCGTGCTGGCCGAATACCTGACGCTTGCGGTGTTGGCGTTGTCGGCCTGGAGTATGTCGAAGGTTGAGAGGCGAACATTTTCGACGTATGGACTAGATGCACCGTTGGCACAGCGGCTCCGGCAGTTTGCGCTTGGATGCGTGCTTGGGTTCGGTTTGCTGTCTTTGCTGGTGCTGACGTTAAAAGTGTCGGGCCTTCTGGTACTTTCCGGTTCCCTGCTGCATGGTGGGGCGGTGGTGCGATGGGGCTTCGGGTGGGCTGTGGCATTCGCCGGTGTCGGTCTGGCGGAGGAGTTTACGACACGAGGATTTGTGCAGTTCACGCTGTCGCGTGGATTGGCGGGTGTTGCAGCCGCGATGGGGCTGGGTGCACGTGCATGCGCGGTTGCGGGGTTTTGGACGGCGGCACTGTTTTTCTCGATCCTGTTCGGACTCGGTCACGTGAACAACGCGGGTGAGAGCCCTATCGGCCTGCTATCTGCGGGCTTGATCGGCCTGGTGTTCGCGTTTAGCCTGTGGCGCACCGGCTCGCTGTGGTGGGCGATCGGGTTCCACGCGGCATGGGATTGGGCGCAGTCATTTGTGTATGGCGTGGGGGACAGTGGACAGTTTGTGGAGCACCATTGGCTGGTCAGCCATCCGCAGGGTACGCCGCTGATGAGCGGTGGCCTGACCGGGCCGGAAGGCAGCATCTACGTGCTTGGGGCGGTGGCACTGACTACCGTTGCGGTCGCGGTGCTGTTGCCATCGCAGCCGGGCTCGCCGAGCGACCCTGCCTCTACGCCCAAGGTGTAAGGCATACTAGGGCCATGTCCTCGCTTTGGCAGCCGCAGAATTGGTCGACCCGGCTGGAAGAACTGCGTGCGACCGAGCCGGAGCGCAAAGAGGCACCGCTGCGGCGGGATGTGCGGAGTTTGGGCACGCTGCTGGGCGAGGTGTTGCGGGAGCAGGCGGGGGACGAGGTCTTCGACCTGGTGGAGCAGTTGCGCAAGTTGGCGATCGACCGCCGTGATGCCGACTTTAACGACGACAGCGCGACCGCCAACAGCAAGCTGCAGCAGGCGTTGTTCCTGGTGCACGGCCTGAGCACGGAGACGGCGTACCAGTTGGCGCGGGCGTTCGGCTTCTACTTCGAGCTGATCAACCTGGCGGAGACGAACCACCGTAAACGGCGGCGGCTGGCGACAAACCTGGAGAACGATAAGCCGCCACAACGCGGCAGCCTGCAGGGCACGTTGCGGCGCATGCGCGAGAGCGGCTATGACGTAAACGAAGCCATGGAGCTGCTGGGCAGGATCTGCGTGACGCCGGTGTTCACGGCGCATCCGACGGAGGTAGCGCGGCGATCCGTGATGTTCAAACGGCAGCGGATTGCAGGGCTGCTGGAGGAGTTGGACCGGATCCCGAATACGGAGGCGCGGGTGGCGCGGCTGGAGCGGAACCTGCTGACCGAAATTACGGCGCTGTGGCAGACCGATGACGTGCGCAGCGAGCGACCGGCGGTGCGCGACGAGGTCCGCATGGCGCTGGACTATTTCGACGCTTCGATCTTTGATACGCTGCCGGCGCTGTATGACGAGATTGCGCTGGCGATTGAAAAGGAATACGGCCTGGCGCTGACGGTGGCGCAGTTGCCGACGCTGGTGCGGTTCGGCAGCTGGATTGGCGGGGACCGTGACGGCAACCCGTACGTGACGCCGGAGGTGACGCGCGAGTCGCTGGGGATGAGCCGGTCGCTGCTGGAGAAGCACTACCGTCATCGGCTGTCGGAGGCGCTGCAGCAGATAGCGGCAAGCACGCAGCAGGTGGGGGCGTCGGCGGGGTTGCAGGCGGCCATCGACGCGTACCTGGCGATGCTGCCGTCAGAGGCCGTGTCGCTGGCAAAGCGGTTTCAGAGCGAGCAGGTGCGGCTGATGCTGGCGTGCATGCTGCTGCGGATGGGCGGCACGCCTTCGATCTCCTACGCGTCGCAACAGGGTGAGCGGCTGCCGGCGTACACGGGTGCGAAAGAGCTGGAAGGTGATCTGCAACGGGTGCGCGATGCGCTGAGTACCCATCACGGCGAGCGCATCGCGCAGCGCTGGATCGACCCGCTGCTGGTGGAGGTGCGCACGTACGGCCTGCACCTGCAGACGCTTGACCTGCGGCAGCATGCAAAGGTGCACGAAGCGGCGATTGCGGAGCTGAGCGCGTGGGCGCGGCGCGACGGGGTCAACGATGGAACTAACGACGGGACCGATGCGCTGCCAGCTGCGCCGTCTGCCATGACGGCGGAGGTGATCGAGACGTTTCGCACGGTGGCCGAGATCAAGCGGCACGGCGATCCGGAATCGATCCGGCAGTATGTGATCAGCGGCGCGACGAGTGCGCAGGACGTGTTCGCGGTGCTGTGGCTGGCACGGGTGGGCGGCGTGCCGGTGGAAGGCGATGCGGCACGCGCGGACCCGGGCATGCTGGTGGCACCGCTGTTCGAGTCGATTGAGGACCTGCAGAACGCGCCGGCAATCTGCCGCGAGCTGTGGACCGCACCCGCATACCAGCCGCTGCTGGAGGCGTGGGGCCGGCGGCAGGAGGTGATGCTGGGCTACTCCGATTCAAACAAGGACGGCGGGATGATCGCGTCCACGTGGGAGATTTACAAGGCGCACAGGGCGGTGCACCAGGTGGCGCGGGAGTGCGGTGTGGAGCTGCGGCTGTTCCATGGGCGCGGCGGCACGGTGGGGCGCGGCGGCGGGCCAACGCACCGGGCACTGTATGCGCAGCCGCTGGATAGTTTCAGCGGTGCGTTTCGCATTACGGAGCAGGGTGAGGTGCTGAACTGGAAGTACAGCGATGTGGTGCTGGCGGAGCGCAACCTGGAGTTGATGATCGCCGCGTCGCTCGATGCAGTGGCGCGGCCGGATTTGCGCAAGTGCCGCGCTGCGATGGACTGCAGCGGGCACCTGACGGGCGAGATGCTGCCCGCGTGGGAGGAGACGATGGATGCGCTGTCCGCGGCGTCGTTCCTACGCTACCGGGCCGATATTCTGGACAACCCGGATACCTACGACTACTTTCAGCAGGCGACGCCGGTGGCGGAGCTGGAGCACGCCAAGATCGGTTCGCGACCGGCAAAGCGCGGCGGCCGGAAGTCGCTGGGCGACCTGCGCGCCATTCCGTGGGTGTTTGGGTGGATGCAGTCGCGTCAGCTTGTGCCGGCGTGGTATGGCGTGGGCACGGCACTGGAGGATTACGCGCGCGACCATGTGGATGGGCTGGATCGCCTGCGCACGATGCTGCGGGACTTTCCGCTATTCCTGGACATGATCCGCAATATCGAGATTGCACTGGCCAAGTCGGACTTCGGCATCGCACGGCTGTATGCGTCCATTGCCGACGAGACGGTACGCGAGCGGCTGTTTACGATGCTGGAAGCGGAGTTCCTGCGCGCGCGGTCGATGGTTCTGCTTATCGCCGGCCAGAGTGAGTTGCTGGAGCAGAACCCGGTGCTGGCGCGATCGATCCGGCTGCGGAATCCGTATGTGGACCCGATCAGCTGGATTCAGGTCGAGTTGCTGCGGCGCAAGCGCGGCGGCGATGCGGCGCCTGGAGTAGACGAGGCAAGCCTGAACCGAGCCATCACCGCGACGATCAACGGAATTTCCGCCGGGTTGCGCAACACGGGATAAGCGGGAGCACGCCTGTAACGGGCTACAACGATTGATCAGGCGTTGACCCGTTTGTAAACGCCGAACCATTACACTTGCACTAAGCGACAGACACAACGGCACAAATTGCGGAGCCGACTCTAGTACCGAAGTACCTTGCTCTTTTGTAGCGCCTTCTCGACACGTCTGGCACAGATCCCATTTTCCAGGAGCCGCCTGTTGAGCTGTTTGCGCCGATGCTGCATTTTTGTCTTTGTGTGTACCAGCTTGTGTTGTGGTGGGGCGCTGCTCGGGGCACAGGCGAGCCGCGGCATGGAGTTGTCCCCGGTTTCCTCGTCGATAGACGGTGTGGCGATGGAAGGCAGCGACGCAGGCGAGGGCGCCGGGGCCGGGCAGGCAGAACAATCCACGCTGCTGGAACGCAACCGGTACGGCGTTGCCGTGCATGTTGGTACCAGTGGTTTGGGCGTGGATTTAGGCGTGCCGGTGAGTCGGCACCTGGCGGTACGGGTGGGCGGGGACTTTATCCGCTACACCGGTACGTTTGAGGACGAAGGCGCGACGATCAACGCGTTTCTGCAGTTTAGCTATGCCAAGGCGCAGCTGGATTATTATCCGTCGAGTGGAAACGGTCGCTTCCACATCAGTCCGCTGGTGGTGTTTGCCGACAACACGCGCGTGCAGGGCAATGTGGTGATCGATCCGCTGCAGACGATCAGCTTTGGCAGCGATCAATACGCCAGCCTTGTGACCGATCCGCTGCACGGTGTGGGCCGGGTGGAACTGCGGCACACGGCACCCGGCCTGTCCGTGGGTTGGGGTAACATCACGCGCGGCAAGGGCCACTTTGTGTTTCCCGTGGAGATGGGCTTCTTTTATGTGGGCCAGCCGAAGCTGACAGTGACCTTCAGCGGGACGGCATGCGACGTTAGCCATCCAATCAATGGCTGCGGCCAGATCCAGGACGACCCGGATTTCCAAAAGGATTTGGCTGCGTTCGTTGCGCGGAACAATCACAACCTGACGTATGCGCGATACATTCCCATTCTGAACGTGGGCGTCGGCTACCGGTTCTGACCTGTCGGCGACTGGGAACTACCTGCGACAAAAGATTGGTCGGGGAGAGAGGATTCGAACCTCCGACCCCCTGGTCCCGAACCAGGTGCTCTACCAGGCTGAGCCACTCCCCGACGTCTTGTGCGGCGTGTGTTGGCGGCGGGATCGCGCAGTTTTCTACGCGACGTCCAACTCACTGAGTGTACCAGAGGTACGAGGCGGCGAAGACATTTGGACGTGCCCGTCCGTCGCAGGAGGACACGTCCGATTCGTCCAATTATGCCGTGTGTACCGGGATGTGAAGCTGTGTCCCGACGGGCACGTTGTTCGGGTCAGGCAGGTTATTTGCGCTTACGATCAACGGGTACAGGTTGCCATTTCCATAGAAATGCTGCGCGACCTTCGACAGCATGTCGCCGCTCTTGATCGTGTAGGGCTGCGTGGGACCGCCCGTATTTTCAATCTCGTGGTGCAGGTCGCTGTAGGTGGGGTCGGCCTTCTTGATGGCGTCCCACACGAAGTTGAGCACGACCTCGGACGGAACAGTGGCCTTGATCAGCAACTGCTCGCCATCCAGGCCCACCTGCTGCACTGCCGCACCTTCCGGTGCAAAGCGCTCAATGGCCTGCACAACCGGAGCGTATTTTTGCTGAAGAGCGTTTAAATCTGCCATGGGAATGTGTTTCGCTTTCGTGGCCGGAGTGTTCGGCCAGCAGAAGGGATGCCCGCACTCGCGCGCGGATTGCCTCGGAGGAATCGATTTCCGCGCTGTTTCCTGCGGCGGCGGAAAGCGACGCACGGTAGCATCAGTGCCATGGCAGATCACAAGCTCCCCATCCATACCGCCGGCGCTCCCGCCGCCATCGGCCCGTACAGCCAGGCAATCCGTTCCGGCGACATGCTGTACACCTCCGGCCAGGTCGCGCTCGATCCGAAGACCGGCGAGCTGGTCGCCGGCGGCATCGAGGCAGAAACGCGGCAGGTCCTCGCCAACCTTGAAGCCGTGCTGACCGCCGCTGGTCTTCACTTTACGCATGTGATCAAAACCACCATCTTTCTGTCAGACATGAATGACTTTGCCGCCGTGAATACCCTGTATGGCGCACAGTTTGCCGATGGAACCGCACCGCCCGCGCGCTCTACCGTGCAGGTAGCCAGGCTGCCCCGCGGGGCGCGGGTGGAAATCGAATTGATTGCGCGGTATCCCGCAGCCTAGGCCCGCGTGCCGCCCGCACCTCTCCGCCCGTTACGCCATCTAAGATTTATTAGAGGAGAACATCACATGGCAGAGATTCCTGGCCTGAACACGCCCCCGGCATCGGTCGAGGCGGGTCAAAAAGTTCGCAAGACCGAGCAGGAATGGCGCGAGCTGCTCTCACCGGAGCAGTTCCAGGTGTTGCGCGGCAAAGGGACCGAGCGCGCCTTTACCGGCAAGCTGTACGAAAACCATGCGGACGGCATGTATCACTGCGGGGCCTGCAACGCGCCGCTGTTTACGTCCGATACCAAGTTCGAGTCCGGCTCCGGCTGGCCGAGTTTTTTCCAGCCTGTTTCGCCGGACGCTATTGAAGCGATTGAAGACAACGCGTATGGCATGCGCCGCGTGGAGGTTGTGTGCGCCACCTGCGGATCACACCTCGGCCACGTATTTCCAGATGGCCCGCGCAATCAGACCGGCCTGCGGTACTGCATCAATTCGGCATCGCTGCAGTTTGCGGGCGCGGATGGCGCGAACACCACGAAATGACGGCAGG
>CAXTJO010000002.1:9338-60747 GCA_964244665.1 uncultured Terriglobus sp.
CCCGCCACAATGTTGACCTGTGGCGGGGTTCCCGGTATCCTTAGCAGGTTTGGCAGAATGAGTGTCGCGACGGATAGTTCTCCTGTCAGCCTCATCTTACCGGCGGCTATGGGCTGCCGCTGCCCTTCACTAAAGTTTAAAGACAGGTTTGGACCTCGAGTTCGACTGTTGTAGTGCGCCGCCCCCGGGTGGAACGTGCGGAAGGATCGGGAATCGATGTACGCAGTGATCAAAACTGGTGGAAAGCAGTACCGTGTCGCCCCGGGCGACACGCTTCGGGTGGAGACGCTTGGGCATGACAGCGGTGCGATCGAGTTCTCCGACGTCATTGCCGTGAGCGGTGAAGCCGGTTCGTTTGAGCAGGAACTTGGTGGCGCTAAGGTGCTGGCGGAGGTCGTGAGCGAAGGCCGCGGCGAGAAGATCTTGGTCTTCCACTTCAAGCGCAAGAAGCAATATAAGAAGATGCAGGGCCACCGGCAGAATTTTGCCGAAATCCGCATCAACGAAATTCAGGTGAACGGCAAAAGCTTTAAAGCCGAAGCCAAGTAAATTCATTGCGCCCGCACGTTGCGGCGTAGACCAGTTTTGAACGGCATGCCCGCTATGGGTAACAGCCGGAGAGCGAGAGAGACAGATGGCACATAAAAAAGGCGGCGGAAGCTCTTCAAACGGCCGCGACAGCAACGCACAGAGGCTTGGCTGCAAGAAATTTGCCGGCGAAGTGGTTACAGGTGGTTCCATCATCGTGCGCCAGCGCGGGACGCCTATCAAGGCCGGTTTGAACGTGGGCCGCGGCAAGGACGACACACTATTCGCCAAGATTGGCGGGCGCGTGCAGTTCTCTAACCGCGGCAATCACGGCCGTTTCGTTTCTATCGAGCCAGTGGCCGCGTAGTCGCAAGCATTGAGGTCAAAGTAAAAGGCTCCAGTCTGAACAGACTGGAGCCTTTTACTTACGCCCAGTATTTAGGCGGGCAGGTTACTCACTGAATTTGAGCACGATCGTGAAAGCGTTCTTTGTATCGAACGAACTGATGTTCTTGACGGGGGTTTTCTTGCCGTCGGAGTCTGCCCAGACTTCATAATCCGTGCTGCCGGACAGTTGCGCGAAGTGGTACAGTCCGTCCTCTGCCGTGATGTAGCTCTTCTGCGACAGTGAGCGTGTGTCCTTCAGATGCACCACGGCACCCTTCACCGGTGCGCCGCCCTTCAGCGTTACGGTTCCGTCCACGGTGCGGGCGCTCCCGGGCCGCTGTGCCATGGCCGAAGCAGGAGATAGCCCGAACGGAACTGCAGTGAAGGCCACGGCAGCGGCAAGCAAACAACGGCGGGCGGCAGAAGACATCAAGGAACAGTGAACTGCAGTACTGGTCATGGTCGTAGTATACGGGCCGGGATTGGCGTTCCGTCCTCCACGTTTTTAAACACGGTAGCGACACTGATGTTGTCTTTGATCAGTCAACGCTCTGGTGGACTGGCGGTGCGATGAAATTCCGGAGTGTGGCGAATCAGTCCTCATTTTCGTCATCGCTGTCGTGGCGAAAGCTTTCGTCCTCGTCGTCGTAGCCTTCTCCATCGACCACGGCGACGTGCAGCGGTTCTACCGAGATCACTTCGAGGTCCGTCCCGCATTCGTCACAGGTCACGGTTTCGCCTTCCTCAATTTCGTTCGTGTCGATATCCAGCGGATTATCGCATTCCGGGCAGGTCGCAGCCATCGTTCTTCCTCTCTGTTGGCGGCCCGAGCCGCGTGTTGTGCAGAATCTTCAACGATCGCGATAACGTTCGTTTGTGGGGAGACGCACGTGGAGGTTTTCGGGTTGTGTGCGCCGGTGTGCCACAGCCCGCCCATGCACCCGAGGATCTCTCTTGTGCAAGCGAGGATTGTTTCTGGATGCGGTTGAATGATGTTTATGGACGCGTAATCAGCGCGGCAGCGTCAATACAGGACAGGAACCACGTATGCTGTACGTCATGAACGTTTCTTCCATTGTGTCGGCAATCGACGAGCAGATCGCAACGCTGCAGCAGGTGCGCGAACTTCTGAGCGCAACCGCAGTCCCTGACACCGAACGGCGTGCACAGCAGGCGGTTGCATCTATCGCGCCGGCCTACGCTGCGAAGTCCAACAACGCAAAGACAACCGCATCGAAAACGGCTGGCAGCAAACGCACCATGAGTGCCGAAGGCCGCGCACGCATTGCCGCCGCGCAGAAGAAGCGCTGGGCTCTGAAAAACGCCGGTACATCCGCTCCAGGCAAGGTAAGTCCTGCGAAGAAGAGCGTCGCGAAGAAGACGGCACCGGCCAAGGTTTCCGTCAAGAAAGCGTCCAAGTCTAAATCGACAACCCCTGCCGCACCGACCCCGCCCGCAGATGTGGCGGCAAGCTGAACGCACATCGTACGGGGCCCTGGCGCCAGTCACATTCAACGCCGGGCCTACTGTGCAAGGCGTGATGGGCCCACCAGGACTTGAACCTGGAACCAACGGATTATGAGTCCGCTGCTCTAACCATTGAGCTATAGGCCCGCGTGCAAATCGGGTTCTGATCGATGCCCTGGGTGTGATTGTAGTGTAGTGCTCGTGCACTCCGCGTGTGCGCTACTCCGCAGTGCTGCCCGGAGTCGTTCCGGTGTCACCGGGCGCGGACGGATTGAGTTGTCCGGAGGCGTTCTCCGGCGTGCCGGAGTGTACAGCGGTGCCGCCCATCCCTGACTGGCCGGGGTTCTCGCCGCGGTAGCCGCTCGGCTCCTCGGCCATTTGATTCTCCATGGTCTGCCTGCCTTCCGCGCCGGACTCTGTGTGCCCCTGCATTCCAGCCGCGGTCTTGTCGCTGTTGCTCTGCTGCGGCTGCTCGTCGCGCACCGGAATTTTCTGGTCGTCCTGGCTCATGGATTTGCTCTCTCGCCCGTTTAAGGCCTCAGTACGCATTGTGGCAGCGTCCTAGGGTACGACTCGCAATCGGCCAACGGGGATGCTCCGTCCCGCCTCGGCACAGGCCGATGCCTTGGTACACTGCCCGCGCCGTTGGTGCAGGCGTACCAGAGCGGCGTGCTTCGTGAGCGTGCCTGACCAGAATGGAGAAGGCGGCACCATGTTCGTCACGCCACCGCTACAGGCCGCGTGCCCGCAACGCTTCTCATCCATTACACTGCAAGGAACAGTGCAGCGGCCCCACGCCTGCTGCACCAGAAGGATTTGATTTGCCGGTGAACAGCCTGTTGCGGCGTTGCTTCTATCCACGCCATCTCCCCACGTTTGCCACATTTGCGCTTGCAGTGTTCGTGTCTTTGACGGCGGCACACGCGCAAACCGCTCCAACTGCGCCGGCCACGATACCTGCTGTTCCCACCGTGCCTGCTACGGGAGTTACGACGGCCGCACCCGCGCCCACGGCGACTACACCCACCATCAGCGAAGCGCAAAACGCCGCCGCTGCCAACGCCGCCACGGCGAATGCCAACCAGGCAGCCGCGCAAAGTGGCACCGCCGTCGCAGACCCGCCCACGCCCTTTCAATTCCTGGTGCAGGAAACAGTCGGCATTGCGCCGCCCATTTTCGGTGCGAGCCTGTTCAGCCGGCCACCAAGCACTTTTGCACCGGTTGATAACACCCCGGTTCCGGCCGACTATGTGATTGGCCCCGGAGACACGCTGCAGATTACGACGACCGGTCTTTACGTTTCGCAGCAGACACTTACGGTGGACCGCAACGGCAGCATCAATTACCCCGGCATCGGCCTTATTTCCGTGACCGGCGTGCACTTTGCGCAGCTGCAGGATTATCTGACCCAGCAGGTCGGTCGCATCTTCCGTAATTTCAATTTGTCGGTGTCGCTCGGCGCGCTCCGAACAATCCAGGTTTACGTGCTGGGCCAAGCGCGGCGGCCCGGTTTGTACACCGTCTCATCGCTGACCACCCTGCTGAACGCGATCTTTACCTCAGGCGGTCCACTGAACAGTGGCAGCCTGCGTAACATTCAGCTCAAACGCGGCGACCGCGTTGTCACCAACTTCGACCTGTACGACCTGTTGCTGCGGGGCGACCGGAGCCACGATGTTCGTCTTGAAACCAACGACATCCTGTATATCCCACCGGTTGGTCCGCAGGTTGCCCTGCTCGGTTCCGTGACCACGCCCGCGATCTATGAGCTGCGTGGAGATACTACCCTGAATGAGCTCACAACCCTGGGCAGCGGCCTTGCGACGAATGCAGACAGCGCGGACGTCCGCGTGGAGCGGGTGTCCGAGCACCGGGAGCGTTCTCTGACGGAGGTCGACCTGAGCACCGGTGGGACGCTTACCCTGCGTGACGGCGACATTGTCACCGTTCGGGAGATCAGCAACCGCTTCAAGGACGCCGTCACCCTGCGCGGCAACGTGACCAATCCCGGCCGCTATCCGTGGCGACCCGGTATGCGTCTGCTCGATCTTGTCCCGAGCCGCGATGCCCTTATCACGCGCGAATACTTCCGCCAGCGCAACCTTGTGGCCCAGAACAGCTACTCTATTCCGCAGGGACGGCTTGCCGTCGGCACGCCGCCTACCGTCAGTGCCGTCACCGGCCAGGTGACCAGCGGCACCACGGCAAGCGGCACCACCGTCGCAACCGGCACCGCGGCGAGCACCAGCAATTCTTCCGGCAGCGGCTCCACCGTGAGCGACGCTCTTACCCAGAGTTCCAGCACATTCGGCGCACAGAACCAGATTCAGCTCAGCGCGCCCGATGTCGACCTGGCCTATGCCGTCGTCGAGCGGCAGGACCCGGTCACACTGGTCACTTCGCTGGTGCCGTTCAACCCGGGCCGTTTGCTGAACGACCATGACGAGTCGCAGAACTTACCACTCTTCCCGGGCGACGTTATCACTTTCTTTTCCAAGGCCGATATCCGGGTTCCCAGCTCACAGCAGACGCGCTTTGTCCGCCTGGAAGGCGAGTTCGTACAGGCCGGCCTTTACAGCGTGGAACCGGGCGAGACACTCCGTTCCCTCATCCAGCGTGCGGGTGGCCTGACGCCCGACGCCTACCTGTACGCCTCGGAGTTCACCCGCCAGTCTACCCGCCGCATCCAGCAGCAGCGCTTGCAGGAGTATGCGGACTCGCTGGAAGCCCAGATCGACTCGCAGAGCAACCAGCGCATCGCAACCGCCATTACCGCGGCCGATACGCAGTCCATCAGTGTAAGTGCCGCGTCTGCGCGTGCCGCGGTCGAGCGTCTGCGCCAGACCCAGGTCACCGGCCGCATTGTCCTTAAGCTCGCGCCGACTGCCTTCGGCGTCGAGGCATTGCCGGACCTGCCACTGGAAGATGGAGACCGTTTCATCGTGTCGCGGCAACCGTCCACCGTTACCGTTGCCGGCCAGGTTTATAACGCGTCCGCCTTTCTTTACACACCCCGCCTGGAGGTCCGCTATTACCTGCGCGACGCCGGCGGACCCGACCGCTTCGCAGACAAAAAGCGCCTCTTTGTCATTCGCGCTGATGGTTCCGTCGTGTCGGAGCAGTTCCACCATGTTGCGAAAGCCACCATCCTGCCCGGCGACACCGTCGTGGTTCCGCCCAAGATCGGCAATCGATCTATCCTGCAGGACATTCTTACCGTCACTACCCTTGTCGCACCGATCGGCAGCTCCCTTGGCCTGATTGCGCTGCTACGAAACTAAAAGCCTTCACCGCGTTTCGAGTTCCATCGCCGGAACCACCGAACCTCATCCGTACAATGCACCAGAGATCCGCCGCCATGTCTGAACTGCCCAATTCGCTCTCTGACCAGAAGAAACAGGCGTTGCTGGCCAACTGGCGACCGCGCAACTTCGACCTGATGGAGTACGTGGTACGCACGCTGCACGCGTGGAAGCTGCTGCTCGCACTGGCAGTTGCCGGTGCGCTGGCAGGCCTTGTGCTGGGCCTGCAGGAGCCCCGGCTCTACGTCTCGGTGGCCACGTTCATGCCGCCCCCGGCGGAGCTCAACTCCACAGCCACGGCGGGCACCTCGCTTTCGCTGCTGTCCGCCAGTTTGCAGGGTGACACGTATCTTTACCTGCTTACCACCCGCACCCTGACAGAGGATGTGATTGGCCGCACCGGCCTGGTGCAACACCTGGGGATCAAGCCGTACGAGGCGCAGCTCTACCTGCGCAAGCGGTCCGGTTTCGACGTGCAACGGAGCGCCGTTGTCACGGTTTCCTACCGCGACCCCGATCCCGCCTTTGCCGCCAAAGTCTGCAACGCCTACATCGACGCGCTCTACCGGATGGAGGGCAACATGGTCGACTCCGCCTACCTGCGCCGCCGTGAGTTCTTCGAAGAGGAAATCAAAACACAGCGCTCATTTTTGGAAAGGGCTGAAGACACCCTCGCCGCCAGCCAGCAAAAGCTTGGCGTCCTCAGTCCTGAGGGTGCCACCGGTGCCGAGCAAGGTCAGGAAATCGGCTTGCAGGCTCAAATTGACGGCATCGACACCCAGCTTGCCGTGCTGCTTAAGAGCCAGACGGAACAAAGCCCCAATGTGATCGGCTTGCGCAACCAGCAGGCAGCGCTGCGCGCTCAGCTTGCCCGTGTTAAGAATACCGGGCTTAATCCCGCACGCGGTATCCCTGGCTTTCAGGGCGCACCCGAGGCCATCGTGCAGCAGAATCGCCGCGCCCGCGATGTGACAGAGCGCAATACCGTCTACCAGGGCCTGCTTGCCCGGCTGCAGCTTTCGCAGTCCGCCGCAGCCGATCCCGGCCCGGAGTTTGAGGTGATCGACGCTGCCGCACCTGCGCCCATCCCGGAGCCCTCGCCAGTCCCGAAGCTGATGGTGGAGGGTGCAGCAGCAGGCATGCTCGCCGCCATTTTTCTCCTGTTCTCGTGGCCTGTGCTGGTAGCGAATGTCCGGCAGCTAGGCCAGCGGCTGAAGACAGCTCCGACATACAGGGAAGTGAAGCAAGGATGAGCAGCGCGGACGGGACCGAATCCCCAGCCGTCTCCCATTTCGACCTGCCCTTGCGCGGTCCATTCCTAGAGGCACATGAAGTTTTTTTTCTGGGGGAGCGGAGCGAGACTCTCTTTCTTTTAGCCGCGTCGGTGCTCGCCTCGACCGTTGCCGTTAAGTTCGCTTCCATTCAACTGCTGGAGTACATCTATTTCCTGCTGATTGCCTGGATGCTGGTACGCCTGGCGCGCGCGCGGTTCGTCGTTCGGACCGATCCGCCGCTCGTCCGCCTGGGTACACTTTGGATCGTGTGGTGCGCCTTTGCGCTGGGCACGGCCGTGTACTCGCTCAGCCATCCGTTTTACATTTTTTTGCCCGGCCTGCTGCACCAGCCTGTCTGGATCAGCGTTGCGCGTCTTGGCGAGGTTATAGCCAATGTCGCCGGCATGATTTTTCTTGGCCACCTTTTCCGCCGCGACCGCCGCAAGCTCTTGTTCGCCATGCGTACCTACTTCTACATCGCCGGCCTGAGCAGCTTTTACGGGCTCTTCGCGCTGCTCAGCTACAGGCTGAATCACCCGCTGCCCAACGCCAGCGGACGGCTCAACGGCTTTTACAACGAGGGTGGCCCTTTCGGTCTGTACGCAGTGTCAGCACTTACCGTCGGGCTTTTTCTGCGTCCGCTCGAGGCGCGTCGCCGCCTGTTTTATACCTCATTTTTCCTCTGCCTCATCGGCCTGGCACTGTCCGCGTCCAAGGCCGCCTACGCCGCCATCCTGGTGATCGTTGCCATTCTGTCCGTGGTTGCCGCCACATGGCAGCAGCGCGTTGTGACAAGTCTCGGCTTTTTTGTGATCGGCGGAGTCATCCTGACCCAAACCCCGCTCGAACAGGGCATCGAAATTTACAGCCATGGCTCCCAGGAGTACATCCTCCTCTCGAATCTCGACCCCAAGAACCTCAACCTGATCGGCGGCCGTGTTGCGGGCCTCTACCTTATCCCCAAGATGGTCCAGACGCACCCGTGGCTTGGCGTTGGCTTCGCCCACTATGGCATTGTGCGTAACACGCCGGAGTATCGCCGCCTCGCCGCGTTTGCAGAGTTGAATGACGTTCCCGGCCTCGGCATCCTGCAATATCTCGCGGAAACCGGTATTCCCCTTACCCTGTTTCTGCTCGTTCTGCTGTTTACACCCTTCATTCTGTTGCGCAAGACGACCCACCTGCGCCGCGCCACCGCGCTGGGGCTGCTGCAGCCGTGCGTCCACCTGCTGGGCGCACAGCTGAACCTCACCTATCCCTGGATCGTGAGCGCCTTTGCTCTTGGCCTGACATCCTGGACGATCCGCGCGGAAGAACAACTGGAATCCGACAGCACCGCGCCCACGGCGGCCCTGCTGCCCCGTGCCGTCGCGCTTCCCCTTTCTGCACCGGCATCGGACAGTGCGGCAGGCGCGGATTCCCAGCCGGAATGAGACAATCGCAACGCATGCCTCTGCCATCCGCAATTGCCGCACCGCTATTGGTGACCGGTGGTGCCGGTTTCATCGGCTCCAACTTCGTGCTCGGCCACCTTGCCGATGCCGATGCCTGCGCCATTGTGACTCTGGACGCGCTCACCTATGCCGCCAACCCGCGTAACCTGGACGCTCTCGCGCACGACCCACGCCACACCTTCGTCCACGGCGACATCCTTGACCGCGCCTTGCTGGACCAGCTTTTTGCCGACCACCGGCCCCGCGCCGTCGTGCATTTCGCCGCAGAAAGCCACGTCGACCGCTCCATCCACGGACCGGCCGCCTTTCTGAAAACCAACATCGACGGTACATTCACACTGCTCGAAGCTGCCCGCGCCTTTTATGCCTTGCTCCAGGGTGACGAACGCGATACTTTCCGCTTCCTCCACGTCTCCACCGACGAGGTCTACGGCACTCTCCGGCCTTCCGACCCCGCCTTCCACGAAGACACCCCCTTCGCCCCCAACAGCCCCTACGCCGCGTCAAAGGCCAGCTCCGACCACCTTGTCCGCGCGTGGCACCACACCTACGGCCTGCCCACACTCATCACCAACTGCTCCAACAACTACGGCCCTCTGCAGTTCCCCGAAAAGCTCATTCCCCTTACCCTTGCCAACGCCCTCGCCGGCAAGCCGCTGCCGGTCTATGGCGACGGAGAGCAGGTGCGTGACTGGCTTTTCGTTACCGACCATTGCCGTGCCATCGAAACGGTTCTTGCCCAGGGCACTGTCGGCGACACCTACAACGTCGGTGGCTCCAACCAGCAGACGAACCTCTCCGTCGTCCATACGCTGTGCGCCCTGCTCGACGAACTTGCACCCCGGCCCGAGCCGTATGCGCGCCTGATCACTCACGTCGCGGACCGCCCCGGCCATGACCGCCGCTACGCCATCGACGCCCGCAAGATCGAGCGTGATCTGCACTGGCGCGCCGTGGAAAACTTCGCGACCGGTATGCGCAAGACCGTCGAGTGGTATCTCGCCAACGCCGCCTGGGTCGCCGGTATCACCTCGGGCGCTTACCGGGACTGGATGAAGCAAAATTACGCCGACCGCACCTCCAGTGCCCGCACCGTGGTGGTCGCCGGAACAGAAGGCGGTGAAGCCGCGGAAGCCGCCGCACATCATATCGAGGCTGCCCACGCATGAAAGGCATCATCCTCGCCGGCGGCTCCGGCACACGCCTATACCCCGTCACGCAGGCCGTCTCCAAGCAGCTCATGCCGGTGTATGACAAGCCGATGGTT
Source organism: uncultured Terriglobus sp. (assembly GCA_964244665.1). Taxonomy (GTDB): domain Bacteria; phylum Acidobacteriota; class Terriglobia; order Terriglobales; family Acidobacteriaceae; genus Terriglobus. Next base: position 19,018 of record CAXTJO010000002.1, read on the forward strand.
TACTACCCGCTTTCGGCGCTCATGCTGGCCGGCGTCCGCGACATCCTTCTGATCTCTACCCCCGCCGACACTCCCCGTTTCCAGCAATTGCTCGGCGACGGCACACGATGGGGCCTGCAGCTTTCCTACGCCGTTCAACCAGAGCCCAAGGGTCTTGCCGAAGCCTTTCTCATTGGCCGCGACTTCCTCGCGGGCAGCCCATGCTGCCTCGTGCTGGGCGACAACATCTTTTACGGTCATGACCTTGCCCGTGCCCTGCGCTCCGCTGCCGACAGCACCGCCGCCCATGGCACTGCTCACGTCTTCGCCTACCCTGTCACCGACCCCGAACGCTATGGCGTGGTCGAATTCGACCGCGACCGTCGCGCCGTTTCGCTGGAAGAAAAGCCCGCCACGCCCAAATCCCGCTACGCCGTTACAGGCATTTACTTCTACCCGGCAGACGTTGTCGACATCGCGGCATCCATCCAGCCCTCGGCTCGCGGCGAGCTCGAAATCACCGACGTCAACAGCCGCTATCTTGCCAGCACCCGACTTCACGTCGAGGTTCTGGGCCGCGGCGTCGCTTGGCTCGACACCGGGACCCACGATTCCCTGCTCGAAGCCAGCTTGTTCATCCACACCATCGAAAAACGCCAGGGACTCAAGGTCGCCTGCCCCGAAGAGATCGCCTTCCGCCTGGGCTGGATCACCGAAGCCGAGCTTACTGCCATCGCCACCAACTACGGCAAGAGCACCTATGGCGACTATCTACGCCGCATCGTTCATGAAACTGTCTACTAGCCCGCCCGCGTAAGATAGCTCTGGCCATGCAGCGGGCACTCCTCGTCAAACTCGGCGCTATCGGCGACGTCGTCATGGTCCTGCCGGCGGCCCATCTGCTCCACGCCCAGGGATTCGCCATCGACTGGATTTGCGGCCCTGCCGTGGCGTCTCTTCTCCGCTGTTATCCGTGGATCCACCCCATCGTTGTGGATGACCGCGCCATTCTTCAGGGCAGCGTTGCCGCCCGCGTTCGTACCCTTATGGCGCTCTGGCGCACCCTCGGCCGCCTCCGCTATGACCTTTGCGCCACGCTCTATTACGACCGTCGCTGGCGCATCCTTACCCTTCCTGTCCGCGCCCGCCGCCGCGTTGCGCTCTCGCTCGGCGATCGCGCGGGCCGCATCCTCCCCGGTCGTAACCACGCCGACGAATTTGCCCGTGTCCTGCTCCGCTGGCCGGACGAACTGCGCACCGCCAGCCTTTCGCCGCTTTCGCCAGACACCCTGCCCGCCAGCCCGCTGCCCCCGCCGGCGATGCCACGCATTGCCATCGTTCCCGCCGGTGCCAGCAACATGCTGCGCCAGCAGACCCTTCGCCGATGGCCCGTCGAACGCTATGCCGCATTGCTCACCGCATTGCTCGACCGCGGCTACGAAATCGTCCTTCTCGGCGGCCCGGACGATCTGTGGGTCCGCGAGCACCTGCCCCGTCATCCACACCTTTTCGACACCCTCGGTACCCTGTCGCTTCCTGAGGTGGTCGCCGTCAGCAATACCGCCAGCCTTGTCGTCACCCACGACACCGGCCCACTGCACCTTGCCGGCCTCAGTCGCGCGCCCATTCTCGCCCTCTTCGGCCCTACGGACCCCGCCAGCTTCCTGCCCCGCCGCCCCGGTGTCCACGTTCTTTGGGGTGGTGAACACTTTGCCTGCCGGCCCTGCTACGACGGCCGCGAGTTTGCGCCGTGCCCCAGCAACGGCTGCATGCAATCGCTCTCGGTGTCCACAGTTCTCGCTGCCATCGACCGCATTCTTACGCCATTCCCCCCGCTGCAGGAAAGCACCCCATGACCGGCACCATAACGTTGCGCCCGGCCCTCTTTCTCGACCGCGACGGCGTCATCAACGAAGAAGTGGGGTACCTGCACCGATTTGACGACGTTCGTTTTGTTCCCGGCATCGCCGATTTGCTGCAGACTGCTCGGCACCTTGGCATGTTTACCTGCGTCGTCACCAACCAGGCCGGCATTGGCCGTGGGCTGTACACCGAAGAACAGTTTCAACAACTCATGCGTGACATGCGTGCTGCCCTCGCCGCCCAGGATGCGTTTCTTGATGCGGTGTATCACTCCCCGTTCCATCCCGAGCACGGCATCGGCCACTATCGCCAGGACACCGACTGCCGCAAACCCCGCCCCGGCATGCTTTTGCGTGCTGCCGTCGACCATCACCTCGACCTTTCCCGCTCCGTTCTAGTCGGCGATCGGTGCTCCGATATCGCTGCCGGCAGCGCCGCGGGCGTTCCTGCGCTGTTTCTACTCAGCGGCACGGAGAGTTGCGAAGAATTTACTTATCGTCCGGTGAACACACTTCGGCAAGTCACAGAATTTCTCCGCAAGGCATAGAACCTGATTTGGGCATCCGACTGCATGCGGTTCCAGTGTGTACGATGTGTGTCGGCTTGCGTCGACATGGCAGCAGGTCAGCATCGGCTCAAGCCTCTCTCGCTTGCTGGCTGCATCAAATTGGATAACCGGCAGACCACAACTCCCAGGGAGGGAACGGGTCAGTGCAGTAAACTAGTAATCATCGCTGATCACTTAGCCGGAATGTTGTAGAACGGAAGTTTGTCTCTATCCGCGATGCGGTTCAGGGAAAATTGAAGCGCACGACAGCCTTTACAGAGGGACGGAAGCATTGGAGCAGCAAAGCACTGGTACAAGTGTGAGCCCGTCTGACTTGGCTTACGAGTACTCCAGAACTATGCGGGTTTTGGCCCGGGAGTTGGGGCCGGCAATCGTCAGCCCTGCAACCACGTTTCAATACCTTGTTTTGAAACGTGTTCTCGACATTTTTGTCGTGCTCTTGCTGTCGCCGCTCATCCTGCCCCTTGTCGCAGTAATCGTGTTCGCCGTGATCCTTAGTTCCCCCGGCGCTGCATTTTTCTCTCATCGGCGGCTTTGCCTGAACCGGTCTTTTTTTTCCATGTGGAAGTTTCGCACCATGTGGATCAACTCCGCAGAGGTACTGGAACAGCATCTGCGACGCTACCCGGCGGAGCGGCAGGAGTGGCTTCGCAGCCACAAATTGCGGCGTGACCCACGCGTTACGCCGCTCGGCAATCTGCTACGTAAGAGTTCGCTGGATGAGTTGCCGCAAATCTGGAACGTCCTGACTGGCCGCATGTCGCTTGTTGGCCCCCGGCCCATTGTGGCCGCTGAAGTGGAAAAATACGGCTCCAACTTTGGCTATTATCTTGCGGTCAAGCCCGGCATTACCGGCCTATGGCAAACGTCTGGCCGATCGAGCCTTACCTACGATCAACGCGTTGCACTCGATCGCGAGTACGTCGAGAACTGGTCCATTTGGCTCGATATTCGTATCCTTGTGCGTACCATCGGCAAGGTTGCAAACGCCGACGGTGCCTACTAGAGTTCTACGCCGGATCTGCCCACGCTGCTTGGCGGGATTGTTCCGCAACCATGGACAGTTTGTCGGCGACATAGGGCTTCCCCTAAATCTCTTTTCCCCCCCCCCGCAGATGCCTGCGATTCTCCGACAACCCTGTGAGAAATTGGTGATGTAAAGTGTGTTCGACAATACCCCGCCAGCCGGCTCTGCCGCATCGTATTCCCTGGCCGGACGTGATCTCTGCGGCAAGCGTTTAGCCGTCCGACCTGAGAGAGTTTCGGCCGTGTTCGGGGCCTCAAAACTGCCGTGTCCATCGAATGTGCTTTGAGTTTTGCATTCGTTTCCTCGTGTCAATGCTTGTTCTGCTTGAGGCTTTGCCCACTGTATGCGCGTCGCCCTTCTTCACCACTGGTTTGTGACGCGCGGCGGGGGGGAGCGTGTCGCTGAATGCATGGCAGCGCTGCTCCCCTCTGCAGATCTTTTCAGCCTTCTCTGCCGGCGCAGCACATTGCCGCACACCCTTGAGCATCGCAAGATCCACACCTCCCTGCTCTCTGCCATTCCGGGAGCCACGCACGTTCATCGTCATCTGATGCCGCTTTACCCGCTGGCCAGCCGCTCGCTCAACCTGCGCGACTACGACTTCATCCTGTCGTCCGACTCCGGCCCGATCAAAGGCGCGCGCAAACGGCCAGGTGCTTTCCACGTCTGCTACTGCCATTCCCCCATGCGCTACTTGTACGACGGATACGACGCCTACCAGCGCGGGATGAGCGCGCCTGTTCGCAGCCTGTTTCAACTCACCGCGCCCCGCGTCCGGCGCTTTGACCAGCATGCCACGGGCGGCGTAGACGCGTTTATCAGCAACTCTTTTTACGTCGCCGAGCGCATCGGTCGCCTGTACCACCGCGACAGCACCGTCATCTACCCGCCCATCAACATGTCGCATGCGCGCCAGAACACGCCCGAAGATCACTACCTCTGCGCAGGCCGTCTTGTCGGCTACAAGCGCACCGAGATGATGATCATGGTGTGCGAGAACCTTGGACGCAAGCTCCGTATCGCCGGCACCGGCCCCGAGATGCGGAAGCTCAAAGCCCTGGCCGGCCCAAACACCACGTTTCTCGGGGAGCTGTCAAACGAGCAGCTCTGGGATGAATACTCTCGTTGCCGCGCCCTGCTTTTTGCCGCCGACGAGGATTTCGGCATGGTCCCGCTTGAGGTCCAGGCCTGCGGCCGCCCTGTGATCGCCTTCGGCTTCGGTGGCTCGCTTGAAACGGTGCGGGGAGAGAACCCGACGACGCGCTACGCACCCCCGTCGGCGGAGTGGGATGAACTTGCCCGCACCCACCCCACCGGCATGTATTTCTCGCCGCAAACGCCCCAGGCCATGCGCAGTGCTGTGCTTCAGTTCGAAGCGGAGGAAGACCGCTTTCACCCGGAAACAGCCCGCGCCTTTGCAGCAGGGTTTGACACTCCCGTCTTTCTTTCCGCCCTTCGCGGCTTCCTGCTCGACACCGTCCCGAACCTCGGCCCTGAACTCGCCTCCGTCGACGCCGCTATGGCCACGCTGGCACAGGCACCCGCCGGCGACTAGGCTAACTGCATGCAGCACTTGCGCGACCTGCTCCGCTCCTCCCTTCGCACCTCGCTTGCGGCGCTCTTGCCGCTCGACCGCCTTGCCGCCGCATGGCCCGTCGTTGCCGGCCACGCTATCGCCGAGCGCTCCGCCGTCGCCGCCTTCGACGGCAGCACCGCCGTGGTCCACGTCACCGGCGACCGTACCTGGCTTGCACAGCTTCGCAGCATGACGCCGCAACTGCGTGGCGACCTCGCCAAAGTCAGTGGCATTCCGCTCACCGATATACTTTTCCTTGCACCCGACGTTTCCCCGCGGAGCCGTCCTGACTCAATCCCGCACCCACGAGTTGCCAGACCATGACACCAGACCCGCAAACACCCGACGCTGTCACGCTGGAAGAGGTACGCCACGTTGCCGCCCTTGCCAGCCTGCAGCTCACGCCCGACGAGGAGCCCCGCATGCAGCACGACCTTAACGCCGTTCTCGGCTATGTCGCCCTGCTCAATCGGCTAGACACCACCGGCGTCCCTGCCATGGCACAGGTCAGTGAGATTCTCGACCTGCCTTCTGCAACTGCCGGAACGGACCTGCGCGCCGACACAGAAAAGCCCTCCATCGACCGCGCCGCCGTTCTCCGTGAAGCACCCGAAACGGACGGCCGCTTCTTCAAGGTCCCCAAGGTGATCGAGCGCTGACCGTAGCCTGAGGTTTGACGCGGATCCAAACTCCGTCCAGCTCCACACGCATACAAGTCCCGGCTCACCCGGCGCAGACCAGCCACTGCTCGCACTCAGGACCATGATGAACTTCGAAGACCGCACCATCCCCGCCCTACGCACCGCGCTTACCTCCGGCACCACGACCGCGACCAGCCTCGCGACCGAGCACATTCAGCGCATCCGCACCCACGATCAGATCCCCGGCGAACAGATCAACAGCTTTCTCTCACTTTCCGAAGACCGCGCCCTCGCCCAGGCCGCACGCATCGACGACCTTGCCAAGGCCGGTGACCCTCTTCCCGTTCTCGCCGGTATCCCCGTGGGCGTCAAGGACCTGCTCGCCATGCAGGGTGCACCCGCCACCGCGGGCTCTGCCATCCTTCGCGGCTACCATCCCCCGTATGACGCCACGGCCGTGGCGAAACTTGAAGCCGCCGGTGCACTGCTGCTCGGCAAATGCAACTGTGATGCCTTCGGCATGGGTTCCTCTAACGAAAACTCCGCTTATGGGCCCGTCCGCAACCCCCGTGCGCTCGACCACGTCCCCGGCGGCTCCTCCGGTGGATCCGCCGCAGCCGTCGCCGCCGGCTTCTGCTCCGTCTCCCTTGGCACTGACACGGGCGGCTCCATTCGCCAGCCCGCCGCCTTCTGCGGCATCGTCGGCGTGCTGCCCACCTACGGCCGTGTCTCCCGTTACGGCCTTATCGCCTACGCCAGCTCGCTCGACCGCATCGGCCCTTTCGCCCACACTGTCGCCGACGCTGCCACCGTCCTCGGCGTCCTTGGCGGCCCCGACCCGATGGACGCCACCAGCAGTCACCAGCCCATCGCCGATTACACCGCCGCCTGCCGCCTGCCGGCCGGAGGTCTTCGTGTCGGCTTACCGTCCGAGTACTTTGCCGACGGCCTCGACCCCGAAGTCCGCGCCGCCGTCGAACGCGCCGTGGAGTCCCTCCGCACCCAGGGTGCATCCGTCCATGCTGTCAGCCTGCCCCACACGGAGTACGCCATCCCTGCCTATTACGTCCTTGCAACGGCAGAGGCCAGTTCCAACCTCTCCCGCTTCGATGGCGTTCGCTTCGGCCACCGCTCCCCCAACAGCTCTACCCTCGGCGGTATGTTTCGCGAAAGCCGAGAGGAAGGTTTCGGCGCGGAAACCAAGCGCCGCATCCTGCTTGGCACCTATGCCCTTTCCGCTGGGTATTACGACGCCTACTATCGCAAGGCCCAACAGGTTCGCACCCTTATTGCCCGCGACTTTCTGGCCGCCTTTCAGCAGGTCGACGTCCTGGTGACACCCATGACACCCACGCCCGCATGGAAGCTGGGCGAAAAGACCGGCGACCCGCTCAGCATGTACCTTGCCGATGTCTACACCGTTGCCGCCTCGCTTGCCGGCATCTGCGGCGCGTCGGTGCCGGTGGGTCAAAGTTCCACCGGGTTGCCCATCGGCGCACAGGTTCTCGCCGGTCATTTTCAGGAGGAAAAGCTTTTTCGCGCCGCATCCGCCATCGAACGCGGGCAACCCTCGATAGGCCGGTAATCGAGCTGCAAAACCGCAACATCGCGCACAGCACCGTGTTCATTTAAAAGCACAGTGGAGGTGCAGTGATGATCAAAGCAATCGCAAAATGGATGGCGGGCGCAGCCCTTGCAGGCGCGCTGCTTTTTGCCGCACCGCACAAGGCTGAAGCGCAACGCGTCGGCTTTGGCGTCAGCATCGGCGGACCGGTTTATGGCGGCGGCTATTACGGACCCGGCTATGGATATGGTTATCCTTACGCCTACGGCCCGGGCTACTATGGCGGATATTACGGCGGGTACTACGGACGTCCCTACTATGGTGGTTACGGCTACCGCGGTGGATATGGCTATCGCGGCGGTTACGGTGGGGGCTACGGTCGTGGTGGCTATGGACGCGGCGGCTACGGCGGTGGTGGGTTCCGCGGCGGTCGCCGGTAAACGGGATTCCCAAACTTAAGTTGTCACGATAAGCAATCAGGCGAAGGGCCGACGCACAAGAGTGCCGGCCCTTTGTTTTTTATGATTTCTAGAGAAGGTAGCCTTCAACTTGCAGCTTTACCGAGCATGCCGATAGTACCGCTCAGCCCCTGCCGCACATCCCCGGCATAGCGTCTCCCCCTGCACCTCGATCTCTCGCCGATAATTCACACCCTCTCCGCACCGCGAACACGTCACCCGCGGCCCCTTGAACCCCGGAAACTCGTTTGCCGGCAGCGGTACCTCGACCTGCTCCGCGGTAAAAAGTTCGTCATCTGTCAGCTCGCGATACGCTACCATCTGCTGCTCGTTTTTGTTGGCAACTTCCGGGAAGCGCGCACGCGCCAGCTCCTTCGAACTCTCCCGCGCTGCTACGCGCACACCCGCGTACCAGTCCTCGCCTAACGGGCGCGTCAGGTCCACAAATGTCGCTGCCATCTTTCCGAAGTCGACAAACTTCAGCGCGCGCTTTCCCAGCCGGCATCCCGTCACCACGCCGATCGCATCGGTCGCGCAACGATCAATCTCCACAAATGTTACAAGCCGCTTGCGCTCCACGCCGCGCGGGTCCGTCACCCCCAGCAGCGCGCACGCATGCATTGCCATTCGCACGCCCAACACCTGCCCGGCACACAGGTGACCATGCGCCACTGCTGCATCCACCAGCAGTGCCTCCAATTCCAGCGCAGGCGCACCAACAACCGCCACACTACTCGTCATCCCCATCCCCTTCTTCCACCAGCGCAGTCGACGTTCCGACCACGTCAAAGCTCACCGCCGCCGCCCCGGTCGGCTGAAGCGTGACCCGCATCGGCTCACGCTGCCACTTGGCCGGCGCACACACAGGCCGCACCCGCTCCGCCTGCGGCCACTTGCCCACTACCCGGTCCACAGCCGCCCGCCGCGCTCCAATCTGCCACACCAAGGCCGTCAATCCGCCAGCCTTTGTTGCCAGATGCACCCCGCAGTACGCTGCATAATCGCGGTACCATGTCACATCACTCACACCGGCGTCAAAGTCCGGCAGATGCAGCGCCGACACCCGCCCCGTGACCCGGTCCACCAGCATCCACGGGCCTGGCTGCCACACCCACCGCGCCCCATGCTCCTCCGGCAGGGTGTCGTTCACATGCAGCACGCGCTGCACCGTAAATGAGCGGTCCGTCACCTCGTGCAGTTCGCCCGTCGTCCAGTCCTTCTGCCGCCCATCCACAAACAACGCTCGCACGCGCAGGTTTCCCGCTTCGTCGCTCTTGTCTTCCTTTGCCACGTCTGCCGCCAGGTACGGTACCCGTTTCACAGGACCCAACGTCACCGCATGGGTTCGCGGCGGCTTGGCCGGCTTGGCTTCCGGCTTTTGCGCCAGGGCTGTTTGCCCGCGACTCGACAGCAGCATTACCGCTGCCAGCACTACAGTCCCTTGCCACCCACACATGTTCGCAGACTATGCCGCCCCATCTTCGCGCGCAAACTCACACCGCCTTGCACCACCCCTGCACCGTTGTACCCTGGCAGATTCCACCCGCACCCGGAAGACTTTTCCGCATTTGGGAACCATTGCCCACCGCCTGCGCGCGTAAGATGCCTGTAGTGATTTCGCGGCGGCGTGTACTCCTCCGCTGCCCGCACCCGATTTCGTAACGCCGAAAGGAACACCCCGACCCATGTGGAAACCCAATACCCCCGGCAGCCCCGCCTCGCCCACCACGCCTGAACCGATTCGCCCTACCCCCGGCATGCCGCCCACCACATCCCCCACCTCCAGCTTTGAAACGCCGAGCACCCGCACCGCGACGCCCCAGGCAGCCACTGCTACGGGTGAGCAGGCCACCATCGGCAAGTCCCTCATGATCAAGGGCGAAGTCACGGGTTCCGAGTCCCTGTACATCGATGGCCGCATCGAGGGCACCATTACCCTGCCCGGCAATCGCGTTACCGTTGGCCGCAATGGCCAGGTCGCCGCCAACATCTCCGCACGCGAAATAGTCGTTCTCGGCAAAGTTCGCGGCAATTGCCAGGCCTCTGACCGTATCGACATTCGCTCTGAAGGCTCCCTTACCGGCGACGTCATCGCCGCACGCATTTCCATTGAAGACGGTGCCTTTTTCAAGGGCGGCATCGATATCCGCAAGCCCGGCCCCAACGAAGCCGGCGCTCCCCGCTCCACCGGCACCCCGGCCAACGAGCCTGTCGCGGTCGAATCCGCTTCGTAAACTCCCGCTATAGTTCACAAGCGAAAAGGCCTCTCACGCGAGAGGCCTTTCGCTTGCCGCGTCCGCCTTAGCTCGCGGCTGCGAACCCAAATCGCCGCACTTTCTTCCACGGTCCACCCAGGTATCGCCATAAATCCAGCCCCACCGCCCGGCATTCCCACGCCACAAATCTTGCCTGCAGCACCGCCAGTGCTTCCTTCGCCGCCGCAGGTGCTACCTTGTTCTGCGCCACCACGTGCGGCCGGAATCCCTGCCGATCCTGCGCGCTTACCACGCCGGCGAACGCATCACTTAACCCACGGTGCAGCCGCTTTGCCTCTGGGGATTCCAAAAAGAACGCCACCCCGCGCCCAATCGACCGCACCTCCGCCACCTGCATCTCAAACGCCACCTGCCCTGCTGCTACCTGCAGCAGGACGGCTTCCGTGTCGTCACCTTCCGGCAGGGTATGGAAGAGCGTCAGGTGCGCCGGAATACGGTTCAGTTCCGGCGGAAACCAATGCTGCCGCAAAGCCTCGAACCGCTCCTGTGCTGCATCGTCCAGCGCCAGCGTTAGCACGCAACTCATACGGTGCCTACTTTGGCGACGCCGCTGTTGGCGGTCCCAGCGTCGGTGCCTTTGCCGGCGCAGCGGCAGGTGTGCTCGGAGATGTGCCCTCCATCTTTGCCTGGAACGCACGTGTTGCCGCCTCAAACTTGGGCGCCAACGCGTTCACCGACCCTTGTAGAACTTGCACCGTCTTTCCTGACAGCTCCGGCGACTTGGCGATGTAGTCCTGCCCCGCCGGCGTTTTGAAGAAGGCAATGATTCCGTCCAGGTCCGCCTCTGTAAACGTGGCCAGGTATATTTCCACCACCTTTGGCTTCAGCACTGCCCACGTCGGCGCGCTCGACGCAATCTGTGCCATCTCGTTCAAGTAGTCATCCGCGATCTTTTTCTGCGCGGGCGATGTTGCCGCGGCCACCATCGGCTGCTGCGACGCCAGCGCCTTGACCCGCGTCGGCACGCCTGTGAGCATTCTCTCCGACAGCGAATCGGTCTTCGTCACCGACAGCATTTCGTCCACCTTCGCGCGCTTCGTCGCATCGTCGGCATGGGCGGTCAAAGTATGTGCACTGAACAACAGTGCGGCAATAAGGGCGGACGAACGGGGCATGAACTCTCCTGCAAGTATGTGTGGACCAGCCGCAGCGGATGTGATCTGAGGGTTTGACGTTGCCGCTCCGGCCCCGTCACTTGATCCCTTCACTCGCTCTTCAGCATACCCGCATCCATCCCGCGTTTTCCGGCTATTGGCTGCCCTTCGTGTATTTCGTGTTCATTTGCTGCGCAAACTGGATGGCGGCGGCTCGAATCTGCGGCAGCACTGCAATGACCTGCGCCTGCGTGATGGCCTGCGACTTCGCCAGCAGCTCCGGCTGCTTTGCGAGCATCTCCTGCCCGACCGGCGACCGGTAGAACGCCAGGATTCCGTCAATTTCCTCTTCGGAATACGCCTGCGTATACAGGTCGAGATACTGCGGCTCCAACTTTTGCCAGTTCACCGCCTCATGCGCAATCGCCAAAATTCTGTCCAGAAAGGCATTAATGTCTTTCTGCTGTTCCGACGATGTAGCCTGCTGTCCCACCAAGTTGGCGATCAGCGACTTGGCCTGCCCCACCTGCTGCGCGCTCACCTGGTCGATCGTCTTCTCAATCTGCAGGAGTTGAAACATTTGTTGAACTTTTGCGCGCTTTGTCGCCTCTGACGCCTGAACGGGCTTGATGGCTGCGATGGCAAACGTGCAGGCAAGGATCAGGGGCATAGTGCATCGGTGAAGGCTGGTCATTGTGCTTCCTTGGATGCGTCCCTCGCCGTTAATGGCGTCCGCGCAAAGTAATACAGTGCCCCCGCCAGCGCTGCAAACATCAGCACCGCCACCGGGTCGTGGTACAGCGGATTATGCGTGCTGAACCGCGGCATCACGTGGTCCGTCGCCGACTCGTAAAGCCGGATTCCCACCCCCAGCAGTCCCACAATTCCACCTGCCGCGATCAGTCCACTCGCAAACAGCGATCCCGGTGAAATTTCATCGCTATCCAGGTCGGTCAGCGGCTCGTTCCCTGTTGTTGCACCCTCCGCCGCGTCCAGCGTCTCGCCGCTGCTCAGCATCACATTGCCCGGAATTGCCCGCAGCATCCGGTCCACATCCAGCGACCCATCCGGCTCCGCCTCCATTACAAACACGGCCGTCCCCGGATTTGCGGCTGACGCAATGTCACGCGCCACGGCGTTCGCCTCCCGCCGCGCCGCATCCCGCGCCCGCGCCGACAGCACTGCCCGGTCCGCCATCCACCGCACCAGCCCACCGGCGAAGATCGCCAGTGTCGTGGCGATCGACAGGTACGCTCCTACCGCGAACGTCAGCGACCGTACCCCCAGCAGCTCGATGCCCACTACCAGCGCCATCCCAAGCAAGACCAGCGACCACGGCAGCTTCCGGCTCAGGATGCCGTTGATTACCGTCGCCATCAGCCGTCCCTGCGGCGCCGCCGCCTTCTCACTCCCAATGCCCTGAATCCACTGCACCACCAGCTTGCCGCTCGCCGGGTCGTACAGGTATTTCCCGTCCTCCAGCGTTGCCGATCCGATGGCATTGATCAGGTGGAACCGCGTCGCATCGTTGATCTCGCTGCCTGCCAGCGCAGCGGGACCCTGCAGAATCGCCGGCGCCGTGTCTACAACCGCGCCATCCGCCGCAGCTTTCGTCACCGATAGCCGAATGTGCGGCCGCTTGAAGCTCCCCATGTCATGCACACCCTCCGGCAGCGCACTGCTGTTTAATGCCACCGGGTGTGGCATCGCCCGAAACTCCTCCAGCCCCGTATTCATCAAGTTCAGCGTCAATCCAATGGAAAACACGCTTACGATCACCCCTACCATGATCGCCAGCTGCGTCTTCCAAGGCGTGGCACCAATCAGGTAGCCCGTTTTCAAATCCTGCGCACAATCACCGGCGTTGCTCGCCGCAATGCACACCACACCACCAACCGTGATTGCCAGCGCTCCGAACGCCGGCGCCGTCCACCCCTTCACCAGAAAGATCGCCGTCGTCGCCATCAGCGTCGCAATTGTCATCCCGCTTACCGGGCTTGCGCTCGATCCCACAATCCCCACGATCCGCGCCGACACCGTAACAAACAAAAACCCGAACACGACGATGAGCAAGGCGGCGGCAAGGTTTGCAAATGCACCCACCTGCGCTCCCGGGACTGGCTTAAACTCCAAAAACGCCCACATCAGCGCCACAAGCAGCGCGCTCCCGCCAAACACCACGCTGTTCGGCAGATCATGCGCCGTCCGGGCCACCAGCGGTATCTTCGTCGCAGCCACAACACCGGGTGCCCCATGCCTTGATTGTGGAACATGGTTTCCCACAGCGCCGCCGATCCGTTCGGAGTCTGACGCCGCCCGGTACGCTGCCGTCTCCGTTACCGCCGCCACCGCATCCGCACTGCTACTGGCAAGCTCCACGCTCTTCTTCGCCCGCAGCGATCCCGTCAGCGCTCCCACGATTGTCGGCAGCGTCCGCAACAGCGTCAGCAACCCTGCCGCTGCCACGGCCCCTGCCCCCATCGGCCGGATATACGTCCGCCATAAATCGCTCGGTCCCATGTCGTGGATCGGCACGGTTCCCGGGTACAGCGGGCCTGTGAGGTGCGAACCGAAAAAGTAAATCGCCGGCATCAGTACCAGCCAACTAAAAACGCCACCCGCCAGCATGACGCCGCTCACCCGCATGCCGATGATGTAGCCCACACCCAGGTATTCCGGCGTCACATCCGCCCGGACGGCGCCACCCCGCAGCAGGTGTTGCGCCCCCAGATCCGGCGACCAGTTAGGCTGCGCCGGCCACAACCCAAACAGATTTTCGTTCTGAAACAGCGTGTACAGCGACCCCAACCCAAGCCCCAGAAACACGCGCGACGCAAAGCTTCCACCACGCTCCCCCGCCATCAGCACATCCGCGCACGCCGTCCCTTCGGGGTACAGCAGCGATCCATGCTCCTCCACGATCAACTGCCGCCGCAGTGGAATCATGAACAGCACGCCCAGCCATCCACCAAACAAGGCAAGCGCAAAAATGCGTGCGTACTCCAGGTCGAATCCCAGGAAGATCAGCGCCGGCAGCGTAAAAATCACGCCACTCGCAATGCTCTGCCCGGCATTGCCCGTTGTCTGCACGATATTGTTTTCAAGGATCGACGCCCGCCCCAGCACCCGCAGAATCGAAATCGATAAGACGCTGATCGGGATCGACGCGGCCACTGTCAGTCCTGCCCGCAAACCGACGTACACCGTAACGGCTCCAAACAGGACCCCGAACACCGCCCCAATCAACACCGCCCGCACCGTAAACTCCGGCGGCGCCTCCCCCGTCGGCACAAACGGCCGAAATGTCGTTTTCGGCGAAGCAGGGCAGAGAAAGGTACTTGTAGCCATGGGTGGGAATCCTCAGAAACTCACAGCATCCAAAAATGCCCAGCCGCAAGTAGCGCGAGTGTATCAGTGGGGCTTTCAGCGGAATCCACAGTCTACGGAGTTTATATAAGAATTGGAAAAATAAGCTATACATAGATAAACTCTGTAGACATGAATGGTGTAGACAATCCATTTTCACCAGGAGCCGGAACTCAGCCCCCAGAACTGGCCGGCCGAGAAGCAATACTCAAGGATGTTGAAATTGCGTTGGACAGGTCTAAAGCTGGCGCGGCTACGCGAAGCGCTGTTTTCGTTGGGCTGCGAGGTGTGGGTAAGACAGTTTTACTCAACAGGGTTTTGGATATGGCGCAGGAAAGAGATTTTCTGACTGTTTCCGTAGAAGCTCATGAGAACAAGAGCTTGCCGGTCCTTCTTCTCCCACATTTGCGTGGCCTGTTAATCAGGCTTAACTCCTACGAACGGATCAGTGCGGCAGCTCGAAAGAGCCTTCGAGTTTTCAAGAGCTTTGCTTCGGTCTTCAAGACAAAGATTTCTCTACACGATATCGACATCGAACTTGGGGTTGAATCGGAGAAGGGGTTAGCGGATAGCGGCGATCTTGAACACGATCTAGGTCAGCTGTTGATTGCCGTAGCCGAAGCGGCAAAGGAACAGAGTGCACATGTCTGCATACTAATTGATGAACTGCAATACCTAAGCCAAGAGGAGATGAGCGCGCTCATCATGGGCTTGCACCAAGTTTCTCAAAAGAATCTGCCGCTGCTGGTCTATGCTGCCGGGCTACCACTTATTTTGGGTCTAGCTGGAAAGTCCAAGTCCTATTCTGAGCGGCTTTTTGCCTTTCCTAAAATCGGTGTGCTTGATAGTGCGGATGCACGCCGAGCTATCACCGTGCCGATGAAGGCCAAGGGGATCAACTTGCGCCCGGAGGCCCTAGAAGAAATCCTAGCAAAGACCGGCCGCTACCCATACTTCCTGCAGCAGTGGGGCTACGAGACTTGGAATACTGCTCTCAATTCCCCGGTCACTCTTGTAGATGTGGTCGCAGCAACTCAACGGGCTATTGCTCAACTTGACGAGAGTTTTTTTCGGGTGCGTTTCGACAGAATGACGAAGAGAGAAAAAGAATTTTTATTCGCAATGGTGCAAGTTGGAGGTGAAACACAGCGGTCAGGCGACATTGCCGAATGTTTAAACGTTAAGGCGACATCGATTGGCCCG
This sequence comes from uncultured Terriglobus sp., assembly GCA_964244665.1. Taxonomy (GTDB): domain Bacteria; phylum Acidobacteriota; class Terriglobia; order Terriglobales; family Acidobacteriaceae; genus Terriglobus. The sequence continues at coordinate 34,633 of CAXTJO010000002.1, forward strand.
CTTCGCAGTTCTTTGATCAGGAAGGGAATGATCTACAGCCCTGCTCACGGAGATAACGCGTTCACGGTTCCGCTATTCGACGACTTCTTAAAGAGACAGGTGCGCAACTTCTAAATGTGGCTTATCAAGCCTGAACATGCTCACGTTCCCAGCGCCCCCATGCACCCGGTATGCTATGTCCGACGACCTCACATTAAAGGTGACCCCCAGCATGCGCATCGCCCTCATGACCCGCGAGTACCCCCCTCACGTCTACGGCGGTGCCGGCGTTCACGTTGAGTATCTTTCCCGCGAGCTCAGCAAACTCGCCGACGTGTCCATTTATTGCTGGGGCGAGCAACAGTCTCCAGAAACCAATCCCGCTGTCTTCGGCCAGCAGCCCTGGGCTGAAATCTCCGATGGCACCACTGGCAAGTTCAAAACCGCGCTTGAAGCCATGAGCCTCAATCTCGCCCAGGTGAAGGACCTCGACGGCATCGACGTCGTGCACACCCACACCTGGTACGTCAGCATGGCCGGCTTCCTCGCGCAAAAGCTCTACAACATCCCTTTCGTGCTTACGACACACTCGCTGGAGCCTCTGCGCGCCTGGAAAGCCGAGCAGCTTGGCTCGGGCTACACTATGTCCAGTTGGATGGAGCGCACCGCCATCGACGCCGCGGACGCCGTCATCGCCGTCTCCGAAGGCACCAGACAGGACATTCTTGAGGCCTACCCCGAAATCGACCCTGCCAAAATCCACGTCATCTATAACGGCATCGACCTCGCCGAATACCAGAAAACTTCCAACACCGAAGCTCTTTTCAAATATGGCATCGACCCAGCGATCCCCTACGTCCTCTTTGTAGGCCGCATCACCCGCCAAAAAGGCGTCACCCACCTCGTCGACGCCCTCCAATACCTGCCCGCCGGCACACAGGTCGTCCTTTGCGCCGGCGCACCCGATACCCCTGAAATTGAGGCCGAAATGCGCGCCATGGTCGACAAAGCCAAAGCCCGCAACCCGCTCGTCACCTGGGTCGACCACATGATCACCAAGCAGGAAGCCATCCAGCTTTACAGCAACTGCGCCGTTTTCTGCTGCCCCTCCGTCTACGAACCCTTCGGCATCATTAACCTTGAAGCGATGGCGTGCAAGGCACCCGTCGTTGCATCCGCGACCGGCGGCATCCTTGAAGTCGTCGTCGAAGGCGAGACCGGCTATCTTGTTCCGTTTGACCAGGATCCCGTCACCAAGTTTCCCAGCAACCCCGAACAGTTCGCCCGCGACCTCGCCGACAAATTGAATATCCTGCTCGCCGACCCCGCAACAGCCAGAACCTTCGGCGAAGCCGGCCGCACCCGCGTCGAAGCGAAATTCGCCTGGTCCGCCATCGCCGCCCAAACGCTGGAACTTTATCAATCCCTTGCCGCCACCAAGCTCGAACGGATTGTCCCTTAAGAACAAGCCCATTAACGCCGCTACTATGAACGTTTCCTATCACCGCATTTTCGCTCTGCCAAGGAGTCATAGATCGGGCGTCTTGGATCGCATCTCCGCGCTGCTCCGCGCACGTGCCATGCTGCCCTTCAGGTGTGCCTGCCGTTCAAGCGTTTGCACGTTTGACCGGCAGGCATGATGGTAGAGCGGTAGTTAACTGACGAACCGTCTCCGCATGGCTCCTGCAATACCAAGTATTCCAGTGCCCAACAAAGCAAGCGAGGATGGCTCCGGCGTAGTTGTAACAGTAGCTGCAGCTGCAACTCCTGTTATGTCAAACGCGTAGTGGCTATCGCGATTATGGCCTGTCGCATCGACAAACGTTCCGCCGGTAAGTCCACCATTGGAAAAACCGTTTCCGAGCGTCGGTCCAATCGCGAAGTTCGCAAAATCCTGAATGCTCGCTGTGTAGTCTCCAGGCGTCAAGTTGTTGACTGCCAGGTAAGTGTCATAATGCTCTCCCGTGACGGAATCCGCAGGAACGTTCGCGCCGCCATCGTCGTTCTGACCGATTTCCACTGCAGTCGGCCCGGTCCCCTGAAACAGGGCCAGAATCGGATCGAAACCACCTTCGGCAATGGTCTGCCCTTGGGCGTTCACACCGCCTGCGTAACTGAACGTCCGCAGTACAACGTTCGAGTTCGCACCGACTGTAAATGTAAACAGACGTACGTCGTTAATGTTGGACAAGTTTCCCGTAAACGAGAAGTTGTCGGCTCGGCAGACACCGCAAAGCAAGATCGGCGCTGAAAGCAAGGCGAAGCAACGGTAAAACCGCATAGGTCGTCTCCTAGAAGAAGAAAGAATTGCAAGGATTTTTGGAACCGCATATTCGCTTTAGGAATACACGAGCGTATTCAACTGCATGCCGTGCGGTAGGACAAGCAAAAAATGCGAAGGCAAGCTAATTATTTTTGGGAAGGTGTTTTGAAGGTGTACAAGTCGTTTCACCAATGTGACAGGACTCTGCTGTAAAAACTGTCGAGCGATCCCCTAAACCTAGCCACGTCAATCCACACCGATCGTCTTCAGGTTGCACAGTCACCAGCACTGCTTCATTGCTAACTCATACGAAGTAAGCTTCGCGGCCAGCCTTTCTAGATCAAGCGCACCATACCCATTCAACGGCTTGGACTGGCAGCGTTCCGCAACTGTACAGTTCGCGCGCAGTTCCGCCTCCTGTTGCGCAGCGTCGCCGACACCTAGTCCTAATTCATAACTGCAGGCCTCAAGTCATCGATGCTTACGTCCCGGCATCCCGCGTCGCTCTTCACTTTTGAAACGTGAAGTTCACCGTCACCGTTGTGTCCACCTCCGCCGGCTCCCCGTTCAGCAGGTACGGCTTATACTTCCACTGCCGCACGGCCCCCACCGACGCTTCTGCCATCGATACCGTTGGTGCGCTTAGCACCTCCAGATGCGTGATGGAACCCATTTTGTCGATGATCGCCGCCAGCGTCACCGTCCCCGCTACGTGGTTCTGCCTTGCGTCTTCCGGGTACTGGGGCGTTACTTTCTTCACAATCGATCCGGCTTCCACATCGGCACTTACCGTGACATCTTCAGCCGAGCTGTCCGGTCCGCTTGGCAGCACAAAATCCGCTTCTTTCAACTCCGGTGCCGTCCTAAAGCTCGTCACATGAATTGCCGCCCGCTCCACCCTGCCCTGGCTTATGGATATATCCTTCGCCAAAAGGTGCTCTCCCAACTTCGAAAAATGGTTATAGCCCAGCACCAGCGCGTAACGCTCCTCCACGATTCGCAAAATCCGTGGGTTCCCTGAGAGACAGTACGCCGACGGTGACTTGTCGGCGGCATTTGATTTCTCGACCACATCCATCGGCGCCAAAACCACGCAATCCAGCGCCACCGTGCCCGCCGTTAAAGGCTTGTAGCTTGGCGTCACTAACTGCAACCGTTCCGCTGCCGGTCCCGGTCGCAACAGCGCTTCGATAACCCGCCGCTCCATAAACGATCCCTCAAAGCTGCTGCCAGAGATGCGCACGGTTCCCCCGTGGGACACCTGCGTCCACACAAGCCCTCGAAACGTCACCACCCGCCGTTGTGTTCCCGGACTCAACCACTCCTCTACAACCGTCCCACTACCATCCGGTTTACCCAGGTAGTTAAACGTGTCGAACTTCGCCTCCACGCGGAACGCCGGGGTTCCCGCGCTCTCAAGCGTCGCGGTTTTCGACGCCTCCTCCAAATTTCGCCGCAAATCGTCCGTACTTGGCACCAGCTTCTGGCTACATACGGGCAACACGCACAACGACCACACAACCCACACCAATGGCAGCTTCAAGTGAGCACTCCAAATCAAGGTACGAACGGAACACACATCACTCTACCCCAGCCGGCACCGGCGCTCTCTCGCAAATGTACCGCGTTGCCTCTTCTCGCTGAGCTCACGTTGCCCAACATTGTCAAGACCGCTGCCACACAACAGAACTCGAACGAGCGCGTGCGCAATGCCAGGTGTGCGGAGTATCCTGCACCATCTGTGCCAGCGTCTGCACCTGGCATGGATGCCGCTCACACCTTTGCACCTGTTCGGCGACGCGGTCCATCTCCGCTCGCGAGAACGGAACAAACCAGCTCTGCCTACCTTCACGCTCCATCAGGCGCTCGCACCCCTTTCCGTACCTGCTGACGCATCGATTTCCTTCGCATACACCTGGTGCGTCACGCGCGGCAGCTCGTCCGCACCATCTTTGCTTCGGTGCATGCCCCGCACCCGCCCCAGAATCTCGCTATCCGCTGTCGTCATGCGCTCCCGGCTCCGCAGATACTCCAGCCAGCTTTCCATCACAAAGCTTTCCTCCAGCCGCTCCGGGTCCTGCCCATCCCGAAACACACCCCACCGAATCGCGCCACTCCGTAGCCGTACCTCTCGCAACTGGTGCACCGCGTGCACAAACTCGTTGTGCCGCGCCACCGGCACGGTGTAGTCCACAAGTACGCGTACCGGCCCGTCCTCCGGCTGCGGCTCCAGCTCCAGGTGTGGCACCGGCCGCTTGAACTGGTACGGCGACATGTCCGGCAGCGCTCCCCGCAGCACATGCAGCCGCAGCGTCACCGGCAAACTCACCACCATCAGCGCCGCACTGCTGCACAGCGCCACCTTCGTCGAGCTGTGCTCCGCCACATACCCCCACAGCACGCTTCCCAGCGCCAGGCCGCCCTGGAACACCATCTGGTACATGCCCAGGGCCCGCGCCTGCACCCATCCCGGCGCGTTTAGCTGGACTGAGACGTTCAACGTGCTCATTGTGCATGTCCACGCAAAACCGCCCGCAATCAGGAACACTATGATCGGCCACGTCTGCCTTGAAAAGGCCATTACCAGCAGCGTCGCGATGTATTGCAGGCTCGCGGCGGCGAGTATCTGGTCCGCCGTAAACCGCGCCCGCACTTTCGCCAGCAGCACCGCCGCTACCACCGCACCCAGGCCCATGCTCCCGTTCAAAATGCCGTATCCCAGCGCGCCCTGCCGCAGGTGTTTCGCCGCCACAACTGCCAACAAACTCCACACTGCCGCCACGCTGAACGTAAATAAAAACGACCGCAAAAACACCGCCTGCAGCACCGGCGCATACCGCAGGTATCGCAACCCCGTCTCGACCGAGCCCATCATCCGCTCGGCCGGCAGCGCGCTTTTAAACAGCGGCTTCCGCTTCCACACCCAAAGCACCCAGATTACCGCCGCAAACGAACCCGCGTTCAGCGCAAAGACCCATCCTGCGCCTGTGCTGGCCTTTACAAAACCGGCCACCAGCAGCCCGCCCAGCGCCGGCCCCAGCGCCCGCGCCAAATTATTGCTCGCCGCGGCCAGGCTCACCGCATTGGGCAGCTGCGCACGCGGCACCAGCTCCGGCACAATTGCCTGCCACGCCGGGTTGTTCATCGCAGAGCCAATGTTCATCAGTGCCGTCAACAGCAGCAGCGTCACCGGCCCGATCACGCCCAGCAGCGCCAGTGCGGCCATCAGCAAGACCGCAACCATCTGCCACGTCTGCCAGAACATCAGTAGCCGCCGCCGATCGAAAATATCCGCTGTCGCTCCCGCGAACAGGCCGAATACCAGCACGGGCGCGCTTGCCGCCGTTTGCATCAGTGCAATCAGCAGCGGACTCCCCGTCAGGGCCGTCATCAGCCACGTACCCGCCGTGTCCTGCATCCACGTGCCCAGCCCGCTTACTGTGCTGGCAATCCAGCGGTCCCGAAACAACGGAATCCGCAGCGGCGCAAACCCGTCCGTCGCCATCTTCGCCTCCGCCGCAACCGTCGCACCCGCCGCGCCCGAAGCGCTACCCGCAACAGCAACCGGCCCCGCCATCGCCGCCGGTGCCGAAGGCTGCGTCGAATCCGAAGCTCCGCCAGCCGCCGAAACCCCCGCCGCCGCCATCTCGCCACTCACCGTCTTGCCGTCACCATCGCGGCGAAGCGACCCATCCTTAAGGGAACCACCCGAATCGCTCATCCCTCAAGCCTACCAACCGGCATGCGAACCAACCGGGTGCCCCATGTCTCGCCTTTGAGACACGGGTTTCAGCTCAACGGCACCCTGGTCGCAACCAACCCTAAAATGCCCCCAGCACCCCGCCAACCACCGCCACGATCAACGCCACCAGCAGAGCATTCACAAAATTCTTCACGCGAAACCCACGCACCAGCCGCGATGCAACATAAATCATCACCGCATCGACGATAAAATACACCAATCCCGGCAGGAGCCACGTTAGCGGGAACACCACCAGCCGCAGCAAAAACCCGATCGTCGCATTCAACAGACCGATTACCAGCGCCGCCACCAGCGCCGTCGTGAAGCTGTCGATCTCCACACCCGGCAACACGTACGCTGCCACTACCAGCGCTACCGCACTCAGCAGCCACACCACCAATACATGAATCATGCCCACCTAAGAGCCGCCGAATACCACACGGGTTGTGCGCCTGGCCCACAACAAGCCTTTCGTATGTACCGTCTCTTGTTTAGGGATCCACGGATGAACAAACCGCTTGTACTCCTCGCCCTCGTCGCCATGCTCGGCGGAGCATCGCTTCTCTGCGGAAGACGCTGCAGGCCGCGCCGTCCGGGGCCGTGCCGCCCATAGCCGTGCGGCCTGGCACATCATTAGATCCACCTACGGCAGTGTCTGTGTCGCCGCCGACAACGACTTCCGCAATGGCGCCTGCGCCCCCGTCGACACCTATGGCACCATGCTCATCACTTAGTCCGCTTTGGGATGAGCCTTCAACATGTGAACAAGGGCCAAGACCTCGCCGTTTGGCAGCAAAATGTCGATGCTCTCAGCCGCGCGATAGCCCCTCAGCGTGTAAAGGGGAGCACCTGTAAGCGTCGCTCCCATCTCGAAGTGCCAAAACCCCCAGGTCGTCGCGGCTTCTTCACAGTGTGACAACATCAGCGACCCTAGACCTTGTCTCGCCCATTGTGGATGCACGAATATGGCCCGGATCTTCGCAGGTTCCGTCAGGGGATCACTCAAAGCTCCCACACGCATGGGTCCGTGGTCACTTCCGAAGAGAGTTCTCCGGAAGCTCCATCCGCCACAAGCCACGGGCAGATGTGGGTGGTCCACCGGGTGGGCGATGAAGTAGGTTTTGTCTCGAATCAACTGGGTATCAAGGCCAAGAGCGTGTCCCAACGCACCTTGGATCTGCGCTGGAGTGTAATCCTCGCGTTGCAATACTCGGACAGAAGATTCAATCAATTGATGCAAACCGTCAACATCGTCTAACGTCGCCGGGCGGATGCGAAAACCTTTGACTGACATCGCCCTCTCCGGATCTCTTTCCTTGGTGTGCTACGTCGTACCGCTCAGCTCGTTCGTAGCGGAAAGATAAGCCCGGTAGGTATCGCTTACGAGTTGTGGCGTGTACGGCGTGCCGCGTTTTGGGAAGCTAGGCCTCACATTCCATCCGCAGTCTGCCCTACTCCTCCAGCGACCCCGCCAACGCCCTCACTAACCCGTCCACACTCGCCTGCAACCGCTCCGGCTGTGGCATCATCCCGCGCGTCTCCAGCGCCTGCTCTACACCCCGCGCGTGCTCCGTTGCCTCTGTATACCCGAACATGCCCAACGACCCCGCCAGCTTGTGCGCTACATCCAGCGCCTCCGCCTGCACCTCCGGCGCAATCGACCGCTCACTGGAAAAGTCACGCGCTACCCGTTGCAGCAACTGCACCCGCTCTCGCGTTTGCGGCAACTGCCGTTCCCAGATCGCCGCAATCGCCGCACTCTGCTCACTCGAATTCATGCGCGGCACCACCTTTACGCTCGCATCGACGCTACACCGCGATTCGGTCGCGGTAGTCACCGGCAAGCGCTCCATCCAGCAAATTCGACAGCGACGTCGCGCGGCTGCGCGTGCTTGTCTCCGCATGATCCAGCGATTCCAGCAGGCTGCGATGTCGCTCACGCAGCTCCACCAGTTCATCCGCAATGTTCACGGCCGCCAGCACGGCCACGCGCAGTGAATCGACCGTTGCGCCATGCGCGGAAACAGCACGCATTTTGCTGTCTACCAAGCCGGCGAGCAGCGCAATGTGCTGCGGATCGACACCGCGCAACTGGTACACGCCATCATAGATTTCGACCGAAACCGGCCGGGTCTGGGCAGTGGTGGGCATCTATCTTCTCTCTTCTTGCACGCTCGCGATAATGGGCGTGCGGGGTTACGGCTGTGGCTCTACAGCAGGTCGTCCATCTGCTTCAGCATGGCGTCCACGCGCGTCTTCACCTGCTCACGCTCCTGCTTCAGCGAAGCCAGCTCCACGCCCATGGCAGAGTTCTCGTTCGACGCGTGGTCCAGCAACTCTTTCAGGGCGGTGATCTCCTGCTCGGCGACGGAACGCTGTTCCCGCTCCTTGCGAATAATCTCGACCGTACGCAAAACCCGCTGCTCAAGTGCCTGAAATTCGTCCACGCTGACGGTGTTTGTCATGAAAGGTGCACCTCATAAATCGCCGCTGCACAAGCGCCGTTGAGCGAAGTATAGGGCGCGAATCGCAGACGCGAATGTGCATTCAGTTACAGGGGAACCAAGCGGGATACTTCAATCCGGACCGCCCTTGCATACACGGCGTCCCTGTGGGCGGGGCGGCAACTTACTTCCGCTTCTTACTTCCGCTTCCACGTCACACCGGCCTTGCCGTCCTCCAGCACCACACCTTTCTCCAGCATTTCGTTGCGGATTGCGTCGGCCCGTGCAAAATTGCGGCGGCGTTTCGCCTCTGTGCGTTCCGCGATCAGCGCCTCGATCTCTGCATCTGTCACGCTGAGCGTGTTCAGCAGCTCCGGCGCAATCTGCGCATCTCGCCCCTCCGCCTGCGCCCACGCCACAGCGGCTCGGGTTCGTTCGTCATCGCGGTCTACCAGCACATCGAACACCACATCGAACGCGGCAAGCAAAGCCTGAATCGCCGCAAGGTCGTGGCTGCGGAGTCCGCCCGCATCGAGCGCGATATTGCCCGCGCGCACCACGTCAAACACCGCGGCACGTGCCTCCGCCGTATTCAGGTCGTTGCTCAGCGCGGCGTGGAATGCCTCAGTCTTGCTTTGCACCAAAGCCCCGAGCGGGGTTTCCGCTGCCGAGTCGCTGGCAGAAGCTGCGTGCACCCTCCGCGCAAACGTGCGCAGGCGTTCGATGGCGCTGGAACTTTCCGCCAGCCCATCGAACGTGAAGTTCATCTGGTGCCGGTATGGCACGCTCAACAGCAGAAAGCGGATTGCCGACGCGCGATGCCCCATTAGCAGCAGGTCGCGCAACGTGTAGAAATTGCCGACCGACTTCGACATCTTCTGCCCCTCGACCAGCAGAAACCGTACATGGAACCAATGCCGCGCAAGTGGTTCGTGCGACGCGCACTCCGACTGCGCAATCTCATTTTCGTGGTGCGGAAACATAAGGTCCTCGCCGCCCGCGTGCAGGTCAAACGTGTTTCCCAGGTGCTTCATTGCCATCGCCGAGCACTCAATGTGCCACCCCGGCCGGCCGCATCCAAGCGGCGTATCCCACGACGCCTCGCCCGGCTTGCACGCCTTCCATACGGCAAAGTCGCGCGCTGAATCCTTCTCGTACTCGTCCACGTCCACGCGCGCACCGTCTTCGATTCCCTCTAGATCCTTCCCGCTTAACTCACCGTATCGGGGGAATTTTGCAATGCGGAAGTACCATGACCCATCCTCCGCGCGGTAGGCGATGTCCTGCGCCTCGAGCCGCTGAATCAGCGCCACCATCTCGTCGATGGTTTCCGTCGCGCGCGCCACGATCTCCGGACGTTCTACGCCGAGCGCATCCATGTCTTCGAAGAAGGCCCGCTCAAACTTGGCGGTGTACTCGCCGATCGGCATACCCGCAGCGGCGGCGTTGCGGATGATCTTGTCGTCCACATCCGTGATGTTCATCACATGTTTCAGCGCCATGCCACGCAGGCGCGCATACCGCCGCAGCACGTCAACATGCAGAAACGTTCGAAAATTGCCGATGTGGCCGTAGTCGTAGACTGTTGGACCGCAGCAGTACATGCGCAGGGTGTTGTCGCGCTCCGGCACCAGCGGCTCAACGTGGCCACCAAGGGTATTAAAAAGATTCAGGCTCATGCGAAAGGAGCGGAGAGGCGCGTCGGGGCGCAGCCGTCGCCGGGATCGTTCCTGAGGGACTTGCGCACTGGCCCGGTGCGGTGTGTCGCCGCTACCTGCCGCCGCAGTCGTTACCCTCTGATTTTAGCGTGCGACGTTCGTGGCCTCTCCTAACTGCATCTGCGGCACGGCATTCAGCCCATCCGGCGCAAACTCCCCGGCAACGAACCGGGGCCACGCCGCCGCTGCAATCATGGCCGCATTGTCGGTACTCAACGCCGGCGTGGGAAAGGCCGCAACAAAGCCTTCACGCCTTGCCGCAGCGGCAAATCCGGCTCGCAACGCACGGTTCGCCGCGACTCCACCGCTCACCACCACCGTTCGCGCCCCTACATGCCGAGCCGCTGCCGTGGTCCGCCCCACCAGGTTGCGTACCACGGCGGCCTGAAATCCGGCGACCACATTCAGCGCGGCACCATCCAGCAGCGCCCGGCCGCTCTCCAGTGTCGGCTCTTGCAGCGCCTCAAAGGCGTGCCGCCGCTTCTCTGCCGCGGCCTGCATGCCATTCACCTGCATGTACCGAAGCACAGCGGTCTTGATCCCGCTGAACGAGAAATCGAACGTCGGCGCCTCTGTCGTTCCACGGTTCAGCTCGCTCAACCGGAAAGGCACGGCATTCGCATCGCCAAATTCCGCAAACCGGTCCATCCACGGACCGCCGGGGTACGGCAGCCCCAGCATCTTGGCGGCTTTGTCGTAGGCCTCGCCCGCGGCATCGTCCACGGTGCGACCCACGTTCCTGTAACTCCACGCACCGCCGTTCCGCCGTGCCACGTACAGGTGCGTGTGCCCGCCGCTCACCACCAACGCCAGTAATGGCTCATCCTCTTCAATCCCGGCCTCCATCTGCATCAACACCGCGTGGATGTGACCTTCCAGATGGTTCACGGCAATGAGCGGCTTGCCCAGGCCAAAGCTCAGCGCCTTCGCAAACGAGATGCCCACCAGCAGCGCACCTGCCAGCCCGGGCCCTGCCGTCACCGCGACCGCGTCCAGGCTGGCGTATGCGACACCCGCCGTGCGCAGAGCCTCCCGCACCACCGGCACCACGTTGCGCAGATGCTCCCGCGAGGCAAGCTCCGGCACCACGCCACCGTAGAGCGCGTGCATCGCCACTTGCGAACTGACAGCATTCGAAAGCACATCCCGGCCGCCGCGCACCACTGCCGCCGCCGTCTCGTCGCAACTGCTCTCGATGCCAAGGATCAGACCCGTGCCCACGTACTTCATGCTAAGCCGTGCGCCCGCTTCAGGCAGCGTCTGAGACCTTCTGTCGCACGTCATCGTCTCTCGCATGGAGCCGGAAGGATCGTGACCGCATCCAAACCAGCATGGCACTCCTTGCAGAAACGACCGCCACCCCGGGCTTTCAGGCTGCGCTCGACGTCGTTCAGCAACTCCGGCAGAACGGCTTTCAGGCGTACCTCGCCGGGGGCTGCGTCCGCGACCTGCTCACCGGCACAGCGCCCAAGGATTACGACGTTGCCACCGACGCACCGCCGGAAAAAGTGTTGCTCGGATTTCCGCGCACCTTTGGCGTGGGGGCGCATTTCGGGGTTGTCATCGTCTGCAGCGACCGCAGTCCGCAGGGCTGTGACATCAAGACAGAAGTCGCAACCTTCCGCGACGACGGCATCTACGAAGACGGCCGGCGTCCCGTGGACGTTACCTACTCCGACTCGCCGGAGCGCGACGTGGCTCGGCGCGACTTTACCGTAAACGGCATGATGCTGGACCCGGTCGATCTTACGGATAGCAACCTCCACGGCAAAGTGTTGGACCACGTCGGCGGTCGCGCAGACTTAGAGGCAGAGGTCATCCGCGCCATCGGCGACCCCGCTCGCCGCTTTGCGGAAGACAAGCTACGCATGCTGCGCGCGGTGCGCTTCGCCGCGCGCCTCGGCTTCTCGATCGACCCCGCAACGATGCACTCCATCCAGCAGCAAGCCGCAACCGTCACCCAGGTGAGCAACGAACGCATCCGCGAAGAGCTCACCAAGATGCTGACCGAAGGACACGCCAAACGCGCGTTCGAACTGTTGGACGAGAGTGGCCTGCTCGTGCACATCCTGCCGGAGGTCATGGCCATGAAGGGCGTGGAGCAGCCACCGGAATGGCACCCGGAGGGCGACGTGTGGGTGCACACCCTTCTTCTGCTCAGCAAGCTACCGGCAGGCGCGAAGCCTACGCTTGCGTGGTCCGCGCTGCTGCATGACGTGGGCAAACCACCCTGCTATCGTCCACCGCAGCCCCAGGATGAAAAGCCGCGTATCCGCTTCAACGGCCATGCGGAAGTGGGCGCAACCATGACCCGCATCATTCTCAACCGGCTTCGCTTTTCCAACGAGGACATCGACCAGATCGTATCGCTCGTCGCCAATCACATGCGCTTCGGTGACGTAAAAGCCATGCGCGAATCAACGCTGCGCCGCTTCTTTCGTCTGCACAATTTTCCCGAACACCTCGCTCTCCACAAGCTCGACTGCACCAGCAGCCACAACCTGCTCGGCATGTACGATTACGCGAGTGAGCGGTACTATGCCGTTCCGGAGGAGCATCACCATCCCGCGCCTCTGCTCACGGGTCGCGACCTGATCGAAGCAGGCCTCCGACCCGGCCCGGCATTCAAGCAGCTGCTGCAAACGGTGGAAGACGCGCAGCTTGAGGGCGTCATCACCACTCATCACGAGGCACTCGCACTCCTGCATTCCCTGCCTCGTAGCTCGTCGCATGTCCCATCGGACTTCCCTTCAACCGAAGAACAGGCCCTGAAGCCTGCCACCGTCGGAGCAGCACAATGACCAGGGCGTCCGTGGTAGTTGTCGGTGCAGGCATTGCGGGCCTTGCAGCAGCGGTAACACTTGCCGAAGCCGGTGTCGCCGTTACCGTTCTGGAGGCGAGCGATCGCGTGGGCGGTCGCATTCGCACGGTCGATGCAAATGGCATCCCGGTTGAGCTTGGCGCAGAGTTTGTGCATGGCAAGCCACCGGAGCTGCTCGCATTGCTCCAGGACCTCGGCCTGCACGCGACTGAGCGAAGTGGCGAGATGCTGTACCACTCGCCCGACGGAAGCCTGGCCACAGACGATGGCCGTGCACTCCTCGCCACCCCTGCTGAGCCGTCTGCAGCACACACCTCGAATGACGCCGCGGATCCCCTCAAGACCATGGAAACCCTTTGCCGCTGGGTAGAGGCCAACCCCCACAGCTTAATGAGTTTCGCCACCTGGTGCATACGGCAGGGTTTCTCTCCGGATATCGTGCAAACTGCGTCCGGCTACGTGGAAGGCTTTAACGCCGCCGATGCGGAGGAGATCTCCGTGCGCTCGCTGGCGATGCAGCAAGCGGCGGAAGACTCCATTCAGGGCGACACGGCGCTCCATGTCGACAACGGTTACGGTTGCCTGCCACACGCCATGGCAGAGCGTCTGACCCGGGCCGGAGGCGTGCTCCGCATGCGGTCTCAGGTAACCCGTATCGAATGGCGTCCGGAATCAGTCACGGCCGTGCTTGCAGAAGGCGACCGCATCGAAGCCTCCGCCTCCGTCCTCACACTTCCGCTCGGCACGTTGCAGTCCGGCTCCGTCACTTTCGACCCTGCGCCGGGTGACGTTCTGGCCCAGAGCACGCGCATGCGTACCGGCCATGTCTGCCGCATCACTCTTGTGTTCAAACGGCGCTGGTGGGCCGATCTTCACCCAACCGCCGAAGCTCTTCAACAGCTCTCGTTCCTCATTCCCACGGGTCGCCGCGGCTCACCCCAGCATGCCGCGTTCGACGTCTTCTGGACCGGCTTTCCGTCCCTTCACCCTGTGCTCACAGCGTGGAGCGGCGGCCCCTCCGCGCAGGCCTTCCACAGCCTCAACGACCACGCCGTGGCGCACATTGCCTGCGCCGACCTTGCCCGCATCTTTGGCCTGCCGCGTGAGGCAGTGCTCAACGACCTCGTCTCCCACCATCATCACGATTGGACGTCCGATCCACTCTCACTCGGTGCGTACTCCTGGGTTCCCGTCGGTGCCGTCGATGTCTCCGCGAAGTTGGCCGAACCGGTACAGAACACGCTCTTTTTCGCCGGCGAACATACCGACACCAGCGGTCACTGGGGAACTGTCCACGGCGCGCTGCGCAGCGGCCTGCGTGCTGCCGCACAAATTTTGGCCTAGGCCGCCTTTGCCGCCGCTTCGGTTTCCCCTGCGGATGCAGCCGGCCGGCTGCGCGACGCTGTTACGATTGCCACCGCTGCCAGAATCACGGCCATCGCAGTCCACTGCGACCCGTGCAGCGACTCATGCAAAAACGCCGCGCTTAGCCCCACGGCGACGATCGGATTCACGTAGGCGTACGTTGCCACCTTGGCCACCGGCACACGCGCCATCAGATACGTAAATGCGGAAAAGCCCACCAACGCGCCGAACACCGTCAGCCAAAGCAGCGCCATAAACAGACCTGGTGTCCAGTGTGCCGTGTGCCACCCTCCCAACGCCGTGCCGAGCAGCACGTTCACCACGCCGCCCAGCGTCATCTGCCACGCCGACCCCAGCATCGGGTCGATTGCCGATGGCCATCGTCCCGCCACTAACGATCCAGCCACCCAGCACAGCACAGCTACGCTCAAAATCCCGGTGCCCACGGCAAGCGCATGCGATGCATCATCCGCGTGCCCACGCGTCACAAGCCCGGTGCGCAACACCGGCGCAAGCAACAGCAGCAAACCACCCAGTCCCAGCACCGTGCCCATCCAGCCCACACGGTTCAACGCGATCCCACCCGGAATAAAGCTCTCGAACAGCGCAATCAGCATCGGTATCGCCGCCGCCAGCAGTGCCGCATACCCTGCCGTCACATACCGTTCGCCCCACCCCAGCAGCACGTTGTTGCCGGTCAGCAGCAGCAGGCCCACCGTAAACTGCCGCAGCATCTCCCGCCGCGAAATCCGCACAGCCTTGCGCCTGCAACGCTGAACACCCAGCAGCACCAGCCCCGCCGCAAGATACCGAAACCCCGAAACAAACGCCGGATGCAGCAGTTGCACGCCGTAGCGGATCGCCACAAACGTCGATCCCCAAAAGAAATACACGCACACAAAGGCCAGTGGAATGCGCCAGTCGCGTGGACGAAGTAGAGCCGGCAGAATCATCGGTGTGTAGTCAGGGTATCAATTCCTGAGCCGGCCCCGGCGTGTCCTCGACCCGCGGTCTCCCATCCTTGCCGTCCTCTACATCTCTCTCTTTGTAGCCCACTCCCGCCTTCGCAACTCAAAAGCCTCTCACCAGTGTGGCAGCGTCGCAGATCGCCCTGCGGCTTTCACTGGCCTATCGCCGTGCATTACCATCGGCGATAGATGGATTTCCTTACCCAGAAGCGCTTCGACGATAAGCTCGCCCCGCGAGAAGCCGACGTGGCACGCGTTATCAGCGGTGCCACCCGCAGCGGGGATGAGGACGAGTTCGAACTTAAGCTACGTCCCGTGCGTCTTCAGGAGTTTATCGGCCAGGCCAAAGCCAAGGAACAACTCGCGGTAGCCCTTGAAGCCGCCAGAACTCGGGGCGAAGCCCTGGACCATGTGCTCCTCTTTGGGCCGCCCGGCCTGGGCAAGACCACCCTCGCCACCATCATCGCCAACGAACTCGGCGTCGGTTTCCAACAAACCAGCGGGCCCGCGCTGGAGCGTCAGGGCGACCTGACCGCGATTCTCACCAACCTGCGTGAACGTCAGGTTCTCTTTCTCGACGAAATCCATCGCCTGCAGCCCGTGCTTGAAGAAAAGCTCTACACCGCGCTGGAGGATTACAAGCTCGATATCATCATCGGGCAAGGACCCGCGGCGCGTACCCACGTCATGGCGATTCAGCCGTTCACGTTTGTGGCGGCAACCACCCGGCCTGGCCTGCTCAGCTCGCCGTTGCGGTCGCGCTTCGGCATCCTGCTGCGGCTGGAGTTCTACACCGACGATGAGCTGCGCTTCGTCGTGGAACGGTCAGCGGAAGTTCTCGGCATCGGCATCGACACGGACGGTGCCGCAGAAATCGCCATGCGCTCCCGCGGCACGCCCCGCATTGCCAACCGCCTGTTACGGCGCGTCCGCGACTACGCCCAGGTGCGCGCCGCTGGCCGAATCGATCGCGCAACGGCGCAGGCTGCACTCGAAATGCTCGAGGTCGACGCGCACGGCTTCGACGAACTGGACCGCCGCTTGCTGCGGACGATTGTCGAAAAATACGATGGCGGCCCCGTCGGCCTCAATACGCTTGCCGCCGCGCTGGGCGAGGAGCAGGACGCCCTCGAAGAGGTCTACGAGCCCTTTCTGATGCAGATCGGCTTCCTGAACCGTACTCCCCGTGGCCGCGTCGCCACCCGGCTGGCTTACGAGCACCTTGGCATCGCGCTGCCGGTAAAGGCCGCGCAATACGACAAGCCCATGCTCTTCTAGCGTACCGGCAGCTACTGCCCGGCCATCTCTCGCGCTGCCGCACGTGCGTCGCGGATCAGGTCCGGCACACCGACTCCACGGTACCCATTGCCTAGCAGCTTCAGGTCCTGGAGCGCCGCAACCCGCCGGTCCAGCTCCGCCATACGCGTCAGGTGTCCCACTTCGTACTGCGGCAGTGCGCGCGGCCATCGCCGGACAACTGTCACGGCAGCACTGGGCAGAGCACCCAGAACCTTCTGCAACTCCAGCATGGCCAGCGCCGCGATGGCTTCGTCCTTCTGCAAATTCAGCTTGTCCGCAGTCGCACCGCCAAAGTATGCCCGCACCACGCGGCCACCCTCGGGTGCGCGCCCTTCAAACTTCTGGTCGGCAAAGGTCGCGGCCAGCAGGCGGCTTCCCTCCCCCGGCGGTGCCAAAAATCCGAAGCCCTTTGGCCAGCTCACACCGCTACCTGGTGCAAACCCGAATGCCACGGTCACAGCCGAACTTGCCGGAACGCCGACCAGCTCTGCCGCCCGCCGGTCCACCGGATGCAGCAGCCGTGCCGTGACCGCCACAGGCGTCGCCACCAGTACGGCATCCACTGCATGCGCCAGCGCCATCCGGCGAGGACGCAGGGTATGTTGTGCAGCCAGCGTGTCGGTCGTGTGCAGCGTCCAGCCGCTGCCTGTCCGGCGCATATCCAGTACCGTCCGGTTCAGCGCAACTGCCTTCGCCGGCAGGGTAGCGGCCATGGCTTCGGCCAGCGTGCCCATCCCGTTCCGCAGGCTTGTAAATGTTGCCAGTCGCGGCTTCCCACCGCGTTCAGCATCGCGCCTTTGTACTGCGGTGATCAGCGACCCGTGTTCGCGCTCCATCTTTACAAACGGCTGCATCACGGCCTGCACGCTCAGCTTGCGTACATCTCCGCCAAAAACGCCATTCAGCAGCGGCGCACCCACGACGCGCAGCACCTCTGTTCCAAAGTGCCGTGTCACAAACACGGCGACGGATTCATCTTCAGCCGGCGCCCTGCGTTTCAAGTCTTCGGCGCGCGCGGGCTCGGCGGCATACGCCGCACGCGCCTTGTCTGAGAACAGCTCACAGCCTTCTGTCAGACCTGGGTTCGAAGGAACCATCATGCGCATACCGTCCGGCATGGGCAGCAGCTTGCCGTCGCGCACCACATACGTCACGCGCTCCGCATCGTTCGACTGCACGATCTGGTCTGCCAGCCCGACTTCCTCGGCCACCTCGCGTGCCCAGGGCTTCTCGGTTACCCACGCATCGGGTCCAGTCTCCAACACAAAGCCGTCCCGCCGCACCGTTTCAACCGTCCCGCCCAGTCGATTCGACGCTTCGACAAGCATGAAAGTAATGTCGGCACCGGCCTCCTGCTGCCTCCGCAGTTCGTAAGCGGCTGTCAGGCCTGCGATGCCGCCGCCTAAAATGGCGATGTGCTTGGGCATTACGCGGGTACTACTTCCGGCCTTCCCACGGGCCTCGATGTCGGTTCGGCAGAGGCGTCCGCTTCCAGTAGCGGCGTCAACAATCGAACCACCTCCGCATCGCCGGTATGGATTGCCGGTGGCTTTGCATGCGCATACCCCCGCAGCACAATGTCCTCCAGGGCCGCGATCAACGTCGGTGAATCGTTCAGGCTCTCGGCACGCGAAACCACGATGCCCACCTCGCGAGCTGTCTGCTGAAACGCGATATCGATGTCGTACAGGATTTCCACGTGGTCGCACAGGAACCCGACGGGCTGCATCACCACGTGCTCATACCCCTCTTTCCGCAGTGCGGCCAGCGTATCTTCCACCGACGGCCCGATCCACGGTCCGCCGCTGAGCCCTTGACTCTGAAAGCAGAAAAACCAGTCCTCCTCCAGCAGCGGCGCGCCGCCCTGTTCCCGGCCGGACTGTGTGCCATTTGGCCCAAGCTCGGCCGCGATGCATTCAGCCGTGATCTTGCACTCGCGGTTGTAGGTGTCGGGCTCCGTGGCCAGCACCATGCCATGGTGTTCCACCGGTTTGACTGAAGCCTGCACGGTGCGGCATGGCACCGAGTGTGCCGTAAACAGCACGGCAGTTCGTGCGCCCGTGGCACGTGCCTTGTCCACTGCGGCGCGCATCCGTTCCGCAAACGCCCGCGCAAGCAGCGGGTGCTCGGCCCACCCTGCAAGAAAGTCAATGCGCAGGTCCTCTCCCGCCGCTGTCTCCACGGCACGCCGATACAGGCCGACGCTGGTGCGGCTATTCTGCGGGGCTAGGCACAACGTCGTCGCGGACCGGATACCGTCCGCCTTCATCTGCGCCACCACATCGGCGATGAACGGCGTCCAGTTCCGCATGCCGACGTACACGGGAATGCCGAGTGCCTCTGCCAGCAGGCGGCCCTGCAGCAGCGTCCATCGCGTCAGGTGCGGACCCTCCGCCGTCGGCTCGTCGCGCAGGCCGATCTCGGCATAACGCTCCTGCAGTTCATGCACCACATGGGGCGGCACGCCCCGGCCACCTGTCACAAGCTTCAGGTAGGCATCCATCTCGCCCAGGGCATCGGGCGTACCGTGTGCCAGCAGCAGGACTGCCTCGGGCTTCAGTTGGGCCGAAACTTTCTCCCCAACGACCGCACCTTCGGCCTTTTGGGCTCCCTGCGCGTCGCTCGCTTCCGTCCGCTGCAGAAGGCCGGGCATTCCGCGTTGCTGCCGGCCCTGCTGTGCGTATACGGCAATCTGCCGCGCCGCCTCGGCGTGCAACGGTTCCAGTTTTTCGCGCAAATTGAACCTGTCGGCGAGATAACCCACTGCAAAATGGAATAGCCTCATAGGCCCTTCTCCTGCTCGACAAGATACAGTCCGTCGTGGCGCTTGCTCAGTTCGCGGACCCACGCAGCGACTGCGATTACGTTGTCGACCGGTGTGCCGGGAACAATGCCGTGACCGAGGTTGAAGATGTGGCCGGGCCGGTTGTCCGCCGCATCCAGCACGGCCTTGACCCGGCCGTGCAACACCTCCTGCGGCGCAAAAAGAGCAATGGGATCCAGGTTTCCCTGCACTGCGATCTGCTCACCTGCCAGGCGCCAGCCGTCATCGAGCGGCACACGCCAATCCAGTCCCAGAACGTCGGCTCCGGTCTGGCTCATGGTGCCCAGCAGAGACGCCGTGTCCACGCCGAAATAAATTACCGGCACGCCGAGTGCCTGCACGCGCTGCACAAGCTCCCATGTCGCTGGCAGCACATACTCCGCATAATCGTTCACGGCGAGCGCTCCGGCCCAGCTGTCAAAAATCTGGATCACGTCGGCACCCGCCGCCACCTGCTGCGCGGCATAGTCCACCAACACCTTTACCAGCTTTTCTGAAAGCAGTTGCCATGCGGCCGTGTCGCCGTACATGATCTTCTTCGTCTCCACATAATTGCGGGAACTGCCGCCTTCAATCATGTAGCTAGCAAGCGTAAACGGCGCACCGATAAAGCCGATAATGCCAAGTTGGTCGCCATCGGGGCGAGGCGGCGCAAAATGCTTTGCCACCTTTTCGATTGCCTGCGCAACGTAGCGCAAATCGTCGGTGCGATCGGTGCGAAGAGCCTGCACTTGCTCCAGCGTCCGGATTGGATGGCGCACCACCGGTCCCTCGCCGTTCACAAATTCGAAATCCAGGCCCATCGGTGTAAATGGCAGCAGCAGGTCGGCGAAGATGATGGCCGCATCCACTCCGAGAATCTCCGCAGCAGTGATCGTCACCTCGGCAGCTACATCGGGCGTCCGGCAGATCTCCAGCAGGGTGTGGTGGCGGCGAACCGCCATGTATTCCGGCATGTAGCGGCCAGCCTGCCGCAAAAACCACACGGGTGTGCGGTCTACCGGCTGCCGCTGGCAGGCCTTCAAAAAACGGCTTCGCGCGATCTTGGTGGACACGCTATGCCGTTGGTGCCACAAATTCCTTTGGCAGTTCGCCGCCGGAACCGTAAAAGAAATCGTTCATCTGCTCCACAAGGAATTCCTGTGCAGAGGGCGTCCAGGGCTGAAGCCGGTACTCGTTCAGCAGCATCTTCTGGCGCTCCACCCATTCGTTCCACGCCTTCAGCGAGATGGTCTTGTACACCTTTTGGCCAAGTTCGCTGTCGAACGGAGGCTCGGGCAGGCCTTCGAGTTCCTGTTTGTACTTCGCGCAAAATACCATGTGTGCCATGCGTGCGTCGGCTCCTGTTGCTGCACTGCCCATTGTATCGGGCCGGTAGAGGCGCGTGCGGCGATGATCGATTCCAGGGCGCGCTTAGTCGTTGTCGCGCATCATGGCGACACCCTGGATGTGGCGTTGCGTTTCAATCGGTCGCATCGCCTGATCCGCAGGCCGCCTGCGCCGGACGCTCTGCTGCAGGCTGCTGTTGCAGTTCCGGCTGACATGGAGCTTTTTGCGGTACTGAGAGTCGAGCAGGGGGTGACATCTGCCGACGCACGCGGAACGAGAGCAAAGGTGGTAGGAGAACATTGCCCGCGACTGGATGCTTCACTCAGTCTCGCCCTTGCCGGGGACAGGCTCACCGGCTTCATCGTACGGACAATGACGGCAGGCATTTCCGCAGCAGTAACCGCGGCGAAGATGGTAGGCGGCAGTAAAAACGAAGAGCGGGCCGTCGAAGTAGTACTCGCCTTCGGTAGCAACGGGTGCGGGTGGGTCAGGCAAAAAGGCCGCCTTGCGCCTGTGACGGCGCGGGTGGAAGCAACTGGGCATCGAGTGGTGCGGTGGAGCGGCGGGTGCCGGGGCTGCGGGTGCCTTCAGCTGTCGCAATTGTATCGAGCGGATTGCCTTCTTCGTCGCAGGCCGCGCCGTTGCGCACGTAAACGCGCCGGCCGGCGATGGCAGCGGTGCGTTCGCCGGGAATCAGGATGCCGATCAGGTTGCAGGGGTCGCTTGCGGCAAGGGTCGTGGCTTCCTCGGACGTTTGGTTGCGATGGAGGCGAAGACTTTCGACAGCCTCGGGCATGGCATATTGCTCGCCGGAAAAGCCGGTCACAAAACGGCCACCGCGCACATCGCCGCGGGCCTCAAGCCGGCGCAACATGCGGAGCAGGTCGCGCCACTTGGGTGCGTTGGCCTCGCGCTGCAGCAGGTCGCGGAAGAGCACGCCATACCGCTGCAGCAGCACCCGCGTGGCGGACTCCAGGGCCGATTCGGCAACACGTGCCTTCTGCGGCGCGGTAAGCCGGCTGGTGTCTTCGCAATCGAACAGCGACCAGCGCCCGCCGGTGGCACGGGTACCGCGTCTGGTGCCGTTCGCAACCGGCTCCGCGGCCAGCGGCTTGCGCTTTGGATCCATCATGGCGCGAAGCTGGTCGAAGCCGTCTGCGCTGGCAAGGCCGGCGGTTGCAAGCTCCCAAAGTGCGGTCTGGACCTGCGGTTTCGTCAGGGTGCACAGTCGCTGCAAGTCCGCCGTAAAGCAGGCTCCGCGTTGCTGCAGGGTCTCGCGAACCTGCATCGCTTCCGGCGAAAGGGCCTGTTGCAGTTTCGATTCCTCCACGCATTTCGACTCGAGCACAGGCGCAAGCCACTCCGCGGACTCACGAATATAGAACGTGATGGGCGCCATGTTCGTCGGGATCACGCGGCGGGGTGCGGCACCATCGCCGGCAGCCCAGGCAGGGTGCGGACTGAGCCGGCCCCAGCCGACAGCACCGCTTAGGCACAGCGCGTCGAGGAAGCGTGGTTCGTAGTCGCGGACCCGGGCTGGTAGCAGTGCACGCTCCCACTCGACGGCGGGGGCTTCAAAGCCCTCAAGCTGCAGCAACGCATCCAGGGTGCCTTCTTCTCCTGCGGCCTGCGTGTTGCGTGCGAGGCGCTGCCAGTGCAATAGCCAGCGCATGTAGGTGGCAGGCGGCACGGCTTCCACCTGCTTGCGAAGATTGCCCAGAGTAAGGCGGTGAATCCGTTGAAGAATGCGACGCTCACACCATTCTGTGGCGGCGTCGTCTTCGGCTTCTGCTCTGCCCTCAAACGTACCGCGAAGTGCAAGGCCCTGCATCTCGATCGCAACCAGTTGCTGGAAGATTGCGCGCGGCTCGAGTCCGGTCAGAGCGGCGACTTCATTGGCTGTGGTGGGGCCGAGCAGTTGCAGGTAGCCTTGAGTCAGCAGGCGAAGGCTGTCGGCGGTCGTGGGTGCTTCGGCACTCTCGGTGACCTTGTCGCGATCCGAATCCGCCTTCGCCGCGCTTCGACTGTCGTCCGCGTCGCAAGCCATCGGTCGCAATGAAGCTCTAGCGTCCGTTGAATCGACAGGGCCGCCAGGCGTCGCGATCCCGGCAAGCAGGCGGGCGTAGGGCAGGCGCTCGGTCGCGACCCAGTGCAGGGTTTCGCCAAGCATTACTGCGTGTGCGCGTCCACGGGATTGGAGGCGCTCAAAGAAAAGATGCCAGTGGCGTGCGGCGTGGGAGCGGTGGGCGTGTAGTTGATCGCCGTCCTCGCTTCCTTCCCCGCTGCTCCCTTCTCCGTTGAAAAGCGCGACCGGCAGCGCAATCGACCCGAACAATAAGTCATGCAATTCATGTTCGTCGCGAAGATCGGGCCAGGCTTCCATGCGCGCCTGCAAAATGGCGCGGGGATCGAGGCGCCCCGCTTCACCCAGCACCGAATCCGGGATCGTCCGCCGCAGGGACACCGCGCGCGCACGGCGCTCTTCCAGGTCCGCGTCGTCCAGAAAGCTGTTCTGGTTCGCGTTCAGCAACTCATGCGAAAACTGCGATGGCACCGGCGTATCCACCGCAATGCACTCGATCGAGCCGTCGTCGATACCGCGCAACACCGCAAGCAATCCGTCCAGGTCCATGGCCTCCTGCAGCACATCCTGCATCACCTCGCGAACGAGCGGATGGTCTGGGATCTGAATATCGCCGACGATGGTCTCAAAGCAGGCAGCGGCCTGCGGAAACACAGAGGCGAGAAGGTCCTCGCCGCGGGTGCGCTGGATTTGCGGTGCAACCCGTTTGCCCTTGCTGAATCTGAGCAGCTGCAGCGACCGGTTCGCCGCCCAGCGCCAACGCGTCTTGAAGATGGGCGAGGCGATCGCGGCCTGCTCCAGCAGTTCCTTCGCGGTATTTTCCGTCAGGTAGCGAAACACGTCGGCGAGCGGAAAGCTGTGCTGCTCCGCCAGGCAAATGTTGATGCCGTTGTCCGTAGCCGCGGCCTGCAGCTCGTAATTGAAGCCACGGCAAAAACGCTTGCGAAGCGCAAGACCCCAGGCACGGTTGATGCGGCCCCCGAACGGTGCGTGCAGAATCAACTGCATACCGCCCCCCTCGTCAAAGAATCGTTCGGCGATAATGCGCTGTTTGGTGGGCACGGCACCGAGCACCGCGCAACCGCTCACGATGTACTGCAGCAACTGCAGAGCGGCGGACGAGGAGATACAGCATTCCTCCATCAGCCAGGCCGCTGCTTCGTTCACCTGCGCATCTTCCAGCAGAACGCGCTCGTGATGAATGCCGGTAGTGCGTGCGCGAATCGCATCCCGTAGCATACCCACAAAATCCGACAGCACATCGGTGCGCTGGGGGGCCTCGCCTGCCCAGAAGGGTACGTTGGGCGGCGCGCCATGCGCGTCCTCCACCAGCACACGGCCCTCCTTCTCCACCGTCAGTACGCGCCAGCTTGCATTGCCAAGCTGGATCACATCGCCCGGGCCGCTGTCGATGGCGTAGTGCTCGTCGAGGGTCGCAATCGTGACGCCCTCCGGCTGCAACACCACCTGAAAAACCGCCGTATCCGGAATCGCGCCGCCGTTGCCGATGGCCGTCATGCGCGCACCGCGCCGGGGGTGCAAATGCCCCGCAACACCGTCGCGCAGCAGGTAGGCGCCATACCGTCCGCGGCTGTTTTCAATGCCGGTGTGCAGCAGCGTCACAAGCTCATCAAACTGCGGCCGCGTCAGGTTGCGGTACGGGTAGGCTCGGGTAACGAGCGCATACAGCGCGTCCTCTTCCCAGGGTTCCGCGCCGCACATGGCCACCATCTGCTGCATCAGGATGTCGAGCGGCTGTGGTGGAATCTCCAGCCGGTCCAGTGACCCGGACCGCATCGCCTGCACCAGCGCGAACATCTCCAACAGGTCGTCGCGAGTCGTGGCGAAGAAACGGCCCTTGGGCACCGCACCACGCCAGTGACCGGCGCGACCCACGCGCTGCATGGCGGTCGAAACGGCGCGCGTGCTGTTCAGTTGGATCACCAGATCGACAGCGCCGATGTCGATCCCAAGCTCGAGAGAGGCAGTCGCCACAAGGCACTGGATCTCCCCGGCCTTCAAACGCTGCTCGGCATCCAGCCGAAGCGCACGGGAAAGCGAGCCGTGATGGGCAGCAACATTGTCCTGGCCAAGGCGTTCGGCCAGCGCGCCGCAAAGGCGCTCCACCATGCGGCGCGTATTCACAAACACCAGGGTCGATCGATGTTCCCGGCACAAGTCCGCGATACGATCGAAGATCTCGATCCACATCTTCGAATCGCACACAGACGAAAGCTCACTCGACGGAATCTCGATCCCCAAGTCGAGCGTGCGCCGGGTGCCCACTTGAACCACGGCGGGGCGGGGCTGCCTGTCGCCCACGCCGGTCAAAAAATCGGCAACCAGCGTGATGGGATTCTGGGTGGCGGACAAGCCGATGCGCTGTGGCAAACGCTGCATGCCGGTGAGCATCGCGCCGGGCGAAAGCCGGTTCTCTCCCGTAACCAGCGCGTCCAGGCGTTCGAGCGTAAGCGCAAGGTGTGCGCCCCGCTTGTCGTCGGCCATGGCGTGAATTTCATCCACGATCACCGTGTGAACCCAACGGAGGTTCTCGCGCGCCTTGCTGCTGGTCAGCAGCAGGTACAGCGATTCCGGCGTAGTCACCAGGATGTGCGGCGGCGTCTTCAGCATGGCCACCCGCTCTTTGGGCAGCGTGTCCCCGGTACGGACGCCGGTCCGGATGCGCGGCAGCAGGTAGCCTTGCTCAAGCGCCAGCGCAAGAATCTCCGCCAGGGGGGCTTCCAAATTTTTCTGGACGTCGTTCGACAGCGCTTTCAGTGGGGAGATATAGACAATCTGGGTATAGGGGCTAAGCCGGCCTTCAATGGCCTCGGTCACCAGGCGATTGATAGCGACCAGAAATGCCGCCAGAGTTTTGCCGGATCCGGTGGGGGCTGAAATCAGGGTCGGAGCGCCGCACAGAATTGCAGGCCAGCCCTCAATCTGTGGCTCGGTGGGCGTCCCGAACTTCTGGATAAACCACGCCTGCACAACGGGATGCGCCCACAGCAGGGCGGCACTTGTCATCGGCACAGCAACGGCAGCCATGACTTATTTTAGCGCGCCGGTTCGCTTCCTGTTCGCCCCGGCTCTGCCCGCTCGCCTACGCCGTGACTTTCAGTGTGATCTCCTGGCGGCCGCTGGACTGACCGGGTCCGGGCCCATGGCTTCATCGCTTTGGATAACGCCAAGGCCGTCTATAGAGCGCACTTGCAGGCTGTAGTCGTCGCCTTGTTGGGCGAAAGGTATAGCTCCATTGCGCCCAGGTGATCTTTGTGCG
>CAXTJO010000002.1:60757-132212 GCA_964244665.1 uncultured Terriglobus sp.
GGGGGGGGGGGGGTAGGTGAGCTCGGCGACTCACGCGATCCCCGCGCAACGCGGAAAGTGTAGCTATGCGGAAGAAGATCGCGGCATGCCGGTCTGCGATGATGAACCCATGGAACTTACCGCACAGGACAGGGCGCGCCGTATCAAAGTCATCGTATTCGACGTCGACGGCGTGCTCACCGATGGCCAACTCTTCTTCATTCCCGTGGGACGCGACGCGCACGGCGAAGTGAAGGCTGTCGAGACAAAAGGTTTTTCGGCGCACGACGGTCTCGGCATTGCGATCGGGCGCGCCGCGGGTCTGCGGTTTGGCGTCATCACCAAGCGGACCAGCGACACCGTCGCCGTCCGCATGCGCGACCTCAAAGTTGACCACGTACACATGGGCGCCCACTTCAAAACTGAAGCGCTCGCCGCAATCGCAAGCGCGGAAGGCGTCAGCCTCGAAGAGATTGCCTATGCCGGAGACGACATCATCGACCTGCCGCCGATGCGCCAGGTGGGCTTTGCCGTGGCTGTGTGGAACGCGCGCGACCAAGTGAAACGCGAGGCACACTGGGTAACGCCAGGTGCCGGCGGTCACGGCGCCGGACGCGATCTGATCGACTTCGTACTCACCGCGCAAGGGCGGCTCGAGGAGGCATACGCCCTTTATCTCAGTCCAGACAACACCTCGACCGATATCGGCGCGGGCGGCATGTAACTACGTGCCGCTGCTGGAGTGTTCTCCCCGGCGATGAATGCCCAGGCGTTCCTCCAGCGTGTGCAGGTGCGGAATCGTAATACCCAAGAACTCGCGCACTGCGACAAATCCAAGGTGAACGGCGATGGCCACCGCACTGCCTGCAATCGTCGCAAGCACCCGGCGCTGCAGCACATCGTGCGTGGGTTGATGAACAATGGCCAGCAAAAAGCAGATATAGCCAGTAAGCACCACGGCAAACGCACCGTAATTCACGTTCGTCAGCAGATAGCTCAGGAACAAAAACAGCAGCACCAGCGCGGTAAGCACCTCACCATGCGGGTGCAGAACGGTCACCACCCCGGTGCACACAACAGCGCCCAGCAATGTGCCGGCAGAGCGCAGCAGCGACCGTGCAGCAGTCGACGCCCATTCCGGCTTCGGCACCAGCACCGCCGTCATCCCGATCCAGTAGGCATTCTGAAAATTGAACCGGCGGTATAGCTCCACCGCCAGCACACCGGTCGTCGCAACCCGCAACGCGTATTGCAGCGCGGGGGCATTCCAGCGGCACTGCTCGCGCAAAAATTGCCCGCGGAAGTGAGTCGGATCGAAGTCCGGGGAACTGAACTGCGTTTGCGTCTGCGGAAACCAGTAGCGCCACAGCAGCATCAGCGCCGTCTGCACTGCGCCGCCGGCCAGAACACCCGCCCCACGCAGCAGCGCGCTGTACAGCAGGTCGTGCGTGGTCCCGGCAGTTGAAAGCGCCGCTGACGAAACGATCAGAAAGACACAACACTGCTGGGCGACCCAGCCTGCGGCACTGCCAATGCCGTTGGACAGACCGTAAAGCATCGTCCATACCAGCGTGGCCGACAAGAGCATTCCCGTGCTGTCGCGGCACAGCGCACCCACCAGCGCGGAGAGCGCAATGCCGAGTGTGGCGGCAACCATCGGCCCGGAGCGGCGGAATAGCGGCTGCTGAAACGAGCCGAAGCCGACTGCCTGTGCTCCACCCGCCATCAACACTGCGGTTCCCGGGTACCCCAGCGACACACCCACGATCAGGGGCAGTGCCACACCCGGCAGGCAAAGCACTGCATGCAGTGGCTCAGAGGTGCCCCACTTAAACACGCGAAGCTGCTGCCACAGTTCACTCATGCGCGGTTGCGGCTTGGATGGCAGCTCATCGTACTCAAGACCATCGGACTGAATCGTCCGCTACTCGGCAAAGCAAGCAGCCTGCATTCAGGGTGCGGGCTCAACCATGCACTTCAACGTCGGCAAACGTCAGCACAACGTGACCGCGCACCGGCTCTCCCAAAATCTCGGCTGGCTTGAATACACCGCTTAACATCCGCTCACGCAGCGCGCGTACTCCCGTTATATCCAGCACGCCCGACAGAACGCTATAGTCGTACACGCGACCCGCCGCGTTCACCTTTGCCTCCACCACCACGGGCGCATCGTCTGCCGACACGATCGGTTGGTGCAGCCCAGAGCTGGAGTATAGATAGCGCGGCGAAGAGAATCCGACAAGCGGGATATCGTTCGCTTCTACCGTCTGGCCCGCTGTTACGGTCCCCAGGTTCAGCCCGATCCCCAGCAGCAGCACCAGAGCGATGGCTGCCGCAGCACCCTGCATCACCTGCCCGCGTAGCGTGTTTTCGCGCAAAAGGTGCCAGCGGTGCGCCATGCGCCCTGCCCAGCGCCGGTCCGCACGCACGCGCTCGTGCGACAACGCCAACCGGAGGCGGAGCTGCAGGTCCGCCGGCACTGGTGCGGGCGCCACCGCATGCAGTGCCGCGTCTGTGGCCGTCCGCTCCGCAGTCGTCTCTTCCAACAGCGCACACGCTTCCGTGAGCCTTGCCGTGCGTCGGGCGCGCAGCTTCTCCAAAATATCGTGCGCGGTACTCATACCTGCTCCTTCGTTTGCGATGGTGGTACTGCAATCGTCTCGTGCGATCCCCGTGGCGCGGCAACAAGTGTCCGCACGCTCTGCGCGGGCGATGCCGAAACGGAACGCGGCACGGCAGACATGTCCGCGAACTCCGGAAAACGCGCTGCCAGATGCCCGCGCAACGACGCCCTCCCCCGCAACAGCCGGCTCTTGACCGTACCCACCTGAATCTTCAGAATGTCTGCAATCTCGTCATACGCCATACCTTCGATCTCCCGCAAAATCACCACCGTGCGGAATAGTTCCGGGATGTCGCCCAGCGCAGCCTCCACCGTCGCCCCAAGCTGTGCCTGCCGCGCACACTCATACGGCGAATCCCGCGTGTCCGCAAGCGTCTCGCGCAGCGGAAAGTAGGTGTCGTCCCGCTCATCGCCGCTGTCCCCGTCGATGGTCACTTCCTGCCGCTTGTGCCGCGACCACCATCGTCGGCTGTTTGACGCTTCATGCAACGCAATACGGTAGATCCAGGTGCGCAGGCTGCTGTCCCCATGAAAGCTTCCAATCGAGCGAAAAATCTTGATAAACACTTCCTGCGTTATATCCGCCGCGTCCGCCGGATTCGGCAATGATCGCGCAATCACGGAGAAGAGAGGAGCGCTGTATTGCGCGATCAACTGGGCAAACGCTTCGTCTGATCCCGCCTGCAGAGCGGCCACAAAGCGAAGGTCTTCCGCGCGCATCTCCGCAGTCTGCGTCCCGCGCAGTGAACCGGCGATAGTGTGAACGAAGTCGTGCACAAGCATTGCTCCCACAGGGTGCTCCTTTCCACACTACGGCGGCGAGACAGGCATCGCAACTCTGCACGTTCCGCAGACGCTGTCCGCCATCAAATTCATCACCGCCGGCGGTGCGGAGTGCTCTCGCTCACTCCCCTCTATAGACACCGCCAACGACCGGTTTTGTTCCATGGCGCTGGTAATCACTCCGGCAGCAGTTATCCCAGCAATTTCTCGCAACGTTCACCGTGCATCTCTCGCCATGCATGCGCGGCTCCCGGTAACCACCCTCTACCGCCACCGACACCGGCTCGCTTGTGCGATCCCGCACCGCAAACCGCGATTGACGTTACCGCCAAAACCAGAGACACTACATGAAGTGGGCCTGTGGCGCAGCTGGGAGCGCGCTTCCATGGCATGGAAGAGGTCATCGGTTCGATCCCGATCAGGTCCACCAAACAATCTCTACAAATCAGGCAGATACAGGAACCGGGCTAAACCCCTTCTCCTGGACGTTGGTGTCAACGCGCAACTGTCTTGCGCCGACCCACAACGACTCCGCCGGTCTGGGCCGACTTTTCCGGCTCGGGATCATCTTGAGTTGGTGGTGTGCGTGGCTCACGAACATCTGTGTCCCGAGCTTCAACGTGTGGTGGCCAAAACTGAGCAAGCATCCTAGTCAGATTCGAGCTTGAGCTCGTGCAGACGCTCATTGCCAAGCGTGCTTCCTCCAACTGTGAACGCACCTGCGATTGGATCTGCGGCTGGTTTCTTTCAGAACATCTTCTTCGCTGTCCCAGCGGCGCGTGGCTAAGACGTGGATCGCATCGTTGGTCTCGAACTCGATGCGGACGATTACCCATCCAAACCATTTAATGGTTGTTAGCTTGCTCGCACGGATGCGTGCGATTCTTCGAGGGCAGCGCACACCAGAATCGGCGGATGTCTCAGCGAGACCTGCAAGTAACTTTCCGGCCGTTTTATCGCATGGACAACTCGCGGGCCGGCACTATCGGCGGCTTCGCAGCCGGTCTAGCGATTGCTCGACGCGCCGTTGAGTTGCGTAACGGCCCAAAGTACAGGCTGATATGCCCCTTGTATTCACCCTTTGCGATCGCGGGCTGCCCCGATGGACCCATGGTCTGCGGACCGCCAAACTTGTTGCCAATAGCGGGAATAGCATTCAGGAACGAGAGCCCTGTGGATGGGAATGGTACGGCAACCTGTCCAAGCATTTTCAGGGGCGGCGTTTTGGGGGCGAAAACCTGCAGGTAGACCGGCGAGTCGGAGTGCTGTTCCACGGCGGCGGTAATCTCGCCTTCTGTGGTGTTGAACTGCACCCAGCGCACGCCGGAGTAGAACCCCTTGAACACGGGATAGTCAAAGTGTTCTCCCGGCTTCAGGTCATCCGGATCGCCCACCATGGTGTTGTTGTAAGACCTTTGCCACACGTCGAGAGTTCCACCCGCAAGGCGATTCTGGTACACGGGGAACGGACCCTGTCCAAAGAACCGCATCCCCCTCACGTCGGCCTCAGGATAGTCGAAGCCGATGCCGAAGTACTCGTGCGGGCCGCTCATGGCGTACACGTAATCCAGCGATACCCATCCGCTGGGCTTCAGACGGTATAGTAACGACTTCATGGGCCCATCGAACGCTGCGGAGATGACCAGATCGTCGCCTTCCATGGCATGCGTGAGCGACACCAGCTTTGACGGTGCTGCCGTGGATGGTGGAGGAGGCGTAGTTTGCCCTTGCACCGAAATCGGCCGCGGGTCCATGGAGACAATACGGGGGCCGTTCGTCAGCGAATACGTGTGTCCCTGTCGCGAAGCAGACACCAGCAGCCCGGTGGTCTTCTCGATCTGGATCGATACGTCACCGGCCTTCGCGGTAAGTGCGTCCGGCGTTTCCGTCACTGCGAGCTTTCCTTCGACACTGGTCTTCACTGTGGCGTCCAGCGCACTTCCAACGCCGTCGACAGGCCAGACATAGGTCTGGATCACATGCCCCGTTTTGTCCCGGATGATGAGCCGTGTGGCGTCTGCTTTGACTTTGCCGCGGCTGGAAGCGGAGGCCGGAAGCCCCCATCCCTCCCACGCTGCCGAGGCCCCTGGTGCCAGCGAACGTCCGTGATCGGTCCGAGAAGCCAGCACCACAGCTCCTGACTGCACATCACTCGGCTGGCGGAACGCGATCGCCTGCCATTCATACGTGCATCCACCCGCATCGAGGAAGCTATAGCGATTCGTCACCGTATAGGTATGCGACCCACCGTCAGGAGGGGTGACGACGATGGGCGACCAGAGCTGCTTGATGGTGTCGAAGCTGGCCTCGTGCTCACGATACGGCCCGACAATACCATCCGGTGCATAGTTGCCTTGTGAATCGAGAACGCCGCCCTTGTCCACACGCCTGATATCTTCGTCCAGCAGCGCCCAGACAAATCCGCCCGCACCCGCCTTGCTCTTCAAAATGGCGTCCCAGTAATCCTGCATGCCGGCTCCCGCACCGCCGTCGTACAGGCCGTGCAGCATTTCCGTGGGAAACAGGACAGGGTTAGCGGCAAGCTTCTGCTGCAGCACGTCGTAGGTGGGATAGTGCTTGGTGTCCGCGATGCCGGCAGGGAATTCGGCCCAGGGATGCAGAACAAGACGCGCTTGAGGATCGTACTTCGCGTAGTCACTATCCAGGTCGAAGTTGAAGCCTCCCTCATTGCCGTTGTCCCAGAACAGGATCGAAGGATGATTCACGTCATGCTCGACCAGTTCCTTTACCAGCTTTCTGCCGACACTGGTGTCATACTTCGCTTGCCAGCCAGTGAGCTCGTCCAGCACGTAAAGGCCAAGCTCGTCACAGGCATCCAGAAAGTGACGGTCCGGGGGGTAGTGGCTGGAACGGACCGCATTGCCATTCATCTCTTTGATCAGATTGACGTCGTCCCTGGAGATTTTGTCTGACAGGGTGCGGCCGGAATCGGGCCAGAAGGAATGACGGTCGACGCCTTTTAGAAAGATACGATTGCCGTTCACGAACAGCCCCTGACCGGGACGGACCTCAATCGTACGAAAGCCGAACGTCTGATGAACCGTGTGGACAACGACGCCGTTTATCATCAGCCGCACCTCAAGCCGATACAGGTTCGGCGTCTCAGCGGTCCAGAGTCGCGGACTGGAGATCTTCCCCGCCAGGTGCGCCACGCTGGCCAGAGTAGCATTGGCGACGGTGACCGGCTCTCCGACAGGCTTGCCGTTCAGGTCGAACACCTGCGCTTCCACGGTCGCCGTTGTCCCAATAGGCTCTGCCGTGCGCCGGTCCGCAAGCCTGGCGTCCAGTTCCAGTACGCCTGTAGCGGTCGCATTGACGGCCAGATGTTCTATGAACGTCTTGGGGACGGCTTCCAAGTAGACCGGCCGGAAGATACCGGCATAGTTCCAGAAATCGCCACGACGCTCGGCACGATTGACAGAGGCATCCGAGGACTCGTCATCCACATCGACCTGGATCTCATTGGGTTGACCGGCAGGCTTGAGCAAGCCGGTAATGTCGTAATGGAAGGCATAGAAGCCGCCCTGATGAAGCGGGCCCGCGGATTTGCCATTCACCGTGACCCGCGCATCGGTCATGACGCCTTCAAAGTTCAGGACGACTGCCTTATCCCGCCACGTTGCGGGCGTAGTAAACGTGCGCTTGTAAACGCCGTGGACGTTCTGCCAGCCGCCTGCCGGTGGAACTCGGCCGTAGCTATAGACGCCGAAACCCTGCAGCTCCCAATTTGAAGGCACACCGATGGTGGACCACTGGTTTGCATTAGGCCCGTGGTCGCACAGGAACTGCCATCTCACCGGATCGTCTTTACCCTGCCCGGACAGATACTTGATTTGAGTGTCGGCGGCGTGTGCCAGTGAAGTCACACATAGGAGCAACAAAACCGTTAGGCGGGCGAATAAACGCATAACATCTCCCAGACAGCAGTCCTTTTAAAAAGGACAGATTCGGGTGCCTATACACACCAGGCACGCACAGAATTTCTGCCTTATTGATCCTTCTTTTTTGGATGAGCAACAAGATCCGCGATGGCACCCTTCAGTTCCGCTTGGTCAGCGTCACTTGGGGCAAGTGGCGACGCCTGAAAAGCAGGCAGAAGCTGATCCCAGATGGCGTTCAGTTCTCCTTGCATGTTCCCGGTGTCCGCGGTAATGGCGATCACTGCGTCCTGGTCCGGCATCACAACAATGAATTGGCCGCCCGCTCCGTCTGCACGATAGGCATTGTGCCGACACCGCCAGAACTGGAAGCCGTACCCTTCTATCCAATCTGGGCCGATCTGCGAATGGCTCTCCTTCTCATTGTTGATTTGCTTCGAGGTGGCCTGCTCGACCCACTCGCGCGGAACCAACTGCTTGCCGTTCCATTTGCCCTTTTGCAGGTAGAGCTGGCCCAGCTTAGCAATGTCCTCCGTGCGAAGGTAAAGGCCGTAGCCTCCAAGAGAATTGCCCTCTGGGCTGGCATCCCAGCGGGGAGCTTCAATGCCAAGCGGGCCAAAGAGACGCGGCTTGAGATACTCAAGGGCTGTCTGCCCTGTGACCCTGGTGACGATCGATGAAAGCACATACGTGCCCATGGTGTTGTACAGGAAATGGGTTCCCGGCTGAAACACAACCGGCTGTGCAAGAAACTGTTTCACCGTAGGGCCGCCGTCCCGTTTCGGCTCCACCTCATGGCCGCCGGACATGGTAAGCAGGTCACGCACCGTCATTGCCTGCAGATTGGCCGAGGCGTCCGGCGGAGCGTCCGCGGGAAAGAATTTCAGCACTTTGTCGTCCAGCTTCAACTTGTGCTCATGGATGGCAAGCCCGACCGCCGTGGACGTAAAACTCTTGCTGACAGAATTCAGCACGTGCGGAGCATCGGCACTGCTCGGCTTCCACCAGCCCTCCGCAATGACCTTGCCATGCCGCAGGACCATGAAGCTGTCGAAGGTATCCACGTTCTTGTCCGCAGCTTGCACAAACTTCAGGATTGCGCTCGACGCGATGCCCTCTGCCTCTGGTGTGCTCCGGGGTAGACTTTGCGCCTGCACAAAGAGCGTGCATCCCAGCCATGCGGCAACACTAAACCAACTGCGCATTGGATTCGTCTTCATTCCCTCTCCCATCGTTGTTCTGCCCTGGCCCAGAGCATCAGATGACCATTCTGTCGCAATCAAGTGAAGTGCGAACATTTTTCTCTGGCGATCGCTCTACCTACTTCTCCAAACAAGCACTTAACCAGATCGTTTATCGCCGCGATTAACTTGGGATTCCATTTTTGGATCGAAGTCAACTTCATGCGCTTGGCCGTAATGACAGACCGCAACGTAATTTCCCTTGGTCCTTACATCTTCTATGCAGACTTGAGCCTTCAAGTTCACTCAGCGGCAACGTTTAAGACGATCGAACCAATGCTGGCATTTTTCGCGTATGTGCGATGCGCCTCCTGGATCTCATCCAGCCGGAAAACGGCCTTGATCGGCACCTGAATCCGTCCTTCTCCGAGCCATCGAAACAGCAACGCCAAATCCGAATTGAAGCCTTCTGATCCGCGGAGCAAGCCGAAGAACGTGGTTCGCTTACCCGACCAGAATGCCAGATTACGGGCAAATAGTTTGACGATCATAGGGAAGGCTGAACGCTGAGGCGTGTGCGTCAAAGCAGGCAGGTTTTGCCCGTACCCAACGAGCAGACCACCTCTGCGCAGGATGGAATAGGACTCATCGAAGCTCTCATACCCGAGGGGATCGAAGACAGCATCTACCCCGCCCAGGTTTTGCATCCCGGCGATCCAGTCCTTTTGTTTGTAGTCGTATGCGACGGCTCCGCTGCTTCGTAACTCGTCATGCTTACTTGCGGCCGCCGTTCCATAGACATCAGCACCTCTCAGTCTGGCCAAGCGGAGCACTGCCGTACCGACACCACCGCTGAGTCCATGAACGAAGATGCGTTGTCCACGCTTTATCCTGGCGCGGCGTTCGAGCATGCGGTAAGCCGTCATCCAGTCCAGAATGAGGGCAACGGCCTGCAAACGATCCAAAGCTTCTGGCACAGGTACCAGGTACTTCTCCGGCACGTTCATGCGCTCCGCCTGTGCTCCGTAAACGGTAAGACAGGCGACCAGGCTGCCCGATGCAAACTTGTCGCAGTCAACTCCGTTCGTTAGCACCCGTCCAATCATGCTGTAGCCGGGGGTGAACGGCGGTTTCTTCTGAAACGGATAGGTGCCGCGACGCATGTTGACATCGGACCCGGAGACGATCGAGTGCAGTACCTGTACCTGCACCTCTTTCGGCTTTGGATTCTGGATGGATGACTCGACGACCTGGAGGACATCCTCGTTACCTAAGCGCGGAACAAGAACTTTCCGAATCAGTGTCTGTTCCATGGGTATCCCTTCTCTGTTCTGTGCTCGGCCACGCGGAGAGGGCCGTGTGTGCAATTCGTTCCAGTTTCTTGCGGTCGGCACCGTCACGCGCGGCAACGGACATCCCCTGGATCGTGGCAACAGTGAAAGCAGCCAATGCGGCTACGTCAGTCTCCGGAGCTAGATTGCCGCTTTTTAAGTCTCCGGTCGCTTTTCTGCGCAGAGCCAATTCGATTTGACGCCGGATGGAAGTAAGAGCAGCCCGCACCCCGGCTGCAGCGTCCGAACCGGTTGCTGCAGAACTGGCGAGCAGACAGCCCGGTGGGGTGTCTTTGCCCGTGAATGCGATGGCAGATTCCAGAAGAAGCTTGCTTGCCGCCTCACGTCCCGTCGACGCCTCGCGTATCAGACCCAGCGCAGTCCCTGTAGCCCCAGTCTGATAGTGCTCCACCGCCTCCAGAAACAAACGTTCCTTGTCTCCGAAAGCTGTGTAAAGGCTCGGCGCGGTAATCTGCATCGCCTTTGTCAGTTCAGACACTGACGTCGTTTCATATCCATTTTCCCAAAACAGAAGCATGGCCTGATGGAGCGCGGCAGCTCTGTCAAAGGATAATGGACGGCCAGGCCGGCGCGGCGAGTTCTCTTCGAGTTCCATACCTCTCATTATGAAACTTGTTGACACCTCGGCGCAAGCGGTCTAGCCTAGGTTTCGTAACGAATGATACGAAAAGGGGAAACAATGGATTTACAGCTTTCAGGCAAGACAGCGTTAGTTACCGGCAGCACAAGTGGCATCGGAGAACAGATCGCAAAGACACTGGCAAGCGAGGGTGTGAGCGTGATCGTTCATGGCCGACGCGAATCCGAGGCACGTCGTGTCGTCAAGGAGATTGAAGATGCAGGCGGTAAAGCGGCCTTTGCTGTTGGAGACTTGGCCAGCGCCGAAGAAGCTTCCAGTGTGGTCAAGGCCGGGCTTGCGGCATTCGGCCAAATTGACATCTTGGTGAACAACGCAGGCGCGTTCCCCACGAAGAAGTGGTTGGACTCAACCGCAACGGAGTGGACGGACCTCTATAACGCCAATGTGGGCTCTGTCGTTCGCCTGGTCACGCAACTGGTACCAGCGATGAAGGAGCGTCGGTGGGGCCGAGTGATTCTGCTGGGAAGTTTTCTCGGGCCAATGCCAGATGCCATCGTTCCAAACTATGCCGCGACGAAGGCGGCCAACATTTCTCAAGCAGTTTCGCTCGCCAAAGAGCTTGGCGGGACGGGCGTTACCAGCAACACCGTCAGCCCCGGACCCATCCGCACCCCTGGCCTGGAAGATGGGGCCAAACAGATGATGGAGTCTATGGGGCAGACCTATGACTTCGCATCGTTTGAAGCGTTCTACGTTGCACACAATAAGCTGCCCGCTGGGAAACTGGGCTCTCCCGCTGATATCGCAAACGCCGTTGCATTTCTAGCGAGTCCACTGGCGGATTACATTACTGGGACCAATCTGCGAGTCGATGGCGGGATGGTGCCCACTGTGAATTAATCCAAGTTGGCAGATAGAGGAAAGCCCTTTATCTGCCGCCAAGGCTGACACCCGACCGGTGAGCCGAACACATGAGCACTCTACCTGCTCATGCCGTCTATGACCTGCACAACAAGTTTCATAAGCTCTGGAAGTATGCGCCCGGTCGGTACACGGGCAGGTGTCTCAAACCCACTCACTGGCGGTATCGTATAGACCATGCGGGCCGCCAACGCAATAAGTTCACTCTTAGTGAAACTCCTACAGCGTGCGATAGATGCGGTGTAATTCCCAAGCAGCATGTCCCGTCTGCAATTTCAGATCTTAAGATTAGCTAGATGTTTCCTCCTGACAGCCTCCGAGATGACTTCCGGCTGTGAGCTGTGCTCCAAAAAGAATTGCGTGAACTGTGAAACGTGAATCGCATCTCCAGAGCGGTAGCTGGATCATCAAAGGGCACGCTCAGGGCGAGGGTGAACATAGCTCGGTACAAAGCAGGTGAAGCGGCGGCGAACTTGATATACGCGTTCGCGACTGCAGCGACCGGGCACCCCTGCTTTGCCCGCAGCCGTGCTTTCTCCAAGGCAAGGCCTAACTCTTGAAAGCCGTCTATAGCGACCGCCGCGACGATGCCTCACGATTCTCAAAATGCGAGTACAAAACCGGTTGGCTGTAGCAGATTTCGTCTGCTAGCCGCCGAACGTTAACGCTCGGCCAATCCTCGGCTTCCGCGATCTGTCGAGCTACCGTGACGATCTGCGCCCGCCGGGCTGCCCTCTCCTGCGTCCTTCGCTCCAAAATATGTTTGTTCGCCACACCGTTGTGATGCGATACACCTATCGCTAGCGTGGCTAAAGTTTGAAAGGACTGCGACAATCAGCCAGAACGAAGGAAGAAGACCGAGCAAGTAAACCAGACTATGCGCACGCATGCGGCTTCGTTCTTCACGCGAGGACTGGACCAGCGAAACACCTTCAGGAAGAGAACCGAAACACGCACGGCATCAGGTTGAGGATTACGACACCGAGGAACGCGAAACCAATGGCGCTGAAGAGCATTAGCGCCGCAGTCTGCTACAAGCTTTAGTCAAGAGGGAACGCTCACCAGGAATAACCGCGGCGCTAATCTCAAGCGCACCTTGACCAGGACTTCTGAAACCCCCTCTAATCGTGGGCGGAAGTTGGTCATTCCTTCGCACCAGTGAGATGAAGGCGAAATCCGGCCCGTGTCGGCTCCGCGATCTATGGTGCTGGGTTCACAATCTGATCCGCATCGAAAAGTTCGAACTCCGCTTGGTCGACTGTCTGCCCGCTGGCAACCGAGAAGCCAAACTCTTTACTACCGCCTAGAACGGACAACTTACGTCCAAATGGTTGAGGTTTGGGAGGCTTTCAATTGCTGCAATTAGAAGTGTGAGCAGAACGAGCATCACGCGAGTGCAAGCAAAGAGCGTCATAGCGTGACCAAAGAAACGTCGGGTGCTCTGAGGTTGTAGAGAGGGTGCTCGGCTGGGAGACCGGCGTTCCAAATTGACCAGGCGAGCGCCGGGACGCCAATCCGATTCCTTAGCTCTTCGTGTGAGCTTCGATTGCGGCCGTTCGCGATTTCTATAGCTTTTCGGGACCGCAGTTCCGGCCACTTAGCGAACCCTCTCTGGCGTGATTCTACGGACACGGCATCCTATGCATTCAGCCAGGGATTGCCGGCCATCCACTTGCGGCTTCAGGCAGGCGGTAGAATCTGTGCAACAGGAGAGTACCGATGGAGCGTCGTAACTTTCTCAAAGGTGGAGCGGCCGCGCTGGCCGGCCTCAAAGCGGCTGCGGCGCACGCGGCAACAGTACAACGTGCACAGGCCAAAACGGGCAAAGAGCCTTCCCTCAAAACGGTAGCCACCGTCAACGGCATTGCTCGCCGCCAACTCGGCCGGTCAAACGCACAGGTTTCCATCCTGGGCATCGGCGGCTACCACCTTGGTCTCGCAAAAGTTACAGAACAGGATGCGATCGCGATCATCCACCGTGCCCTCGACGAGGGCATCAATTTTCTGGATAACTGCTGGGATTACAACGACGGCGTGAGTGAAGACCGCATGGGTAAGGCGCTTGCCGGCGGCTATCGCGATAAGGCCTTTCTCATGACAAAGCTGGACGGGCGCACCGGCGCGGCGGCACGCCAGCAGCTGGACGAATCGCTCAAGCGCCTTCGCACCGATCACATCGACCTTGTACAGATTCACGAGGTTATTCGTCCGGGCGATGGCGAACAGGCGTTCCAGCCGGGCTACGTGGTCGATGTGCTGCGTGAGGCACGCGAGCGGGGCAAGATCAGCCACATCGGCTTTACCGGGCACAAGGGTCCGCAAATGCACCTCAACATGATCGAGGCGGCAGACAAACACGGCTTTGTCTTCGACACGGTGCAGATGCCAGTGAACGCCCTGGACGATCATTTCGACAGCTTCGGTCAAAAGGTACTCCCGGTAGCGCGGCAGCATGGCATGGCCGTGCTGGGAATGAAGTCCTTCAGCAACGGCCTCATCCTGAAAACGAACACCGTCACCGCCACCGAAGCCCTCCACTACGCGATGAGCACCCCCGTCACGGTAACGATCACCGGCTGCGACTCCATGGCCATTCTGGAGCAGGCGCTCGGCGTTGCTCGCAACTTTCGCCCCATGGACGATGCGCAAAAGATCGCTGTCCTGCGTAAAACAGCGGCGGTCGGCAGCGACGGTAAGTTTGAGGCGTACAAGTCGTCGCATATCTACGACGGCACAATCAACAATCCCCAATGGCTGGGGTAATCGGGCTGGCTCCAGCGGCGGGCTGGAGCTATCGCCGGTCGAAATAGCGGGACACCCGGTCCCCCGCAAACTGAACGGCCTGCACCATCACCACAAGCACCACCACCACGCTGATCATCACATCCAGCCGAAAGCGCTGGTACCCGTACCGGATCGCAAGGTCGCCTAGCCCGCCGCCGCCCACCGCGCCCGCCATGGCGGAGTAACTGATCAGCGTAATCAGCATAATGGTCAGTCCGCGCACGATGCCCGGCACCGCCTCGGGCAGGTAGGCCTTGGTCATCACCTGCCACGGGGTCGCGCCCATGCTCACCACTGCTTCGATCACGCCGTGGTCTACCTCCAGCAGCGCACTTTCTATCAGCCGGGCAACATACGGTATAGCCGCAAGCACAAGCGGCACAATGGCGGCGGTCGTTCCTATCGACGTGCCCACAAGCACGCGGGTAAGCGGCACAACCGCGACCATCAGGATAATAAAGGGCACACTCCGGCCCACATTCACGATCGCAGCCAGCACCCGGTGCACCAGCGGAGATGCCGCCGCACCGCCCCTGTCCGTCACCACAAGCAGCACCGCCCCAACCAGGCCGCCAAGCCCGCTGAAAATGGCTGACACTGCAACCATGTACAGGGTTTCCAGTGTCGCCTGCCACAGCAAACCAGCGGTCTCGCTCATCCTGCGCCCTCCTGCGGAACATGGGTAACGGCAATGCCCTTCTCTTCCAGGCTCGCAAGGCTTTGCCGCACGGCGTCCCGCTCACCCGAGAGCCGAATTACAAAAAAGGCGTATGCCGTCTCATTCAGCCGGTCGATCTGAGCCCGCAGAATATTGATTTCAACGCGGTACCGTGTTGTGAGTTGCGACAGCAGGGGTTCTGCGGCAACCGCGCCCACCACCCGAATCTCAAGCACAACGCAAAAGGCATCATCCCCCGCTGCGTTCCCTGCTGCGGGTAGCCGCAGCGCCACCGGGGTCTGCAGCAAACGCCGCGCGGCCTGGCTCGCCGGTGCCAGCAGTACGTCCTCAATGCGTCCCTGTTCCGCGATGCGCCCACCGTCCAGCACCGCCACGTGATCGCAGATGGCGCGTACCGCCTCAAGATCATGGGTGATCAGCAGCACGGTCACATCAAAGTCGTCGCGTACCCGCCGCAGCAGGTTCAGCACAGACGCCGTCGTCTCATTATCAAGCGCGGACGTTGGCTCATCCGTCAACAGTACCGCGGGCCGCAGCGCAAGCGCACGTGCTACCGCCACCCGTTGCCGCTGACCGCCGGAAAGTTGCGAGGGGTACTGCCCTGCTTTCTCTTCCAGGCCGAACCACGCCAGCAGCTCGGCAACACGCGTCTCCGTTTCATCTTTCGACCGTCCGGCAAGCTCCAGCGCCAGCGCAATGTTGCGCGCCACCGTGCGAGACCGCAGAAGGTTCAGGTGTTGAAACACCACGCCGATCTGCTGCCGCGCCTGCCGCAGCGCACGTCCGTCCACCTGCGACAGATCCGTTCCGGCAACCACAATGTGGCCGGCATCGGGCCGCTCGATCCCGGCAATGCAGCGCAAGAGCGTGCTCTTGCCCGCGCCGCTGAATCCGATAATGCCCTGAATGGTACCGCGATGCACCGCCAGGTCGATCCCGCTCAGGGCATCCACCGGCTGGCTGCCCTGCAGGTAAAATTTTCGAACACCGCGAAGCAGCAGAACCGGCGCTTCACCCCGCTGTGTGCCCGGCCCTTCCTGCATCAAGCGGTTCCTGTCATGTGCATGGCTGGCTCCCGGCTCAGAACGCGGCAACCACCGCACCCTTGTATTTGGTCTGGATGAACTGGCGAAGCTCCGGCGTGTTCAGCGCCTCCGCCAGCGCACGGATGGCGGGGTCGTTCTCATGGCCCGCATTCACCGCAAGCACATTCACATATGGCGATTCCGGTGTCTCCCGGTAGAGCCCGTCCTTCGCCGGGTTCAGGCCGGCGGGCAGCGCGTAATTCGTGTTGATGACCGCAAGGTTGACGTCGGCAAGCACACGCGGCACCTGCGCCGACTCCAGCTCTCGAATCTCGATCCCTTTCGGGTTGCCGATAATGTCCTGCACGGTGGGCTGGCCGCCCGGCACTGGCCGAAGCTGCAGCAGGCCCGCCGCCTGCAACAGCATCAGCGATCGTGCCGCGTTCACCGGATCGTTCGGTATTGCGATGATAGCTTTTGCCGGCAGCGCGGCTAGCGACTTTGTTCGTCCGGCGTAGATGGCAAGCGGTGCGATAAAGATCTTTGTCACCGCGACAAAGTGCGTGCCGTGGTCGCGGTTGAACTGCTGCATAAACGGGATGTGCTGGTAAAAGTTTCCGTCGAGCTCACCGGAAGCCAACGCAAGATTCGGCTGAATGTAGTCGTTGAAGCTAACGATCTTCACGTGCACACCGCGTTTTTCCAGCGGTCCAATCGCCTGCTCCAGAATCTCGCCATGCGGCACCGGGCTCACGCCGACGCGCAGCACATTCGGGTCGCGCTTCTGCTTGCAGCCCGCAAGCAGCAATGGCAACAACACAAGCGAGCGCAGAATCCCGCAGCAGCGATGTGTCAGCGTGTCAGTCAAGGAAGTCAGGCTGCTCCCGGACGATCATGTCCCATAGCGGCTGATATTGAAACCAGCCCACCCGCGGGTTACCCACCTGCCGGTGCGCAATGCGCGCGCTTTCCGGCGAGATTAACACCGGCTTACCCACCGACTCTGCCAAAAACTGCGCCTGGCACGTCCGGTCCAGCGTAATAAAAAACCACGCTGCCTCGTCCACCGTTTGCCCCACTGTTAGCATGCCGTGGTTTTGCAGGATGCACGCCTTGTGCGGACCCAGCGCCTGCGCAATGCGATCGCCCTCCGACATGTCGTACACCACCCCGGTGTAGTCGGCATACAGGCTGTGATCCTCGTAAAAGGCACACGCGTCCTGCGTCAGCGGGTCCACCAGCCTGCCCAGCGAAGACCATGCCTTTCCATAAAGCGAGTGTGCATGCGCCGCCGCAATCACGTCGGGCCGTGCCATGTGAACACGGGAATGTATCGCGAACGCAGCCTCGTTAATCGGCCGTTCGCCCTCCACAACGCGACCTTCTTCATCCACCAACACCAGATCCGACACGCGGATATGGCCAAAATGCATGCCGAACGGATTCACCCAGAAATGGTCGCTGTGCTCCGGGTCGCGCACCGTAATGTGCCCCGCAACACCCTCGCTGAAGCCGAACTTCGCAAACAGCCGGAACGCCGACGCAAGCCGCTGCTTCCGGTGCAAGCGCTCCTCCGCAACCGTGGCAAACACCGGCGGCTCGGGTGTTTTCGCTACCTTGATTTCAGGTGTCTTAACCTCGGGTGCTTTCACCTCGGTCCATTCAACTTCACGGGAAAGGGTGCTGTTCGTCATTCGCGTCACATCACTCCACGTCAGCGATCTTTCCATCTTAGACGCTGGCTCTGAGGACCACGGCTCTAAAATGCTGTTCTACAGGTGCCGTGTATTTTCGTTGCTGCGCCTGTACTCTAACAGTACTTGCCGGCAGCCTCGCAGCCCAATGGATCAGTCGAACACTGTTGTTATGACCCCAGAAAAGCTCCTCCAGATCGACCCACGAGACAACGTCGCCGTTGCGCTGGTCGCCTTGGTCGCCAACGAGCCACTGACCCTGGCAGGCGTTATCTATCGCCCGCTCAGTGCAATCCCGGCGAAGCATAAATTCGCCCTGGTCGATCTCGCCATCGGCGAGCAAGTCGTCATGTACGGCGTCGTCGTGGGGCGAGCCCGTGAACCCATCGCACGCGGCGGCCTGCTCAGCACCCGCAACGTCCAACATCAGGCAGGGCCGTACGCCTGGAAGGGTTTGCCCGCCCCCTGGCAGGCACCCGACATCAGCCGCTGGCAGGGCCGTACCTTCACCGGGTACCACCGCGACGACGGCCGGGTCGGCACACGCAACTATTGGCTTGTGGTACCGCTTGTCTTCTGCGAAAACCGCAACATCAACGCCCTCCGCGAGGCCATGGAGGAGGAACTCGGCTACGGCCGTCCCCGGCCCTACCGCCAACAGGTTCGCGCACTAATCGACCGCTATGCCCGCCCCGGCTCTAACCCGCCG
The DNA here is from genome assembly GCA_964244665.1 of uncultured Terriglobus sp. Classification (GTDB taxonomy): domain Bacteria; phylum Acidobacteriota; class Terriglobia; order Terriglobales; family Acidobacteriaceae; genus Terriglobus. The sequence continues at coordinate 78,967 of CAXTJO010000002.1, forward strand.
CACCCGTCCGAATACTCGCGCGAGCGCCTCTTTCCCAACGTGGACGGCATACGCTTCCTCACCCACGACGGCGGCTGCGGCGAAACCCGGCAGGACTCGCAGGCCCTCTGCGGTTTGCTCGCCGGCTACATCCAGCACCCCAACGTAGCCGGCGCAACCGTGCTTTCCCTCGGCTGCCAGAACGCGCAGGGAGAAATGTTGCTCGAAGAGCTGCGCCGCCGCAACCCACACTCCACCCGGCCCGTGCTCCTCTTCGATCAGCAGCAGTCCGGCTTGGAAAGCACCATGCTCTCCGCCGCCATCGCCGGTACCATCGAACACCTCGCCCAGGCAGACCGCGTCACCCGCCAACCCGCACCGCTCAGCAAGCTCGTTGTCGGGCTCAAGTGCGGCGGCTCCGACGGCTTCTCCGGCCTGTCCGCCAACCCCGCTCTCGGGCGCGTGTCAGACCTGCTTGCCGCGCTCGGCGGCACATCGATCCTCTCGGAGTTTCCCGAACTCCACGGCATGGAGCAGAACCTCATCGACCGCTGCGTTCATACGGCCGACGCCGAACGCTTCATGCAACTCATGCGCGACTACAACGCGCGCGCAAAGGCAGTCCACTCCGGCTTTGAGATGAACCCCTCTCCTGGCAACATCCAGGACGGTCTGATCACAGACGCCATGAAGTCGGCAGGCGCCGCGCGCAAAAGCGGCACATCTCCCGTCCGCGGCGTGCTCGATTACCCCGAACAAATCGCCTCTCCCGGCCTCAACCTGCTCTGCACCCCCGGCAACGATGTCGAATGCGTCACGGCACAGGCGGGCGCGGGCGCAAATCTGGTCCTGTTCACCACCGGCCTGGGTACGCCCACCGGCAATCCTGTTGCACCCGTGCTCAAGGTCGCCACCAACACACGCCTCGCAGAACACATGGCCGACATCATCGATGTCGACACGGGCTCGATCATCCGCGGCGAGTCGACCGTCGATCAGGCAGGCGACGCACTTCTCGAGGCCATGCTTTCCGTTGCCAGCGGCACTACCCTCACCAAAGCCGAGTTGCTGGGCCAGAACGACTTCATTCCCTGGAAACGCGGCGTTTCGCTTTAGCCCAGCTACTGCAGCCCAAGGACACACCGTGATTCGTACCCACCTTCTTCCGCTGGCGCTCGGTGCAACGATGCTTGCACCCCTTGGTCCTGTCGTGCCGTCGCAGCCCTCCCTGCCGCAAGCGCCTGACGCTCCATCGCCCATCCAGCGTCTCGACCCCGCTGCCGACTTGCTTCTGCCCCCCACTGCACATCTGGAAAAGGCAGCCGGTGGCTTCTCCTGGACAGAAGGCCCGCTTTGGCTCCCTTCCGGCGAACTGCTCTTCGCAGAGGTCGTCAGCAACAGCATCCGCCGCTGGAACCCCGCTTCGGGCACATCTGTGGCGCTGCAACCCAGCGGTTACCGGGGCACGGCGGCCTTCGGCGGCAGGGAGCCTGGCTCGAACGGCATGGTGTTCGACAGCCGGGGCCGTTTGACCGTCGCAGGGCACGGCGGCCGCAACGTGTGGCGGCTGGAAGGCAGCGCCCCCGGACGTCCCGACTTCCACCAGGCCGCAACGCTGCTGGCCGACAGCTACCAGGGCAAGCCGCTCAACAGTCCCAACGACCTCGTCTACCGGTCCGATGGCTCCCTTTATTTCAGCGATCCGCCCTACGGCCTGCCGACCCAGGGGGATAGCGACCCCGGCAAGCAGCTCCGGGTCAACGGCGTCTATCGCATTCCCAACGCACTCCGGCAGACACCCCACGCCGCCCCCCGGCGGGACCAACTGCAACTCCTCATCGGCGACCTTCCAAGGCCGAACGGACTCGCGTTCTCACCGGACGAGCAGTACCTCTATGTCAGCAACTCCGAGCCGCAGATGCAATGGATGCGGTACCGCGTCGCACCGGACGGCTCCCTGCTCGAGGCCAAACTCTTCTTCGATGCCGGCACCTACGCACACCGCGGCGCACCGGACGGCATGAAGGTCGACACCCTGGGAAACCTTTACAGTGCCGGCCCAGAGGGCGTCTGGATCTTCTCTCCGGCAGGCACTCACCTAGCCACCATCCCGGTTCCGGAGGCCGTCGGCAACGTTACCTGGGGCGGTACCGACCGCCGCACCCTCTACATTGCGGCAAGCTCGGGCATTTACCGCATCGCCCTGCTCCAGCCCGGGGCGGCAGTACCACGCACCCGCTAAATTCGGGTACTGCTCCGTCTCCCCGTCGTAAAACGAAGGACTCTATTTCACGATAGCGCAGACGTTCGCGTCAGATTCAGTTAGTTCACAGTGAAAGCGCTGCCCGCAACGCACGCTGCGCCATCGCATTTTCTTCCGGCAGACCGATCGTGATGCGTACCCAGGTGTCATAGGGCGGAAAGGCCCGCGCTACCATTACACCCTGCCGACGCAAACGTGCCGCAATCTCCGCATGCGGATGACCTGAATCGAAGAAAACAAAGTTGGCGTCCGACCGCGTGTGACGAAGGGCCAGGCCATCCAGAACGGCGTGCCACTTCGTACGTTCGGCGGTAACGGCATCGCGCACGCGCACCACATGATCGTCATCACTCAGTGCCGCGCTTGCCGCTGCCAGGTTCACCCTGCCCAGGCCTTCCGCGTCCCCCAGCCCTTGTTGTTTCAGCGCCTCAATCAGCGGGCGCGGGCCCAGCGTGTATCCCATGGGCAGCCCGGCAAGTCCGCGAATCTTGTCGAACGTACGAAACACAAGCACATTCGCACCGTCGCGCACCAGCGGCACGGCCGACCGCGCATGAAAATCGGCGTTGTATTCCAGATAGGCCTCGTCCACAATCACCGGCGCATGGTGCGACGCATCTGTGAGGAAGCGGCGAAATGCCAATGGGTCGTTCGACGTCCCCGTCGGATTGTGCGGATTGATCAAATACACTGCCCGCGTCTTGGGGCCCACACGGGCCAGCAAAGTGGGCAGGTCGTTCTGAAACGCCGCATTCAGCGGTACAGCGACACCCACACCACCAACATGCGCCGCTGCGTCTACCAGCGCCAGGTACCCCGGCGTGGAGTACACAAACTCCCCACCCGGGCCACCGGCGCTTCCCAGGTATAGACCAAGTCCGCCAAGTACCTCGCCAGGCAGAACCTGCTCCACGGGCACTCGCTCATACGCAGCAACTTGCTCTGCGAACTGCCGGGCGATTCCCGGGTCCGCGTAACGGTTCAGCAATGCCAGCGAGCGCTCGATAGCAGGCCGCACCCGCTCTGAAGGACCGAACGCATTCTCATTTAGGTTCAGATATGTCGGTTCTGCATCGGGCCTGCCCAGCAGGTCGCCGGCGGCTCTCATCGGCGCTGCCTTTGTCGCCAGCAACATTGTGCTCAGCTTCAGCAGAGATCGTCTTGACACATCGTTTGGCATAAACTCCCCGCGAACTGCCCCGCCGATGCAGGTGCACGCACGCTCTTTACAACGGCTAGTAACGAATATGCAGGCCCAATTGCAGGTAGCGCGGAAAGTTCGCCTGGGCGGTAATCTTCCCAAAATTGCTGCTTCCAAACGCCGTGTTCGGGCCGGCGAACTGGGGCGTGTTCAATGCGTTAAACAGCAGCGCGCGGAACTGAACATTTACCCGGTCGCGCACCGGCACATTTTTGAACACGGACATGTCCCAGTTCTCATACCCCGGACCACGTAAAGACAGCGTGCGCGGCGCAGTGCCAAATGTCAACGCATTTGACGTGCTGAATGCTGCCGGGTTGATGTAGCCGTTCAACCGCTCGAACAGGCTGCCATTTGTGCCCAGCGGAACACCCCGATTAAGGTTGGGCCGCTGGACGGCATTGCCCGCAATCGAGCTGTTGGGGTTGCTTGTCTGCCGGATGGTCACGGGAAAGCCGCTTTGAAACGTCGGCAGCACATTCACCTGCCAGTGACCGATCACTTCATCGGCCCAGCGGGTGCCTGTGTGAATTCGCTCACCCTGGCCGAACGGCAGGTCATAGATCACGCCCGCAACAAAGCGGTATGGCACATGGTTCACGGCATAGGAGTACTCCGCTTCCAGGTCATACGCGTTTTGCGGCGCGGTCACGCCGGTAGGCTGAATGCTGTTAGCCGTTGCAAACGACGAATCCCGGTTACGCGACCACGTAAAGGACGCCACCAGATTCAATCCGTGTGCCGCGCGCTTCTCTCCTTTCACCAGCAGCGCATCGTAGTCCGAATGCGCTGAGCTTAAAAGCAGGTTCACGGACGTGAACTGCGGGAACGGCCGCAGCAATTGCGAACGCGCAATGGTCTGCTGGCCGATGATGCCGGCGCCCCCGGCAATGTAATTCGGGTTCGACACTGCGTCACCCAGTGAGCCGCCCACAGCGAAGAACGACGGATCGAGCTGGTTGATGTTTACGGCATTGCTGCCCGTGGGCGACGGCGAAAGATTCACCCCCCGAGTACCGATATACTCCGCATCCAGCGCAATATGCCCCGGCAGCTCTCGCTGTACACCCGCGGAAAACTGCTGCACCCGCGGCGCGTGAAAGCTTCGGTCATAGGTCGTTACCGCGTTGCCGATGCCGGTTAGCAGCCCCGCCGTGTTGCCCACGGGACGCGCAAGGCTCTGCGGAAACGGGTTGCTGAGCGTATTCGCCGGCGTCTGATTGTTATTCGTACTCGCGACAAAGGAGTTCGTTTGCGTGTAGCCCGGCGCAACGGACGCAACTGGGTCGTACCGCACAGGGGCATACAAAATACCGTAACCCGCGCGCAAAACCGTACGCTGGTCGAGTTGGAACGACGCGCCCACGCGTGGTGCAAACTTCGCGCGCGACAGGTCGCCTGTATCGCGTGGATTGCCGCCAGCTCCGGCAAACAGGATGCCACCCGACACCTGCGCGCCGTTGGCAAGCGTGCTGTGAGACGTCCGGTCGAAGCCCACCGCAAGCTGGTTTTGGTCTTCTTTCAAGCCGCTCTCTGAATCCCAGCGCAGGCCCACGTTCAAAGTCAGGCGTGGATGAATCCGCCAATCATCCTGTACAAACACCGCACTGTAGTCCAGGTAAGTGTGCAGCAACGTCGTCAGGTCGATCTGCCCGGCAACCGGCGTTCCCAACAAAAGATCGGCCACGTCCGACTCGGAAAGTCCATCGGACGCGTTCGGATTCGCCTGGGTAAATGCGCCGGAAAAGGTATAGGTTCCCGGCGCGTTGCCAAAATCCTGAAAATTCATACGCAGCCGGCGATACTCCGTCCCGGCAGTCACATTGTGGCGCCCGGCCGTCTTGGCCAGCGTCGCACTCAACTGCTGCGATTTCCAGTTATCCAGCTGGCTTGTGTTTTGTCCAAGCTGGTCATGATTCGCCAGAAAAATCGTCGGGAAAAATTTCGACTGCAACTGGCTCGTAAGTGATGCGGGAAATCCCAGCGCTGTCGGATCGAAACCCTGGCTTACCTCTGCAATCAGGTTCGGAAACCGGTTGGTGCCATAACGCGCCGTCACGACCGTCGTCGGATTCAGCACAAATGTGCTGTTCACCTGCACCGCGTCCACCTGCCGATGAAACGTGTAGGAATAGCTCCCCGGCAGCGTGTGCAGCGGATTCCCAAGCGGCTGCAGCGCCTCATAGAAAATGTACGACCCACTCAGCGCCCACCACGGCCGCACCTGGTGGTCCAGCTTGGCTGTCACCTGCTGCGCGTGGTCGCGCACATTGTCCGTTCCTGTGAACGTGCCGTCTGGCCCCGCGCTTGGGTAGTACGACGCAATCGCACGGCCCACCGGATCCGGCAAGGCAATTCTGTTGCCTGCAAAAGGTCGCCGGTGCACGCCGGTTGCATCGGTAAACGTGTCGAACGGGTTATAGATCACGTGCAGGCTGCCGTCCGCATTCAAGGTCTGCGAAAAATCCCCGTTCTTTTCGGCCGCGGTCGGCACAACAAACGTCGCGGTATATGGCGACGTCTGAATGTAGCCCTCGGCGGCTATCCAGAAAAACGTACGGCCCCGGCCGTCGTATACATGCGGCAACAACACGGGCCCACCCAGCGATGCACCCCAGTTGTAATACGGGCTTTCAGGCCGCGGCGTGCCGCTTCGCTTTGCAAAAAAGTCGTTCGCCAACCACGACGTCTGCCGCGTCTCGCCAAAAACACTGCCGTGTATCTTGTTCGTTCCGGACCGCAGCAGCGTGTTGAACACACCTCCACCCGTCCGGCCCACCTGCGCGTCATAAGTCAGCGCCTGCAGCTTAACATCCTGTATCGATTCAATCGTCGGAATCACAACAGGCCGGTTGTTCGTATCTGTGATCGGTACCCCGTCCACCAGGTACAGGTTGCTCGCCACGGGTCCACCGGCAACGGAGGTGGTGGACGTCCCGTTCTGGTCGGCAAAGCGGATGAACTGCGGGTTGCCCGTGTTGATAAATACCCCGGACAGCTTGGCCGTAATGTACGGATTACGGCCCAGCACCGGCGTATCCTCCAGCCGCCGCTGATCGAACTCCGTGCTGACGGAGGCTGTCGAACTGTCCACCAGTGGCGCCTCCGCGGATACCTGCACCGACTCGCCCTGCGTCCCAACCCCCAGCCGGATATCGAGCGTCAGAAAATCCTGCGTCGCAATGCCAATATGCGTTCGTTCCGCATCGCTGAACGACGCCGCTTCCACGTGCAGCGAGTACACCGCCGGCCGCAGCGCGTTAAACACGTACACCCCGGCTGCATCCGTGCGTGTCTCGCGCTTCTGCCCCGTCGCCTCATCGGTCAGCGTAACGCTCGCGCTCGGCAACACCGCGCCGCTCACATCAGACACAACCCCGCGCAATACGCCGTTATAGGTTTGCGCTTGCAACAGCGCAGAAGAAACAATAACGGCAACAGCAAGGCTTTCAGGTAAGCGCTTCAGCATAGGGTCCTCAGCAATGTGCAGTAACTTCGAACAAAACGAACCCACGCAGGCAGACGGATGGCGTCACAGCAGCCAATAAGATCTGTGCCAGGTTATTGAGTGCGCTGCGGAAGCGTTAGCAGCACGCAACCACGGCAGAGCCGCTCAATTCAGCAGGACAAACCTGCGAAGAGCAACAACAACACGTGGCTGATGTGGAAAGCATAGTGGGAGAGTAAGTCGTCTACCTCACGGAGTCAACACTCGTTCAAGCCCAACAGAAAAGAAAGAGGCGACACCTGCCGCCGCACCCCACGTCTCTGTGGCATGCGTGAAACTTCTGCGCTCGGTTCAACCGAACTTCCGTCTTGACACACACACCAGAGCGCGATACTCTCCTCGTCATGCAGCAGGCTACCCAGCGTTGTTGTTGTTGCTCCCGATAGAGGTTTTTCGGTCGAGCGATTCTGTGCTTACGGACGATTTTCAATGTCCCGCGGGCTCTGTGAATCACGACATGCTGTGAGCATCCGGCCCTGCCGGCTTTGACCAATGAGGTCGTCCCTTGAAAAAATCATCGCTGTTGACGCGTCTTCGTTTTTCCTACACACTCGCCTTGCTTGAGAGCTTTGTCGCTGCCTTGCGCGTACGCAACCGCTCCATCCAGAAATCGTCGCTCAAGGTTCATACCATACAGCCCTTGCAATAGCTCCCGGGTCTTCGCAACGGCACACATCCCGCAGGCGCAAGCGTTACGGCTTCAGGCGGTGCTTCTCCGGACCGTTTTGCTCTTCCAGGAGAAAGCACTGGTCTAAGGCCATTGAAGAACCTCTTTAAAGAAGGTTAGGAGTGTCGGACAAATCCAGATGAATCGGGTCTTTTCGAAAAGGCACGCTTTAATCACGCCATAAAATCGCCCACCAACAGTGGGGCTTATGCGCCTGAGGTCAGCTTCCTTGCCAACTGTCGGGCTTAATCGATTCCTCAGGCACTGCCTGGCCTTGGTTTACTCCCATACTCCCACCTAACGCCACAGGCCGCTCAAACACTGCCATACCTCGCGTTAAATCGGCAATCAGATCGTCCGCATCCTCCAACCCCACATGCAGCCTCACAATATGTCCGTTGTTATAGCGTGGCAGCCGTTGTGTCGGGTACGCCATCACCAGGCTCGCCGTCCCTCCCCAGCTCCAACCGATGCGGAACAGTTGGAGCGCGTTCACAAATTGCCGCACCTGCTCCTCGCCAACGCTCTCCTTCAGCACGATCGAAAACACGCTCGCGGCGCCGCTGAAATCCCGCTTCCACAACGCGTGGCCCTCGCAGCTAGGCAGCGCCGGGTGCAACACCCGGTCCACTGCGGGGCAGTCCGCCAGCCAGCGTGCAACGCGCAGGCCTGACCGCTCCATCGCGTCCAGACGCACAGCAAGCGTCTGCAATCCCCGTAGTGCAAGGCTGCAATCGTCCGGTGAAGCCGACAAGCCGAGCGCCCGGTGCGCCTCACCCACACGCGTGTATGCCGCGTCCGTCCCCACGGAAACGGAGCCGAGCAGTATGTCGCTGTGCCCCCCGACATACTTGGTCAAGGCCTGCATGCTCACGTCCACCCCGTGCGCAAACGCATCGAACAGCACACCCGACGCATACGTGTTATCCAGCGCCACCGGAACACCGGCCGCATGGGCCGCCGTCACAATCGCGGGCACATCCTGCACCTCCATGGTCACGGAGCCGGGACTCTCGCACCACACCAGCGCCGTCTCCGCGCGCAGCAGCCCCGCAATCTCCGCACCCATCATCGGGTCGTACAGCTCCACCTCCACCCCCAGCCGGCGCAGCAGGCCGGCGCCGATCTCCTTGTTTGGTCCATACGCTGTGGCAGGCAGCAGCACATGGCCGCCCGCCTTGCAAAACGACAGATAAATCAGTGCAATGGCGGCCTGCCCGCTTGGAACAAGAAAGGTGTGCCGCGCACCCTCCAGCTCCGCAAGGCGCGCGCCCAGTTCCAGCGTCGTGGGCGTGCCGTAAATGCCGTAACTGTAGCCTTCCGTGTGGGCACGCCAGCCTTCACGCACAGACTCCTGCGACGGGAACACCACCGTCGATCCGCGGTACGTGGCCGGGGCAAGCGAATCGAACTCTTTCGGCGCGCTTCGCTGTGGATGCATCAGCCTGGACCGCCAGTTCATGCGCTCGGCTCCTTTTCGTTCACTCACCGGCCAATCACCTCAAAGGCCTGTTCCAGGTCTGCGATAAGGTCCTTTGGCGACTCCAGGCCAACTGACAGCCGGATGAGCCGATCCGTAATGCCCAGCCGCTCCCGTTCCACCGGGTCTAAATCGCAGTGCGACGCCGTCGCCGGATGCGTCACCAGCGTCTCCACGCTGCCCAGGCTTTCCGCGCATGTACACAGCTTCAGCGCGTCGATAAACCGCAGGGAATCGTCGTTGCTCGCATCCAGCTCGAACGACAGCATGCCGCCAAAGGCCTTCTGCTGCCTGCGCGCAAGCTCGATCTGTGGAAACGATGGCAGCCCGGGATAGTTCACCCGCACCACGTGCGGGTGCGCCTGCAGCCACTGCGCAATCTGCATCGCATGGTCGCAATGCAGCGCCAGCCGCGCGGGCAGTGTCTTCACACCTTGCAGTGCAAGCCACGAATCGAAGGGTGCCTGAATGCTGCCGATGATCTTCCGCACAAAACGCAGCCGCTCGGTAATCACCCCGTCATGCGTGGCGAGCGATCCGCCCAGCGTTGCATTGTGGCCGTCGATATATTTGGTCGTTGACAGCATCGCGATGTCCGCGCCCAGTTCCAGGCAGTTCTGCAGCAGCGGCGTCAAAAACGTGTTGTCCACCGCCACCAGAATGTTGCCGCGCGCATGTGCCAGGTCCGCCAGCGCGCGTACGTCGCACAACCGCAGCGTCGGGTTGGCCGGCGTTTCCAAAAACAGCAGCCGCGTATTGGGCCGGAACGCCCGTTCGGTCGCCTCCACCGACGCCGTGTCTGCAAAGCTGTACTCCACGCCGAAATGGGTCAACACTTGGTGAAACAGTCGCGCCGTCCCGCCGTAAATCACCTCCGACAGCACTACATGGTCGCCCGCGTGCAGCAACGCCAGGCACAACGTCGTGATGGCCGACATGCCAGACCGGAAGCAAAGCGCGTATGCCGTGCCCTCGATCGCCGCAATCGCCTGCTCCAGCGCATTCACCGTCGGGTTTGCGCCCCGCGTGTACCCATACCCCTTCGTCACACCCACGCTTTCGTGAATGTAAGTCGCCGTCTGGTGAATCGGAAACAGAATCGAGTTCGACTGGCTCTCGTAGCTGCGATTGGAATGAATCACAAGTGTCGAAGGTTCAAAATTCGGGCGGTCGGCCATTCAAGCTCCAAAACTTCTCCGCAAGAATCACTCCTTGCTCCTTAAGTATCCAATGCATGCCTGACTCTTGGGAAACGGTATACCGGTCCACATCGAACACCGCCCTGAACGACAACGACCGGTGAGTTATTCCGCACTCCCCTTCGTCATGCCGAACGCCTACCAGGTCTGCGACGCCGCCCATCCTCTGCGCTTGCACGCGGCATTACCCCTGCTCGGTAGAAATGCTGTCAAGCCCCTGTACGGCCTAACTACAATCGCATCAGCCACTTACACTTGGCATGATATATATTCCGAGCCGCTAAACTAGATACAGGAGCAAAAACAAACGCCGACCCGGCGTTCAAAATCCACGCAACCGGCAGTGTGGCACGCAAACTCAATAGAATGACGATTTTGCGCATAAGCCCAACCAAATGACGATTTTACAAACCCGACCCTTTAGAATGACGAATTTAGCCAGCCCCAGGAGGGGGGGAGGGGGAAGGGGAGAGAGACACGTCCTACCTAACACTCGCCAACGTCACCGCAAAGTATCCCAGATCGTCTTGGAACGTCCGCTCGACGCTGAATCCGCTCTCCTTCAGCAGTTCAGCAATCCGCTCCGTCGTGAACTTGTAGCTGTTTTCCGTGTGGATGCACTCCATCGCCCGAAACTCCACACTCATACCCAACCCCGCCAGCCGCACCGTCTGCTGCCGCACGCTCCGCAAATGCATCTCGATCCGAGACTCCTTCGCGTTAAAGTATGCGACGTGCTCAAACGCCGAAAGGTCGAAGTTGGCCCCCAGTTCCCGATTCAACCGCCGCAGCACGTTCAGGTTGAACGCTTCGGTCACGCCCTCGGCATCGCAGTACGCAGCTTCCAACACCGCAGTATCCTTCACCAGATCGGTCCCAAGCAGCAGCGAGTCCCCAGTCCGCAATTGCTCGCGCAGGTTCCGCAATACCGCCACAGCCTCCCGCGTGGAGAAATTCCCGATCGACGACCCGATGTATAGCGCGAGCGTTGGCCCATCGTGCGCAGGTATCCGCAGCCGCTCTGTCACATAGTTCGCCACCTGCGGATGTGCATAAACGTCTGGATGCTCCGCGGCAATCGTCGCGCAAGCCTCCTCGATTGCCGTCGCAGACACGTCGATGGGCAGGTAATCAGTCGGGCCCTGCACACGAACCGCCGCCCCCAGCAGAATACCGGTCTTCGTCGCTGTACCTGCACCGAGTTCCAGGAAACGCAGCGACCCGTTGGCCCGGTCCGGATTGGCCTCACTCCATAGTGCCCGCGCAGAACTTACAACATTCTCGGCCTGTGCCGCGAAGATCGCCCGCTCTGTACGCGTGAGATAGTATTCCGGTGCTACCGTGATTTGTTCGAAAAGCCAAGAGCCTTGCCGGTCATAGAACAGCCACGCTGGCAGGTATTTGCCGGTTGCGGCTAGTCCCTTACGCGCGGCTTCTGCAATGGGAGAGTCTTCTACAGGTGGGTGAGTGTCACCAGACTGCGATCGAATAATTTCTTGCGTGCTCATGCGACTAGCGGAACGCCTCTGCGGTTCGGATGCCTGAGAACTGCCAGCGTGTCGCGGGCGAGAAAAAATTCCGATACGAACTGCGTAGATGACTGGCCGGTGTGATCACCGAGCCGCCTCGAAGGATCACCTGCGACGACATAAACTTGCCGTTGTACTCGCCCAACGCGCCGGGCATGGCAGAGTAGCCCGGGTAACCGGTGTAGGGCGACGCGGTCCACTCCCAACAACCGCCATACATCTGTTGCATTCCAGCATCATCTGGCGCGGGCGCTGGATGTAATTCGCTGGACTCCAGCAGGTCGCCCGCGTCTACCAGCAAATTGGATAGTTCTGCGGCGTGCTCCCATTCCGCTTCAGTCGGCAACCGGCAACCGGCCCACCGTGCATACGCGTCTGCTTCGAAAAGGCTCACATGACACACTGGTGTACTTCGCAGCTGGTCTAACATGCGCCAACCGCTCAACGTAAACACGCGCCAGCCATGCACATCGGCAGGCCAACGCTGCCAATACAACGGCGCTTGCCAGCCTTCCCGCTCGACCGTATCCCAACCTTCTGAAAGCCAAAGCTCCGGGCGGCTGTAGCCCTCGTCGTTCATAAATCTTAAATATTCTTCCGTAGTCACCAGCCGCGAAGACAATGCGTACGGACGCAAATACACGGCGTGCCGAGGCGATTCATTGTCGAACGCAAACGACAATGGATCGTCTACTGCATCCACGCCAATGTGCTGCAACCCACCCTCGAAGTGAACCCAATGCTGCGGCGGTGGTGCCGGCATCAAGCGATTCCCACCTCCTCGGTACTCAGGCTGTAGTGGATTGGTAAAAAAGGCGTTCTTGATGTCGGTTAAAGCAAGTTCCAAATGCTGCTGTTCGTGGTGCAAGCCGAGTATGACGCGCTTTATCGCTTCGTGTGGAACGCTTGTCGTTGAAAGCAACCGATCCATCGCAATGTCAACATGTGCACGATAGCCGGTAATTTCGTTAAGTGACGGTCGGCTAAACGAAGCGCGCAGCGTCTTCTCCGGTATTTCCTCACCCAGCGACTTGTAGTAGCTGTTGAAAAGCCAACGAAACTGAGGGTGGAAGGGCTGATACCCGTCGAGAAAAGGGGTCAGCACAAAGGTTTCGAAAAACCAACTTGTATGCGCCTGATGCCACTTTGTCGGGCTAGCCTCTGCGCACGATTGCACCATCTGATCTTCTGCTGACAAAGACGCGCATGCGGCACTTGTCTGCTGACGCGTTGCCTGGTATCGGGCAAGCACGGTGCACGCCATTCCAGCCTTTGTCACTTCCGCGATTGGCACCGCATGGACAGTAGACGACGTCATGCTCATGCAGGTCTCCTGAGACACGGGCCGCAAGGCAGACCGCATACCTTTTGGCTTCAAGCATTGGATGCCTTCCGCGCCACCCCGTTTTCAACAGCATACGCGACCGGCCACTCCTTCCAGCACCGGTTTGCATCAAGACCGCCGGCGTATAAACTGCACATACATGCCGCGCGTACTGTGTGTGCCGCGCCAACATGGCGAGTGAGGTGCGTCTTCCTACAGGCGTTCAACCCGAATCTCGACGCGGACGCGGTGCCTCCTGCATCGGCAACTGTGCGCGGCTTGAAACTTCTGTCCATCGATCATTGGTCGCAATTCTCCAAACCTTTGCTGGCTGCACTTCACGTCTTCATTAGCCTGCTGGCTCCCGCGCAGTGTCGCCTGTGCGCGCTTCCACTGGTTCAAAGTGGCATGTTTCCCGTGTGCGACGAATGCATGAACAACCTGCATGCGTCATCTTGCACCGGCTGCACGCGCTGCGGCGAGGCGCTTGCCATGGAGTCATCCCGCGCCGCCCTGCTATCCCGTTCCGACGAGATTTTATGCGATGCGTGCGCCGAGGATCTGCCCCCCTTCATCCGTGCCGCAGCCTTCGGGGATTATGGCGGCTCCCTACGATCACTCATCCACCTGCACAAGTTCGACGGCGTGCGTGCGCTTTCGAAACCGCTCGGAGAAAGGCTGGCGACGGCGATTCACCATGCCTGCGATGGAAGTGCCGGGCCGGTATACGTGGTCGCCGTGCCGTTATTTCGCGGCAAGCGCGCCTTCAATCAAAGCGAATTGCTCGCAACCTGGGCGCTGCGACACCTTTCGTCTACGGGCAGTCCGACACTTTTTGTTTTGCAGCACGGCCTGTTGCGCCGCAACCGTCGTACAGAAAGCCAAAGTCATCTCACGCCTCACCAACGCCGCGAAAATGTTCGTGGGGCTTTTTCTGTTCAACAGGACGCCCGAGGTCTTGACGTGTTGCTGATTGATGACGTGTACACCACGGGAGCTACAGCCAGAGAGTGCACTCGGGTCCTGTTGCAGGCAGGTGCTGCTACAGTGCGCGTTGCCACACTGGCGCGCACGCAGCGCGGACTTGCCACCACCTGGGATGCAGGTGTGGCCGCTTGGCCGACCCCATTTACGGCTATCTCGCGACACGGCACAGAACTCACGCCATAACAGCATCGTTTGTCCGGCACGTACTTCAAGGGGGTTTCAGGTCATGATGTCCGCTAAGATACGCAAACAGAAATCTCTCATTCGCTGTCACGCTATGGCCATGCCTGGCGACACGACAACCGCTACGAGGCCGCGCGGAGGTTCGTCGCTGCAGACGCCGGTATTGGTGCTGAATGCTTCTTACGAACCCATTAACATTTGCGGGGCGCGCCGTGCCCTCGTGCTGGTGTTGAAAGGGATCGCACGTACAGAGGAGGAGCAAGGTGCCACCCTGCATGCATCGCGCATTAAAATGCCGATGCCGAGTGTCATCCGTCTTCTTGAATACCGCCGCATTCCCCACCAGACGCGTGCGCTGTCCCGCAAGAACATTCTTTTACGCGACCGTAATACCTGCCAGTATTGCGGTTCAGTTTTAAGTGCAAACGAGATGACGCTGGACCACGTGCTGCCTCGATCGCGCGGAGGTACCTCGACCTGGGAAAACCTCGTGGCATGCTGCCACGAATGCAATCGGAGAAAAGGGAGTCAGATGCTCCACGAACTTACCGATATGAAACTTACGCGTGAGCCTCGCCCATTTTCACTGCATACCTCAAGACATATCATGCGTATGCTCGGCTCAGCCGACGCGAACTGGCGAAAGTACCTCTATTTCGAGGCTTGATCTTTTCCAAACCTACATCAGCCCTGTGACTGACTTAAAATTGAGGAAATAAACACCAATGTGTGCACGGTTAAGCAATTGCATACATTACGCTCGTAATGTGTTGACTTCTTAAGATGATTGATGAGCGGGATTTGCTGGACGTGCGTGTTTCCGACCGATAAGGTCAGTCTTGTCCTGGTGAGTTCATGCCAGATACAGGAGACACACCGATGAAGATTTTCCTCCGCAATGCCGCCCTAGCCCTCTCCGTCCTTAGCCTCGGCGCCGCCATTGCGAACCCGGATTCCTCCAAAATGCCCTCGACGAAAAAAGCAGGCATGATCCCGGTTCCTATGTGCCCGGTCAGCTCCCCGGACGGCTGCGGCATCTACCAGTAGCTTCAAAATCGCATTGGCTGGCGACACGAAGTTGAGTATCCTTTAAGGGAGGACTCCACGTGTCGCCTGTTCTATTTTCAAACCTTCTTAGCAGCTGTGAAGTGGTCATGAGCATAGCGGCGGTCATTTTGCTCATCCGCTCGCGCACGCTGAAGGTCTATTGGCCTATGTTGCCAATCATTCTCTGGCGAGTCATACCGTATGCGACGCTGCTTGTGCTTCGAGCAACCAGAACACTTTCTGCTCGGGCGGCGTACCAGGTCTATTTCTCCACCTACTGGATGTGCTACGCTCTCGCGGCACTCAGTTCGGTTGCGCTTACCTATACCATCTTTGAAGAGGTGCTGAGACCGCTTAAAGGATTGCAGCGGTTGGGCTGGATTGTTTATCGCTGGATAGGCTTCGTCTCGATAGCTTTAGCGGTAAGTGTCTTACTTTACAGAGAGCCGGGTATCCACGACACAACTGCGCTCGCGGCGGTTCAGCTTCAGCGAAGCAGTACCGTGATTATTCTTAGTCTCATCACCTTCGTTGGCTTCTCTATTCGTCCTCTCGGACTTTCCATGCGTAGTCGCACCTTCGGCCTCAGCGTTGGCCTGATCTTTATCACGCTCGTATCTTTGCTGCTATCTGGATCGTTTTTCCATACAGCACGGCTGTTCTCTTTAGGTGAATTGCTTTACACAGGCGCAAACTGCATCGCACTTACCATTTGGGTGTATTACTTCGCCGTACCCGAGCCCAAGAGGAGATTTGTTCTGCTTCCGACGACTTCTCCCTTTCACGCATGGAATCAGATCTCTGAACTACTAGGGCACGATCCGGGATACGTTGCGATTGCCGGCGTTCCTCCAGAGTCGTTTGCACCTGCAGAACTGGACATCTTCGGTAAAGCATCGAAGAACATGGCCAGGATCGCCGCCGGGGAATTCCCACCGGAGCGCCCCGCCTCCTATTACATCAACATGAACGGCGAACAACGGGAGCACAGTTACAGGCCGGAGCACAACTAGCCCCGCTTGCTGACATCTGGATCAGCAGGCAGGGCACTCAGACTGGCGGTCCTTAACGGAGAATCGCAAGTCCAAGCCATAGGGATATTGCATTGCAAAACAAGGGCCACTCCTGAAAGGAGTGGCCCTTACGCATGAAGTAGTTTTACCGATCGGAGCGCTTCCAGTTGAGCAGGTCACCCAGCGTAGTACTGCCGGAGTTGCCACTATTGGAAGAAGAGCCGGAGTCATTGCCGCCGCGGTTGGGCTGCTTGTAGTTTTCGACCTCTTCGCGGCTGGCTTCTTCGCCGACGCCGCGAAGGCTAAGGCCAACCTTCTTCTCTTCGGGACTCATCTTCACGATTTTGAACTCGTGCTCTGAACCGACTTCGAGAGTGGTCTGCTTGCCGGTTTCGTCAACGGCTTCCGACACGTGGCAGAGACCCTCGACACCCTCGGCGAGCTCGACAAATGCGCCAAACTGCGCGGTGCGAAGAACCTTACCCTTGACGACATCGCCAGCGCGGTGCTGCGCGAAGAAGGTATCCCACACATCGGGCTCAAGCTGCTTGACGCCGAGCGAAAGGCGACGATTTTCAGGCTCGACACCGAGAACGATGGCGCGAACCTTTTCGCCCTTCTTGAGCACTTCAGACGGGTGCTTGATGCGCTTGGTCCAACTGAGATTGGAGACGTGAACAAGGCCGTCGATGCCGTCTTCGATCTCGATGAACGCGCCGAAATCGGTGAGGTTGCGAACGCGACCTTCGACGGTTGCGCCGATGGGGTACTTGTTCTCAAGCTGCTCCCAGGGATTGTCCTGGAGCTGCTTCATACCGAGCGAGATGCGGCGGTCGTTCGGGTTCACCGCGAGGATGATGGTATCGACTTCGTCGCCGGGCTTTACCATTTTGGACGGGTGCTTCATCCGCTTGGACCAGGTCATTTCCGAGACGTGGACAAGGCCTTCAATTCCTTGCTCGAGCTCGACAAATGCGCCGTAGTCGGTGACTGAAAGTACGCGACCCTTGACCTGTGCGCCGATGGGGTAACGCTCGATGGCGTCCAGCCACGGGTCAGGCGTGAGCTGCTTGAAGCCAAGCGAGACGCGCTGCTTATCCTTGTCGAACTTCAGGACCTTGACCTGGATCTCGTCGCCGACGCCGACGAGGTCGCGGGGGTGGGTGAGGCGTCCCCAGCTCATGTCGGTGATGTGGAGCAGGCCGTCGAGGCCACCCAGGTCGACGAACGCGCCGTAATCGGTCAGGTTCTTCACGACGCCGGTCAGGATCGCGCCTTCCTCGAGGGTCTGCAGGGTGACATCCTTGCGGCTGTTCTGCTCCTCTTCGAGAATTTCCTTGCGCGAGATGACAACATTCCCGCGCTTTTTGTTTAGCTTGATGACGCGAACGTCGATGGGCTGGCCGAGGTACGTGTCCAGGTTGCGCACCGGACGAATTTCTACCTGCGAACCGGGCAGGAACGCCTTGACGCCGATGTCAACGGTGAGGCCACCCTTGACGCGAGAAAGGACGGTGCCAGTGACCGGGGTCTTGTCGGCTGCTGCCTTCTCGAGCTGGTCCCACAGGCGGTGGCGCTGAGCCTTCTCGTAGCTGACGAGGTATCCGCCCTCCTGCTCCTCACGCTCGACGACAACTTCCACTGCATCACCAACGGCAAGCTTAGACTCGCCAGTGTGATCCAGAACCTGATCCTTGGGGATGAGGCCTTCGCTTTTGAGACCAATATCGACCACAACATGCTTGTCGGTGATCTTGATAACGGTGCCGGTGACGACCTTGTCCTCTTCCATGGCGGCTGCGGCGGTCGCCTTGTCTTCAGCCTGCTCGCGGTCGAAGCTCTCCAGTGCCGCGGCGAAGTCGGCCATATCGTAGTCCACATCGTCGGCGCCGGTGGCGGCCTCAAGGTGGGCGGCAAAGCCTTCAATGGGAGCGGTGGCAACCTGGGGATCGGGCGTGACGAGGTAGTTGGCACCCACTTCAGGGGTGCTGACCGCGTCGGTCACGGGGCCATTGGCCTCGGTGGCGTGAACGGTCGTGGCAGTCTCGGTCTCGGGTGCGTTATGGGTGACGGTCGTATCGACCGTGTCAGAGGTAGGCATGGTTTCCAGATCGGTGCTCAGGGGTTTGCTCTCGGTTTCAGAATTGAAGTGTTGATCTATAGATCAGACGCGGGAGCGGGGCTGCGAGTCGCAGGCTCTCCATGGCATTTCGTTAGGCCGACACGCCATCGCGGCTGCGGAGCCACGTGTGCAAATCGTGACGAAATGTACTGGAGTAGCTGGCGGCCGGTGCGGTCCTGCTCAAGCTCAAACGTAGTATAGCCCTGTTGAAAAGGAAGGGTCAATGCAGGTCTTGGTAGAAACAAGAGCATTTACTACGCCGGAATGCGACGCAACATGGAAGCGAGAGTGCTGCACAAACGCAAAGTTCCGGCAGGCCCTCATCTGCGAGGGCCACCAGCGCATGGCTATACTTCGGGGATGGATCGGCTATGGACACCGTGGCGGTACGCCTACGTAACAAAAGCGGAGTTGCCGCGGCGCAAAGGTGTGCCGAAAGAACTGGACGGCTACCCGAATGACCACGATTCGGTGTTTTTGAACCTTATCGGGGCAGTGCAGTGGGCGAGCACAGTGGGCGGGTTCACGCGTGCTGCTGCGGAGAAAGCGGGGCACGTCCTGATGCAGGGAGAACATCACTTTGCTGTGCTCAACGCGTTTCCCTACAACAGCGGTCACTCAATGATCGTGCCGTAT
Organism: uncultured Terriglobus sp.; assembly: GCA_964244665.1. GTDB lineage: Bacteria > Acidobacteriota > Terriglobia > Terriglobales > Acidobacteriaceae > Terriglobus. The sequence continues at coordinate 98,105 of CAXTJO010000002.1, forward strand.
GAGCGAACGGACAGCCTGGCCAAATTGTCTACCGCAAGCGCAACGGAGATGATGCTCCTGGCGCAACGCATGGAAACGGCGCTGCGGGCCGTGTACCGGCCAGAGGGCGTAAACATGGGCATGAACATGGGGGAGGCCGCTGGCGCCGGAGTGGCCGAACACCTGCATCTGCACATGTTGCCGCGCTGGTATGGAGACACAAACTTTATGACCACGGTGAGCGAGACCCGGATGCTGCCAGAAACGCTGGACGTATCGTGGGAGAGGCTGCGAGAGGCCCTGGGGCTGGCAAAGGCGTGATATGCCTCACTGCGACGAGCGTTACAACTTCGTGGGTTTGGATGAGCCGATTCAGGTCTGAATTGTTGTCCAGATAGCCTGTCACGAGTTGAAGTACTCTGATGCCCGGCTTAGAAGCACGGCTCCAGGCTGCTGGTGAGCGCCCTCTATCTCGGTGCAAGAAATGACCGATATGCTGCTACATCTCCGATATACGTATCCAACACCCTTGAGTCGAGCCTGCACAGCGGATCGCTCAACCGGCAGATCTTCTAAGCGAAAACAACACGGCTGAAAGTGCGCGGCTAGCGGCCCATGGGGACTCCACGATTCAGGTCGCCATTGCCGCGATTGCCAGAGACGCGGGTGGCCTCAAAATTGATCACTTTCCAGGAACCGCCAGGCTGGCGGGCGTAGACCCTGGTATACCGAAAAATCCCGGCAATGGGCGTACCGTCAAGGTTGCCGGCCACATTTGCCGTAGTGGTAACGACGGCTGTCGCGGGCTGCAGCCGTATCTTGCGTTCGATGGTGTCAATCTGTGTGAAGCGATGTTCGTGCTTGCCGATGCGGCGAAGATACTGCTGCTTGTCAGACAGGGTGCCGTTGGAGCTGATGCCGAGGAAGTCGTCTGCAAGTATCTTGTCAAGGACGGCGCTGTCGCCCGCCAGCAGCGCGTTGCGTATTTGGTCTTCGATACCGGCGATGGCGAGTTGGTCCACCTTGCCGGCATGGTGCGGCTTGATGCTGGCAGCGCGCGCATACGACGGCGCAGCGATGCAGGCAACACCGGCCAAACAGACCGCGAGCAGAAGTCGTGCCGTACGGCAAGATGGCATGGGCATAGCGTATCGCATCGTACGCCGCGGGTGCGAACCCGTCAAAAATCGAAGGGGTGAGGTGAAGCGGAAGGGTTCTGCTCCGGGGCAGAATCCGAAGCTACTCGATGGACACCAGTGTCTCAACCGTGCGTTCGCGTGCTTTGCGATAAAGCCCGTTGGCCATGTACTGCTCGAAGTGGCCGGAAGCGCGATGCACTTCGAGCGCCTCGGCATCGCGAAACTGCTGGTAAATCAGAACGGTATTAGGCTCGCTTTCGACGATGTGCGTGACATAGGCGACGCAGCCTGGCTCCTGCCGGGAGGCCGCGCCAAGGTTGCGGAGGGTGTTACGGATGTCGGCCTGGTCTTCTGGCGCAAACTTCATGCGGACGGTAAAGCTGATCATGCGTGGGTCTCTTGGGAGGGCACGTGACTGATGGCGACTTCGCCAGTCGCCTCGGAAAATGCCGGAAGACTGAAAGTCTCGTCGCGGTCCGGGCCGGTTGACACCATGCCGATGCGGGCAAGGGACTCGGATTCGAGAAAGTGGAGATACTGCCGGGCGTTTGCGGGAAGGGCGTCAAAGTCGCGCGCGCCGGCAGTGGAGGATCGCCAGCCGGGAAGGGTTTTGTAAATAGGTTCGATTTTGCCGAATCCTGCCATGTCCGCCGGGATGGTATCGGTCTGCCTGCCGTCTATGCGATAACCCGTGCAGACGGGGATCTCGGCGAGGGTATCCAAAACGTCGAGCTTGGTGACGACGAGCCACTCCGTGCCGTTGACCATGTTGCTGTAGCGAAGGAGCGGAAGGTCGAGCCAGCCGCAACGGCGGGGGCGACCGGTGGTGGCACCGTACTCTTGACCGCGGGCGCGGAGTTCGTCGCCGGCGGCGGTGGCGTCTTCGCTGGGAAAGGGGCCTTCACCGACGCGGGTCACATAGGCCTTGGTTACGCCAATGACAGTGCCGATGGCGGTGGGGCCGACGCCGGTGCCGATCACAGCTCCGCCGGCCGTGGCCGAGGACGAGGTAACAAAAGGATAGGTGCCATGGTCGATGTCGAGCAGAGCACCTTGTGCGCCTTCGAACATCACGGATTCACCGGCGCGGATGGCGTCGTTGAGCAAAACGGCGGTATCGGTAACGTAGGGGGCAATCTGGTCGGCGTAGCGGGCGTATTCCTCGTAAATTTTGGTAGGGTTCAGCGGTTCGGTGCCGAAAAGGGCGGCCGCAATCTGGTTTTTTTCGTGGCAGGCGTTCAAAATATGCGTGCGCAGGAGCGCGGGGTTAAGCATGTCGACGACGCGGAGGCCGTTGCGGTGAACCTTGTCCTCATAGGCTGGGCCGATGCCGCGGCGAGTTGTGCCGATTTTTGTGCGGCCGGGGGCGGTTTCGGCAGCGAGCTCGATCATGCGGTGATAGGGCAGGATGACCTGAGCGCGATTGGAGAGAAAGAGCTGGCCGTCAATGGGCAAACCCATGCCCTTGAGCATGGCGATTTCGCTTAGCAAAGCCGCAGGATCGACGACGACGCCGTTGCCGATAACGCCTTTGCAGCCGGGCCGCAGCACGCCACAGGGAACGAGATGAAGGACAAACTTGCGGCCATTCACGAGTACGGTGTGTCCGGCATTGTGACCGCCGGCGTAGCGCGCGACAACGTTATAGCGCTCAGAGAGCACATCGACAATCTTGCCTTTGCCTTCGTCGCCCCACTGGGCTCCGAGGACGACGGCGGTCTGCTTTCTGGTCACGTGCGTGGTCTCCGAGGATGTTGCAGGGGTGCAGGATCGGCTGCGCTGGGGAGCGAAGATGCCGTTATCCCGACCTTCGAATATCTTACATTGCCGCAAAAACAAGGTTCTTGTGCGCATGTGGAAGCGACACGGTGGTGATTGCACTTCACTTGCTGTTTCCACCGGCCATTGTGTTACGCTCCACGTACTTCAGTAATACATCTATGACACCTTCGCGCACGTCGCGCACGGTTCTGTCCATTTCACCTAAAGTCGTTCAGTTTTGGTGCGTTTTTTGAGGAGAATGATGATTCGCTCAGGGTTTGCTGGCCATTTGCTGCTTGCTTTTGCCGCTGTCACGACGGCGTCGTCCGGGGTACTTTTCGCACAGGCTCCCCTCGACCCGAACGTGCAGAAGCAGATGCGGGACATCTACACATTCAAGGCATCGTTCACACCGGCAGAGGCCAAGTTGTCGTCGAACCTGGTGTTGTTATCGCGCCAGTCGCAGGGCAAGCTTGCAGCGAACATGACCCGCTACGTGCGCGCGCTTGAGCATGATGCGAGCGGCAAATTTGCGGTAGAGGTAGTGGGGTATAAGACGGCAGCTTTCGCCGACAGTGTTGCCAAAGTGAACGCAGAGATGGCCAGTGATTCCACACCGGCCTCCGCTGCCAGAACCGGTCACATCCGTGCGCAGGTAAACGAAACGCAACTGCTGAAGCTGGCCCAGCAAACAGATGTAACGTTTGTGCGGGAAGCGGGATTGTTCCAACACAACACGGGCTCTGTTCTCTCTCAGGGAGCGATCGCGATGGGAACGAACCGGGTGCTTCCGACCGGTGTAACGGGCCAGGGCATCAAGATTGGCATACTCTCGGACAGCGCGCTGCCGGCACAGGTTGCATCGCTCATCACCTCCGGCGATTTACCCGCCGATGTCCTTGTGGTACCCGGGCAGGCTGGCCCCACCACAGGCGAAAATGAGGGCACGGCGATGATGGAAATCATCCACGATCTCGCGCCGGATGCAAAGCTCTTTTTCGCCACCGCGGACAATGGCGAGGATAGCTTTGCGGCCAACATCCGCACACTGCGCAATACCTACGGTTGCGACATCATCGTGGACGATGTCAGCTACTTCGACGAAGGTGTGTTTCAGGACAGTGTGGTCGCGCAGGCTGTGAACGACGTGACAGCGTCGGGAGCCCTGTACTTCAGTTCCGCGGCAAACTCCGGCAATCTGAGTTCAGGGACGTCGGGAACATGGGAAGGCGACTTTACACCAGGTGGAACCAACACGCTCATCGACACCGCAGAGGGTGGAACCGCAACGCTGCTGAATTTCGGCACCGTTGCCACCCCACAAACCTATGACGTGTTAAAGACCGTCGGCTCGAGCTTTGTGGGTTTGCAGTGGTCCGACCCGCTGGGCGGATCGAGCAACGACTACGACATGTTTCTGCTCAACCCTGCCGGCACCAGCATCACGGCATTCAGTACCAATGCCCAGACAGGAACGCAGGACCCCTTCGAATACCTGTTTACCAGGAGTCCTTTCACCACAAATTCGCAAATCGTCGTCGCGCTCTATAGCGGTTTGCCCCGTGCCATGCACATCGACACAGAGCGCGGCACGCTGAGTGTCGGGACCTCGGGCGCTACCTTCGGCCACAACGCCGGTGCGTCGACGTTCACAACCGCAGCCGTATATTGGGGTGCTGCACATCGCGGTTTGATCCCGTTCACGGGCGGCCCGACGAACCCCGATGAAACCTTCTCCTCCGACGGGCCACGCAAGATCTTTTACAACCCGGACGGTTCGCCGATTACGCCTGGCAACTACCTGTTTTCGACCAGCGGCGGCAAAACTTTGATAAAGCCGGACGCCGCGGGCGCAGACGGTGTTGTAACCAAGACCGTCGGCTTTAATCCGTTTTTCGGAACGTCCGCGGCAGCGCCGCACGTGGCAGCCGTTGCGGCTCTTGTGAAGTCGGCCAATCCTACGCTGACAAACACGCAAATCCGCAATATTCTCACAAGCACAACCCTCGACAACATGGCCGCGGGCGTGGACCGTGACAGCGGTTTCGGCATTGTGACGGCGCAGTCGGCGGTGGCGGCCGCAAGGGCTGCCGCAAGTACGTCTGCAGCTACCACGAAATAAACGATGTAGGCCCGCAGTGGGAGGCCAGACCCATTCCGTACCGAGCTGTACTCAGGAGACCTCGATGAGACTGATTCAAAACATGCTAGTAGCTGCGATCTTTTCTCTTAGCCTTGCATCCGTGGTCAAGGCCGACCCATTCGTTCCGATCATTACGAACTATCGGTTGACCGGCACCAATCCCACACAGCTTGGGCGTCCATCACGAAACAGTATTCCTCAGGACTGGAGTCACACCGAGTCCTACCCCGGGGCGATCAACACCACGTCGACCTATTACTATCAAGCGCTTAGTTTTACCGCATCGAATTTCACGGGTGCGCCCTACCTCGATATCAGCACGTATGACCCCACAAACGGTGCCAGTTATTTCATCAGCGCGTATGCGAACTCCTACGATGCGAGCCATCCGAGTGCAAACTGGCTCGGAGACGCTGGCTTTAGCGGCAACTACATTACCGACGACGGCGGTGACTTCCAGGTAATTCTTCCCACAAATGCCGATCTGGTCGTGGTGCTGAACTCCACGGGCACCAATGCCGCTCTTCCCACTTACTCTTTCCAGTTCGCAGTGACCGCCTTTGGAGATGCTCTTGGAGACGATCCAATTGCAGTAACTCCGGAGCCGTCATCCTTGATACTTGCGGGAACAGGATTGCTGGGGATGGTAGGAGGGTTCGTGCGGAAACGCATGGCCTAGCCATATTAACTGAGGTCTAACTCGTCGTCGGGCAGCGACTATAAATCTGCAAGCTAAAGTTGATGCACAAGCAATCGCTTGTGCATCAACTTTTTTGCTGGCACCTGTAACGCTCTGTCAGAGCAGCTGATGGTCAGCGACCTTGATTAAACTTGAGGGATCGTACAAGCCTTTGTCTCTAAACTAGCGAAGATGCCATCGCTGACACTAAGACCATGGTATGTGTGCGGCCCGCCACAGGCACAAAGAACGTAAGCTGCGAGAGGGCGTAAAAGTCGCGGAACTCGCCACGCACGCCGATCGGTTTCCAAAGCTTGAGCGGGTCTGATATCCGCGCCGGCACCGGAACATCGAGCCAGAGCTGCGCCCGTGAAAATCGTGCACGCCGCGGCCGTAATAAAGCTCCAGCGCGGCGCTGCTGCTGGTTTAATGTGCGTATCGGCCGCGGTCGGCTGTTTGACGGATTGAACTCACCGCCAATGTTGAAGCCGACAAGGTTGTTCTGTGATTGCGCACAGGCTACGCCGGCGGAAAGCAGAAGCGCGGTAACAAAAAGGCGTGGTAGCTGCATGCGGGTAAAAGTCGCGCACGGCGGATAGATACGGCCGTTTCAGGCCGTTATGCGTCCACGCCGGGTAAGCAACAGGGGAGTGCCGTGCTTTGGACGCAAGCTGATCGCCGGGTCCAGCACGGGCTGCGCGGGGCTGCCGGGTGCCGGCGTCAGCTGCCAGTCGCGTACGATGACCGCCAGCGCGAGCGTGCCTTCCATCCACGCCAGGCCTTCAGCGATGCACTGGCGAGAGCCGCCGCCAAATGGAAAATAGCTGTTACGCGGGCGTGATGCCTTGGCCTGTTCCGTGAAGCGTTCCGGGTCGAAACGATCCGGGTCCGGCCACCAGCGCGGGTCCCGGTGAACGGCGTACTGCGGTGCCATGATCGCTGCACCTTTGGGAATCGGGTATCCCGCAACGTCATACGGCTCGGAGCACATGCGGCCCGTAACCCACACCGGCGGAAACAGCCGCATGGCTTCGGCGAAAACGCGCGTGCTATAGGCCAGCGCGGGATAGTCCGCGGCGATGGGAGCGCGGGTACCAAGGGCGGCGACGGCCTCGTCGTGCAGGCGTTGTTGCACGTCGGCATGGTGGGCCAGCAGGTGCAGCGCAAACGAAAGTGCATTGGCCGTGGTCTCATGGCCGGCAAGAATAACGGTGACACATTCGTCGCGCAACTGGGTATCACTCATGCGCTGCGTGCCTTCGGCGTCGCCCGTGTCGTCCGCCGCATTCAACAACATGCTGAGCAGGTCGCCACGGTCGCGGGGGTCGGCACGGCGTTCGGCAATAAGGCGGTAGATCAAGTCATCGAGGTAGTGCTGGCTCCGCCGCAGCCGCCGCATGCTGGGCAGCGGTGACGCCTGCACCCAAGGCGAAAACGGGATGAAGGCCAGCGGCAGAAAGGCCATGAAACTGGCAACCGCGGTCTCCATGGCGTGCAAGTCCTCAAACTCATCCAGATCGAACAGGCACTTGCTGACGATGCGCAGAGCCAGCTCCAGCATTTGGCCGTGCAGGTCCACGATTGTGCCGCTTTGCCAACGACCACTCAGAGTCAGGGTTTTCTCAGCGATCACGTCGCCGTAGCCGGCGATGCGGCCACGCAAAAATGCAGGGCCTGCAAGCCGGCGCTGGCGCATATGCAGCGGCTCTTCGCTGGTCAGCAACCCCGTACCAAGCACATCGCGCGACCGCTGCATAACGAGGTTGCGATGATGATGCGGCGCGTCTTTCCCGAAGAAATCTGCAATAAGCGCGGGATGGTTCAGTTGGTAAACGCGGTGTCCTGCAACGTTGTAGTAGACGAGATCACCAAATTCAGTAGCGGCGGAACGCATGAACTCCGCAGGGCTCTGCCGCCGGGCTGTGCCGAAAAGCTGGCGCGTGAAGAGACGACCGAATAGGCTTGGGCCTGCGGGAAAGCCAGGCTTGCGACCGGGACGGATGTCTGGCGCGAACGTCACTGTCCTAGTTTAGGCTGCAGGCCCGCAGCGAACGCGCGGGCCTGCGTGGCAACGAATAGAACCGGTCTGCTTTGAAGTGCACAGCCCGTCGCCGTTCGCCAGCAAAAGTCGGCACCCAAGCAAAGCCCGTGGCGCGGGATGCCACGGCCCTGAATTGGCATAGCGTACCAGATCAATGTTGCGGCGGAGGACCCGCAGGCACATTGCCATCCCCACGTGCCGGGCGCGGGCGCGGCGTGTTGACGTGAAGTTCGGTCGGCACAAAGAAACCAGACTTAACCGAACCCATTCCCGCAATGTTGTCCCCGATCTTGACATCGGCCAAGGTGATGGACTCGCCACCGTCGGCACTGTTCGGATTGCCGCCAGAAGTCTCGTTCGGCGTTCCTTCGCGCCGGCGATTTCCACCGCCGCCACCACCAAAACCACCACCAACGCCGATGGTCGTAAACTCCGCCGGGAGCCGCCCCCCGCGCTTGAGCGAGGTGCTGTCATCGAGCGTAATGGTCTGCGACACCTTGTCTGCCCGCAGCACGGTCAACTTGGTGTCGTTCACCGCCGTAATCTTGCCAACAATATAGGTCTTGCCCAGATCTGCCCTTAGCCGAGCTACCTGCGCCGCGCTGGCTCCGGCTATCATCATGGCGTGGATTTCGTGTTTCGCGTCGTCCGGCATGCCCATGGCAATCACTTCATCGCCTGCCTTCAGTTCGGCGAGCTTGACCGGCTGACGATCGATGTTGACACGGGTATTGTCGGTCGCCACCACGGTCCAGCTTTCGCCGGTCTCCGTCTTCAGCACCACGTTCGATCCGCTGGCCGACACGACCGTGCCACGCACACCGCGACCACGCCCGGCACCCCCGCCGCGCCCCTGGCCCTGGGGCGGAGCACCACTATCATCCTGAGCATGGAGTGCTGCGGTGCCTGTAGCCGCCAGAGCCACGCAAATAGCAGCCTGCGCAATCCATCGGATAGCTGATTTCTTCATGGTTGGAACCGTCCTTCGCAAACCACACGCATGCGTTGCATGCATCCGGCCTCCACAGGTTCAGACGCTGTCTCGGCAGAAAAGACGCGGCGGCGGTGACAATCTCTGCTGCGCGACGGCACTTTGCCTTGTCGCAGTCCTGCGCAAACTAATGCACTGGTGACAGCACAGGCCGAACTCCTAGAGTTCCAAAACAGCCTTGCCAATGGAAGTGCCGCTCTCCACCAGCGCATGCGCCCGCTTCAGGTTCGCGGCGGTCAGCGCACCAAAGCTCTGCGTCGCCGTCGTGCGCAGCGTGCCCAGGTCGACCAGACGCGCCACCTCGATCAGCAGGTCGTGCTGGCGCAGGATGTCGGGCGTCTCAAAGACCGGGCGCGCAAACATGTATTCCCAATGCAGCGATGCGCACTTGCGCTTGAGCGGCTTCACGTCGAGCACCGGCGGGTCGTCGATGACGACGATCTTGCCCTGCGGCGCGACGACATCGACCAGTTCCGCAAAGTGCTGTTCGGTATGCGTCAGCGAAGCAATATATTCCACCCCGTCAAAGTTCAATTCGCGCATCTGCTGGCAGAGTGAGCGGTGGTGGTCAATCACGAAATGCGCCCCCATCTGCTGGCACCATGTCACGGACTCCGCCCGCGAGGCAGTTGCCACGACGGTGAGCCCGGTCAGCTTGCTGGCCAACTGCAGCAGTATGCTACCCACGCCGCCTGCGCCGCCCACTACCAGCAGCACGCCTTTACGTTGTGCAAGCTGCACGCCCTTGGCTGGCTCCGCGCCCAGCCGGTCGAACAACATTTCCCATGCCGTGATCGCGGTCAGCGGCATGGCTGCAGCCTCGGCAAAGGCCAGCGACTTCGGCTTGAGCGCGACAATGCGCTCGTCGACGGCGTGTCGCTCGGCGTTGGTGCCCTGCCGCGCAATGGACCCGGCATACCACACCTCGTCGCCCGGCTTGAACAGCGAACAGTCGCGGCCACGACGCAACACCACACCGGCGGCGTCGTATCCCAGCACCTTGAACTCCGCACCTTCAGGTGGCCTGGTGCGTGCACGCACCTTTGTGTCTACCGGATTGACAGAGACAGCGCGCACCTGCACCAGCAGGTCGCGCGGCCCAATCTCCGGCTCCGCAACCTGCACGTCCAGCAGCGACTCCGGCGCCTCGATCGGCGACGGCAATGTGTACCCAATGGCTTTCATGCACCTGTAGATGCGCAAAGGAGCAAGGCCGGTCCGCGCAAAGAATGTGCTTGCGCCGCAGCGGCGCAGCGCCTACCTTACTTGAACACTAGAGTGCGCCTGCCACTTAGAGGTCGTTTGTGTCCGACGAACATGCCGAAATCCAGAAGCTCGAATCGCCTTCAGGTGTGAGAAACCGCGTCGAACTTGCCGCTTCACTCAACGACTTGGATCGTCGGTTGTTGCGAGCCACGGCCTGGATTCTACTGCTCGCCGCGTTGATTACGATTGGTAGCCTTGTCTTCCAATCAATGGAATACAGTCTCGCGATCCGGATTGCATTAAGAGGTGCATCGCCTGATCATGCCGCAAGCCTGGCCTACATGCGCGCGCTGGGCGCAGCTGTGGTAAAAACATCGGCGTTAATGTTGGCCTTTATTGTCGTTTTTCTTGGTGCCATGTATGTGCTTCGCAAAGCAACACAAGACTACACTTTGGCAATTGAGGCACCGGGATGGAAGGGTTCACTCGAGAGCGCATCGCCGGGACTGGTAATGGTGACGCTCGGACTGGTGACTGCAGTGTTCGCCTTGTTGTCGCACACCAATGTCAACTACACGGCACCCGCTGCTGCCACACAATCGTATGGAACCGAAATTCAAGCCGAGATGCCGAACTCTGTGACAACTCCGATTCCGGCAGAAGAAGGCCTGACCATGGAATCACCTGCACAACCAGTGCCCAAGAAGGATCAACCATGACACGACCCTCAATTCTCATCGCCGTCCTAGTTTGCGCCTTACCGCATGCCTGCATCGCCCAGTCGCAAAAAGCGGAGTTCGTGGTGCTGCGCGTTTCACTTACACCGGCCAACGATTCTTGTGTGCTCGTGCACACGCGTAAAGATCTGGGCGAAATACTGCGTCGGGTAGGCTACCAGGAACAAGAATTACCAAACATCGCCTGGGAACAGAAGGGAGCAGCAGTGATCGCGCCGCGTAACGCGTCCATGGGTCCAGTAGCGTACCTCCCGACTTCCGCGCGACAGTCGGACGTGTTTGTGTCATTCAGTCGTATGCCAGTTGCGCGGCCGAGCAGCGTTTATGTAATGGAGATCGACCGGGCGTCTGCGATGGCTAGCCGCTGCACGGCCTACCAGACGATTTCAGTAAGTCCCGGCAATTTAAACCAGATCAGTTCTACGACAACAACTACTACAGCAACAACAACCAGCACAATTGATAATGCACCTCAATCGCCACGCTCCACGCTGCTTCCCAAGCTGGCATTCGAATTTTAATAGCGGCCTTGGTGCAGGATCCTATCCGCGATGTCTACTCCTAGGTCACCTACTTTGCCTTGCCCAGCGCCAGCTCAATCAGCGCCCTTTCTTCCAGCTCGTGCGCCTTCGCCGATCCCGTAGCTGGGCTCGCGGCAGCAGAACGTTTTATGCTCAGCACACGCCGACCGGCACACGCGCGCTTGAGCAGCGGATACGCATAGGTAAAGGCACCCATGTTCGCCGGCTCCTCCTGCACCCACACAACCTCTTCGGCCTGCGGATAGTGCGCCAAAACAGTCTCAAGCTCCTTCGTGGGCCATGGATATAACTGCTCCATAAAGATAATCGCGGTCGAAGTATCGCCGCGCCTGGCACGCTCGACGCGCAGGTTGTGGCCGATCTTCCCGGTGCACACCAGCACACGGCGCGCCTCTTTTGCTTCAACGTCAAGCAAAACCTTTTCAAAGCGCGGTGCGGCAAAGTCCGCGACCGGCGACACCGCGTCGGCGTGGCGCAGCATGCTCTTCGGCGTAAACACGATCAGCGGCTTGCGGAACGGGCTGAGTGCCTGACGACGCAGCAGATGAAAGTACTGCGCGGCATTCGACGGCTGCGCAACAATCATGTTGTCCGTCGCGCACAGCTGCAGGTAGCGTTCTATGCGCGCGCTGGAGTGCTCTGGCCCCTGACCCTCGTACCCATGTGGCAAGAGCAAAACTACGCCGCTTTGCAGGCCCCATTTCGCCTCACCCGCCGCGATGAACTGGTCGATGATGATCTGCGCGCCATTGGCAAAGTCGCCGAACTGCGCTTCCCACAACACCAGCGCTTCCGGGTAATCCCGGCTGAAGCCATACTCGAACCCAAGCACGCCCGCCTCGCTCAGCATGGAGTTGTACACCTCGAATCGCGCCTGCTCCGGCTGCAGGTTTGCCAGCGGCGAGTAGCGCAACTCCGTCTCCGTATCCACCCAAACCGCATGGCGCTGGTTAAAGGTGCCGCGCTGCGAGTCCTGCCCGCTGAGCCGCACCGGCGTGCCTGCCGTCAGCAGCGACGCATACGCCACAAGCTCCGCCATGCCGTAGTCGAACGGCCGCGTACCCGCACCCATCTCCTCCCGCTGCTTGAGCAGGGCCTTAACCTTGGGGTGCACGTGGAAATCCGCCGGGGCGGCAACGATACGCTGCACGAGCGCTCGCACCGCCTCCGCGGAAAGCCCGGTCTCCACATCCAGATCGCCTGTGATACGGCCCGGACGGTAGGGCTTCCAGTACTCGGGCAGCTCGCTCAGCACGGGCGCGTGCTCCGCCTCCTTGCTGTGCGACTGCTCTTCCAGCAACTGCTTCTGGATCGCCGCAATCTCCGCGCCGGCATCCACACCGCTGCGCTCCGCATAGCTGCGGTGCAACGGCGCTGTTTCCTTGATGCGCGCGTACCGCCGGGGCTGCGTCACGGTGGGATCGTCCACCTCGGAGTGGCCGTGGCGGCGATAGCCAACGAGGTCGACCACCACGTCCGACGCAAATGCCGCGCGGTACTCCGCCGCGATCTTCGCGACGCGCATCACCGCATCGGGATCTTCCGCGTTCACATGAAAGATAGGAATCGGCAGACGCTTGGCTACATCGGTCGAATAGCGCGAAGAATTCGCCTCCTGCGGCTCTGCCGTAAAGCCGAGCAGGTTATTGACTACCACCTGGATCGTGCCGCCAACCTCGTAGCCGGCAATGGTCGCAAGATCCAGCGTCTCTGCCCAGATACCCTGGCCCGCGAAGGCGGCATCGCCGTGGATGATCAAGGGCAGCACGCGCGCCTGGCCACCCTTGCCGAGCCGCATCTGCCTGGCGCGGGCTCGACCCATCACCACCGGGTCCACGGCCTCAAGATGCGACGGGTTTGAGGCCAGGTGCAGCGCAACCTCACGGCCCTGCCTCGAAACGTACATCCCGGTTGCGCCCTGGTGGTACTTCACATCGCCACCGCCCAGGTGCGAACGCGGGTCCACATCCTCAAACTTGGTAAAGATCTCCGTCGCACTGCGGCCCACCGTGTTGACCATTACGTTGAGCCGGCCACGATGGCTCATGGCAAACGTGCAGCGCTCCACGCCAAGACCCGCGGACACTTCAAAGACGCGGTCCAGGAAAGGGATGAGCGCCGTAAGGCCTTCGAGCGAGAACCGCTTTGTGCCCAGGTAGCGCTGCTGGATCGTACCCTCGAACAGGTCCGCATGGATGAGCTGTGTCAGCGTGTGCGCCTGCTGCTCCGGCGTTTCCACGTACGCCTGCTCCATGGCAGCCTGCAGCCACTCGCGGCGTTCCGGGCTGGCGATGTGGCTAAACTCCAGCGCGATCGTGCCGCAATAAAAGCTCCGAGCCTCGGCGGCAATGCTGTCCGACCCATCCGGCAGCTCCACCGGAAACGGCTCCGGCGGCAGATACTGCTTCAACGGATCGAGCGACGCCTGCAGGTAGCCCCAACGGCGAAATATTTCGAAAACTGTTGTGCGCATCTGCTCATCGCTTGCCTCTGGCGCGGCGATCGACTCAACCGGTCCCGCCACTAACCCTTTTTCCGCAGCGGCCTTGCCCTGCAACTTTGCCCTGGTGGCCATAAACCCTCTCACCTACTATGCTATCCCTGCAAAGAGGCCAATCCAAGTCCCGCGTGCTGCCGATAAACGCATCTCGCCGCCCAATACCGAACGCGCATCAAAGCCGTCACTCCGGCCCGGTTCGTGCCTCTGCACAGGAGCCATTCTTGCAACAAAGTTTTTGCAATGCTCACGGTCCGGCGCGAACTCGCAAGCCCCACGGAGCGTAGCCGCCACGGCGTTTCAGCAGCGGCGATACGGCACCGGCAATGCAGGCACGAATACCCCGCATGCTGCTTCCATCTTCACTCTACTTTTTGAGGACAGTAACAACCTGGACCGACAAGCTGCTGGCCAACGTCGCCGTCGGCACAACTCCGCCATCGTCTTCAACAAGAGACACTGCATACGTGCCCACAGGCAGAGTTGCCGGCACCTGCGCCATCAGCGTAGTGGGCGAAACAAAGGTCGTCGGCAGCAAGGTACCGTTCAGTGCCACAGTTATGTGCGTGTTGAACTGCGTTCCGGTCACCGTAAGCAGGGCCGCGGTGGAGCCCGCAAGCACAGTGGCCGGCGAAACAGCTGTAACCGACAGCGTTTGCAGCGAGCTGGAGCAGCCGAGCATTCCGGCGACCAGCCCCATGCACAGGAAACGTCGCACCAAGGGCATAACCGTAGTGTAGCTCTGCCGTCTACACGTAAGCCGTCGCGCAGAACCGAACAAAGCGGGACAACGCGTGCCGCGCCATGAGCGTCTGACTTCACGAGCGAACAAAGGGCGAAGCAGTGCCCACCCTCCAGAGGTTTTCCCATGGCTGAACGCACCATCGAATTCGATACCCCGACCCTTACCGACGAAACCGCCGATGCCCTGCGCGAAGCGACTGACCGCGCGGAACGCGCCGAAGCCGAACTGGCTCGCCTGAAACACGCAGCGGCCCACACCCCGACACCCGACGCCCCCGCGAGTAAGACAGAGGCGGTCGCGCCGGTCAGTTCCCGGCAAACGTCTGCCGTGGAGACACCCGCCGAAGAGGGCAATCTGTTTGAAGGCCAGGAGTCCTCCCCAGACACGGCATCCTCCATAAAGTCCACAGCGGCGCGCGAAGAACGGCAGGCTGACCGAAACGCCGCTGACACATCGACGGCGTCCGCAGCACGCAATGCGCACGCGAGCACTGCTTCTGCGGCTGACGGCGCGGTGCATACCGATGCGCTAAAGCAGCCGCCCACTCCCAGCACTGCCGCCAACGCGCCGGGGTATGACAGTGCCACGGCAGTGACGGAGCGTGGCTCCGCTGATCGCGCCACAGCCGAAAACGATGGCGTGGACGAACTGCGCAAGGATCCCATGATGGCTCATCTGCTCGATAGCCTCGATGCCGGAACCGATGTGGGCCACTACGGTCGGCTCGTCTTCAGCATGGTCGCCCGGCATTTTGTGCCGCACGCGCAAGTGATTGCCTGGCTCACCAAGGACAATGACTTTTCTGCCGACCAGGCCCAGCAAATGCTGCACCAGGTGGAAGGACGCGACTACACTCCGCCTCGCCGCGAACGGCTGCTGCAATGGCAGCGCGAGCAGGAATTCCAATTCATGGACATCCACGATCCCGACAGCGGAAATCTCTATCGCAACCTCGAGTTTCCAAAGGAAGTCTACGACCACATCGGCCACTATCAGGAAGCAAAAAGCTAGCGCAGAGATCAAGGGTGCGGACGCGTTAGCAATCGCGTCTGCACCCGCTATCTTGGGGAATTCGGGGAACCTTCTACGTTCGCAACAAGCACCGCGATATTTACTCGGCGATTGCGCACAAATCAACTGGCAGGACCGAGAAGCTCAACTCCACCGTCGATATCAGCCCTTCAGCGCCGTGTCCACAAGGCTTTTCGCCTCTTGCTGAATCTGCTTTAGGTGATCCTCGCCCCGAAAACTTTCAGCGTAAATTTTGTACACGTCCTCTGTCCCGGACGGCCGCGCCGCAAACCACCCATTCGCCGTTGCCACCTTCAGCCCGCCGATTGCTGCACCATTGCCCGGCGCATTCGTCAGCACCGCCGTAATGGGCTCGCCCGCAAGTTCCTTCGTTGTGACTTGCTCGGGCGACAGCTTTGCCAGCTTCGCCTTCTGTTCCTTGGTCGCCGCTGCATCGATACGCTGATACACCGGGTCGCCATACTTCGCCGTAAGCGACTGGTAGCGCTCGCCCGGGTCCTTACCAGTGCGTGCCGCTATCTCAGCGCTCAACAGGCCCATGATCGGCCCGTCCTTATCCGTCGACCACGAACCCCCATCGAACTTCAAAAACGACGCGCCTGCCGACTCCTCGCCGCCAAACCCCAGCGAGCCGTCGGCCAACCCATTCACAAACCATTTAAACCCGACCGGAACCTCCAGCACCTTGCGGCCGATTCCACCCGCCACGCGGTCGATCATGCTCGACGACACCAGCGTTTTTCCTACCGCCGCATCCTTCTTCCAGTCCGGGCGATTCTCAAACAGGTACTCGATGGCAACCGCAAGGTAATGGTTCGGGTTCAGCAACCCGGCGGACTTCGCCACAATACCGTGGCGATCGTGGTCCGTATCGCATGCCCAGCTCACATCGAATTTCTCCCTGTTCGCAATCATCCCCGCCATGGCATAGGGCGACGAGCAATCCATGCGGATCTTGCCATCCCAGTCGATGTGCATAAAGCGGAACGTCGCATCGACCTCCGTCGACAGCACCGTTAGCGGCAGCTTGTACATCTCCGCAATGCGCGGCCAGAACTCCACGCCGGCACCGCCCAGCGGATTCACTGCCAGCGTCAGGCCGCTGTTGGCTATCGCCTCCATGTCGACGACCAGCTTCAAATCACCGGCATACTCCCCGATATAGTCGTGCGGCTTCGTCGTTTCCGCCTTCAATGCTCGCGCAAACGGCATCCGCTTGACGCCGCTCAGCGTGCCTCCGCTCTTCGGGGCCGCCAAAATCTCATTGGCGCGGTCCTGCACTGTTCTGGTCACGTCCGTGTCGGCAGGGCCTCCGTTGGGCGGGTTGTACTTAAAGCCGCCATCCTCCGGTGGGTTATGCGACGGCGTAATCACGATGCCATCGGCAAGGCCGGTGCCCCGGCCGCCATTCAGATCGCGCCCCGCGTTGTAGTTCAAAATCGCATGGCTCAGTGCCGGCGTAGGGGTGTAGCCATAACTGCCGCCGGTGCCCTGCTCCGTCCCGCTACCGGCATCGATGCGCGTCTCCACACCATTGCCGGCAAGCACCTCCAGTGCGGTGCGGAACGCCGGCTCGCTCAGCCCGTGTGTATCCATAGCAATGAACAGTGGCCCGTCGTAGCCCTTGCCGCTTCGGTACTCCACAATCGCCTGCGTAATGGCCAGAATATGGTCTTCGTTAAACGCCGCGTGGAACGCAGACCCGCGATGCCCGCTGGTGCCGAACGCCACCTTCTCCGCCGGATTCAACGGATCCGGACGCAGCGTGTAGTAGGCGGACACCAGCCGCGGCAGATCGACAAGGTGGTGGACATCGGGCAGCTTGCCTGCCTGCGGATCAACGCTCATGGACGACTCCTGAACTCTACGGCCTGCGACAGCGGTCTTGGATGCGCGGATACCACGGAAAAGTCGCCCCGAGTGTACCGCGTGCAAACAATCGTGCTTTCTGTCAACACATCTATTCGACCCAACGTGCGAAGTTTCCTACAATAGGACTCTCCCTTGGCACCGCTCGCCAAGCGCAGACCCATGATAGCTACCGGGTCAGACGCAGGCCGGCACCGCACACCCCTGTGTTGCGTTCGAGGACCTGGTGAAGCCCACGCTTCCACCGCGCCCCCAGAACGTCGCCCGGCACGTCGTCAGGTATAGCCTGCGACACATCGTCCGGCACCTGGCCGCCTGCCGGATCGCGGCAGTGCTCGCTCTCGCACCCGCGCTGCTGGTGTGCACGCCCGCACGCGCCTCGCAAAGCACCCTGCTGGCCGACACCTATGTGACCTCCGCCCGGCCCGCAACAAACTACGGCGCGCTCAGCAATCTCTATGTCAACTCCGCCGGCACTGCCCTTCTCCGCTTCGACCTTACCGCCGTTCCAACCGGCACCACCTCCGCCCAGGTGGGCCGCGCAATCCTCCGCGTCTACGTCAACCGCGTCAATACGCCCGGCACGCTGACCGCCGCGCCCGTTAGCGGCGCGTGGAACGAAGCCGCCGTCACGCAGCAGACGCTGCCACCGCTCGGCAGCGCGGTCGACGTAGAGGCCGCCACCGACGAAGGCCAGTTCGTCGTCTTCGACATCACCGCCCTGGTCAAGTCGTGGATCGATGCACCCAACACCAACTTTGGTATCGGCCTCACCGCAGCTACGGCCGATGTGGTGCTCGACAGCAAGGAAAACGACAGCACCGCGCACCCCGCAACGCTCGACATCACGCTGGCCGCGGGTGCGGGCGGCGCTGGCGCCACAGGACCGACCGGCGCCACGGGACCGCAGGGCCCCGCAGGCCCGCAAGGTCCGGCAGGTTTACAAGGTCCCGCCGGGCAGCAGGGCATTCCGGGGATAGCCGGCCCAAAAGGCGATGCGGGCGGGTTGGTCTACCAGGGCAGTTACCTCGCCGCCACGAGCTACAACGCCCAGGACGTTGTCAGCTACGGTGGCGCGGCCTGGGTATCGCTGGTGTCCACCAACCTTGGCGTGGTTCCCGGCACAACAAACCCCGCCGGCGCAACAACCTGGGGTGTGCTCGTTCCCGCTGCTACAACGACCACGATAACGACTGGAACTCCGACGCCGGGCACCACCCCGAGCCTCAACTACAAGGGTCCGTACACCGCCGCTTCCATTTACGGTCTCAACGACGTCGTCACCTACGCAGGCGCCGCATGGGTCTCCATTGCGACCGGCAATAGCGGCAACTCGCCCGGCGCGGCTCCGAACGCATGGGCCGTGCTCGTGCCCGCTGCCTCCACCACCACGGCGGCACCGGTCGTCACCAAAAATCTTGCCTTTCAAGGCGCGTACGCCTCAACCACCAACTACGCCGTCAACGACGTCATCACCTGGCAAAGTGCCGCCTGGATCTCGCTCCTCGACAACAACCACGGCAACACGCCAGACCAGTCTCCCCTCGACTGGGCCGTGCTCGTGCCCGCTGCCGTCGGTAGCGGCACCACCCCCACCGCCTCCAAAACCCTAGCCTTCCAGGGTAGTTACACATCCACCACGAACTACGCAGTCAATGACGTCGTCACCTGGCAGAACGCCGCCTGGATTTCAATCGTCGCCGGTAATTATGGCAACACACCCGATGCCTCGCCCCTTTTCTGGAGCATCCTCGTGCCCGCAGCCGTCGGCCTGCCCGGCCTCGCTGGTGCTACCGGTCCCGTCGGCATCCAGGGACCGCAGGGCGAGCGTGGCTACACCGGCCCCACCGGATCGCAGGGAGACACCGGGGCTACCGGCGCAACAGGCCGTCCCGGCTTCGTCTACCAGGGCTTTTACAGTTCCACGACGAACTACGCCGCGGGAGACGTAACCCTTTGGCAAGGCAGCAGTTACAGCAGCCTGCACGACACGAATCATGGCAATACGCCAAGCGACTCACCCACCGACTGGGGCCAGCTCACCAGCGCCGGACCACAGGGACCCATCGGCCTGACCGGTGCGACCGGCGTGCAGGGACCGCAGGGCATCCCCGGCGAATTCGGTCCTGCGGGACCACAGGGTTTAACCGGTGCCGTCGGCTCGACCGGCCCCCAGGGCCAGCCGGGCCGCGACGGCGCACAGGGCCAACAGGGAAACATCGGCCCCGTCGGTGCAAAGGGCGATCCCGGCCCCGTCGGCATCACGTTCCGTGGTGCGTACGCCTCTGCCGTCAACTACGCCCAGAACGATACGGTCACCTGGCAGAACCAGACCTGGCTTTCGCTCGTCGGCGGCAACGCCGGCCAGACCCCCGACCAGAGCCCCGCCTACTGGACACTGCTCGCGGCTCGCGGCGACACCGGCCCCCAAGGGCTCACCGGCGCACTCGGCCCCCAGGGCGCAACCGGCCTCACCGGCGCACAGGGTCCCCAGGGGCTGACCGGGGCAACCGGCACCACCGGATCGCAGGGTGAACCTGGCTCCACCTTCCGCGGTACCTACGTCTCCACAACCAACTACGCCCTCCATGATGCTGTGAGTTACGGCGGAGGCACCTGGCTCTCACTCACAGTCGCCAATCACGGCAACACCCCCGGCACCACGGCGGACTGGGCACAACTCGCCGCACCCGGTGCCGCCGGAGCCACAGGCGCAGATGGCCCACAGGGCCTTGCGGGAGCGCAGGGCATCGCCGGACCGGTAGGGCCCGTCGGCTCACCAGGCCCTACCGGCGCAACCGGCCCCCAGGGCCAGCCAGTCGCCTTTCGTGGCGCTTGGAACGCCACTGCCGCCTACGTGACCGGCGATGCAGTCTCCTACAACGGCTCATCGTATATCGCTACATCGGCCATCAGCGGCACACCCCCTGGCTCCGCGGCTCAGTGGTCTCTGCTCGCACAGCAGGGCACAGCTGGCACTCCGGGCGCGCAAGGGGCACAGGGATTCACCGGCCAGACCGGCGCAACCGGAGCGGCCGGCGTACAGGGCGTGCAGGGCATCCCCGGCCTGCAGTGGCGCGGCACCTACAGCAGCACCACAAACTACGCCGCCAATGACGCCGTCCTCTACAACGGCAGCAGCTACGTTGCGCTCACCCCCGGCGCGGGCAGCACACCCGGCGTCTCCGGCAGCACGCAGTGGTCGCTGCTGGCCTCGGTGGGATCCACCGGCGCTCAGGGCACCTCCGGCAGCAATGGCGCAGATGGTGCCGCCGCCACCATCACCGTCGACTCCGTCACGACCGGCGCGCCCGGAACCCCGGTATCAGTCCAGAACCTCGGCAACGCCTACGCCGCCCGCCTCAGCTTCGCCATTCCGCAGGGTGCCACCGGCACCGCTGGTGCGGCGGGCACACCCGGCATCGTCTACCGCGGCACCTGGACCACCGGAACCGGGTACAACATCGACGACGCCGTCTACTACAACGGCACATCCTACATCTCGCGCGCCGCCAACAACACCGGCAATCCCGCCATCGACGTCGGCAACAGCGGCGGCAGTTGGGCGCTGCTCGCCTCTCAGGGAGCACCCGGCGCGGCGACCGTCACCATCGGCACCGTCACCACGGGTACCACCGCGGCTGTCACCAACAGCGGCACACAAAACGCCGCAAACCTTAACTTCGTCCTGCCGCAGGGCCCGCAGGGAGCTACCGGCGCAACCGGTCTCACCTGGCGATCTACCTGGGACAGCACCGTCCAGTACACCACCAACGACGCCGTCAGCTACGGGGCCAGTTCCTACATCGCCATCGCCAGCAGCCGGGGTACCGCGCCCGTGGGCAGCAACTTCAGCGCTTCCGCGTGGTCCTTGCTCGCCGCCGCGGGTGCCAACGGCAGCACCGGCGCAACCGGGCCAACCGGCGCGGCTGGAACCACGCCGGTCTTCAGCATCGGTTCCACTACCACCGGTGCCGCAGGCTCTGCAGCACAGGTCACCATCAACAACGCCAACACCGCCGCGCCTGTCCTCAACTTCACCATCCCGCAGGGTACCGCCGGCACGGCAGGCTCCGGCACGTCGTCCTCCAGCGGCGCCACATTTACCGCGCTGCACACCGTTCCAGCCAACAGCGACATCTTCTACGGCGTCAACTCGACCAGCTCCCTCACCAACGAAGGCGTTTCCGTTTACACCCTCATGCCGCCATCGTGCACAATCGCCACCATCAACAGCTACAACACATCAGGCGCGGCAGCCACGGTCAACCTGCGCGCATCGAGCACAACCGGCAACTTCACCAACGTGCTTACCTGTACCACCGCGCCCACCGGCGGTTCAAGCTGCACGCCGGCTACCAGCGCCAATGTGGGTGGCAAGCTCGTCGACTTCTCCATCCAGTCCACCGCCAGCTCTACCGGCTACGTGTTCACCACGATCAGTTGCCAATAAGCGGACCGGACTCGCCTTGCGCGTCACACAGCGGCTAAAGCCCCGTCCGCAAGCGCACCATGTGCCGAGATGCAATGCTGCGCTTTTTTCCACTAGCCAAACCTGCACCCTACGATGTACGTTCATCTCGCTTCATCAACGCCACGTTCGCCTGCGGCGGATGTGGGCGTCTGTCCGGGCAGCACCTGGGAATGCGTGCCTGTCGTGCTTCGTCACGCATCCATCACGCCGCACTTCACACGACCTTTACAGGACAGAAAAAGACAGGGCAAAACAATCCGGAAAACATACTGCAACGTACAACAGTAGGTAAAAGCGATATCTCATATCGTCTGTCTTTTCTTATTCTTCAACGCTCAATAGCCGTTCAGGGAGACCACCAGTGGTAGATCAACTCGTAACCAAACTCACGCAGAAAGCGCTCTCACGGCGCGGCTTCCTTGCCGGTGCCGGTGCTGTCACCGCGGCAACCATGACCGGCTGCAGCAACGACGCAACCTTTACTCCCACACAGGTCACCACGCCCACGCCTGCTGTCACGATCACCGATTCCGATGTCTTGAATTTCGCGCTTAACCTCGAATACCTCGAAGCGAGCTACTACCTCTATGCAGCTACCGGCAGCGGCCTGCTCTCGGCAGACAGCCTGAGTGGGGGAGCCGTCACCGTCAAGAACAACCCCAAGGTTCCCTTTGTCTCGACGCTGTACCAGCAGATTGCAGCGGAACTGGCGCAAACCGAACTTCAGCACGTGCGTGCGCTGCAGGCCGCCATTAAGGCTGTCGGCGGTACCCCTGTCGCCGCACCACCCATTGACCTCTTGAATTCATTCAACGCCGTTGCCAAGCTGGCCGGCATCGCTGGCGGCGTCTTTGATCCCTTTGCCAACGATCTTGCGTTTATCGTAGGTTCCCTCGTGTTTGAGGATGTGGGCGTGACTGCGTACACCGGTGCCGCGAACCTGTTCAGCGCCGCCGCAGCCACCAACGGAGTTTTAAGCGCCGCCGCTGGAATCCAGGCCGCCGAAGCCTATCACGCTGGTTCCTTGCGCACGCTGCTCGCCGGCAACGCCACAGCCACGGGCGTGTACACGTCGTTGAACAACTTCAACCTGATTACCGCGGTTCGGGCTTCCGTCGGCGGCGGCAATGAAACGCCGGTTCTTTCAGGCAGCTCGACGGGGGCCGCCACAGCGCAGGTTGCAACCACCCCAGCAGCGTATACGGGGCCAAGTAGCATCGTTGCGGCAGATTCGACCAACGCCCTCGGCTATGCGCGCACCACCGACCAGGTGCTGCATATCGTGTACGGCACGGGCGGCGCGGCTGGCGTCAGCAGCGGCGGCTTCTTCCCCTCGGGCCTCAACGGCCTTGTTAAAACGACCACGGCATAAGCGACGGACACGGAGAGAACCATGGCAACCCTTGAAACACAGAAACTCGATTCCATCATCGCTAGCCGCAGGTCCCTGCTGCTTGGCGGTGCCGCCCTCGCGGCCACAGCCGCAGTCGGCACGGGCGTCGCATCGGCCGCCATCCCGGCAACGATCGGCGACACCGACATCCTGAACTTCGCACTCAACCTGGAATACCTTGAGGCGCAGTTCTATACCCTGGCCACTGAAGGCGTCACTGCCGACAAGTCCGCAACATCGCCCATCACAATTGCCAGCGGCGCAACGACCCCGGCAGCAGGCGCAGCCGTCACGGTCAAAGCAAACCCGGCCGTGCAGTTCGTCAATCCGACCATCAAGGCGTACGCGTTTGAAACGGCTCTCGAAGAACGTAAGCACGTCAACTTCCTAAAAGGTGCTCTCAGCACGGGAGCGGTGGCGCAACCGGCCATCAACCTGCAAAGCAGCTTCAATGCGGTCGCTGGTGTGGCAGGTCTCGGCTCGACCTTCGACCCATTCGCCAGCGAACTCAACTTTCTGCTCGGTGCGTTCATCTTTGAAGACGTGGGTGTTACCGCTTACCATGGCGGCGCTGCCTACCTGTCCAAGACCTATCTCACCCCGGCGCTGCAGATCCACGCAGTCGAGGCATACCATGCCGGTCTCGTCCGCGCATCGCTCTACGCCATCAATGACGGTTCACTCGTCGCCACTGGCGGCGGCGTCGGTACGGCTGCATCCTCGGCCACGCAGATTGCCAACGCACGCGCAACGCTGGACGGCACCTTCGGCAAAGCACCAACGGATGCATTCGGCCTGACAGGACAAGACGACTTCGGCCTCAACCGTATCCAGGTGCCGCTCAATAACAATGCGCAAACCGCGACCACTATCATGGACGCCGGAAAGGTCGTCGCCGGCTCAACCTTGCCGACGTACAACTTCTACATCGGCTTTGCCCGCACCCTGGCCCAGGTATTGAGTATCGTCTATGGCGGTTCCAGCACCACTCCAGGCGCGTTCTTCCCAAGCGGCCTCAACGGCACAATCAGCTAATCACACAAATCAACGAATTAAGCGAAATGGCAGCCACTATGGCTGCCATTCGTTTTTCTTCTTACTCAAATTCAGGCCACATCCAAACCGCATTGCTCTCTGATCCCGATGCGTATACGCCTTGCACTGCCGCACACACCGCGCGCCGCTTC
Organism: uncultured Terriglobus sp.; assembly: GCA_964244665.1. GTDB lineage: Bacteria > Acidobacteriota > Terriglobia > Terriglobales > Acidobacteriaceae > Terriglobus. Next base: position 122,520 of record CAXTJO010000002.1, read on the forward strand.
CTTACAGCGGCTGCACATCCGAGGCCTGCCAGCCTTTTGGCCCCTTGATTACGTTGAACTGCACCGCCTGACCTTCCTGCAGGCTCTTGAAACCGGACGTGTTAATTGCGGAATAGTGGACGAACACGTCCTCGCCATTCTCGCGGCTCACAAATCCGAATCCCTTCGCGTCGTTAAACCACTTCACAGTCCCCTGTTCCATCGAAGCCCTCGTTCAATAAGCGTTCCAGATGCTGGTGCAACCACTTTGACTCTGCGCCGAAATGCAGCAGCAACACCCCCGGTAGGGTATGTCTGACCACATTCTGGCAACGATGGGCATACTCTAGCACACGCCAGTGCGTTCCTTCACCACAGAAACGCACACGCTACCCGGGTTTAGAAGCAGATATCAGGCAGGCTCTGCGCGACGGCGCACGGACCTCCACCAACTTCACGGATAGTCGAGATCTCCGCACGCCCATGAACGCTGCGCATCGATCGTATGACAGCGCGCGCAGAGCTCAGCTATCCCGCGTGGAGTGCTGTCGCAACCAGCGCCGTAGCACGCGCCAGCACCGCGTCCAGCGCCATTCCCGTTGTGTCGATCACGACCGCATCCGCCGCGGGCCGCAGTGGACTTACCTCGCGATTGCGGTCGCGGCTGTCACGTGCGGCAATCTCGTCTGTGATCCGTTCCCGGGATTCTCCGGACCCCGTTGCCGCAGTACCCTGCTGCTCAAACCGGCGTTCCCCGCGCGCTTCGACTGACGCGTCCAGAAAAATCTTCACCGTCGCATCCGGAAACACGACCGTACCAATGTCCCGGCCTTCCATCACCACGCCCGACGCCGCCTGCACTCCCATCTCCCGCTGCTCCCGCACCATCCACGTGCGTACCGCCGGGTGCACGGACACGCGCGACGCCGCCGCCGTCACCTCCGGCGCACGTAACTCGCCGGTCACATCCACGCTGTCCAGCAGCACTCGGTTTCCAACCTGCCCCGGCTCCAGGCGCATGCTCGTCGACGAGCACATCGACTCCAACGCCTCCGCATCCTCCAGCGCCACACCGGCACGGAGAACTTTCAGCGCCAGTGCGCGATACATCGCCCCGGTCTCCAGGTTCAACAGTCCAAACACCGTCGCCAGGTGGGCTGCCACCGTACTCTTCCCTGCTCCGGCAGGTCCATCGATCGCCACCACCGATCCACGACGGTCCCGCGCGAGCAACTCTAAGTCAGCCTTCTGCTCAACCCCTCCGCCGTTATTCACCATAATGTCCCCTCCACTTCGCCTGCAACATATTCTCTCGCACCAAGCCCCTGCGAGCCTTGGCCCGCGCTGGATCTGCAGATGTTGACCACTTGTCTCGCCGCAACCCCACCGGCTGATTCACACACAAGACGCACCTGACTTAAGCGCCCGCGGACATCTTGTCCGCGCAGCCGACGGCAAACATCTTCTCGGCATCAGTGGTCTTACTACCGCAACCATGGTGCAAACGCAGGAAGGGCGGCACCGAAGCGCCGCCCCCTTTGCTACTCCGACCTTCGCTTGGGTGCGCCACCACGACCCGGACCAGAACCGGGACCGCGGAAAGGCGGACGACCGCCGGGCTTACCAAACCCACCCGGCTTACCTCCCCTGTCACTGCCAAAGCCGCTGCCGCCGAACTTCGCCCCACCCGGACCGGCAGCATGCCCTCCCGACCTGAACGACGGCCTACCCTCGCCAGGTGCACCGGCAAAACTGTCGCGGTTCGGTCGATCGAACCCGCCAGAACGTGGCACAAACGGACGGCGCTCCCCATCCCCGCGCGGAGCAAACGGCTTCCGATCTCCACCCTCACGCGGAGCAAACGAACGGCGTTCCCCATCGCCACGCGGCGTAAACGGACGGTCCCCACGCGGAGCAAACGGCTTCCGGTCCCCACCCTCACGCGGCACAAACGGACGGCGTTCCCCATCGCCACGCGGCGTAAACGGACGGTCCCCACGCGGAGCAAACGGCTTCCGGTCCCCACCCTCACGCGGAGCAAACGAACGGCGCTCCCCATCGCCACGCGGCGTAAACGGACGGTCCCCACGCGGCGCAAATGGCTTCCGATCCCTACCCTCACGCGGAGCAAACGAACGGCGATCCCCATCCCCACGCGGTGCAAACGGTCGATCCCCACGCGGCGCAAATGGCTTCCGGTCCCCACCCTCACGCGGCGCAAACGGACGGCGCTCCCCATCCCCACGCGGTGTAAACGGCCGATCCCCGCGCGGCGCAAACGGCTTCCGATCCCCACCCTCACGTGGCACAAACGGACGACGCTCCCCATCTCCACGCGGTGTAAACGGCCGATCCCCCCGCGGCGCAAATGGCTTCCGATCCCCACCCTCACGCGGCACAAACGGTCGACGCTCCCCATCTCCACGCGGCGTAAATGGCCGATCCCCACGCGGTGCAAACGGACGCCCTCCCTCCGGACGGGCCGGACGAGTCGAGCGCTCCTCATCCCATGGCCGCGCGAACGACGGACGTTCCCCGCCATTCGCCGTACGCGGACTCTCGCCCTCGTTCCGTGTGAACGGACGGCGCTCGCGGTCGCCCCCACCGAAAGCTGGACGGTTGCCAAACGCCGGACGCGCACCACCCGGCCGATCTCCCCGGCCGAACGCAGGACGCCCACCGCGATCTTCCCGCGCACCCGCGGGCTTGCGCACCGGATATGCTCCGGTACGTCGCTGCGCCGGCGCAGCCTCGCCTTGGGCCGCACGCTCGTCCATGGCGGCGCGCCGGTCGTCCATCTCATAGCGCGATCGCTGCGCTGTCCGCATCTCCGGCGCGGAATCGTCTCCTGGCATAGCGGGCAACGCACCAGCGATATGCAGCAGGGTCTTGCCCTCAATTACCAGCGGCTCCAACTGCCGCGTCGCACTCAGGCCGTTCACCACCTCGCGCACACGCGACCGGGCAGCGAGCGGCGAGAGGAAAATCTCCATCTCATCGCTCGTCGCCGCTACTGCCTGCGATAAATACAGCGACAGCAGCGCACTCAGCGCCGTCGGTTGACCGGCGTTCGCACCCGCCTTCATATGCCGGACGAACCGGCCCGTCATCAACTCCCACTTCGCCGGCGCGCCTTCCGCATCCGGCAGCGGAATCACCCGCTGAATCGCCCACAACTCCGCGAGTGCGCGCAGCGTGGCCGAATCGGTAATGCCCTGCCCCAGCTCCGCCGTCAATTCATGCGGCGCCATCGCGCCCTTTTCCTTCAGCAGCGCATAGGCCTTCACTGCCAATGGCGACACGCGCATTGCCCCTGTCGTCGCCGGCTCGGCCTTCCAGTTCTTGTCGCCGCGCAGCGTATACACGAACGAAAACGCTGCCGCCGGCACCAAAAAGTCCGGTTCGCCTGTCGTGGAGCCAAGCAGGTTCAACGGCACCGCCGTTCCATCCTCCACCAGCCGTGCCAGCGTCCGGTGCACGGTCTCACGCTCCTCCGGACTGAAGCCGTTCACGGGTGCCGCCGCCGGAGCGGCAGGCTCTGCCCCCGCGTAAATCCGGTCTTCCTCGGCGATTTCGTCGCCCTCGTCTTCGGCAATCTCGTCGTCGTTGCTCAGCATGGTCTCGCGGTCCGACGGTATGTTGCCGTCACCGGCAAGCATCGCCTCGTCCCCCTCATCCGTGGACGGCTCGTCCTCCGCATCCTGCAGGTCGCCGTCCTCGCCTTCGGTTCCATCCTCATCGTCAGAACCGTCATCCTCAGCGTCCTCGCCAGAGGGTTCCTCGGAATCGGCAGCCTCGTCCGAATCCTCTCGATCTTCGCCTATTTCGTCCTCTTCTTCGTCTGCCTCTCCGCCACCTTCAGAGTCATCTTCGTCGTCCTTTTCTTCGTCCAGGTCCTCGTCATCCAGGTCCTCGTCGTCCAGGTCTTCATCATCCAGATCGCCGACCGCATACGACGCTTCGCCGCTCTTCTCGAGCGTGGCCGCAGACGCCGTCTTCTTTGCCTGCGGAACCCAACCATTCTCCGGACGTCCAAGCACCGCCTCGGCAAAACTCGGCGAAGGCGTCGCAAACTGCGCATGTGGATACAGCGGCACCAAACCCGCCTCGTTCAGCCACACACGCACACTCTCCAGCGTGCGCAGCGCGTCGCCGTTCTGGTGCCACAGCGCCTTGCGCGCCAACTCCAATTGTCGGGGGGTTACAGTCTGTTGCGTTGCCATCTCAGGGCCTTTCGTGGGCGGCGCGCGCTGTCCATGCTTCATGGCGCACGCCCCCGGTTCGGGCAGGAACAACCCTGCCGTCCTTCGCAGTTCTCAGCTACGCGGAGACTACCCGCGGCGCCTGCTGCCGTTACTGCATCTCGTGTGTTGGATGGGAGTCCGCCCACAACGGCAGCGCGCCGTCTCGCGAATCTCTCCGGCCCCATGTGTCCCGTCCCGCGACACGGCCCGCATCACCCTCTTACTTCTTTTCAACCGGGGGAGTCCGCCCCGCAGAAGCTACAGCGCCCGCGCGTGCCGGGCTCGCCGCCATCCAAGCGCTAAATCCGCTGGAAGGCGCGCTGAATCTCTTTGTAAGAATACCGCAACGCGATCGGCCGCCCATGCGGGCACGCCATCGGATTCTCTGTTTTGCCTAATTCGTCCAGCAACCACTGCATCTTGCTCATTTCCAGCGGCATATGGATCTTTACCGCCGCATGGCATGCAATGCTCGCCGCAATCCGCCGCCGCCGCACCTCCATGTTGTCCGCCTGCGCCGCATCGTCCTCCACCTGCAGCAGTTCGGCAAGCGCAAGCTCCAGTTCCTTTCCCTCCAACCCCACCGGTGCCGCCTTTACCGCCAGCGTCCTCGGTCCAAATGGTTCAGCGTCAAAGCCGTTCCGCTCCAGCTCCGCCGCCATCCCCGCAAAGTTCGCCATCTGCGCCGGCATCAGGTCGATCAGCAACGGCATCAGCAGCCGCTGGCGCTGCACCCGCTCCGTCTGCCGCTCCCGCAGCACCTTCTCGAACAAGATCCGCTCGTGCGCCACATGCTGATCGATAATCCACAGCCCCTCCTCGTTCACCGCCAAAATGAACGAATCCTGCACCTGCCCCAGCGGCCGCAGCCCCGCCAGCCCCAGCAGATTTGCCGTATCCTCGATGCGCTCTGCCACCGGCATCGCTGCTGCGGTCCCCACCGGTAGGTGCGTCGACCCATGCACATCTGCCAACGGCTGTGTGCCCCACGTCCCGTCTTTGGGACGTGGGTGAACGGAACCCCCGAAGGAAGCCACCGACCCGACACTCTCACTGCCAAGCAGCGGATCCGCCTCGTGCCGCAATGAATCCGAAAACGCCAGCCGCCCCGGCATCGCCGCACCCCGCCGCTCCGTCAGGCGAAACGCCTCGGCGTCCCCGGCGTCCACTGTGTCACTCACCCGCGCCAGTTCCCGCGCCTCCCGTTCCCGCTCTTCCGCGGTCATCGCCTCGCGAATCTGGTGCTCACTCCACGGCGCATCGCTGCCCGGCCCCGGCCCACGCAGCACCGGGTCCATCTCCAGTCCGTCCTGCCGACCATTTAGCAGGCTATCCCCCATCTGCGGCGTATCCGCCCCGGCACTCCCGCCAAAACTCAGCGCCTGCAAAAAGCTCGCCGCGGGCCGTGCCTTCAGCACCGTATTTCGTACCGCATCCCGCACAAAATCGTGCACAAAACTCGACTGCCGGAACCGCACCTCCGTCTTGGCCGGATGCACATTCACATCCACCTCGCCCGGCGGCATCTCCAAAAACAGCAGGACGACCGGAAAAGATGTCGGCGGCACAATGTTTCGGTACGCCTCCGTCAGCGCGTGCAAAATCAGCCGGTCCCGCACCTGCCGCCCGTTCACGAACACGTAAATCGACCCGCGGTTCAGCTTCTGCAGCTCCGGCTTACTCACAAACCCGCGAACCCGCAAGAACCCCGGCTCCGGCTTTTCATATTCCGCCTCTCTGCGCCATGGCGGCGGCTCCGGAATCCCCAACCGCGTAAAGTCCAGCTCCGCCGCGCACGGCAGCATATCCTTGCTCACATCGTGTCCCAGCACCTGGAACAGCCGCTCGCTCGCGTCCCGCACGGCCGGCGCCACCAGCAACGCCTGCGTGCTTGAATGCAGCTCAAAATGCCGCTCCGGGTGCGCCAGCGCATAGTGCGTCACCAACGCCGCAATGTGACTCAGTTCTGTCGGCTCGCTCTTCAAAAACTTCCGCCGTGCCGGCACATTGAAGAACAAATCCCGGATCGTCAGCGTCGTTCCCGCGGGCGCACCCGCATCCTCCACCCGCGTCATCTTGCCGCCGTGAATCTCAATCCGCGTCCCCACCTCGTCCTCCGCCGACCGCGTCTCCAACTCCACCCGCGCAACAGAGGCAATCGAGGGCAACGCCTCCCCGCGAAATCCCAGCGTCGCAATCTGCAATAGATCGTCGGCGGTTCTCAGCTTGCTGGTCGCATGCCGCTCAAATGCCAGCATCGCATCGTCCCGCCCCATGCCGCAGCCGTTGTCCACAATCCGGATCAGCTTCCGCCCGCCGCCTTCCACCTCCACCCGGATCCGTGTCGCTCCCGCATCCACGGCGTTCTCCAGCAACTCCTTCACCACGCTCGCAGGCCGCTCCACCACTTCGCCCGCGGCAATCTGGTTCGCCACCTGGTCACTCAACACCCTGATCCGGCCCATGCCTCAATTCTACGGAGCCACGCCCCGTGCAAAACCGGGCACACCGTACCAGTCACACCCTGGCAAACAAACCGGAGCGCCCAATCAAGTCGGCATCTCTCCTCAGCCACGCAGCATCCGCCCCGATGCGTGGCTGAACCCATGTCCGCTCCAACGACACGCAAAGCAAAGCCCCGGCAGCAGCCGGGGCTTTTCATATCAAACAATTCCGCAGCAACCTACGCTGCCAAACGCCTGCGGAGTGCACCGCAAACACCCAACAACCCGGTACCAAGCAGCACCAGGCTGGAGGGCTCAGGCGTCACGGCACTGACCTGCAGCACAGACGGCGAACCATTCTCACGCGCATACCGCAGCACAGTGTCGCCGGTCGTTCCAATCGTGATCGTGTCCGTCGTCACAGAGGTCGCGGCAGACGAGCTCGACCCGATACGCGTGTTGCCCTGGTACAGGCTGATCCCGTCGTCATGCGCAATGTTCAGCACCGTGTTTGCGGCAATAACTCCGAGATCGATCGTGTAGTAAGAACCATAGCCGAAGTTACCGGCGCTGCCGCTCGAAGCCAGAAAACCCGCAAGCGTCGCGTAGTTCGCAACGTGTTGCGCCGGCGTCGCCTGGTACGTGTACGTAACGCTTCCGTTCCCCGCGTAGTTCGAGATGTTTGCAGTCGAGAAACCAAACGTGCTGTTCAGGTCGCCCGTCCCCGCGGTCGCACCGCTGTTCTGCGCACCTGTGCTGACAAAACTCAGAGGACCCGTGTATCTGAAGGTCGCGGACGCTGTGTTCGCACCAGAAAACGGATTGCCGCCCGTCGTATCGAAGGCGCTTCCATTGGTCAGACCTTCGCTCACCGTCACGTTAAAGGTGCCGGTAAGGAATGAGGCTGCGTGAGCAACAAGGCCGGTTGATAGCAACGCAGCACTGACGAGAAACGGGCGTAAACGCATGAGAAAATCTCCTGGGATTTGGGTTCTGCAAAACTACAATGGAAACAATGCGGCCATCTTAGCGCCAACCATACCGTCTTCCAAAAAATCTTAGGTAATCCCGCCCGATTACTTACTCATCGTCTACTAGCCCTTGCAGCACAGCCATTATTTTTCTACTATTCACGACCATTGGAGTAGAACACCGCGTACTACTCTGCGATACTTCTGCCCCCGCATCACACAACCTCCTGCCCGGCCCCACACACTCTTCTATCGCTGTCCCGTCACACGTGTCCCTCACGACACGTACTCTCGCAAACACGCGAGTCTATCTTCCCGAGCTCATCGAGTAAGGCAGCTTCCCCAATCCCCACACCTTGTTCGGCAAGTTACCCATCACGAAGCGCAGCTCCCCACCACCGCTGATTTCCTCCTGCGTCAGGTACGTCCGATCCACCGCCTTCCCATTCAACGAGACTGACTGCACAAACCCGTTCGCCGCACTTAGACCCGGTGCAACCACCGTCAGTACCTTTCCATTCCCCAGCGTCACGGCGGCACTCCGCACAAAGGGCCGCCCAATCACGTATTCGTTGGCACCCGGCGCCACGGGATAAAACCCCAGCGACGTAAACAGCAGCCACGCCGACATCTGTCCCAGGTCGTCGTTGCCCACCAGGCCATCCGGCTCCGGCTTGTACTGCGAGTCCACGATCTGTTTCAGCCGCTCCTGCGTCCGCCACGGCTGCCCCGCATAGTCGTACAGGTATGCCAGGTGGTGGCTCGGCTCGTTCCCGTGGATGTACTGCCCGATCATGCCGGAAATGTCCTCCACATCCGCATACCGCGCCATGTCCACCTTCTGGTCGAACATCTCATCCAGCTTTTTCACCAGCGCCCCCGGCCCGCCCAACGCCGCAATCAGTCCCGCCTCGTCCTGCGGCTCATACCAGGAATACTGCCACGCATTGCCTTCCGTAAAACCGCTCCCATTCCCCGCGGCCGCCGGATCGAACGGCTCCCGCCAGGCTCCCGCCGCCGTCTTCGGCCGCACAAACCCCACCTTGGCATCGAACACGTTCCGCCAGTTCCCTGCCCGCTGCTCAAAGCGCGCCGCAACCTCCGCCCGCCCCAGCTTGCGCGCCACCTGCGCAATGCACCAGTCGTCGAAGGCGTACTCCACCGTCTGCGACACCGCCTCATCGTGGCTCGAGTCATGTGCCGCATCCCCCACCGGCACATACCCCAGCGTCATGTACTCGCCCAGATGCCCGTACGGCGCGTAGTCCGCACTCGCCACCATCGCATCCAGCGCGGCATTCGCGTCGAATCCGCCACTCGTCTTCGTCGCCCTGTCCAGCCCCTTCATCACCGCATCCGCAATCACCGGGATCGCGTGATACCCGATCATGCACCACGTCTCGATCCCCTGGAACTGCCACACCGGCAGCACCCCAAACGGACTCTCCTTCTGCGACGCCAACATCGACCGCACCAGATCATCCGTCTGCTGCGGCGGCGCAATCAGCGTCATCAGCGGCTGCTCCGCGCGATACGTATCCCACAGCGACAACGACGACACAAACGTCCACGCCGGTTTGCCATCCTTGCCCACGGGCACACGATGCACCTGGTTATCCGGGCCCCGGTACTCCCCATTCACATCCATGCTCACCGTCGGTGCCAGCAGGCTGTGGTAAAGCGCCGTATACACATTCCGCTGCATCGGCTCGTCCGCGTCGATCCGCATCACCCCTAACGCCGCACGCCACTTCGCCTCCGCCGCCGCCCTCACCGCGTCAAAGTCGAACCCCGGCACCTCCGCATCCAGGTTCGCGATGGCGTTCTCCTCGCTCACAGAAGAAATCGCCACCTTCACCATCACGACCTGTACAGGCCGAACCCACTCTGACGCCTCACCAGCAATAAGGCCGCCTTCCGGGTGCGGCAACACTAATTTTTCGTGGGGAACCGTCGCGCTGGGTGCCCCATGTCCCGCTTCTGGGACATGGGTTCCACCGTCGCTAAAATCAAACACACCGACCAGCCCCCGCCCCTCAATCGCCTGCGTATTCC
>CAXTJO010000003.1:0-99712 GCA_964244665.1 uncultured Terriglobus sp.
GGAACGGCATTCGACGACTGGACGCGAAGAAGAGCGCCGCTGCACCGGGTTCGCGAACACTGCGGCTGGTGGTTGCCGCGCTGATTCTGCGGAGAACGGAGCTGGGCGACGAAGAGGTGTTGATCTGCCAGCGGAAGGCCGACCAGCCGATGGCGCTGAAGTGGGAGTTTCCGGGTGGAAAGATTGAGGCCGGCGAGAGTCCGGAAGAGGCGCTGCACCGGGAGTTAAACGAGGAGTTGGGCATTCTGGCGGAGATCGGTGCGCCGGTGACGCAGATTCGGCACCACTACCGGAACGGCGGGGCGGTGGACCTGCAGTTTTTCGCGGTGCGGCACTTTGAGCAGCCGCTGGATAACAGGATATTTCAGGAGATTCGGTGGTGCGGGTTCGGGGCACTGCCGCAGTATGACTTTCTGGCGGCGGATATTGGGATGGTGCGGGATTTGGCGGCGGGGAAGCTGGCGGTGCCTGGGGCTTAGGTGTAGTCCGCGCCTACGAGAGGTCGAGGTCTTCGGCGGTGCGGTCGCGGTTGTTGCCTTTTTGCAGGAGGACCTGGACGCGGCCTTCGGCGGCGTCGAGTTCTTTTTTGCAGCTGTCGGAGAGGCCGATGCCCTGCTCGAAGATGACGAGGGATTCTTCGAGGGGCAGATCGCCGCGTTCGAGGCGTTCGACGATGGATTCGAGTTGTTTGAGCTGGTCTTCGAAGGTCTGGGCCATGGTGTTCCTTGGTGAGTGTCGAGGGATGACCTCGACGGGCGATTGTGCGGGCAAAACCGCGTTTAGAGGACGTCGGCGAGGACCTCGGCGGCGAGCTCGTAGCGGCCGAAGGGGGCGCTGACCTGGACGCCCTGGATGTGGGGGCGGGTTTGGGCGAGCATCTCGCGGGCGATGGCGACGCCTTCGGCGCGGGAGGCTTCGGGTGTGGCTTGCCGGCTCATGCGGTCGAGGATGACTTCGGGCATGGAGACCTTGAGGTCGTTGCGCATGAAGAGAGCGTTTTTGACGCTGGTGAGTGGCCAGATGCCGGCGACGACAGGAATGCGGAACTGCTCGATGCGGCGGAGGAAGGTCTCGAGCAGGTTGAGATCGAAGACGGGCTGGGTGATGGCGAATTCGGCACCGGATTCGACTTTGGCGGCGAAGCGGCGGACCTCGGCATCGAGGTCGGGCACGCCGGGATTGGCGGCGCAGGCAAGAACGAAGCCGGTGGAGGTGCCGATGGGCTGGCCGCCGACATCGAGGGCGTGGTTCATATCGCGGGCGATGCGGAGGAGGCCGACGGCGTCGACGTCGAAGACGGCGGTAGCGTCGGGGTTGGAGCCCATTTTCGGCGGATCGCCGGTGAGGCAGAGGACGTTGCGGACGCCGAGGGAGGAGAAGCCGAGGAGGTCGCCCTGGATGCCGAGGAGATTACGGTCGCGGCAGGTGAAGTGGAGGACGGTTTCGATGCCGACATCACGCTGAATCTGCAGGCAGAGTGCGCCGGCGGACATGCGGGCGCTGGCGCGGGGGGAGTCTGGGACGTTGATGGCATGGACGCCGAGGGAGTGCAGGAGCTTTGCGCCGGCGACCTCTTTGCGGCTGTCGATGCCGCGGGGCGGGACGATTTCGACCATGCAGACGAAGCTGTTTTGGGCGATGCGGCGGCCAAGGCCGGTGCGCTCGGCGAGGGCTACGGGCTGGATGGCGGCGGAGGTTTCGGTGCGGGTGGAAAGGGTTTGAAGGCCTTCAGCCTGGGCTTGAACTGCGCGGACGGAGGAGCGCATGGCCTTGATGTGTGCCGGTGTGGTGCCGCAGCAGCCGCCCACGACGAGGGCACCGCCGCGGAGGGCTTTGCGAGCGAAGCTGGCGAGGTATTCGGGCGAGGAAAGATAGATGCTGCGGCCATCGACGCAGTTGGGGACGCCGGCATTGGGCATGGCGGCGAGCGGAAGGGCGGTGGCGCGGCGCATGCGCTCGATGGTTTGGAGGACGAGGTTGGGGCCGTCGCTGCAGTTGCAACCGATGGCGAGGGCGCCGGCGGCTTCGAGGCGGCGGGCTGCATCCTCCGGGGTGGTACCGTCGGCGGTGTTGCCTGCGTCGGTGACGGTGACGGTGGCGATGGAGCGGAGGCCGGGGGCGATGCGGGCGGCGGCGCGCAGGGCGGCTTCGGCTTCGGCAAGGGAGGAGACCGTCTCGATGAGGAGGAGGTCGACGCCAGCGGCGTGGAGGGCGGCAATCTGTTCGGCGTAGATGTCTTCGGCTTCGTTGATCTGGCCGGGCTTGAGGCCAAGGGAACCGACGGAGCCGGCGACCCAGGCCTGGTGGGCGTGCTTTTCACGGACAGAGTCGACAGCCTGACGGGCGAGGCGGACGCCGGCGTCGTTGATGGAGGCGACCTTGCCCTGCAGGTCAAAGCGGGCGAGGCGGACGCGATTGGCCCCAAAGGTATTGGTCTCGATCAGCTCTGCGCCGCTGAGAAGATACTCCTCGTGGATGTCACGCACCATTTGCGGCTCGGAGAGGTTGAGCTCGTCGAAGCAGCGATTGATGAAGATGCCGCGCGCGTAGAGCATGGTGCCCATGGCGCCGTCGGCCAGCAGGGGGCGACCGGACGCGATGCGGTCGGTGATGCTCTGCTGCTGTGTTTGCGGTGGCGGCACGGTTCCTCCGGTTCTGCTCCATGGTATGCGACGGCGGACAGGAGACAGCGTAGACGGGGAGGCAGATGCAACGTCAAACCGGCATACGGGGCAGGGACGCGGTACCGGTTTGGTATACTTTCGCCAAGAGCGGGTCCGCGTGTCGCCGCGTTTCGAGGTTGTTTCTGTTGAAGAATATTGCGTCTGTGCGGACGAGCGTTGCTCTGCTGCTGTTGAGTGTTGCGGCGATGCTGACCGGTTGCGGCGATCGCCCTTACAAGACGACCCAGTTCCTGGATGCGGGCCGACCGGTGCCGCCGTCGAAGCTGACACAGCGGGTGCTTGTAGCGATCGGCAATGTGGGCTCGTTTGGCTCGGCGGCTCTAGAGTTATTGGACGCAAAGCGCGACATCCGCTTTAACGTCTTTCAACCGAATAGTACGTTTCCGGTAAGCGGCTTTAGCGCGACTTCGACGCCTGTGCAGATCTATAACTTTCCGGAGCAGACGGCCGGCGTGGTGTACACGGCGGACGGCACCAGCTACAGCGTGAACTACGGCACGGAGTCGAGTTCGGGCGCGACGTTTCAGCCGGCGTTGCCGGGAGTGTCGTCCGGTTTGCAGGTGCCGGCGGACCTGCTGTTCGGGTACTCCGCAGAAGAGGTTGCGGGCAATTTTGTGGTGGCGGACCGGACGGCGGGGCTGAACTACACGTTTTCACTGCCCGGCGCGTTTCGGGTGGCAATGAACCCGGCTCACACGGTGGTGCTGATTATGACGCGCAATAGCGACAGCGTGTATCGCCTGCTTCGGCTGAATACGGCACAGACGCCACCAGCGGGTGCGGTGAACTGCCAGCCAATCACGCAGCCGGTATATTGCGTGTTGCCGGTGGGATCGTCGCAGGCAGACGGTACGGTGAGCGACCCGAGTTTCCATCGGCCGCAGAATGCCTATTTTTCACCGGACGGGTCGCAGGCATACATCCTGAGTTGTGGGCGGGAGTGCGGCGGCACGGGTGCGGATGCGGTGCCTGCGGTGCACTTTGCGAATACGAATACGATCCGCACGGATGCCTATCCGACGTCGGCGACCTATGTGACGCCAGTGGTGACGACGGTGCCGGTAGGTGGAGCGACCGTGGCGCTGTCTGACGGGAACACGCTGTATGTTGCGGGCCAACGGTTGCTGGGAGACGGATATTTTTCGGGTGTGCTGACGGTGTTTCCGATTGCGACGAAGACCGTGAGCGCAACGTACAACATCTCCGACGGAACGCACACGAAGATGTTGTTTGCCGATGACAACACGCTGTGGATTGGATCGCAGAACTGTGCAAGCGGCGAGCGTGCGGCGAAAGCACAGAACGACAACTGCCTGACGATGTTCAACACGGCGGCGAATACGGCAGCGGTTGTGCCGGCAGTGACGCCGGGAAGCTCGACGGCGACAGTTCCCTACCCCAATGAAAATCTGGATCCGTATTATTACGGCAGCCTGACGGGCCTGTGCTGGGTGGAAAGCCTGCACAAGGTCTACACGGCGTATGGCGGCCAGGTGCATGCATTCAACACAACGGACGGGTCGGAGATCAATAACACCGACATCACCATCCAGGGAACGGCGGTCGACGTGGCGTATATGGATGCGACGACGAACGTGGCGAACTGAAGTTGCTTTAAACCGAGATGAGGCCCGGCCTTTGCGCCGGGCGTTTGTCGTTGGGCGGGCAGCGTTGGCGCACGAGGCTGATGAGCGCCGGCGGTAATGGGCCTGTGGAGGCGAAGACGGGTTTGCCGCGCAGGAGTGCGAGTGAGACGCTGGGCCAAACTGCGGCGTGGGGCAGATGCCCGGTGGGGGTGAGGATGGCGTCCGCGCGGTCGAGGTAACGCAGGGCGGAGGGTTTGAAGTCGGCTACGGCGGGATCGAGGACGGCCAGGTAGAGTGCGGGCTGGAGGAATCGAAGGACGGAGTTGGATTCCAGGAGCAGGTTTTCTGCCGCACCGGCTTCACGGCGGATGCGGGGCATGGCGTCGGCGAGCTGGCCCTGGCGGGTGCGCACCCAGAGAACGCGGTTTGCGCCTGCGACGAGCATGCGGGCGGTATCGGTGTGCTTCGCGACAGGTTCGGTACCGGTACCGCGGCGGCGCTCTTCTGAAATGGCGACGGTGTGTTCGCCGGTGTCGCAGTCGCAGGACTCGCCGTTGGCTGAGCAGACGCCATGGCCGAATTGCGTGATTTTCATCGCAGTCCAGTGGAGGTCGGCGGTGCTGCGCAGGATTTCTTCCATGAGCGTGGTTTTGCCGATGTTGCGGGTGTGGCCGCCGACGACGACGATGCTCATGGGCGGTCCTTGTCGCCGCCCTTGCGCAGGCGGGCGAGGTCACGCAGGTATTGCCTGAGCGGCTGGGCGGGGCGGCCCCAGAAGACCTGGCCGGGGCCGTGGAGCTTCTTGTTGCTGAGCACGCCGGCACCGCCACCGAGAATGACGCCGGGGCCGACGAAGGCATGCTCGCCGATGCCGACCTGACCGCCAAGGATGGCGCCATCCTCAATGACGGTGGAACCGCTGATGCCGGTTTGCGCGGCGAGGATGACGTTGCGGCCAACGCGGCAGTTGTGGCCGATATGGACGAGGTTGTCGATCTTGGTGCCGGCGCCGATGCGGGTTTCGCCGAGGGCACCGCGGTCGATGGTGGAGTTGGCGCCAATCTCGACGTCGTCTTCAATGACGAGGGTTCCCTGCTGGGGAAAAAGGACGTAGCTGCCGTCAGGCCTGCGGGCGTAGCCGAAGCCGAGCGAGCCGAGGACGGCACCGGCCTGGACGCGAACGCGCGCGCCGAGGGTGACGCCGGATTCGATGACGACGCGACTGGCGATGCTTGTGTCCGCACCGAGAGTGACGCCGGCACCGATGACCGTGCCGGGGCCGATGATGACGGTGGGATGCAGAACGGCGGTGGGATGGATGACGGCGGTGGGGTGGATGGCGGGCTGCGGTGGTGGGGCGAGATGCGCGGCCACGATGCTGAATGCGAGCCGAGGATCGGACACGGGCAGGATGCGGTGTGCCGCGTCCGGCGGTGCGGGCAGGCCGGATTTTGCGAGGATGAGGCCGGCCCGGGAACGCAGCGCGGTTTGCAGACTGTCCGCAGTGGCGGCGAAGACGAGGGTGTCGGGCGTGGCGGTTTCAGGAGATGCGACGGCGCGGATGTCTGCCGTTATGCCTGCCGGGGGCGGAATGCCCAGCCAGTCCGCGATTTCGTTTGTCCGTGCCATGGTTCCCCTGCGCTATGTTGCCTTGCTATAGATGGGTGCGCCGCCGGGTGGCCGGGTTTTCCAGCGCCGGTGCAGCCAGAGCCACTGGCCGGGGTATTGGCGGATGTACTGCTCCGTTACCCTGGCGAAGAGGGCGGTATTTGCCAGGGCGTCGGCTTCAGCGTCGGCGGTGTGCTGGAGCGTGAGCTCGGGGCCGAAAACGAGGATGTATCTGTCTTCCTCGTCGCTCCAAACGAGAAAGCCCGGCAGGACGGCTGCGCCGGACTTTCGCGCGACCCGTGCCATGCCGGAGGCGGTGCATGCCGCCTCGCCAAAGAAGGGGACGAATAGGCCCTGGGGCGGGGTCATGTTGGTGTCCATGAGGATGCCGACGGTTTCGCCGGCATGCATGGCGCGGAGAAGGCCGCGGGCGAAGTCGTCTTTATGCAGAACACGGTTGCCGTGCATGCAGCGGATCCGGTTGACGTAGCGGTCGATGAGCGTGTTGTCGAGCCGTCGAATGACCATGCCCATGGGATAGCCGAGGAGCGAGTGGACGAAGCTGGAGAGCTCCCACGCGCCGAGGTGGCCCGTGAGGACGAGGACGCCACGGCCGCGGTCGCGAGCCGCGATGTAGTGCTGCAGGCCGTCGTAGCGCATGATTTCGCGGGTGGTGCGCCTGGCGGTGTAGCGGTGCATGTGGGCGAACTCCGCGAGCAGAGCGCCGAGGCTGCGATACTGCTGGCGCAACAGGGCTTCGCGGGCCGACACAGTAAGTTCCGGGAAGGCGATGGACAGGTTCCGCAGGCCATAACGGTTCATGCGACCGAGAGCAGAACCTACTGCGGTTGTGAGGGCTGCACCGATGCGGCGTGCGATTCGACGAGGTAGCCAGCCAAGCAGTGCCAGGAGACCGCGGGTGGCGGCGTACTCCATGCGGTGCTTGATCGTGCTGCTGTGCTGTTCGCCCGATTCACCGTTTGCCACGTGTTCAGTGTAGCAATCGGACTTGAGTGAGACGCAACGCAGAAACGCCCCCCCATTGCGGGAGGGCGCTTTGAGATTGCAAATGGTTATTTGACGGAGTGGAAGTAGTGGGCCACGGTGGTGACGAACGGCTTTGCGTCCGCTGGCGTCGCGACCATGCCGGCCAATACGTTCTTGTAGGGCACGTTTGCGCCGTAGAAGTCGCGCATGGCGTCCTGGTCGTCTGAGAGGACGGTGCCGTCGAGATCAACACCGGCGAAGAGACCCTTGGAGCGCGACCAGGTGAGGAACTCTGCATTGAGCTTCCAATCCGTGCCGGCCTGGGCATTGCGGCCCACGGGGCCCGCCGCAGCAGCAGCGTCGCCACCGATCTTGAACTTGGAGGAGAGCATATGCTGCAAACCGCCAACGTTGGTGGCTACGAGGACGAGGTCAGTCGATTGACCGCCGATTTGAAAGCCGAAGCTGCCGCCGGTGAGCTGAACGAAGACCGGTGCCGACCACCCCTTGGGCGTGCGGCAGGTTGCTGCACCCTTGCCGTACTGCGCACCCACGAGAAACGCACCCTTTTTGTAAGCGGGAACAACGACGACGCACTGCGCCTGCGACAGAATTTGAGACGGGATTGCTTTGTCCGGCGTCGCCATGATCTCGCCCAAGACATTTTTGGAATTAACCAGCCGCTCGTCGAGCTTGCCTTTCGTTTCTGCATGAACCTGCAGAGAACCTGCCAATACCACACCTGCACACAACGCTACCGCGAGCTGCTTCATCTTTACTCCTCCAAAAACCTGACGTGACGATGGTGAGCCATACCGCGCCATGCAGAGTGATGTCGAATCCGGGAGACCAGTTGTTTTATTCGCAGAAGGAGTCAATTTGATGGAGATTTGGGGAGCCCCGGGGGAGGGTGTAAGCGGCAAAAAAATGGGGCTGAACCAAATCGGCTTTGCCGGTCGGGAACAGCCCCTCTTCTCCCAGGTCTGTGTTACGTGAACTAAAGATGAGGCATTTTCGACGTCACCACAAGTTACGGACTACTACTGTGTTTCGTAACCAGCAATGTTTACTTGCAAGTAACTAGTTCACGGAGTGGTGTCAGCTGGTGTGAATCACAGCAAAAGTGAACGTTCAAGAGCGCGAACTGTGAGAGCGACGCGGTTGCCAACACCGGTTTTAAACAATAGACGGCTAATGACGGATTGCACGGTGCGCGGACTGAGGCCGAGTTGTTGTGCGATTTCGCGATCCGCCTGGCCGTCGATGAGTAATTGCAGAACCTGTTTCTCCCTGGGGGTGAAGCGTACGGCGACAGGACCGGCAAGAATTTCGACGGGGGAGTAGGTGTCGATGAGGCTGGCGAGGACTTTGCGGGGCGCCCAGATGGAGCCGTCGGCGATGATGCTGACGGCCATGAGTATTTCTTCGGCGGAGGCGGTGTGTGAGAGGTAGCCTTTTGCACCCGCGGCGACCACCTGGCCGATGAAGCGGGGGTCGGCGCTCTCACCGAAGACCAGGAGGCGCAGGCCGGGTCGTGCGCGCCGGTACGCGGCCATAACCAGGAAGAGGCGGTCCGTGGCGTCAATGAGGACCATGGTGAGAGCGCCGTGGTGGCGGATGGCGTCGGTTGGTGTCATGGGGACGGGCTCTGCGATGCCGGACAGCATGGCGATCAGACCTTCGACGCGCAAAGGGTCGTCGGAGACGATGCCTATCCGCAGCCGCTCAACGGCGCGTTCGGCGGGAGATGTTGGCGTAGATGTCAAAGGGCGCAGTCTGCCGCTAAAGCTTGGGAAGTGTGATGCCGACCTGACCCTGATATTTGCCGGCGCGATCGGCATAGCTGACTTCGCAGGTTTCGTCGGATTGAAAGAAGAGGATTTGGCAGAGACCTTCGTTGGCGTAGATTTTTGCCGGCAGCGGTGTGGTGTTCGAGATTTCGAGTGTAACGAAACCCTGCCACTCCGGCTCAAACGGCGTGACGTTTACGATGATGCCGCAGCGGGCGTAGGTGGATTTGCCGACGCAGAGGGTGAGGACGTCGCGAGGGATGCGGAAGTATTCGATCGAGCGTGCGAGCGCAAAGCTGTTTGGCGGCACGATGACACTGTCGGATTGGACGGCGACGAAGGAGCGCTCGTCGAACGCCTTGGGATCGATGATCGCACTGTTGACGTTGGTAAATATCTTGAATTCATCGGAGACACGGAGATCGTAGCCGTAGGACGAGAGGCCGTAGGAGATGCAGCCGGAACGCACCTGTTTTTCGCTGAAGGGCTCAATCATGCCGGTAAGCGCATGTTCGCGAATCCAACGGTCACTTTTAATAGACATGCTGCTCCTGCAATGTACGATGCATGACGGACTCACCTAAATTTACCGGGGTGGTGGGGTTTAGTGTACGGCAGCACGGCGATGTTGGGAGGCAGAGGACGCATATGTCCGCATTGACACTTACCATGGTGACCCATAGCATGAACGCACAAGGAGCGGCCCAGCGTTGATCAAGCAAGACCTTATCCAGCAGGTGGCTGAGCGAACGGGGCTGCCCCGAACCAAGGCGGAACAGACGGTCGAGGCGGTATTCAAGCGGATGAAGCGCGCTTTGGTCGCGGGAGAGCGGATTGAGCTTCGCGGATTTGGTGTGTTTACGATCAAGCCTCGCAAGACGGGAGTGGGCCGAAATCCTCGGACGGGCATTGAGGTCGACATCACGCCGGGCCGGGCTGTGCGGTTCAAGCCGGGACGCGAGTTGCAGGAGCTAGACCGCGAGCAGCCGCAGAAGAGTTAGCGTGTAGAGCTGTTGCCGCTTGCGGGCGAGCGGGGTAAAAGCCATTGTGAGTAGATGACGGCCTGCTTCTGGCAGCTTAGCGCGTCCAGATTTGGGTGAGCTTTGCGGGTACGGGTCGCTTTGGGCTCTTCAAAATGAACGGCGTGCCTGGCTTCGTGAGGCCCTGCGTGGTGGGGCGTGGCTTCTGCGGGCAGAGTTCCCCTTTGCAGAGGGGTCGAGTTTCGTTCAAATTAGCCGATAAGAGCTACTGGCCGGACGCCTGGAGCGTGCTGTGAGTGTTGTTGAGACTTTGAGCGTTCCGTACGTTGCAACCGGTACCGGCAGGGCACCGGACCACGTGCGCAGGGTTGGAGCGGCATTACGGCGGCGTGCGGGGCAAGGGGAACGCCTGCTTGTGATGCTGGACCGCGTGTGCAGCCTGCAGGCGCTGGGTGCGGTGGCAGTGGCGCTGCTGGTGTATTTGTGGATGCCGAAGTCGATGGCGGACCCGGACATCTGGTGGCATTTGCGGGACGCCGCGCTGCAGTGGCAGGCGCATGCGTGGTTGCGGCAGGATGCGATGGCTACCACTGCGCACGGTGCGCCATGGATGAACCATGAATGGCTGGCGGAGGCGCCGTTTTACCTGGGATGGACGCTGGGTGGACCACGCGGTGTGCTGCTGGTGAGCATGGCCGTGACGGAAGCCGTGCTGCTGCTGACATACCTGCTGTGCTGGTGGCACACACGCCGGGTGTGGGTGTCGGTGGTGTTCTGCTGCCTGGCCGCGGCGGATGCCACGGTGTCGTTTGGGCCGAGGACGCTGCTTTTTGGCTGGCTGTGCCTTGCTGTGGAACTGATTCTGCTGGAGCGCTGGACTGCGGGCCGGCTGCGTGAGCGCACGGTGCTGTGGGCGTTGCCGGTGCTGTTCGGGTTGTGGGTGAACCTGCACGGATCGTGGATTATCGGGGGCGTGCTGCTCCTGGGATTTCTTTGCTGCAACGCGCTGACACGCCTGTGTGCGACGCCTGCCGCGGCGCGGTGGGGTTTGCGGCCGCTGCATCACATGCTGGTGTGGCCGCGCCGGCGGGACCGCGCGCTGTGGAAGGCGACTGGGCTGGCGGGAGCGGCGCTGCTGCTGAATCCGTATGGCTGGCGGCTGCCGGCGTATCCGTTCGACATGGCGTTCAAGCAGACGCTGAACATTGCGAGCGTGGAGGAATGGCGGTCGCTCGATTTTCATTCGCCGCGGGCCAAGCTGTTTTTGTTGATGCTGGGTGTGTTGTTTTGTGTGCAACTGCTGCGGCGCACGCGGTGGGCGCTGTGGGAGCTGTTCTATGTAGCGGTCGGTGTGTATGCGGCCTGCATGTACTCACGGTTTCTGTTTCTGGCGGCGCTGGTGGTTTGCCCGCTGGTGGCGAAACAGGTGGCACAGTGCCTAATGCCGGCGCCGGAGGCCGAAGGCGTGACCGCCGGCTGGCGGGGGCTGGTGCACCTGTTGCTGGCGGCGTGCGCGGTGCCGTTGATGGTGGCGCGGTTTCCGACGGCGAAGGCCATGGCCGACGTGGAGTCCCGCGCATATCCGCAGCAGGCGTTGCCGATGCTGCGCGGCTTGCAGCCGCAGGGACTCGTGTTCAACCAGTACATCTGGGGCGGTTACCTGGAATGGCATACGCCGGCGATGTCGCTGTTTTTGGATTCGCGTGCGGACCTTTTTGAACGCAACGGACGGTTTCGGGATTACCTGGATGTGACGCAGCTTCGGCATCCGCTGGAGACGCTGGACAGCCGCGGTGTGCAGTATGTGCTTTACCAGCGCAAAGCGCCGCTGGTGCTGCTGTTGCGCGCGACCGGCAAGTGGCGCGTGCTGTATGAGGATGCGACGACGATCCTGCTGGAACGCGCCGCGGGCGGGGGTGCGCGATGACAGCGACTGCAACGATGCCGGCGGAACCCCGTGTGCGACGGTGGAGCGCCATGGTACGCAGGATGCGCCAAGGGGATCCTGTTTCGGTTGGTCGGCGCAGGGGATTTTTGTTGAGTGTTGTGCTGAACGGCGCAGCGACACTGCAGGTGGTGTGGCTGTACTTGGCGACGGTGCGCAGCTACCTGAACCTGCAGCAGTATGAAAATGGTGCGGTGCACACACCGTACCAGTACCGGCTGTTGCTGATGTTTCCGCTGCGATGGGCGCATGGTTCCGCGGCGTGCGTGGGAGTTGCGGATTTATTGTCGCGGTTGCATGCCTGGTTTCCTCGCGGAGTACGGCCGGAGAGCGTGGTGGAGTTCCCGATCGATGCAGTGTCGGTGATGGTCGCGGGGCTGGTGACGCGTGCCATATACCGGGCGGCGAGCCGTACCGGACTGTTGACGCCACTGATCTATCCGCTGACGCTGCTGATGGTGTTTGTGACCTACGGAAGCAGCAGCATGTACCGGCTGCGGTTTATCTACGACCTGCCGAGCCTGGGGTTTTTTGCCGGGGGCGTATTTCTGCTGTATTTCCGCAAGCCGTGGTGGCAGTTTGCGTTGCTTTTCTGCGTGGGTACGGTGAATCGGGAGACGACGCTGTTTTTGCTGGTGCTGCTGGGGATGCAGTACGTGCAGGCGGCGATGCTGGAAGGGCGCGCCGGGCGGCGTGGGCTGTGGCGGCGGCTGATGCCGGACGTGGTGCGGACCGCCGTGCTGCTCGCGTTGTGGACCGGGTGGCACCTGTGGATGGTGCATCGGTTCCGCGCCAACGCCACGGAGGCGTGGGGACGGCAGTTCGTGAATCTGGAGGCGATGGTGGTGCCGGCGTCGTGGCTGCAGATGCTAAGCTGCTTTGCGTTCTGCGGCCCGTTGTTGCTGCTGTTCTGGCCGTGTCTGCGGGACCGCACACTGCGGCTATGGCTTTGGGTGCTGCCGCTGTGGGCGGTGTTCATGCTGCACTACGGCCTGTTTTTGGAGTCGCGCATTTTTGGGGAGTTGATTCCGCTGGTAGCCTGCGGTGTTGCGCTGGGAGCGGAGGACGCCCTGCTGGGACGGCTGCGCCTCACGACTCCCGATGTGTGCGGGAAGGACATGCCTGGATATTTTTCGCACACCCTTTGACCTCGGTGGCCCGGTTTGATATAACTGTCTTACGAGTTGAGCCGGCGCCCGCCCGCCGGCACCTCGTATTCTTGTTCCGCAGTAGCTCAATGGCAGAGCATTCGGCTGTTAACCGAAATGTTGTAGGTTCGAGTCCTACCTGCGGAGCCAACTGCAGGTCTCCTTTTTAAATCCAGTTGTGCGGTCATTGCTTGGACTCAGGGTATGTGCGCCTAGATGGGTGGCGGATGCTTTTCGTTCAGGCTTTGAGAGCGTGCTTAGCGGTAGAGCATAACGGCGATGCTGTAGCTGCTGAAGCCGCCCGGGCCGGGGGAACATGCGCCCACCGCGGCGCGCTGGTACCTGCCTGTTTGTAGCCGTGTCAGAAGTTGGTCCGGCACGCGGGTCAGGTCGGCGGTGGTGTAGCGCATGATGAAGCCGGGGCGCTGGCCCACGTAGCCGCTGTCTTGCAGGCAGGTGGCGCGCGCATCTTCTGTGGGTTCCGCAGTCACTCCGCGCGTTTCAAGCGTGTTCACCACCTGCACTTCCTGCTGGGCAAAGTCGATGTCCACGACGGTGTGCGTGAAGTCTTCCACTGCCCAGAGCTGTCCCCGATAGCTCAATACGGAGATGGCGACTGTGTCCACGTTGGGATCGAGGATGTTTTCGCGGTGATGTGGCGAACGCATGAGGGCGTCATGCATGCGCAGGATGGATGGGCCGACCGCGACGTTTTCAGAGACGCGTGAGAATCGGGCTCCGGCCTTGGCTGCGCGTTCTGTAAGGTCCGGCTCGCCATTCAACTGGTGGGACAGTATGCCAAGGGAACGCATTTGCCGGGCGTGGAAGTCTGCCGCGCTTTCAAGGGCATCATCCCACTTGAGCGGCTGCAAGCCCGCCGCGGCCCGCTCGGCGTTGACGCTGCCGAAGAGGTACTGCTCCGCGACGGTGCGCGGAAAACCCTGTGCCGAACTTACGACAGCGACGCCACCCAAAAACAGTGTTGCGACAATGGATCGGAGACGCATCGTGTGTCGAAAGTACATGCCTCATTGAACACAACAACCCGTGATCCGTTGCCAAGAATTATTTGCCGTTTGTCGACTCCCTATCCGGGAAGGTCTTAGGCAGCTCAGACCGGGAACGGAGCATGAGAAAAAGCAGATCTTTGGCGGCCCAATAACGCGGGCCGTATCGCCGGGGATCGTTTACCGTGCGAAGAAGCCAGCCCAGGTAGAAGCGGTCGGCCCAGACCGGGATGGCAACCTGATCGCCGGAAAGGAAGGCGATGGCCGCGCCGATGCAGTGGATACAGGGTATATAAGACAGGTTCTGCCGCAGGTAGAGGCCTAGCCGCTCCTGCGTGCCACCGCCGATGGTGACGACGATATTGCTGGGTCGCTGCCGTTCGAGGAGGGCAAGCAATGACTCGTCGACGATTCCTGTGCCTGCGTTGCCGTATACCGGCGCGTTGTAGACGTGCGTTTCAGGCACATGGATTCCCTGCTGGTGCAGCCATGTAAGGTTCAGTGCGGCAGACTGTGGGCCTGCCATGACCCACAGGGTGGAACCCGGCGTGCGCACCTGGTCGCGAAGCAGCAGTTCCCGAAGGTATTTGAGCCCGGAGAGACGCCGCACCTGGCTGCCGGGGTGCAAGGCGTTCCAGATCATGACCATGTAGGCGCTGTCCGGGATGACCATATCCGCGCCTAGTAAAGCGTCGCGGTAGGCCGGCTGCGTCTGGAGATCTTTGAGCGCAGGGGCGGCCGGGACAACCAGCAGACCGCCCTGCAACATGCGATCCACCGCCTGGTGAACATCACCGGTGAAGAAAGGAATACCCAGTATCTGTATAGTGCGACCGTCTGCGGCGGATGTGTCTCGCGGCCCGACCGCTGGACCTGCGGTGGACAGCTTAGTTGGCCCCCACCGGGACTTCAGCATGCATCTCGCTTTCGATCCAGGCGTAGGTGCGGGCAAGGCCGTCGCGCAGACGAATGGACGGTTCCCAGCCAAGCTTCTGGAGGATGAGGGTGTTGTCGCTGTTGCGGCCGTTGACGCCCTTGGGTGCGCTGAGATTGTAGCTGCGTTTGAGCTTGATGCCGGCGATGTCTTCCGCGAGACTGACCAGTTGGTTGATGGTGACGAGCTCGCTGGAGCCGAGATTGAGCGGCTCGCGCTCGTCCTCGGTCGCGATCAACTGGGTTCCCTTGACACAGTCATCGATGTACATGAAGGAACGGGTCTGATGGCCGTCGCCCCAGATCTCAATCTCGTGCTTGCCGCTCTGTTTCGCTTCGATGACCTTGCGGCAGATGGCCGCCGGAGCCTTTTCGCGGCCACCGATCCAGGTGCCGAGTGGGCCGTAGACGTTGTGATAGCGGGCGATGCGGGTCTCGAGGCCGTAGTCCTCATAGAAATGGCGGCACATGCGTTCGGTGAAAAGTTTTTCCCAACCGTAGCCATCTTCCGGCAGCGCCGGATATGCGTCCTCTTCTTTAAGGGCTACGACGTCGGGGGAGGTCTGCTTGTCACCGTTGTAGACGCAGGCGCTGGAGGAGAAAAAGAAGCGCTTCAGCCCGGCGTCCTTGGCGGCCACGAGTAGATGCGTGCCGGTGAGCACGCTCAGCATGCACAGGGCCTTATTGTTTTCGATGAAGCCCATGCCGCCCATGTCCGCGGCAAGGTCGAAGCAGACCGTGGCGTTTTTGAGCGCGGTATGGCAATTGTCCAGGTTCTTGAGGTCGAGCGAAAGGTTTTTGAGCGACCCGGCCTTCGAGACCTGGTACCAGTCGTCGAGCGGCTTGACGTCGGTAGCGGAAACGACCTCGATGCCCTGATCGATCAGAGCACGCGTCAGGTGACCGCCGATAAATCCACCGGCACCGGCAACCGCCACGCGCTCGTTTTTGAGGTCCATGCTCATCGGTACTCTCCCAAGGCAATTTGAGTGTTGAGACGCGACACTTCCCCGCACACAGCGCCGGAGCTCGCAGACAATCAAGTCCAGTGTCGCATGACTGTTGCCGGAAACAAAGACGGTACTTAAGCGCAATTTGATACGGTCGGGGTAGCCTGAACACCGACATAGCGTTCGTTTACGATGGCAGCATGACGCGCACCGCGACCGTGGCCGCAGCGATTCTGGCTGCCTTTGCACTTGCCGCGCTGCTGGCACCGGCGCTGGCACCAGCAGATCCAGCAGCGCTGCACCTTGCCAGCCGACTGTTGCCGCCGGGCGTGGGTCACGTGTTCGGCACGGATGAACTGGGCCGCGACATCCTGTCGCGGGTGCTGTTTGGGGCGCGTATTTCGCTGGCGGTCGCCGTGACCGTGGTGGCAATTTCACTGTGTGTCGGATTGGTGACGGGCGCGGTTGCGGGCTTTTACGGCGGCTGGCGCGACACAGTGTTGAACGTGTATGTGATGAATGCGTTTATGGCGATGCCGGGCATTTTGCTGGCAATCGCGTTTGTGGCGTTTCTTGGCCCCGGCCTGAGAAACCTTGTGCTGGCCCTAGCGCTGACCGGATGGGTGAACTATGCGCGCCTTGTCCGGGCACAGGTGATGGCAGCTCGCGAACGGGAGTACGTGGAGGCGGCGCGTGCGCTGGGAGCCACTGATCTGCGCGTGCTGTGCCGCCACATTTTGCCGAACATTCTGCAGCCGGTGATCGTGCAGGCTGCCATCGGCATGGCCGGTGCTGTGCTGGCGGAGGCGACGCTGAGCTTTTTGGGTCTGGGTGTGCCGCCACCCGCGGCAAGCTGGGGGTCGATGTTGAACGACGCGCGTGCCCACCTGTTCGATGCGCCATACATGGCTGCCTTTCCGGCGGCTGCCGTGATGCTGTGCGTGCTGGCGTTCTCGTTTTTGGGGGATGCGCTGCGCGATGCCGCCGATCCGAGAACGGCGCCATAGCCATGAATCGCGTCGTAAAACGAAGGGGGACGCCCGGATCAGAGATCGACGGGCGTCCAGCATAACAACTCTCCCCAAGAGCTGCTTTGCACGTTCGACTGTATCATTGGCGCGATTTGGCGTGCAATCAATTTTGCAGGTTCAGAGGACAGGGCCAAGGTCCGCGGCGGGTCCGATAGTTGTGAGCAGACACTGTATTGTTTGCTGCGCGACTTTTGCCTGCGTTTTTACCCTGTGCTGCACATCGTGTGTGTCGGCATCCTGATCGAGGATCAAGAGGACGGACGGCCCCGCACCGGACAGTGCGACACCCAGGATGCCGTTGTTGCCTGCCAGCGGCAGCAGCGCCGGAAGCAGCGGGCACACGGGCGAACGGAACGGCTGGTGAATGCGGTCGGCCATGGCGGCTGCGAGCAGGTCGCCACGGCCGGCTGTGAATGCCGCGGTGAGCAGCGCGACGGCCTGCAGGTTTGCAGTGACGTCAGCCCTGCTGTAGGTGTCTGGTAACAAGGCGCGGGCTGTTTTTGTGGAGAGCGACGATGCCGGTATGGCGAGCAGGATCTTCCATAGCGTGTGCGGGGGCAGAGAGACGGCCCGCACCGCCGCTTCACCTGTGACGGAGGTGTGCATGGCCGACGCTGCCAGGCCGCCAAGGACGCAGGCGGCGACGTTGTCCGGGTGGCCTTCGCGGCGGCTGGCCTCGGCGAGGATCTGATGGCGGGACCACTGGAGGCGGCCAAAGTGAACGGCAAGGGAGACGCCGGCGACGAGGGCAGCAGCAGAGGAGCCGCAGCCCATGCCAAGGGGAATGTCATTTTGCAGTGTCAGTGCAAGTTGCGGTGCAACCTGCCCCTGCGTTGCCAGAACGTCCCGGTACGTGTCGAGAATCAGGCTATCTTCCAGCCGGGAAATCACGTCGTTGTTTCGGCCCGAAGCGCGGATGGTGGTAGTTTCTGCCGGACTGGCCTGAAGATGAAGCGCGAAGCCGAGGGCCAGTCCCAGCGCGTCGAAGCCGGGACCCAGGTTGGCTGAGGTGGCGGGCAGCCGCAACCGTACCGGTGCAGCGGTCACGCCGTCTGCATCTCCGTTTCGAGTGCACGGAGAACGGCGCTTTCGTCTGCCTCCAGGACCAACGGCGGCTTGCGATAGGGGTTTGCCTCGGCCATGCCGGTGGCGAGCATGTCCTTGTGAAAGTCGATGGTGTATTCCGGGTCTTTGAGTGTGTGGCCGGTGAGGATCAGCACCACACGTTCGCCCGACTGGATGTGGCCGCTGCTGACGAGCTTTTTTGTGCCGGCGAGGGTGACAGCGCTTGCGGGTTCGCAGCCGATGCCCTCCGCGCCGATCTGGGCTTTGGCCAGCGCGATCTCGTCTTCCGAGACCTGCTCGCACCAGCCGCCGGTGGCCGCGATAACGCGCGCGGCTTTGCGCCAGCTTGCCGGGTTACCGATGCGTATAGCCGTTGCGCGCGTGTCTGCGGTGACGGGCTGCAGGTGCTTTTCGTGGTTGGTGAACCACTGGAAGAGTGGATTGGCACCCTGCGCCTGGATGACGGAAATCTTCGGAATGCGATCGATAAAGCCGAGGTGCTTGAGTTCCGCGAAGCCCTTGCCGAGCGCGGAGCCGTTGGCGAGGTTGCCGCCAGGAACGACGACATGCTCGGGGACCTGCCAGTCGAGCTGCTCACAGAGTTCGATGGCAGGGGTCTTCTGACCTTCGAGACGGTATGGATTGACGGAGTTGAGCAGGTAGATGGGATTGCGCCGTACAAGCTCGGCAAGCATTTTGACGCAGCCGTCGAAGTCCGTTTTCAGCTGGACGGTGATGGCGCCGTAGTCCATGGACTGGCTGAGTTTGCCCCAGGCGATTTTGCCTTCGGGAATGAACACGATGCTGCGGAGGCCGGCGCGCGCGGCATAGGCGGCCATTGCAGCGCTGGTGTTGCCTGTGCTGGCGCAGGCAACCCACTCGAAACCCCGTTCCGCGGCGACGGAGAGCGCTGCCGTCATGCCGGTGTCTTTGAACGAGCCGGTCGGATTCATGCCCTGGTGCTTGGCAAGAAGGAAGTGGAGGCCGAGCAGCTTGCCGCAGCGCGGCAGGTCGTAGAGCGGCGTGTTGCCTTCGCGCAGGGTGATTGCATGTGCGTCGTCGTTAAGAAAGGGGAGTAGCTCCCGGTAGCGCCAGACGCCGGACTGGTCGATGGGCAGGGTGGAGTCACGGCGCTCGGCCCACAGGTGCCGCAGGGCGCTGGCATGGGGTTTATTGACCGCGCCGCCTTCGGTACGCGTTTCGCTCCACGGATATTCGATCTCATACAGTTCGCGGGAATCGGGATCGCGAAAATCGCTGGCAACCGCGTCGGGCGCGATACGCTTGCCGTCTGCGATGCATCTCAGGCTGTGTGAACGCTCGATCATTGTTGCCTTTAGACTATCGCACTCATGACGCTGTTCCTGCGCCGAGTGGGCGAAGCCGGTTTTCGATCTGTCTACTTGTGGTAATCAGCGCGTGCGTGCTGATGCCGGGTGTTGCCGGCGCTGCGCGTGCGCAGGTGAGATCCAGGATCGAGCCAAGCCGTACGTCAACAGCAAGCGAACTAACGGTGTTTGCGGCGGCGGACATGCAGCCGGTATTTGAAGTGCTCGGGCCGTACTTTGAGCGCCGTACCGGGATTAAATTGAAAATGGTGTACGGCTCATCCGGCACGCTATCGGAACAGATCGTGCACGGTGCACCGGCAGATATTTTCTTTTCGGCTGACTTTACCTTTGCCGAGCGCGTGGTGGCCGGAGGCAAAGCCGATGCGGTGACTCCGTATCCGTATGCGAAGGGACTGCTGGTGCTGTGGGCGCGCAACGATTCGCGGTTCAAGCCGCTGAGCGTCGACGCGCTGTCACGCAAGGATTTGAAGACGCTTGCCATCGCGAACCCGGATCACGCCCCGTATGGCCGTGCGGCGCTTGCCGCGCTGAACAAGCTGGGGCTGCTGCAGAACGCCCAGCCGCATTTTGTGCAGGCAGAGAGCGTGGCGCAGGCGGCGCAGTTTGCGTTGAGCGGCAACGCGGAACTCGCCTTGATTTCGGATACGATTGCGATGTCGCCGCAGTACAAGGCCGCGGGGACGGCGGTGCTGTTTCCGCTCTCGACGTACCTGGAGATTCGTCAGTGCGCGGTGGTGATTCGAGGTTCTGCCCACCAGGATGAGGCACACACGCTGCTGAATTACATCACCAGCGACGACATCCAAAACCACATGTCAGAGCTCGGCTTGCAGCGCTTTCAGTAGCGTCGATGCGGGTTCGGCTACACTCGCATGCAGCCACGCACGTGCGGGCGGACGGGAGTGACGGGGTGGACACCGCAGCGCTGCTCCTGACACTTCGGCTGGCGGCTTTTACGACGATGATTTTGCTTGCCATTGCTGCGCCACTTGCGTCGGTGCTGGCGTTTGCGCAGACGCGGTGGCGTTTTGTGCTGGAGGCGGTTGTCGCTTTGCCGCTGGTGCTGCCGCCGACGGTGCTGGGATTTTATTTGCTGGTCGGTTTCAGCCCGCTCACACGGCTCGGGCGCGCGGTGGAATCGATGCTGGGGCATCAGCTGGTGTTCTCTTTCGCCGGTCTGCTGGTGGGTTCCGTCTTGTACAGCCTTCCATTTGCCGTGCAGCCGTTGACAGCGGGCTTGCGGGCGGTCGATCCGCGCCTGATGGAGGCGGCGGCCACGCTGGGGGCGGGACCAGTCCGCCGGGTGTGGGGTGTTGCCCTCCCTGTTGCGCGCGCATCACTGCTGACGTCTGCCGTGCTGACGTTTACGCACACTGTGGGGGAGTTCGGCGTGGTGCTGATGCTGGGCGGCAGCATTCCGGGAGCAACGCGCACGCTGTCCATCTCACTGTACGACCTAGTGGAAAGCGGCCGGTTCGCGGAAGCCGGTCATCTTGCATTGCTGCTGCTCGGTGTGTCCACGCTGGCGCTGCTTGCGCTGTATGCCGGACCGCTGCTGCGCGGCCGGAACCCCGCATGACGGCGCACCTGCGCCTTCGCTGCGACGCGATGGTCGGCGCGCTTCAGATGGCGGTCGACATCGAGATGCATGCCACGTGGACGGTGCTCTTTGGCGCGTCAGGCTCCGGCAAGAGTTCCCTGCTGCGTGCGATGGCGGGCTTGTGGCGTCCGAGGCATATGAGTGTGCATGTGCAGGGTGACGAGTTAAGCCTGCTGCCGGCGCACAAGCGGCGGATCGCGTTCGTGATGCAGGCACCTGCACTGTTACCGCATCGCTCGGTACGAGGAAATATAGGGTTCGGTGCGCCCTCGCGCAGGACCGCGGATGCGATGCTGGAGCGGTTCGGCCTTGGTGCATTGGCCGATGCGTCTGTGCGCACGCTTTCGGGTGGTGAATCGCAGCGGGTGAGTATTGCGCGTGCACTCGCGACACAGCCGCGGCTCCTGCTGCTGGATGAAAGTTTTACCGGCATGCATTGGACGCTGCGCGAGAGTCTGGTGCGCGAGCTTCGCCAGATCCAGGCCGAACGATCTGCCGGTGCAGATCCGATGCCGATTCTTTCCGTCACACATGACGTTGCGGAGGCGTTCGCGATCGCGGAGGACGTTGTGCGCATGGAGGGAGGCAGGGTTGTCGCGCGCGGTCCTGCGGCGGAGGTGCTTGCGGTGGAACGGGAAGATTTGCTGGCGAAGCTTGGCATGGACGGGCTATCTCCGTCCGCTGGTTAAAGGGCCGAATCCTACCTGAGAGGCGGCTTACGGCGAGAGTTAGCCGACTGAGACAGGCTCCTGCTGCAGCGCGATACCGAAGCGATCCTGCACAGATGCGGTGATGTGGTCCCGCAGCGTGACCACATCCGCCGCCGTTGCATGCCCACGATTGATGAGCGCAAGGGTGTGCTTTGAGGAGATGCCGGCACGCCCGAGCGTGTATCCACGGGTAAATCCTGCGCGTTCCAGCAGCCATGCCGCGGGTAATTTGACACACCCGTCGCCCGCAGGCCAGTGGGGTACGTCGGCTTCCGCAATGCCTGCGACAGTGGCCACATGCGCGAACTGCGCCGACGTTATGACGGGATTACGGAAAAAAGAGCCGGCAGAACGGGAGTCAGGATCAAGCGGATCGACGACCATGCCCTTGCTTCGGCGGATGGTGCGGACGGCGTCGGCGACCTGGGCGAGGGTCGATGTTGTGGTCTGGGGAAAGGCGCGTTTCAGGTCGGCGTAGGACAGGTTGGGCGCGCCATCCTGCTGCAATGCAAAGGTGACCCGCAGGATAATGAGACGACCCGACGGGATAGAATTGAGAAGGCTGGTGCGGTAGGCAAAGCCGCAATCGGAGTTGCTGAGATCGACGAGGCGGGTGTCAGAACCGCGGGACCGGTCGAGGCATCGGACGGAGACGATAGTTTGCGAAACCTCCTGGCCGTAGGCGCCGACGTTCTGCACCGGTGTGCCGCCGGTTGTACCGGGAATGCCGGCGAGGCACTCCATGCCGGCGAGATTGCGGTCGACGGTGTACTGCACCAGCGTGTCCCACGGCGTGCCAGCGGCGGCGTGGACGAGCACGCGTCCGGTGCTGTCGGCCGGCTCGGCGTGGATACCCTCACACGCCATGTGCAACACGAGGCCGCTGAAGCCGGCATCCGCTATCAGGAGGTTGCTGCCACCGCCCAGCACGAAGACGGGAGTTCCCATGGCATCGGCGGCTGCCAGGATTTCCAGAACGTCGGATTGGGAGCGTGCCGTGGCAAACCAGCGTGCAAGGCCGCCCACGCCCAGCGTGGTGTACGGTGCCAGCGGCACGTTTTGCTGCAGAATCAAAGTCGCTCCCGCTAGAGCTCCGGCCGCATCGCGCGGTCGTGCTCCAACATCAGGATAGAATCAAAGTGAGGCGGACGCCGATGCGCCCGCACCCGGAGGCACTGATGTATCCAGAGATTATGGTCATTCCGATGCGCGAAGAATTGACCCGCGCGGGCATTACCGAGGCGCGCACCGGTGCGGAAGTAGACGCCGCGATTGCACAGCCCGGCACCACCATGGTCGTGGTGAACAGCGTGTGTGGATGCGCTGCCGGCAAGATGCGCCCAGGAGTCCGCGTGGCGCTGCAGCACACAAGCAAACCGGACCACGCCGTGACCGTGTTTGCCGGACAGGACCGCGAGGCGACGGAAAAGGCACGCTCGTATTTCCAGGGCCACCCGCCCACGTCGCCGGCCATCGCGATGTTCCGTGACGGCCAGTTGGTGTATCTGCTGCAGCGATCGGCGATTGAGACCAGCAATGCACCGGCGATTGCGCAGGAACTTGCGCGTGCCTTTGACACCTATTGCGCCAAGGCGAACGCGTAACGTCACCGTATTCATCCACATCGCGTACGCAAGCACACGGGAGGCCTTTGGCTTTCCGTGTGTCTTTGTGGGACAGCAGTTAGAGTGCGATTCACCCTTCCCCGGGCAACGCCGATATACGGAATGTGAACAACGCAACGCACGATCCGCCCTCGCAATTGCGCATTGACCTGCGGCACTGGCGCCTCGATGTCATCGTCCGGCGGCACGTGGAAAACGTGTTGCTGCGCTGCAACGGGAATAAGCTGCGTGCTGCCGAACTGCTCGGCATCAGTCGCTCCACTCTGTACCGCATGCTGGATGCACACAGCATGATGTTGCCGAGGGAAGCCCACTGAACGCTGCGCCGCGGGCAAACACGCCTAACGCGCACCAAGCTGTCCTTGCTGAACGTCTGCCGTCACTCGTGCGTGCCTCTCCGTCGACAAGCGACCGGGGGACACGCACACTTCTTTGCCTGGGATGCGACGTACACTGCAGCCATGGCCTTTCTTTCCCGCGCTTCCGCGGCTGCTTTTGCCCTGCTCTGTTCCGTTACGCTACGCGCGACGCCGCTTGCCGCACAGGCACCCGCCGATTCCGTTGCAGACCGCACCCGGCAGCTGAATCGCATCTTCGACGACTACTGGCAGGACAGCCTGCGGCACACTCCCGAGCAAGCCACGAGCGTGGGGGACAAACGCTACAACGATCAGTGGTCCGACTACAGCGGGGCTGCGTTTCATGCGTGGCTCGCCAAGGAGAACGCCACCCTCGGCCAGCTTGCCGCCGTATCCACGGACGGCCTAGATGCGCAGACGAAGCTGTCTGTCGAGCTGCTTGAGCGGTCCATTGTGGACGACCAGGAAAGTGCCCGCTTTAAAGAGTGGGAGATGCCGGTCAACCAGTTCAACGGCCCGCAAACGGAAATCCCGCAGACGCTGGCGATCATGCCGCTGGACGATGTGAAAGATTTCGACAACTACACTGCACGACTCAACAGGGTGCCGGCGCTGTTTGCGCAATTGCAGGAGGCCATGACACTGGGGGCCGATGAGCACCGCACAACGCCACGGCTCGTGATGGAGCAGGTGCTGAAGCAGGTGACGGCTCTTGCGTCGTCGAAACCGGAAGATGGCCCGTTTCTGAAACCGTTGCAGCACTTCCCTGCCGTGGTTCCCACCGCTGAACAAAAGCGAATCCGCACCGAGATGACGGATGCGGTGCTGAAGCAGGTGTTGCCGGCATACGATCGCTTTCGCCGTTTTCTAACGGCACAGTACCTGCCCGCAACGCGCGAGGAGCCGGGCATCGCCGCAATTCCGGATGGCGCCGCGTACTACGATTTTCGTATCCGCCAGAGTACGACGTTGAAGAAGTCAGCGGACGAGATTCACCAGATCGGCGTTGCCGAAGTTGCACGTGACGAAGCGGAAATGCTCGTGATTGCGAAGAAGCTCGGCTACAACGATGTGAAGACATTCAACGCGGCGATCAAGGTCGATCCGAAGCTGCACCCCGCGTCGGCGGATGCGCTGGTGGGCCGGTATCAGGCGTACCTGGACGGCATGAGGACGAAGCTGCCGCAGCTTTTTGGCCGGCTGCCCAAGGCGCCGCTTGTGGTCGTTAGGGTGCCCGCCTACATGGAAGCGCAGCAGAGTGCGGCTTACTACGATGAAGGCACCCCGGACGGTAGCCGGCCCGGACATGTCTTCGTGAACACCTATCACGCTACAGACCGTGGTCTGCAGAGTGTGGAAGCAATTACCTATCACGAGGGCTTACCAGGACATCACCTGCAAATATCCATCGCCCAAGAACTGACAGGCATTCCGAATTTCCGCAAGCACGCCTACTACACCGCCTACACCGAAGGCTGGGGCCTGTATTCCGAGCGACTGGGCAAGGATGTGGGTCTCTACCAGGATCCGTACAGCGATTATGGCCGCCTTGAGGCCGATATCTGGCGGGCCATTCGTCTTGTTGTCGACACTGGCGTGCATAGCCAGCACTGGACGCGCCAGCAGATGGTGGACTACTTTCACGCTCACTCGGGCATCGACGAAACCAACATCCAGAGCGAGGTCGATCGCTACATTGCATGGCCGGCACAGGCACTTGGATACAAGATGGGCCAGCTGAAGCTGATCGAACTGCGCGAGCGTGCAAGGACGACGCTCGGCCCAAAGTTTCGGCTTGCCGACTATCACGATGTGGTGATCGATAACGGCGCGTTGCCTCTGGATATCTTGGAGCAGCGCGTCGATACGTGGATTGCTGCAGGCGGTGGCAGACCCACGAATTGAGACAGACCGGAACACGCATGGAGGCTGAGCGAGCGTGGCCTCGGCACCAACGGCTTGCTCCTTACAGTCGGGCCAGGGTGCGCAGGCTCAGGAGTCTCTCTTCAAGGTGCCGCTCCAGCACCGTGGCCGCAAAACGCCTGAGATCTGCGGCGCGGTTCCGTGGCCAGCTATCTGCCGCGAATGCCGTGATTGGCTGGCGGAAGATCTCGACTGCCAGCGCCAGCGACTCCGCCGACAGGGGCAGGCTTCCAGCGGGCCGTGCCGCCGCCGTAAACAGACCATCGTGATTCGGTGAAAAATAGACCGGCCCCGACCGCAACGGCTCGCCGCTTGCAGCACACCGGAAGACATCCGGCATCCAGCCCAGGAGCCGAGACACCCATAGCAGGAAATATGTGATCGGCAAAAACGGCGCATCCCCATGGATACGTTTGACCACGGCGAGCGCCAGCCGGTACACGTCGTCTTCCTGGGCATGGTCAGGCAGGGCTGCCTCCAACACTTCCGCGACAACAGCCAGCGCTGTGGCTCGCGCGTAGTCCACCGGCTCCCGCAGCGGCGACCACACAATCTCCAGCGCGTCCAGCCGCACAAGATCCTGCCGCGGCCGCTCTGCCCATGTGGCAAGGACTTCCGTCATGGGCTCAAGCGCGCCGCCGAACCGCTTGTGCGACCGCATTGCATGCCGTGCAACACCGCGGACGACGCCCTGCTCCCGTGTGAAGAACGCAACGATCAAATCCGCCTCGCCAAAGGGCCAGGTGCGTAGGACGATCGCTTCGGACCGGTGCAGAACCGCCATGGTCAGCCTGTGCAAACAAAGACGCGCAGCCGAAGCCGCGCGCCTGATTTACTTCCAACTCAGATCAACTTACCGCCCGAAGTGCGATGCGTTCAGCATTGCGAAGTCTGCCCACTTATCCGGCAGGTCATCCGCTGCATAGATGGCCGACACCGGGCACACCGGCACGCACGCGCCACAATCGATGCACTCCACCGGGTCGATAAACAGCTGGTCCGCACTGTCGTTGCCATCCTCACCCTTTTTCGGGTGGATGCAATCGACCGGGCAGGCATCGGCGCACGCCGTATCTTTCGTGCCGATGCAGGGTTCTGCGATGACGTAGGCCATGGGGCTTCAACTTCCTTTCAACACTGGCTCTTGCGAGACCTTCATGATACCAGTTGTGCAACGGCCCGCGAAATGGTCCAGGTCGAAGTTCGGCCATCGCCCCTGGCCTGCGAAACACGCCAGGCTTACTGCCCCGCCTCTTGCCGCCGCCGCTGGAACTCTGCCGGTGTGGGAATCGGCTCCAGGTTGCGGCCGGCGAACATGTCCTCAAAAACCGACCGTAGCTCGTCGCCGATCGCACCGTTGGAGGCTAGGACTTCTTTGCTGTTCAGTTGAAATTTTGACCCGTCGAAGCGCGTGACCTCGCCACCAGCTTCCTCAATCAGGAGATAGCCTGCGGCTGTGTCCCACGGGTTCAGGTTGAACTCCCAGTAGCCATCGAGCCGCCCGCACGCCGTGTACGCCAGGTCGACGGCAGCCGCGCCCGCGCGCCGTAGCCCATGCGTGCGCAGGGTGAGCTCATGGTAGAAGTGGATATTCGGTGACTCATGCCGCTTGCGCGATGGAAAGCCGGTCCCAAGCAGCGATTCCTGCAGCTGCGAGGTGGACGACGTATGGATGCGACGTTCATTCAGCCAGGCGCCCATGCCCCTTTCGGCGTGGAAAAGCTCATCGCGCAACGGCTCGTAAATGACTGCGGCGACCATCTCGCCGTCCTCATCGTCTCGCAGATTCGGCGTTCGATGCTCCAACCCCAACGACACGCAGAAGAACGGAAATCCATGCGCGAAATTCGTGGTGCCGTCCAGCGGATCCACGTACCAGCGGTACTCCGCGCCCAGCCGTTCGCGCGCACCTTCTTCGCCAAAGATGCCGTGGTCCGGAAAGGCCATCGCTAATCGTTCCGCGATCAGCTTTTCGCTGGCACGATCGGCCTCGGTCACGATGTCCACCTCGCCCTTGAACTCGGCGGTCACGCCCTTTTCGTAGTAGCGATGCAGCAACGCACCCGCCTCGCGCGCAATGGCCGCGGCCGGTGTTGCAAATTTAAACTGGCTCGGATCGTAGAAACTCATCCGCCAAGGATACGCCCGGCGGGTTGGCCTGGTGTTAGCGCGCGTCCGCGTAATAGCCGGTCCGGCTGCGCAGAGACACAGTGCCCTGCATGGCCGCATCCGTCAGCCGCACATCGATGCTGCGAAAACTTGTGTCCTGCCCCCGGCGCGGCGCGTAATACCCCAGCAGATATTGCGCACGCAGATCGTCCGACAGGTGAGCGAACGCCGTCTTCAGATCGTCCCGCTCCGTTACGTAAAAGTATTTACCGCCGGTATCCCGGGCCATCTCGATGAGCGCATGCTCGCCGCCCGTGTTGCGCCCGGCGTCAGCCAGGATCGGCACGATGATGATCGGGTAAATCGCCGCGCCTGCCCGTTGCGCTGCCTCCACGGCCTTGGTGTAGCCCATCTCTTTCGCGACAGGGTTGTCGCCACCGTCCGTTACCAATACCAGGATGCGCCGCCGCTCCGCATCCGGCTTTGCCTCGCCTAGCCGCGTGCTTGCCACATAGATTGCGTTGTAGAGCGCCGTGTCGTCACCGCGCCCAAGCCGGTTCAGCCCCTGCTCAATCCGCTTGGGGTCGTTGGTGAAGGGCACGATCTCGTCCGACTGCGCTGAAAAGCTGATCAGGTCCATCTCGTCCTGCTCGCGAAGGATGTTCCTGGCAAATCGCTTTGCCGCATCCTTCTCTGTATGGAACTGCGTGTATACGGACCCCGACGTATCCACCGCCATGACGATCGACAACGGTGTCGCCGCTTCCCGCTGAAAAATCGCAATCCGCTGAACCTTGCCATCCTCACGGATGCTGAAATCGTCTTTCGTCAGCCCGGGTACCGCGATACCCCTTGCATCCGCCACGTTTACCGGTACGTTTACAAGCCGCGTGTCGACCCGCAGGATCGGTGCGCCCGTTTCCGGCAACTGCTGCTGTTGCATCCCGCTCAGCAGTACTGCCGCAACACAGATAATGATCTTGACCATGGCTCAGCGTGTTGGACGGCGATTTTGCATTGCAGTGAGCCCTTTGCAGCCGATCACGATTGGATCAGCAACTCCGGGGGAAACGGGTCGCCGTGACCCCACTCCGCGCCGTCCTCAAACACCTCGCGCTTGTAGATCGGCACGGTCTTTTTCAGTGTGTCGATCAACCAGCGGCATGCTTCAAAGGTAACGCCGCGGTGTGCCGAGGCGACCGCGATCAGCACGCTTGTTTCGCCAATCTGCAGCCTGCCCAGACGATGAACCAGCGCCACCTCGCGCACGCCGAATTTTGTAATTGCCTCGTCCGCGAGTTTTTGCATTTCGGTGAAGGCCAACGGCTCCAACGCGGTGTACTCCAGGTACAGCGTCCGCCGCCCGCGCGTGTTGTCGCGCACGATGCCATCGAAGACGGTGACGGCGCCATCGGTTCCGTGCTTTAGCCGGTCGACAACGCGCTGCGCGTCGATCCGCGCCTGTGTCAATTCAACCTGCATCGTATCGCTCCTACGCACGACCGCCGCTCACCGGTGGCAACAATGCAATGTCATCGCCGTCCGCCAGTCGCGTCGGTCCACTCACGTACCGATGGTTCACCGCAACGGCAATCGCGTTCCACAGGTCCCCGATTTCTGGCGCGATGACCCGGTAGTACCGCACAAGGTCCGCCACCGTGCTGCCTGGGAACTGCGTGAGTTCTTCACGCTCTCCAAAGCGGTCCCGCAGCACACCGAAAAACGAAACAACCAGCCGCATGCCTTCTCCCCGTGCGCCTCACCAAAATGCGACCGCAAGTTATGCGGTCGCGGCCTTTGCAGACTTCTTTGTACTCTTGCCTGCTGTACTTGCCTTGCTTGCAGTTTGTTTCGCAACGACTTTTTTTGGCGCGACAGTCTTCTTAGCGGCAGTTGGCTTTCCTGCATCCGCCTTTCCCTGTGCGGCATGGTACTTTGCGAGCAGGCTGTGGCCTTTTGCAGCAAGCGTGTGCGCCGCGTTCAGTGTCGCCGGCACCTTTTCACCCCACGCGTGTGCGCTCAGTGCCAAACGTGTCGGGCTTCCGTTCTTGTCCAGCATCGGCCCACGCGGATGGGTGAACGTCCGCACCAGAAACGATCCCTTGCGGACCATCTTCTCCGGTGTATCCGCAGGACCCGTTACGCCAGGCTTCAGGTGCAACCCGTCGCGGGCCGCAAAGAACGCCCGGCCCTCCGCAGTCAGGCCGCCCTTCGGGTCTCTGCCTGACTTCGGCATGCTTTTCGCTATCGCTGCTCCGCTTTTTGCGTCAGCGCCTGCCGTCTTTACCGTTGCTTTCTTTGTCACCATTTTGTACCTCTTTTGCCAGCACTTAAGACAGACTGCGACATGGGCATGGGTGTTGCTTGTTCGCCACAACAAGGTACCAATCCGACGCACACAATCTGAGTAGGATGCTCTGCATGCGCAACCTGTGGATCCTTCCGGTCTTGCTCGTCGCCAGCATCGCGTCGGCTCAAACGGCCACGCCACCAGCCCTCGATACCGCACCCGTAGATCCCGTGCGCTTTCCGCCAGCGTGGTATCCGCCGGCCAAACAACCACCGACAGTGATCGGACCGGTCAGGGGCGAACCGTACACCGCGACCTTGACCATTTCCGTTCGGGTCCGCGCGCCGAACAAACCGGAGGAAGCGCTGGAAACTTCCTTCGTCCGTGCCCGCGATAGTGCGGGTCGCACATCGGACCGCGCCATGAGTCTGGAGGGCAAACGGGTTCTGGGCGGCGACGGCGACGGTCATCAGGTTCACGTTCAGGATCCCGTTTCCCACTGCACCTTTGCGTGGGAGGCACCGCTGCCCTCGACCGGTAAAGCATTTGCCAATGTCGATTGCCAGCCACGGGTCGTGCAGTTTGGCGAACCCGACGATCCCATTTTGTGGGAGCCCACCAACGGCGACCACGAAGAAACCAGCCACACCCCCGAAGGTACCGTCCGCGAGGTTTCCGAGACTCTTCCCGCTATCCAGCTGCAGGGCGTGGAGGCCATCGGCGAGCGGGTGACCGACACAGTGACCGACGCCGCAGGCCACGTGACGCACCGTATCACTGAGATGCGTTACTCGCCTAAATTGCACGTTATGCTCTTGGTCGAAACCACCACGCCAGCAGACGAGCCGGCTGGTAACTTGATCCGCACGACCGTCACGGACGTGCGGCTTGGAGATCCCGATCCCAGTCTTTTCTATCCGCCAGCAGGCTATGCGCTGCACAGTGCGCATTAAGCAGACTGTGGCATGCAGTGGTGCGTGCCGCGGCATACGCGCGCAAAACAGGGAGCCCGCAGGACTCTTGTCCTCGCGGGCTTCTGTTTTGCAAGCAGAACCACAGTGGTCGATCAAGGTCCACGCTATGCCGCCGCCATGACCTCTTCGCGAATGTGCTCCGCCTCGACTGCGTCGCGCATGCTGTGTGGCAGCGCGACGGCGAGCACATCCTCGATCCGCGAGGCGTAGTGGATCGTGACGCCCTCGGTCTGATCGGCGGTCAGGTCCTCCTCGACGTTTGGCTTTACGTCGATGGGCAGGATCACGTCACGTACCCCGGCACGCTTGGCGGCAAGAAATTTTTCCTTGATGCCACCCACCGGTAGCACGTTTCCGCTCAGCGTAATCTCACCCGTCATGGCCAACAGGGGCCGTACCGGCATGTCCGTAAGGAGTGAAACCAGAGCTGTCGCCATTGTCACACCCGCGCTGGGTCCGTCCTTCGGAATTGCGCCCGCAGGCACGTGCAGATGCAGGTCGATGTCCTTCAGCACGTCCTGCTCCAGACCTAGGGACTCGGCGTTGGATCGCACCCAGGTGAGCGCTGCCTGCATGCTTTCCTTCATCACATCGCCAATCTGGCCCGTGATCTGAAAGTTGCCCTTGCCCTTCATCCGGTTCGCCTCGATGAACAGCACATCGCCGCCTACCGGCGTCCACGCCAGCCCCACGGCGACACCGCTGCGCTTCGTGCGCTCGGCAATCTCCGTATCCACACGCACCTTGTAGCCACCCAGGAACTCATGGATCACCGCGTCCGTGACCGTCAGGGTCTCGGTCCTACCCTCGGCGATACGGCGCGCCTGCTTGCGGCACACCGTGCCTACGAGCTGCTCCAGTTTGCGCACTCCCGCTTCCCGTGTGTAGTGCCGCGCTATGATGCCTAGCGACTCCTTCGGGAACACGATGCGCGGCTCTCCCGCGACCGGCTCGGGCAGATTCGCTTCGGGCACTGCGTCTTCCAGGTCAACTGGCTTGGCGGATTCAGCAACGGCGTTTTCTTTCGCCTGCTCCTCTGCCGGCTCAAGGCCATTTTCCCTAATCTGCCGCGGAACAAGATAGCGCCCGGCAATGTTTACCTTCTCCTCTTCCGTGTAGCCCGTCAGCTCAATAATTTCCATGCGATCTAAGAGCGGTGCCGGAATCGGGTCAAGCTGATTTGCCGTGCAGATGAACAGCACCTTCGACAGGTCGAAGGGTTGGTCCAGGTAATTATCGCGGAATGTCGAGTTCTGCGCGGGGTCCAGCGTTTCGAGCAGCGCACTTGCTGGATCGCCGCGGAAGTCGCGGCCAAGCTTGTCGATCTCGTCCAGCATAAACACTGGATCGTTGGTTTCCACGCGTTTCAGATTCTGCACGATCTGCCCGGGCATGGCACCGATGTACGTCCGGCGATGGCCGCGGATCTCCGCCTCGTCGTGCATGCCGCCCAGTGAGATGCGCGCAAATTTCCGGCCAAGCGCCCGCGCTATCGACTTGCCGAGCGATGTTTTACCAACACCTGGGGGTCCGACGAAGCATAAAATTGGGCCTTTCATGTCCGGCTTGAGCCGTCGCACGGAAAGATAGTCGAGAATGCGGTCCTTCACTTTCTGCAGGCCGTAGTGGTCTTCGTCCAGGCAATCCGCCGCCTTCTTGATATCGACCGCCTCGCCGCTCGACTTGGCCCATGGCAATACCGCCAGCCACTCCACGTAGCTGCGAGTCATGCCGTAATCGGCCTGTGCGGGGTTCATGCGTTGCAGGCGATTGAGCTCTTTGAGCGCTTCTTTTTTGGTGTCTTCGGGCATGCCGGCAGCCTCGATTTTGTCGCGAAGCTCCTGGATATCCTTGCCGGTTTCGTCCTGCTCGCCCAACTCTTTCGAGATCGCCTTCATCTGCTCGCGCAGGTAGTATTCGCGCTGTGACTGCTGCACAGCGTCTTGCACCTCATTCTGGATTTTTGAACGAAGCTGCTGAACCTCTATCTCCTTCACCAGATGCTGGTTCAGGCGCTCGAGGCGTGCCACGACGTCCGTCATCTCCAACAATTCCTGTTTATCGTTCGTGGTGAGGAACGGAAGGGAGGAACCGATGAAATCGGCGAGGCGGCCGGGCTCTTCGATGTTCAGGGCAATGGTCTGCAGATCGTCGGAAAGCGTC
The DNA here is from genome assembly GCA_964244665.1 of uncultured Terriglobus sp. Classification (GTDB taxonomy): domain Bacteria; phylum Acidobacteriota; class Terriglobia; order Terriglobales; family Acidobacteriaceae; genus Terriglobus. The sequence goes on from CAXTJO010000003.1 coordinate 32,820, forward strand.
GGGGATGCGGCGACAATTTGCTGAAACTGACTGACGACATTACGTTGCAACGCCTCAATCTCGGGTGTTTTGCTGGCGTCGACGTCGGGAATGCGTTCAAATTCCGCGGTCAGAAAGGGGGAAGTCTGGCCGAAATTACCGATCCTGACGCGTTCCGTGCCTTCCGTAAAGACGAAGAGCGACTGGTTCGGCATCTTTACGACTTTGTGAATCGTCGCAAGTGTACCGACATCATGCAGGTCGGAGGCGTCAGGGGTGTCCTGGCGAGCGTCGCGCTGAGCCACGACAAGGATGGTCCGCTCGTCTCCAAGTGATTGAATTAATTGGATGGAGCTTTCACGGCCGACGGTCAGCGGCAACACTGCATGAGGAAACAGGACAGTTTCGCGTACCGGCAGAACGGGCAAAGCGCGACGTGAGCGAGATTTTTCGGCTTCGGCACCCGCTGTTGGCTGGATGACACTGAGGAAATCATTCGGCATGTGAGTCAACCTTTATCAAGCTTTCCCACATAAGATGCAGCAGGTAAGCCGAGAGATGCAACTCCAACCCTATCGACTGTCCCAGGCTGGGACATGAGCGAGACCCATATTCGCGGTGTTCGCCGAAAGTCCATAACGGCCAAGCACCTTGGCCCAAGTGCAACCGGAGTGCAGGGCGTGCAATGCGATGTCCGCGTCCTCGGGTTCATTCAGGCGAAGGTCGACGAAAAACACATACTCCCATGGCCGTCCGGGGACGGGGCGGGATTCGATGCGGGTAAGATCGGCACCGGTGTCGGCAAGTCGCTGCAGGGCGCTGACCAGCGACCCGGGCCGGTGCGGGATGGCGAACGCAAGGCTGAGCCGATCCGGTGCGGCGAGGTTCTGGGCGGCAGCGCGAACCGCTTCGGTATCGGCAGTGCGTGCCAGCAAGAAAAAGCGGGTGAAATTTTGTGGGTCGTCTTCCAGATCGCGCTGCAGGATGGTGCCGCCGAAGATCTGAGCGGCACCGGGCGCGGCGATGGCGGCGACGGCAGGGTCGCCCGACTGTATCGCATGGCGTGCCGCGCCTGCGGTGTCGTGGAACGGAATGGCCTCGATTTGCGGATTGTGGAGAAAGAAGCGGCGGCACTGTGACAGGGCGACGGGATGCGAGAGCACCCGGCGAATCTGCTGAAGTTCGCTACCGGGCACGGCGATGAGAGCGTGCCGGATGCGCAGGGCAGTTTCACCGACGATGGCGACATCGTGTTCGAGCAACAGATCGTAGTGGTCGGCGACCGCACCGTGCAAGCTGTTCTCGATGGGCAGTACAGCAGCGTCCGCGATACGGGACACTGCGAGCCGCTCAAACACCTCGGCCGAGAGTGCACACGAAAGTAGGATTTGCTCACCGAGCAGTGCCTCGCTCGCCAGATGGCTGTTTGAACCGAGTTCGCCCTGAATTGCTATGCGCAAATGAACCTCACATGGCCAGGGCGTGGAAGAAGAATCTTTCCACGGTGGCAACCACAAAAGTTTAACCGGCAACTACTGTGTTGGGGCTGCGAGGCTCATGACAACTTGCCCCGGCTTTTTGGCCAGGGCATCAGGAGAACGACGATGCTTTGGACGATAACGATAATTCTGATTGTGCTTTGGGCATTGGGTTTGGTAGGCGGTTACACACTGGGTGGCTGGATTCACATCCTGATCGTCCTCGCGGTCATTTCGCTTATCTTCAATCTTCTTGCCGGTCGCAGGGCGCTTTAGCCGACCGACCTGCTTAACAGACAGTGGGCTGCTATCGGCGCGGCCCCTACCACAATCAGCACGCACCAGGAGGCGCATTATGAATGCAGATGAGTTGAAGGGCAAGATGCAGAACGTGTTGGGGAAGGCAGAGACCGCGGTGGGCGGCGCAATCGGCAGTGAGAACCTGAAGAACGCAGGCGCGGAAGATCAATTGAAGGGTGCGGCCAAGGAGACCTGGGGCAACGCGAAGGATGCTGTCGCGACGACAGCAGACAACGCGTCAGCCAAGGCCACGGACGCACATGCAGACGCAAGCTACGAGGCAGGCAAGGCACAGGGCCATGTGGAGTCCGGAGCGGCGTCTTTCCGCGATAAGGTGGTTGCGGGTGCGGACGATTTAAAGACTTCGTTCGACGAGAAGGTGGACAACTATAAGGCCACGCATTGATGTGCGTCGGAGTTTAAAGGCCCGCTCGCGTAGCGGGCCTTTTTTGTTGCAGGCGAGTTGTGGCGCGCGGGCTATGCGCGCATAAGAACGTCGACTGCAATACCAAGAAAATAGACGACTGAAATGACGCCGTTGAGTGTAAAAAATGCCGCGTTCATCCGGGAAAGATCGCGGGGCGACACGAGCGTGTGCTCGTAAAGCAGAAGTGCCCCAACGATCAGCAGGCCCGCCAAGGCGATGACGTGCAGGTGAAAGAGAAATAGCAGCCAGACGAGCAGGGCGAACAGCAGCACGTGCATGGTGCGGGCAAGGGCGAAAGCACCTGTCAATCCAAACGCTTGCGGAATGCTGTGCAGACCGTGAGCGCGGTCGTGGTCGAAGTCCTGGCAGGCGTACAGGACGTCGAAGCCGCCGACCCACAAAAGAACAGCGGCAGTCAGCACGACAATGCGCCATTCCAGTGTGCCGCGGACGGCGATCCATGCGGCAGATGGCGCGATGCCCAGAGCGAGGCCTAGAACAATATGCGACCAGCGCGTAATTCGCTTCATGTAGCTGTACGCAAGCACGACCAGCAGCGCTACCGGCGAGAGCAGCAGTGTGAGGTGGTTGAGCATAGCCGCACCAAAAACGAACACAGCACAACTAATTACAGTGAAAACGGCGACAAAGGTTTTGGAAAGCGTACCAGCGGGCAGCGCGCGCGCTGCCGTGCGCGGATTCTGACGATCGATCTCGGCATCGGCAAGACGGTTAAACGCCATCGCCGCGGACCGCGCGCTTACCATGCACAGGACGATCCAGAAAAGAACGCCAAGGCGCGGCATGCCGCGGGCCGCGAGCACTGCGCCGGTAAGGGCAAAGGGCAACGCAAAGATCGAGTGTTCCCACTTGATCATCTCAAGCGTGGTACGCGTGCTGTGCCAGGCACCGGCGGCAGTTGCCATAGATCAAGTGTAGCCGTTCGGTGAAGCCGGCAGTCAGCGCGATTCGGTGCCGTGTCCGGCGACCTGCAAATTGTTCGTGACCTTGAACGCGCCGGGAATACCGTTGGCACGGAGGCTAGCCACGTCTTTATCGGCCTGGCTGTCTACCACGCCGGTCAGCGTGATGTTCCCGTTCACGACGCTGATCCGGATGGGCTTGGCAGGATCGATGGCGTAACGGCTCAGCGAGGGAAAGCCATAAATCGCACGCGCAGTGTCGAGGCGAATGCGGTCGTCGTTGGGCGAAACCGGTGCGACCTCAATATCGTCGACAACGTCCTGAACACCGGGGTAGTGCGAGACAAGGGAGAGGGCGGAGTCCTTGTCTGTGGGACCATAGGCAACGCCGCCGAGGGTGACGGTGCCGTTGGCAACGCCCACGGTGAAGCTATTAAACGCTGTGGTGCCATAGCCAACACGGTCGTAGGCAAGCTTTTCCGCGAGCTTGTTGCGAAGATCGGTGTCGGATGCCGGAGTCGCTTCGCCCGCAGTACCCACCACGATTCGATTACTGACTGCGACCACACCCCTCTTGTGGTGGATTTTGTGCTCGGCATCCTCTTTCGTCGCGTAAACGTCGACGGTTCCGACGAGGGTGACAACCCCGTTTGCGACCGTGGAGGTGATACCGCTGAAGCGCTTGCCCTCCAGGCTTTTCTGCACTTCTGCCTGAATCTGCGTGTCGGGGGCAGCTTGCCCAAAGAGCAAGCACGGCCCGGTCAGAGCCAGCGCAAGCAGAAGATGGATTCGGGAGCGGCGGCTCATGACATCTCCACTGTATTCGCCAGTGTTTAGCGATAGCGCTGGCGAATCTTGTACACCACTGAGAAGACGCCGTTCTCGTCGCGGGTTGCCACGATCGAAACGTTATCGCTCAACTGGTACTGCGCCGCGATGAGTTGTTGCGTGCTGGCGTTCACGCTTGTGGCAAAAGTAACCGTGATTTTCGGCGTGAGCTGTTGTTCTACCGTGATTCTGGCCGACGAGGTGCCGAGCGAGCCCACGTAGGCAGGATCGATCTTGACCTTGCCGGAGCCGCCAAAGAGCTTGTTGACGCGGTTGGACACGGTTGCGTTGAGCGCGCCACCGAGCAGAGCGTTGGTGGTCGGGTCCTGGCCCTGCTGTTGCAACTGCTGCGTGTTGATCGCAGCCTCTTCCTGAGTGCGTCCGAGGGCAAGCAGATTGAAGACGTCGGACTGACTGAGCGGTGGCTCAGAGCGGTAGGTGAGCTTGGGGTTCTTGGCCGTGCCGTGTACACCGATGGTTACGTCGTAGTTCTCGACGCGGGCTGTGGCATCGATGTCGACGATGGGATCGATGCGAATGGGGTTGTTGAAGTAGATGGTGCCGCGCTGTAGCTGGTACTTGGTGTCGTTGAACGTCGCGGAACCGTCGTTCAGCGTGATGCGGCCGAGGATCGACGGCACGGCGGCGGTACCGCGGACATTGATGTCGACCGTTCCCGCAAGACGTGCGTAGCTGTTCTGGAAATCGAGCGCGGGCGAAGACTGCACGTGGATGTCGAGGCCGATTTTATTCAAAAGCGAGTCCGGATCGGGTGGAGCGGAGACGTCACTGGCACCGCCGGCGATTGAACCGAAGTCGAAGGTTTGCGCAAGGCCGAAACGTGTAATGAGGACGTTACCGGACAGGGCGGCACCATCGCCATTGCCTTGCAGGTGGGCGGTGGCGTTCGCTGTGGCTGACACGCCGTAATAGCGTATGCGCACGGCCTGCGCGGTTACGGTCAGGTCGGCAAATAAACCGTCGCGGAATTGCACAAATCCGTTCACCTTGACCAAGCCGCCGCCGGAGTAGCCGGTCAGGTTGTCGATTACGAGGCGGTTTTCCGTGAAGCTGGCGGTGCCATTCAGGTTTGAGAGTCCGTTGGGTACCTCGGCGTATGCGAGGTTGGTGTTGCTGAAGGTGACCTTGCCGCCGAGCACCGGCTTGCCCGTGGAGCCGGTGGCATTTACGTCGAGTGTCACATTGCCGGACGCGATGATCTCCGGATTGATGCGGTGGGCCAGCGCGACGTTGACCGTACCATCGGCTTTCGCCTGAATGCGGCCACCGGTGGCCGGCAAAGGCGAGCCATCTGCGTTAAAGACCTGCGCGGAACCGGAGGCTGTCAGGTCGGTTTCCGGCCCGGTAATGTGGAGTTGTTGGAGTTGGACGGTGCCGGCGGCAAGCGTCGCCCGAATGGGTCCGGCGCTTGCGAAATCAAGGCCCTGCACGTGAAAGGTGAGCGCGTTCACTGCCAGCGAGCCGGCGAGTGACTGTGGTTTCTTCGCGGGTCCACTCACGTTGAGTTCGCCATTGGCGCTGCTGCTGGCGTCGAGCGTTGAACCGGTAAGCTTAAGTACCGGCGCGACGTTGAGGCCGGTGAAGGTGGCGTGCGCCTGCATGGGGTAATCGCCGGCAATCTGCACCTGACCTGTCGCTTGCAGATGCGTGCCGAGCAGATCGGAGTTTGCGTTCAGATAAACAACGTCACGCTCGCTATGAACGTCGGCGTTGAGTTGACCAACAGGCTGGCCGGTATAGGTGGCGTTGTCCAGTGACAGGTGCGCCACGAGACCGGGTTGATCGATGGTTCCATTGGCGTCGGCACTGAAGGTCAGCAAACCATCCAGCGGTGTCTTGGCCTGCTGCACAGATTTCAGATTGGACAGGCGGATGGTGTTGCCCTGCAGATGCGCCTGAATACGCTTGGACGTCAGGTTGTAGCCGCCGCTGCCGTCTACCTGTACGCCCTGCGCGCGCACCTGAAGTCCGGTGGCATTGATCTGCTGCCCTTGTACCGTTACGTTGGCCGCGATGCTGTCGAAAGGCTGGTCGTACGCCACACCGTTGCGCAAGGAGACGGCACCGCCACCGGTCAGATTGCCGAGCGTGCCGCTGACCTGACCGTTTACATTCAGGATGCCGGTCGCCGGCAACTTGCCCTGACCCGCGATGTCAAGCACATCGTGCAGTTGCGCGTCCCCAAGCTGCAGCTTGGCGTTGATTTGTGCCAGGTCGTCGAACGCGTACGAGACCACACCCCGCTTGACCAAGCGGTGCGGCTTGACAGCACCGGACGCCATAAGCACCGCCGTGCCGCGGCGGATGGTAGAACTGCCGACGGAGATGCCGGCCGCCGTGTATTCCGCATCGGCAACCACAGAGTCAATGGCGATGTCGCCGGTGCTGCCAAGATGAGCAGTGAGTTGGTTGGCCTGCAGATGACCCTTGATGTCGAGGTTACTCACAGGCCCGGCAACGGTTCCCTGAAAGTGCGCGTCACCCTGCAAGACAACCGGCAGTGCCGCGCTGCCCGTTTTGCCGTTGCTCTTGTAGCCGACTGCGTTCAGAATGGAGTCGAGTTCGCTCAGGTCGCGGGCATCCGCGCTGAGTGTCAGCTTGGTGACCGGATCGCCGTTGTTGATGCCCAGGGTGCCTTTGGCGATCAACGTCGTTGCCGGCGTATGTGCTTCCACCTGCTCCAGCGTGACCGTCTGGTCGGTGCCGCGATAGCTGGCGCGCACCACGCCTGAGAGCGGCACATTGCGCAGCGCACCGCTGCGCCGCACACCCTGAGGGGCCAGCTTTAAATCAGTCTGCGCAATGACAGAGCTCGGCAGGTTGCTCGTGTCACCGCCCCACTCGATGTGCACAGGACCGCTGACAGCGGTGTCCAGACCAAGGTCGGTGTATCCCTTTGGCTCGGTAATCTCATTGACGGTCCGCAGCGAGATGTTGGACACGCGGACGTCAACGTAGGCGTGTGCACGCTGTGTCGGCTCGATGACCGGGCTGCCCGTGGCCGGCGGAGCCGCGTTTGCAATTGCGGCTGTGGCATTTGCCGTTTTCTGCCCGGCAACGATCGTGGCGGACTGCGCCGGTGCACTTGCCGGAATCTCACCGAGCCAGTTGCTGATGCGCATGTCACCTGCGATGGCACCGCCCGCCGGTAAGTTGAGTGCGATGGCGTTGAAGAGCAATTCCGTGGGCGTGACGCGTACCTGAGCGCCACCGTTTACACCCGTGATATTCACATACTGATCGCGGAAGCTCACGTTGTGCAATTTGGCATCGCCCGCAACAAGGTAGCCCTTCGGACAGTCGGGGCTGGGTGGCAACGCCTTGATATTGTCCGTGCTGGCGTTGGGGTGGCGCCGCTGCCAGAAGTGCGGCTGCTTCTGTGCGGCTTGCGGCGTGACGGAGCAGGAATGCCCGGCAACATTAAGGTCGAGCACGCCCCCGGTCAAGCCTTGAACGCCGCTCAGAACGGAAATCTGCGGCAACTCCAGGTTGCCCTTCACCTGAACATTCCACACCGGATTGTCGAAGTTTTCGATCCGCGCATTGGCGTCGATGTGCGAACTCTTGCCGGTATCGAAGCCGATGTCTTCAATTGCGATCAGTTTGCGCCCAAGCTCGGCCTTCAGGTTCAGGCGCGACTGCGCCACCGGCATCGTCTGCATGCGCGTACGCAGGTCGCTGATGCCGAGCGTTACGCCGTAGTGGTCGGACTTGGCAATGTAGCGGACGTCCACGGCCAGATTGTTGGCGGCGAGGTCGAACGGAATGGCGCGGTCGTTCAGAAGCACTACGCCATTCGCCAGCTCTACCTTGCTAGCCTGCAGGTCAAGCAGCGTGTCCAGCACGGGTTCGTTGGACGTGCTCTTCACCTTCGGCACCGGCTGGTTCGTTGTGCCGTCCTTGTTGATGATGAGGTGCACCTGCGGCTTGTCCACGTGCAACAGGGCAAGCGTGATGTACCGCATGGGGCCGGTGCTGTTGGTCGCGTGCGCCAGAAAGTTTTTGAGCGTGACGCGCACCAGAATGCGGTCGGCGGAGAGATATGGTGCTTGCCCGGGACCTTCCAATCCGTGGATGACGAGGCCGTCCGCCTCCACCGCGAGGTGCCACAGGCTGAAGTGAATTGCAGCGAGATCGACCTTGCCGCCGGTCGAATCTTCCAGCGTGGACACCAGTGTCTTCCGTACACGATTCTGAAAGTCTGCCGTTCCGGAATAGATGGCCAGGCCGCCCACCACGAGCAACAGCAACAAGAACAGTGTTCCTGCAATCCATGCGGTAACGCGCCGCGCACGGTGCTTCCGTGTGTTGGTAGCTGGCGGCTTCGAAGCGTCGGTATTCTCTGGCGAAAGCAGGCTCATCAGGGTGCTTCCTCGCCGTCTTTCAGGATGCGCACGCTGCCGTTGTCCCGCAATGTTTTTAGCCATTGATCGAGCAAGGCGCTGACCTGCTGCTGTAACAGCAATTCTTCGATACGCGGTGCAAGCACGTTCAGCGCCGGCGGCGTGGCATGCTCCTTTTGGTACTGCGGCAGCATCGTGTTTGTGTAAAAGTCCCTCACCTGCTGGTCCGAGATGCGGATACCGCTGCGGAACCGCTGTTCAATAAAGCGCAGCACCTCGGCCCGGAGGCGCAGTCGATCGCGCAGCTCGGCTTCGGTAAAGCCCGCGCTTCCCAAAAATTTCTTCCAGCCCGCATCCGACGTGCAATCGGCCGCGGCACACGCCGGCAGGTCTTTGCGCAGGTCTGTCTCATCCTTGTCGATGGTGCTGTCCGGCACCTCCGGCTGTGCTCCACGCTCCTGCTGCAGGATCAGGTCGCGGTCGATAAGCCGAGTTAGCGCCTGATCGCGTTGGGTGTCGCCGCTGGTCGTGCGATAGGGGTACAGACGACTGAAGCGCTCCTCTTCCTCGACGTCACTTTCCAGCACAATGTCGGTGTTTACGATGGCAATCAAGCGGTCGACGATATCGCCGCGTTCGGCCGGCAGCTTGTGCGCGTCTGCCTTGCTTTGCTCCTTCGTCGCAGGCTTGCCTGCATCCTGCGACTTGGGCGCGATGGGGGCTTGCGCCGACAGGGACGCACTCGCAAACAAGAAGACTGCACTGCACAGCGTGGATGTCCCGAGTTGGTTCACACAGAATCGCATGATCAGAAGCTTTGCCCGATGGAGAAGAAGAATTGAAGATGACTACCCTGACCGACGGAATGATTTGGCAGGGCCTGCGAGTAGTCGTCGATGATCGGATAGATCGGTGGGTTCAGGTTGTAGCTCAAATCCACGCGCACCGGTCCGACCGGCGTGTGATACCGCGCGCCCAAACCGATTGCATGCGAGAAATATGCAAAGTCGCACGCGCCCACAGTCACAAAGCCGGTCACCTGCCGGCAGGTGTTCTCGTTCGGCTGGTGGAAGCGCCCGAAAGACGGACCAACATCCGCGATATGCAGGAAGGTATTGCCCATGTCATGAAAAATTACGAATGACACGCTATCGCCCACTACCGGCAACACCGGAGCGGGCAGCCGCAGCTCCAGCGTGTTAACGAACACCGCGGTTCCGCCTACAGGATATCCAGTGGTCAGGTCTCGCGGACCCGCAGCGTTGATGCCGAAACCGCGATGCGAACTTGCACCACCGGCGTACAACCGCTCGGGCAGCGGCACCGGGTCACACGAGGCGTTCGTGTTCAGCAGCACGCCTGTGCAGCCGGCTACGCCCGCATTCGGATTTGTGCCGGTTGCGTTGATAAAGCCGAATCGCGTGTTGCGCGCAAAGGTATACCGGTGCTTTGCGTTGCCGAAGGAGTAGTAGCTCGCGAAGCTGGTATCGAGCCGGTTAAAGTTCACGCTGGAACCGAACTTGGAATTTGAAAGGAATTCCTGCACGGACAGGTAGATGCCCTTCGTTGCATCGAGCGGTGTCGGGTTACGCGTGTCGTGGAACCACGTGAAGCCGGGTCCACCTACCTGCACGGGTTGCGACAACAGCGGGATCAGGTTGGCCGTAACCTGCAGACTGTTCTGGTCGACCGACACGCGCCGAAACTCTAAGTCATAAATAAACGTGTCGGACTTGGGCACCTTTTGCGTCACGCGAAACAGCCCCTGCAGCGTGCTCGACTGGAATGTGGCGATGTTCTGCACGTTGGAGTAGCCGCCGCTGATCTGCGCCGTCAGGTTCGGGTTGCCGGTCAACCGCGGCACGTTCAGCGTCAGCGTGGCAATGCGTTCCAGCAAGCCATACGTCGCGTGCAGCGTCAGGGACTTGTCCGTGCCGAAAAGATTGATGCGCGAAACATCCGCCGAAACCCGGAACGATGCACCCGCCCTGCCGGCAGCCGTGCAGTTGTCGCCCGTGCGCCCTGTGCCCAGCGACGCCTGCGCACGGCAGTTCGGCTGCGGCGTGCTCAACTGTGTCTCAAAACCGAATCCATACGTAACATCCCAGCGCTTGGCTTCGCTTAACTGCACCAGCACGTTCTTGCGGTCGCTCTGGCCGGCGGGGTTCTGCACCGCTACATTCGCCTCGCTGAACAGCGCAAGGTCGTAATACTTCCTTTGCATCTCCAGCAACGCCGACTGATCCAGCGGGTCGCCCGCGTGGATGGTCTGCTGGTCCGTGATGAGCTTCGGCTTTACGAACACCGGGCCGGAGAACAGGAGCCGGTTTACGAAAACCTCTTCGCCCTCCGTCACCAGGTAGGTCACATCCGTCACGCTCGGATCGTCCTTGTGCAAAGTTTGCCGCACTTCCACCCGCGCCTGGTCGAAACCCTTGGAGAGATACTCCTGCAACACACCATCGCGGTCGCCGGAAAGCGTGGCCAGCGAGAACGGTTGTCCCTGTTCCGCCGTGATGAAGGGCTGCATCTCGCCCTTGCGCGCCGCGTTTACACCGGTGATATTGACCGTGCCGAACTTCTGCTGCGGACCCTCGTCGATGGTCAGGTCCACGGTGAGCTTGGCGACCTTCGCATCCTGGTCGCTCTTCGTCTGCTTCGCCGTAATCTTCACCTTCTGAAAGCCGTTCGCACGGTACAGCGACGTGATGGAATCGACATCGTTCGACAGCAGCACCGGTGAGAACTTGCCATAGCGCACAAAAGCGTCTGCCTTCGAAATCTGCATACGCTCCCGGATGTTGGCCGTTTCAAAGTACTTGTTGCCGGCGATGTTTACGGCCTCCACCTTGTACCGCTTGCCGGGTGTCGCCTGGAAAACGACGACCTGCGTCAGATTGCTGGGCGGCGGCAGCAGCGTACCGTCTGGTGCGACGGTGTTCGCGGTCTGCGCCGGAGTCACACTTGGCTCGACGGTGGCGTCGAAAAACCCCTGCCGCTGCAGGAATTCGCGGACGTTATGCGCTCCCTCGTTCAACAGATCGTTATCGACCGCACTCTCCTCATAAATTGGGAGCAGCTGCTTCTGTCGTGCACTCGAGATTTTCACACCTTGGATCTCCACCTTCACCAGCGGTCCCTGGTGGTCTGTGAAGCTGTAATCCAACTGCTTGCGATCGGGCGCATAGTGCGACTTCTCGAGCGCGATCGCGGCTTCGAGCCGCTGATTTTTCTGGTACTTTCCATGCAGCTTTGTGAGGCCGTTTGCAACGGTGTCGCGGGTTACGCGGTTCTTGGAATGGAAATACTTAAGCGTGGTGTTGGTCGTATTCAGCTTGCCAAGGTCGCGGAATTGCTGCGCGGTGATTCCCGGGTCACCGCTGACCGCAACATTGCCCACTAACGCACGCGGTCCGATCGTGACGCGGTACGTGATATTGACCTGCCGCCCGTCTTCGTCGCGAGCGGTCGATGCAACAATCTTCGGCTCGTAGTACCCGCTCTGTGCAAGCGACTGCACAATGCCCGCCTGCCCGGCGGCAACGTCGGTGTCGGCAAACGGGTACCCCGGCTGCAACTGCGTTGCGTACTCCAGCAGCGAACTCTGCCGGTCGGACTTGACGCCCACAATCTTGATCGCCCCAACAAAGTATCGCGGCACCCCTGCAAAAATCAGAGTGACACCGTCCGTTCCTTCTTCACTACGCACAGCGATGTTGCGGTATCGGCCCGTCAGGAATAATCGCCGAGTTGCGGCGCGGATCTTTGCCGGATCGATGGTGTCGCCCGGCTTGATGCCGATCAGGGCCGGCATGGTGGAGCTGCTGTTGAACAGCACGCCCTCGAACCGTACTGCTGTCACCCGCTGTCCCCGCAAACGGTACAGCCCGGCTGCTGCGGAATCCGCTTGTGCTGACGCCTGTGCCGCAGCGTCTGCCGTGGTTCCGGCGTTCGCCGGCGGCGCCTTTTTCTGCAGGGTCTCCTGCGCGGCAGATGTCTGCGGCGTGGCAGCGATCCCAGGAGGCGCACTGGGTTTTGCCGTGCCAGACAGGCCGGTGGCTGCGCCCGGCTGCTGCGAGGCCTGCGGCACCGGCGCGGCACCCTGCTGCACGCTGCCGGTCGACGGTGCGCCTACCGGCTGCGAACCCTGCGCGTGTGCCGAACACATGGCAACGGCGGCAATGGCGAGCGACAGGACCGCGCGGCCGCGCGTGGACCGCCGCCATCCCATTCGAGTTAATTCTTGCTGTTGCGTCAACCGTCCCGGCCTTCCATCTTTACCTTTTCGGCACCCACCGAACATGCCGTTTGCCTGCCTGCTTCAGCAGACTGAAACATCGCCCGCCTGACGCGCAATGCCTCAACAGCCTAACTCTTTCCAGATTTGGCAGATAGAGCGTTTAGATGCATACACGGCCGCCTGGGTGACCGAGCGGACAAGAGTACATCGACCACGGCTTTAGAATAACGGTATGGCCCCACAAAACACAGGGACCGGCGGCGACCTTCTTTCATCCGGTAGTGACGACCGGTATTCCCGGCAGGTGCTGTTTCGCCCCATCGGCGCGGCGGGCCAGCGTGCGCTGCGGCAGGCCCATGTTGCCGTCGTGGGCTGCGGGGCGACCGGCGCAGCCGCGGCAAGCCTGCTGGCGCGTGCCGGCGTGGGGACTCTCACACTCATCGACCGGGATTTTGTGGAACCCTCAAACCTGCAGCGACAGATGTTGTTCACCGAAGAAGACGCCGCTGAAAGCCTGCCCAAGGCAGAAGCCGCCCGCCGACGTATCTCCGCTATCAATGCGGACGTGATTGTGTATGCCCACATCGCCGATATGACACCCGAAAACATTGCCACCCTGTTGCAGCCGGCCACCCTGCTGCTCGACGGCACGGACAATTTCGAAACACGCTTTCTGCTCAACGACTTTGCCATCCGGGAAGGTACACCATGGATTTACGCTGCCGCCATCGGCAGTTATGCCGCGACGATGACAATTCTTCCCGGATCTACCGCCTGCCTAGCCTGCATCTTCCCGGAACCGCCGCAGGGCACGGTTGAAACCTGCGATACCGCCGGCATCCTTAATACGGCTGTCAACCTCGCCGCATCGGTCCAGGTTACGGAGGCGCTCAAATGGATTGTCGGTGACAAGGCCGCGCTACGCCGTACGCTGTGGTCGATGGACTTGTGGACCGGCGAGCAATCATCCGTTAGCACAGCGCGGCCCCGGCCGTCCTGCACCGTCTGCGGACGACGGAAGTTTGTTCACCTGAGAGGCACGGCACGGCCGCACGTGACCCTGTGCGGTCGCAATTCCGTGCAGATCCACGAGCATCGCCGCCCTGTCGATTTCGCAGAGTTGGCCGCACGCCTTGACCCGCACGGCACCGTCCGGTTCAACAGCCTGCTGCTCCGTTTCACCATGCCGCCTTATACGCTCAGCGTCTTTCCCGACGGCCGAACCGTCGTGCAAGGGACGGATGATCCGGCTCGCGCGCGCAGCCTGTACGCTCGCTACATCGGATCCTGAGACCCCAGACACCGCATCGATCCGCAAACAACATGGCGGAATACAACCTGCGGGACACACGACATCTCTCACACCTGGTCCGGCTGAAGCTGAAACCTGCTCCCCAGGCTGCTATTCTATCGAGATAGTATCGGCCTGACAGCACGACTTTGACCTGCGTCAATTCCGGCGCGGCATGACTGCGAGGCCTATGCTCCAACAGGTTTACGGAATGACTCAAACAAATTCGGCTGCCCCTCCCGGGCTATTCAAGCGAAATCCTCCGATCGCCGGCGAAGCAGACGCTTTGGAGCGCGCCAAAAACGGCGACCCTGACGCCTTTTCCAAACTGTATGCGCTGCACAAGCGACGCGTGTACACCCTGTGCCTGCGGATGCTGGGTAATGTGTCTGAAGCGGAAGACATGACCCAGGAAGCTTTCCTGCATCTTTACCGTAAACTCGGTTCGTTTCGCGGTGAGAGTGCGTTTTCCACCTGGCTGCACCGGCTCACGGTCAACTTGGTCCTTATGCATCTTCGCAAAAAGGGCCTGCAGCTCGTTTCGCTTGAAGAAACCATCAATCCGTCGGAAGAAGATGCGCCAAAGCGAGACTTCGGTTCACGCGATCCCCGCCTTTCCGGTTCGGTGGAGCGTGTCGCGTTGGAGCGAGCCGTGGGAACACTGCCGCCCGGCTACCGGCTGGTCTTCGTACTTCACGATGTGGAAGGCTATGAGCATAACGAGATCGCGGAAATGCTGGAGTGCTCTACCGGCAACAGCAAATCGCAGCTCCACAAGGCACGCTTGAAATTGCGCGAAATCCTCCGGCAAAACGCGCAGGTAGCAGCGGCGGCGCAGGGGGAGGTAGTCCGATGATCGATCCCCACGTTAACCGCCCTTGGACCTGCAAAGAATTTGAGGAAGCCCTGCCAGAGCTGTTTGAGCGAGCGGAGGGGGGTAAGTTGAGCGCCGATCCGCGCTTTGCCATAATCCTACGCGACTGCCCGCAGGCCGCCGCGCTTGTTCGAGACCTGGAATTCATCGCAGAAACCGCGCGCCTGCTGCTTGAGCCGGAAATCGAAGCTCCAAGCTCCGACGTTTGGTCGGCGATCCAGAGCAAAATTGGATCGGGACAGGATTCAGACCCCGACACAAACAGCGGAAAAGTCAACTAGCGATCCTTCATTTCGTCCGTCGACGGGTGTACTCTTCTCTGGAGCCTATGCCGCAGTACCGCAAGTTCGCCTCGTTTCCGTACCGCTGCTGGTGGCCAGCAGCGGCCAGGGCGAGTGCAGCGCGGCATCCACAACCGTAATCCTGTGGACATCACGCTATACCCTCTGAGCCGCGACCCAATGGTCGCGGCTTTTCTGTTTAACCGATTCAGGAGCGCACTATGCCAGCCGCCACCATGTTTGAAGACACGCCCGCTGCACCAGCGACATCCGCTTCGGCAATACCGAAGCCTCAACAGTCTCTCCGTCTTGTGCTCACCGGATTCATGGGAGCGGGAAAATCGACCGTCGGTCACCTGTTGGCGCAGCAGATTGGCTGGCAATTTATCGACGTGGATCGCGAAATCGAGGCGCGCGCCGGGATGGCCGTGGCGGACATCTTTATGACTCTTGGAGAGTTCGTCTTCCGTCGCATGGAAACCTCCGCCATCGCCCACGCCCTGGGCGAGCGGCAGGCTATCCTTGCCCTTGGTGGCGGCGCGGCAGAGGTCTTGGCGAACCGCCTTCTGCTTGAGCAGACTCCTCGAACCGCTGTAATCCTTCTCCACGCACCATTGGCCACGCTGCTGGAACGCTGCGACGCCCAGGCAACCGATTCCGCTATCGCGCTGCGGCCGATCCTGCGAAACCGCAGCGCGCTCGAAGAACGATTCCTCTACCGCGCTCCCCTTTATCGACGCATTGCGCGCCATGCCGTCGATACAACGGATCGCACACCACAGCAGACCGTGGCCGAAATCCGACGCATCGGCGGTTTCTAAGGCAGTCTGCATCGAAGGACGATCCAGCGCCCCGAAGCATGTTGCATCCCACGACCTGCATCAAACGGGCATGGCGGATGTAGACCGTACCGGTGTAGAGCAGGAGGCACTCAGTCTCCGCCGCCGCACCCGCGGGTACATTCTGTTTGCCGCAGCGCTGGTCGGCATCGTCGCGCTCGGTTGGCAGTTGCGCCATGTGCTCCAGCTTCTATACGTGTCGGCTCTGTTCGCCGTCGTGCTCACACCGGTCGTTCGCCGCATTCAGAACGTTCGCGTCCGCAACCGGCATGTCAGCCAGGCTGTCGCAGTGCTGCTCCTGCTTTTCGGCATCGTTGCCGCACTCGGACTCTTCTTTTGGATCGGCCTACCGCCGGCGCTGTCGGATTTTTCAAATTTCATCACAGACCTGCCTAAACGCCTGCCGCAGATCGCTGCACGCGCGCAACGCCTGCCCCTGGCCAGCAAGCTCGACATGGCACACATGGCCGCGGAAGCGCAGAACTCCCTCGGCGCGGTCGCGTCGTATGTTTTTGTCTCGCTACCGCACTGGGCCTCTCACCTGTTTGACGTGCTCACCGCCGTTATCCTGTGCGTCTATTTCATCCTGGAAGGTGCGGAAGTCTATGCCTTTTTTCTTTCGCTCATTCCCGTAGACAAACGCAGCCGCCTCGCCAACACCATGCTGGCGGCGGAAGAACGCGTCTCTAAATGGCTCATCGGCCAACTAGCGCTCATGGGCATCGTCGCCGTATACAGCCTGATCGTCTTTGGCGCGCTGCACATCCGGTACTTTGTCCTGCTCGGCATCCTGATGGGGATTACCAACATCATTCCTGTGGCCGGCAATGTCATTACCATCACGATGGTTGTGCTGGTGGCTGCCAGCGATAGCTGGAGCAAGGCGCTTATCGTCTTGGTCGCTTACCTGATTTATGTCCAGATCGAGAACGCTTTTCTGACGCCGCGCATCATGAAAACCAGCGTCGATCTCATGGGCATTACTGTCCTGGTTGCGCTGCTCATCGGCACTGCAATCGCCGGCATTGTGGGTGCACTCGTCGCTGTTCCCACTGCTGCCATGGTTGTGGTCTTCGCAAACGAATATCTGGTGCAGCGCGAGCCCGCGTAGCCGCTTTCCGGTGCGGAGATCGCGCGCCACCGTACTACACGCGCTATGCTTGAAAGTGACAGTCCAATGGCCGCAACCGCCTCCATCACGGCATCCCCGGCCACACAGCGGCACAGTTTGCTGCGTGATTATGCCGAGTTGTTCAAGCTGCGCGTGTCGCTCATGATCGTGATTACCGCGGCCGCCGGGTATTACCTGGGCTGCCTGCGGTCCGGCATTAGTCCGCTGCAAATCCAGTTTGTCGAGGCCATGCTCGGCATTGCTGTTGTTTCCGCCGGTTCCAGCACCCTGAACCAGGTACTGGAACGCCGCACCGACGCGCTGATGCCCCGCACCCGCCACCGTCCCATGGCTGCGGAGCGGATCGGCCTGGTCCATGGGTCGGTGCTTGGCCTGCTGCTTATCATCGGCGGCTCCCTTTTCCTGGCGGACACCACAAATCCGCTCACCGGTTTTCTTACCCTGCTTACCGCTGTCGGCTATGTGGCGATCTATACGCCGCTCAAGCGCGTCAGCATGATTGCTACCTTTGTAGGTGCCTTCCCCGGTGCATTGCCGCCCCTCATTGGCTGGACCGCAGCGCGCGGCACCATTGAATGGTCAGCCGTCTCGCTTTTTGCCCTGCTGTTCGTCTGGCAGTTTCCGCACTTTGAAGCCATCGGCTGGCTCTACCGCGCGGACTACGCGAAGGCCGGCATCCGCGTCACGGCCGTCGTCTCACCCGGCGGTCGCGCCACTGCAGCACAGGCGCTTTTTTACGCCGTGCTCATGATTCCTGTCAGCCTGTGGCCGGTGTGGCTCGGCATCTCGGGTCGCATCTACGGTACCGTCGCCATCTTGCTCGGTTTAGGGTATCTGGTGTACACGATCAAGTTTCTGCGCATCACGCGCGGTCTTCCACTCGACGAGTCACGTGCGATCGCACGCAATCTACTCAAGTTCAGCGTTGTATACCTGCCCCTGCTCCTGGCCGCCATGATCGCAAATGCGCAGGGTCGCATTGCCTACTAGGACCCACACCGCTATGTCGAGCACCGAACAAGTCATACCGCACTCTGAACGCCTGCACACACCGGCCTCCGCCATCTGGGCCATTCTCGCGGTGAGCGCTGTTGCCAGCCTGTTTCTCGCCTGGCTCGTTTATCTGCACCCGCCGGCAGACGCGTCGCACACACACCTGCTGTTTCTGCCCTCGCTCAATGCCGTCTTCAATGCCTGCTCGGCGGTCGCCCTCGTCATCGGCGTGTCGTACATCAAGGCACGCAAGGTAGCGCAACATCGCGCCTCCATGTTTACCGCATTCGTCTTCTCCACGCTTTTTCTTGTCTCATACATCGCCAACCATGCGCTGCACGGCGAGTACCGCCTGCCCGTCGCACACACTGGTGCCCTGTGGACGACCTACGTCAGCCTGCTTTCCTCGCACATTCTGCTGTCCATCGCCGCGCTTCCGCTGGTACTCATCACCTTCTTTCTGTCGCTTTCGCAACGCTTCGCACAACACCGCAAGCTCGCCCGCTGGACCTACCCCATCTGGCTTTACGTATCGGTCACAGGCGTTGTCGTTGCCGTGATGCAGGCCGTCATACGCCGATGACCCAGCGCACCCCAGATCACAATAAACTCGCCGGTCGCATGCGCCGAGACACCCGCGCCATCCTGCGTGTGGCCATTCCGATCGAGATTGTCGGCCTCATCTGCTCGGCAATCGTTATTATCAGCGGCGGCGTTTCCGCGCACGGACCCACTACTACTGCTGGCTGGATTGCCCTTATGGTGGGCCTGGGCTGCGTACCCACCGGCACGCTGTTTCTGCTGCTCGGCATCGGCAAATATTTCGAAGACCGCAAACGCACCGACTAAACTTAAATTGTGAGCGCACCACGTAAAAAATCCTTAAGACCCAGGCCTGCCGCAGCACCGCCGATTGATCCCGAGCTCGAAACACCGAAGGCCATCGCCGCCGTCGACGACATTCTGGCCGGCATTGGCCTTATCCACGGCAGCCGTGCCACTCGTGCCCAGACCTGGTCCGGCGGTGAGCGACACCTCACCGGTAACAGGCAGCGGAAAGCGGAACGCGCGGCCTCAGCACTCGCCGGCTCCCTAGAAGTTCTGCGCGGCTCCAGGCTTACCACCGCTGCCGGACTCATTCACGGCTTCTCCACACGTAATGGCGGCGTCACCCGCGTTTACCGTCCCGGCATGCCCGGCGGTCTCGGTGACCTGAACCTCGGCTACACCACGCCCGACACGGCTGCCAACGTTCGTGAAAACCGCTCCCGCTTCCTGCATGCCCTTCGTGCCGACGCCTTCCACCGCTTCGCCCTGCTTCGTCAGCTCCATACGCCCATTGTCCGCATCCTGAATAACCCGGCGCAGGCCGACGACGATTTCACCGCACCCGGCACCCTGCGCGGCGATGCGGTCCTGACCGACCTGCCCGGTGTTCTTCTCGTCGTTGGTGCCGCGGACTGCCTTCCCGTCCTGCTCTTCGACCCAGTCCGCAGGGTGATCGGTGCCTTCCATGCCGGCTGGCGCGGCACGCTGGCCCGCATCGTGGAACGCGGTGTCGGCACGATGCGACTGCGTTATGGCTCGCGCCCGGCAGACATACAAGCACTCCTTGGCCCCGGCATCGGACCGGAAAGCTACGCCGTGTCGGAGGATTTGCGTCACGACTTTGAATCGCAGTTCCAGTACGCGCCGCAGCTCTTCCACGATGTGTATGACAGCGATCCGGTTCGGGAAAAGTACCCGCTGCTCTTTCTCACTGCACGTGCGCCCGGCCACTCGCCCATCGGCCCGCAACTCCACCTTGACCTGTGGCAGGCAAACCGGCTCCAGCTGCTCGACGCCGGGCTTTCCGCCAGTAACATCGAGGTTCTTGGCCTGGACACCGCCGCCGATACCGGCCGCTTCTTCAGCCATCGCGCCGAGGACGGCTTCACCGGTCGCATGCTCGGTGTCATCGGCCTGAGCGAGTAGCTTTAGCCAAGTCGGATTGAATCATTCCCCGTGTGCTCACGCACCAGCCGCTCCGTCAGCCGCAGCAGCGATTCCCCTGATTTAGCCAGCACAAATAGCGCCGTTGTGTCGTTCCAATCCAACTTAAAGCTTGTCGACAGCGCCGAGATCCAGATCTGCGCCACCGGCGTGTTTGGCGTAAACACAAATTTGCCTTTGGGTTCGTCAAACACCACGTTCAACACGCCGTTATTCTCTTCCACCTCAAAGCCGCCATCTTCCTCGGCATCAATCAGTTTCTGCTTCACGTCTTCCAGCGCGCGCTCGGATTCCCGTCGAAACATTCCCTCTTCCATCATGGCAGCAGTCTACCGCGACCGACGCGACCCGGCGCAGCGCCCACCGTGCAGCGTGCGACCCCAAGGCGTATTCTGCGTCTAACCATGTAGGGTGAGCCGCGCTCGCTTCGCCACCCGGGAGCTTAACGTCACATGCAGATCCGTCACCTCGCGTTGATCGCAACCCTGTCGGCCACCTCGATGGCCTTTGCCCAGACCACACCGGTTCCCACGACACCGACCAGCACGACCGGAACCGGAACCACGCCTTCAACGGTGCCCGGTTCGACCTCAGACCCAACCAAAGTGCCCACCTCCGGGCCAACCAACGGCCCACCCCCCACTGCGTCCAAGGCCGACCTGGATAAAGCGCGCGACGAAGCTGCAAAAAACAACAATGAGCCCATTCCCGACCCGGGTGACGATCTGAAGAAAAATATCAAGCATGGCTCGATTGACGACGTCAGTGCCGCCGGCACACGCGACATCAACGGCCGCGGTCTCGGCAATTGGTTTTCCGCAGACTGGGAAGTTCGCAATGGCAAGCAATACTCCATGGAAGTCGAGCGTTCCTCGAAGCTGATCACCGACCCGGTCATAGTCGAGTACGTCAACCGCGTCGGCCAGAATATTGTCAAGAACTCCGACGCCAAGTTTCCCTTCACCATCAAGGTGATCGACTCGGATGAAATCAATGCCATGGCGCTGCCCGGCGGCTTCTTCTACGTCAACAGCGGCCTTATCCTCGCCGCCGACAATGAAAGCGAACTCGCCGGTGTTATGGCGCATGAAATCGCCCACGTCGCCGCTCACCACGCCGCCCGGCAAATGACGAAGATGGAATACATGCAGCTCTCCACCGTTCCGCTCATCTTTATGGGTGGCTACACGGCATATGGCATTTACGAGGCGTCGCAGCTTGCCATTCCGCTCACATTCTTAAAGTTCAACCGCGACGTGGAAGCTCAGGCCGACTGGCTCGGCATCCAGTACAGCTACCGCTCCGGCTACGATCCGCAGGGCCTTGTCACGATGTTC
Source organism: uncultured Terriglobus sp. (assembly GCA_964244665.1). Lineage (GTDB taxonomy): Bacteria > Acidobacteriota > Terriglobia > Terriglobales > Acidobacteriaceae > Terriglobus. Next base: position 54,098 of record CAXTJO010000003.1, read on the forward strand.
GAAAAGCTGCAAGCCCTGGAGAAAAACAAGCCCGGTATTCTTTCCAAAGCCTTTTCCGACCACCCGCAAACGCCGGATCGCATCGCCAAATCCGAGGAAGAAATCGCCACCATTCTGCCCGCGCGCCCAGACTACCTCGTCACTACCTCGGAGTTCGATACCGTCAAGGCTCGCCTTGCGCGCATCCAGAACAAGCGCAAAATCGACGGCAAAACCGATCCGAATAAGCCGACACTGCGCCGCACTACCGCCAGTAACAACGATCCAAACAGCCCCTCCGGATCGTCGCAGACTTCTGACGATCGCCCTACCCTGGGCCGCCGCGACTAACGCCAGCAGGCCAACAAATCAGACATACCGCAGCGCCCATCATAAGGCGCTGCGTTTTTTGAGCTGGCCTTGTTCGTCTCCCACCAAAGGTAACAACCGGGTGCGCAAAAGTGCTGTAGCGAAGCGAAACAGCATCCGCAAACACACCTCCCGCTCGGCCCATGATGGATCTACCTGAGAAATCAGACGGAGACATCATGAAGCTCATCACCCTTACCGCCGCACTTAGCCTCACCTGCATCGCTTCCCTGCCAGCCTGCGCCGATACCCTGAAGCTGATTTCAGGCACGCCCACGTCCGACAGCCCTGTCGAAATCTATCCTTACAACTTCAGCGTCAATGGGGCATCGACTCTTACGCCGCTGATGTGCCTTGACTATAACCGCGAGATCACTGTCGGGGAACAGTGGAATGTCAGCAAGCAGGGTATCCCGCTCGACAACTCCGCAGCTTCGGCAAACTATCGCGCCGATGCCTGGATCTACTCCCAGCTCGGTGCCTACTCGACAGAAGACGTGCAGTACGCGGTCTGGAGCATCTTCGACCCGACTGACGTCAATAAGCTGTCGCAGTTCAACGCCACCAGCCAGAAACTCGCATCGCAGGCCCTCAGCCTTACTGCAAACGCGAGCACCCTCGGTACCGCGTTCTATGGCAAGTACCAGATCTATCTGCCCACAGCCGACCAGACCGGCTGGACGAACGGCATCCCGCAGGATTTCATCGGCGCGGCCACCACGCCCGAGCCTACAAGCCTGGCGCTTCTCGGGACCGGTGCCCTGGGCATGGCCGGCGTGCTTCGGCTGCGGCGCAAGTCGCAACTGCTTGACGAGCAAGAGCTCGGCCAACCTGCCATCTGATCGTCGCCTCCGCGCGCTCACGCAGACCGGCCTTCGCCGCTGTCAGCGCGAGCGCCGGCGTATCGCTCCCTAAGTCGCTAGCCATTAAACTGGAATCATGGCACTTACCGAGCGATACACCGACGAACACGCAGCCGCAGGTCTCGATTTTTCTTTTCCCGACATTGAAACCTGGCCCAACCAGTTTCGCGCATACGAAATCCTCATCGACGACCCCGAATTCACCTCCGTCTGCCCTAAGACCGGCCTGCCAGACTTCGGCACAATCGAAATTCGCTACATGCCCCGCGAGCGCTGCCTCGAGCTCAAGTCGCTCAAGGAATACCTCTTCTGCTACCGTAACCTCGGCATCTTCCAGGAAAACATCGTCAACCGCGTCCTCGACGACATCGTCAAAGCCGTCGATCCCGTCTGGTGCGAGATTAAAGGCGACTTCCGCCCCCGCGGAGGCATTAGCACGGTCGTGTGGGCTACATATCCGCGCCCTGAAAATCAAACCACCCCACCACCCCGGCGATAGATGGCTCTGGGTAGCAAGTAGCTTAGTCATCAAAATAGAAAAATCAAGATTGTAAGTAAGGCAGATTTGGTCGCCGAGAAAGATTTATCCGTCCATAGGAGCTAATGATGAGCAAAGAACAGGTTCTGCTCGATGGAGAACTGCTGAAGGAATGGGAACAGGCGCATACCAGCAATTCAGCTGAGAAATTGGCTCCGTTAGCCGGACTTTTCCACGGCTGGATGCCTAAGGGCTTTAATACTGAGAAGCACAGAATACTGTATGTAGGAAAGCAAACTTCAGGTGAGTTCAACCGATCAGATGAGGAGCGGCTCTCATTCAATAAGGGCAGTTCTGGCTTTTGGAAGTTTGCACGGCAGATAGCCAGTAAAGTTAGCTGCTCCACTCAGACTTTGGACTGCATCGCTTGGAGCAACATCTCTAAGATCGCCTTCTTTCAAATCAAGGCAGATAAAAGTCTTTTGGATAACTTGAACGATCTTCCAATCCGCTCCCTTGAGGCAGAAATCACTATTACAGACCCACACCTGATACTGTTTGTGACAAAAGATTTTTCAGATTCAACTGTTCACCACATCGCGGGCACAAGTACTAACAATCATTGGAACAAATCGGAAAATGAATCTCGCGACAAAATCTTAGAAGATGTCTGGTGGCGAAAGCGCACGGACGGACGCTTTGTAGTCTGGATGCGTCATCCTAACTTCGCTAAACCAGAACTCCTTGAGTATGCCTCATCGAAAATAGCCGACCTGCTATCCTCGCCACGATGAGTGCCGACGCAAAACTCACAACAAAAAACCCCGACGCCAAGGCCGCCACCGTCGCCCTCGCCCTGCTCACCGGTCTCAACCTCGTCAACTACATCGACCGTTACGTTTTGCCCGGCGTGCAGGAGATGGTCAAGTCCGAATTTCACGTCTCGGACGAGCGTCTCGGCTCGCTCGCTACATGGTTTTTCCTTACCTATATCATCGCGGCCCCGGCCACTGGCTGGCTCGGCGACCACTTTCCCCGCAAGCCCCTCATCGTTGCTGGCGCGCTGTTCTGGTCCGGCGTCAACCTGTTTACCGCCATGGTGCACAGCTTCGACGCGCTCCTCGTCCGCCACGCCGCACTCGGCATCGGCGAGGCCAGCTTCGGCATTTTCGGCCCTGCCGTGCTCGCGGACTTCTACCCGCCCGAGCAGCGCAACCGGGCTCTCACCATCTTCAACATCGCCATCCCCGTCGGCGCCGCCATTGGCTATGCGGCCGGCGCGGCTCTCGGCCAGGCCCACGGTTGGCGCAGCGCCTTCTACGTTTCCGCTATTCCCGGCCTCCTTCTTGCGGTCGCCATCCTCTTCTTCATGCGCGAACCCCAGCGCGGCAGCACCGACAGTGCCGAAGAAAAAGCACAAGGATCGAAGACGGACCGCTATCTCGGCCTGTTCAAAAATCCCGCATACATGTGGGCCACCCTCGGTTATGCGATGTCTACGTTCACCATTGGCGGCATCTCCACCTGGATCCCCACTTTTCTGCAGCGCACCGCCCACCAGACCGCCGCCCACGCCGGCTTTACCATTGGTGCCATGACCGCTGTCACCGGCCTGCTCGGTACCGCCGCCGGCGGGTGGCTCGCACAGCGTTGGCTGCGGCGCGACCACCGCGCCCTGTACTGGGTGTGCGCGCTCGGCCCGGCCCTCTGCGCCCCCTTTGCTCTGCTCTGCTTCTTCGGCCCGCTCAAAACCATGCTGCCCGCCCTCGCCATCGCGCAATTTACCCTCTTCCTTGGCAGCGGCCCGGTCAACGCCGCCATCGTCAACTCCGTCAGCGCACAGCTACGTGCCACCGCGCTTGCCGGCCAGCTCTTCCTCATCCACCTTCTCGGCGATGTTCCGTCTCCCCGCATCATCGGTTTCGTCTCCGACCGCAGTAACCTTAGCTGGGGTCTCGGCGTTACCGTGCTAGCGCTGGTCCTCTCCGCGCTCTTTCAGCTCATCGGCTCCCGCTACGCCCCGCAGGACAGCAACCCGCATGTTCCGGCGCACGCCTGACCATGTCGCCACTGCTTCCGCCCAGCTTCAACCTCGCCGCGCCACATCCCTGGAAACTGGCATGGCTAGCTGCCCAGTGGCTCGTCACCCTCCTGTGGACCGCCCGCACTCTTCCCGCCATCCCCGGCCTGCGCCGCGTCCCCGACCTCCTCAAACTTCCGCTCGATTGCTCCCCTGCGGGCATGCCCACCCTCACCGTCATCGTTCCCGCCAAGGACGAAGCCACGGCCATCGCCGCCACCCTGCACTCGCTCATCGCGCAGGATTACCCCAACCTCCACATCGTCGCCGTCGATGACCGTTCCACCGACACTACCGGCGCACAGATGGACGCGATCGCGGCACAGCACCCCGGCCGACTCCGCGTGCTCCACATCCACACCCTCCCGCCAGGCTGGGCCGGCAAAGTCCATGCCATGACCCTCGCCGCCGACACCGCCAACACCGATTTCCTCCTCTTCACCGACGGCGACATCACCTTCGCCCCCGACGCACTCCGTCGCGCCCTCACCACCGCCGTCGCTACCCGCGCCGACCACTTTATCTGCCTCCCCACCCTTCGCATCCACAGCTGGGATGAGGGTACCTTCCTCGCCGTCTTTCAACTCCTCGGCTCGCTCGCCGTCCGTCTCTGGAAGCTACCCGACCCAAAAGCCAAACGCGATGCCGCCGGTGTCGGCGCCTTCAACCTTGTCCGACGCAGCGCCTTCGACAGCATCGGCGGATACGCCGCCTTGCCGCTTGAAGTCGTGGAAGACCTCCGCCTCGGCCAGCGCATGAAAGCTGCGGGATTCCGTTCTGTTGCGGCGTTTGGCACCGGCCTGGTCCAACTTCACTGGGCACCCGGCGCCCTTGGTATTGTTCGCACTGTTACCAAAAACTTCTTCGCCGTCCTGGGTTTCCGCCTGCCGCTTGTCTTTTTAGCGGCGCTGTCCACGGTCGGAATCTTCTGGCTGCCCCTGCTGGGCCTGCTGCTGCCGTCCACCCGCATCCCTGCTCTGCTTTCCGTCGTCGCCATCGCCGTCTCCTGCCACCTTAACGGTCCTCGCAGCGGCGTCTCCGTCTGGTACGGCCTGCTCTGCCCGCTCGGCTCTCTCGGCGTTGCTGCCGCACTCCTGTGGTCGGCCCTCACCACCTTGCGCCAGGGCGGCATCCGCTGGCGCGGCACCTTCTATTCCCTGGCCGACCTGCGCCGCACCGCCCGCACCCTGTAGCGCCTGCGTCGTCCGCCGTCCCGCCTTCATCCAATTCCTATGAGCAAGACGCTGAAGATCTCCGCCCTCGACCTCGTCAGCACCCGCCCGCAGGAGTCCGTCGCCGACGCCATCGCCCGCACCGTGCAGGCTGCGCAGTTCGCAGAGGCCGCCGGCTTTACGCGCTATTGGCTCGCCGAGCATCACAGCATCCAGGGTCTCGCCTGCTCCGCTACATCCGTCCTCATCGGCCACGTCGCCGGCCACACCCGCACCATCCGTGTCGGCTCTGGCGGCGTCATGCTGCCCAACCATCCGCCCCTCGTCATCGCGGAACAGTTCGGCACTCTCGCCTCCCTTTACCCAAATCGTATCGACCTCGGCCTTGGCCGCGCCCCCGGCTCAGACGCCCCAACCATGCGCGCCATGCGTCGCGACCTGCGAAGCACCGGCGACGACTTCCCCGATCTCCTCCACGAGTTCCAGCGCTATCTCGGCGCACCGCAACCCGGCCAGCTCGTCCAGGCCATCCCCGGCCAGAACACCCACGTCCCCATCACCCTGCTTGGCTCCAGCGGCTTCTCCGCCCAGCTTGCCGGCCAGCTTGGCTTGCCCTTCGCCTTTGCCGCCCACTTTGCGCCCGACAATCTCGAACCCGCCATCGACCTCTACCGCCACAATTTTCGCCCCTCTGACGCGCTCAAACAGCCCTACGTCATGGCCGGCATTCCCGTTATCGCCGCGCAAACTGACGCGGAAGCCCATCGCCTCTTCACCACGCCACAACAGCGCTTCCTCGCACTCATTCGCAACCAACCGGTCCAGGTAAAACCGCCCGTCGACAGCATGAACGGTCTTTGGAACCCCATGGAACGCGAAGCCGTCGACGCCCGGCTGCGCGCCGCAATCGTCGGCACACCCGACTCTGTCCGCCAGCAGCTCCAAGCCGTCACAAACCGCCTTGGCCTTGACGAGGTCCTCATCGTGACCGACACCTTCGACACCGAGGACCGCCTCTTTACCTACCAAACCGCCGCTGACGCCGCGCGGAGTGTCACACGCCGCACCCCCGTCGCCGCCTAGCCGCACATCTCCTCAGCAGAAATCACTGCCACATTGCTGGTAGCCTTCTGCTGAGGAACCCGCAATGGCTTCACTGATCGACGCAATTAACATTAAACGCAAAAGTGTTTTCGAACTTGACGACGTCCCCTATGCCTGCATGGAGGCCGATGTCAGCTCCCCCACCGCACGCGGCGGCCAGACACTTGTTCGCCTCAAGATGCGCAACCTGCTCACCAACGCTGTCTTTGAGAAAAGCTTCAAGGCCAATGACAAATTCAAGGAACCCGACCTTGAACTCGTCCCCGCCTCCTACCTTTACAGCGACGGCGACGGCTCCCACTTCCTCAACCAGGACAGCTTCGAAACCCTCACCCTCAACGAAGACCAGATGCACGACGCGCTTGACCTCCTTATCGAAGGCACCCTGCTGCAACTGCATCTCTTCAATGGCAACCCCATCGGCCTGCAACTGCCCATCTTCGTCGAGCTCGACGTGAAATATACCGAGCCTGCCGTCAAAGGCGACTCTTCCGCCGGCAGCGTCACCAAGGCAGCCACACTTCAAACCGGCCTAGACATTCGCGTTCCCCTTTTCATCAAAGAAGGCGAAAAGGTCAAGGTCTCCACCGAAACCCGCGAGTTCGTAAGCCGCGCATAGTTCACCCGTGCAGAAGTAAAGGCGCTGCCCATGGCAGCGCCTTGCTCCGACATCTTGGACAGGTTAATCGCTGCTGCACTTCTCCGCAGGCTCTGGCCCATCGCGAAACACCCGCATTGATCGTCCGCCCAGGATTACGGACTCTCCAAACTCACAATGCTGAAACGGGTCGTCAATATTCTGCGTGTCCAGCACCCCCACCCACACAGTCTCCTTGGGTGCCGGTGGCAGCTTGAATTCCACCCCGTCCGGGGACGCATTGACGACCAGCAGAAAACTTTCGTCCGTAATGGGCTTTCCCTGCTCGTCCGTAACGCCCAGCGTGTTGCCGTTCAGTAGCAGCATCAGCGTCTTGTTCCACGTCGTACTCCAGTTTTCATCGCCGAACTCGTTTCCATCGGCGCTGTACCACGCGATGTCTCTCTCCACGGACCCGCGAATATTGCGATCCTGAAAGAACTTGCTTCGCCGCAGATTTGGGTGCTCGTTGCGCAGCTTGATCAGCTTCGCCGTGAACTCAATCAGCCGTTCGCGCCGTTCATCCAGCTTCCAGTCGTACCAGGTCAGCTCGTTGTCCTGGCAATAGCCGTTGTTGTTGCCGCGCTGCGACCGCGCCATCTCGTCGCCCCCGCACAGCATCGGCACACCCTGCGACAGGATTAGCGTCGTTAGCATGTTGCGCGTCTGCCGCTCGCGCAGTTCATTGATCGCCGGGTCGTCCGTCGGACCTTCCACGCCCATGTTCCAACTGTCGTTGTCGTTCGCGCCGTCAGTGTTGTTGTCGCCGTTCGCCTCGTTGTGCTTCTCGTTGTAGCTCACCAGGTCGCACATCGTGAAGCCGTCGTGCGCTGTAATGAAGTTGATCGACGCGTTCGGTTTACGGCCGTCATGTTGATACAAATCCGACGATCCCGTAAGGCGATAGGCGAAATCGGACAGCGTACCCTCGTCCCCCTTCCAGAACCGCCGTACCGTGTCGCGGTACTTGCCGTTCCATTCCGCCCACAATACCGGGAAGTTGCCCACCTGGTAGCCACCGTCACCTACGTCCCACGGCTCCGCAATCAGCTTCACCGTCTGCAGCGTCGGGTCCTGGTGGATCACGTCGAAAAATCCTGACAGCTTCGAGACCGCATTTTCCTCGCGCGCCAGTGTACTCGCCAGGTCGAAGCGGAAGCCGTCCACATGCATCTCCTCCACCCAGTACCGCAGCGAGTCCATGACCAGCTTCAGCACCTGCGGATGCACAACGTTCAGTGTGTTACCCGTGCCCGTAAAGTCCATGTAGTGCCGCGGATCGCCTGCCACACGACGGTAGTAGTTTGTGTTGTCGATACCCTTCATCGACAGGATCGGCCCCAGCCCATTGCCTTCGCACGTGTGGTTGTACACCACGTCCAGAATCACTTCGAAACCATTTAAGTGAAGCGTCTGCACCATCCGCTTAAACTCGGTTACCTGACAACCGTCGTCGCCACAACTGCTGTAGCGCGACATCGGTGCGAAGTACCCAAGCGTGTTGTAGCCCCAGTAATCTCGCAGGTCCTTGTCCACGAGGTTACCCTCGTCGATGAAGTGGTGCACCGGCAGCAACTCCACCGTCGTCACGCCCAACTTTTTGAGGTAGGCGATGCTCGCGTCAGAAGCCACACCCGCAAAAGTGCCACGCAACTCCGCCGGCACGTCCTCGTTGGTCTTCGTAAACCCACCTACGTGCACTTCATAGATGATTGAATCTGCGAGCGGAATATCTGGGGAGCAGTCGTCGTGCCAATCAAATTTATCGTTCACCACGATGCCCTTCGGCACACTATCCGCATCGTCCTGGTCGTCGAATTTCAGTTCGTCGCCGCTCGTCACGTCATACGGAAAGATTGGCCCTTTCCAGTCCACCTGCCCGGCAATCGCCTTCGCATACGGGTCCACAAGCAGCTTGTTGGCATTGAACCGATGTCCCTGGTTGGGGTCCCACGGCCCTTCCACGCGATAGCCATACCGCTGACCGGCTTTGATCTCGCGGATCAAGCCATGCCACACGTACGCTGTGCGTTCCTTCAGTGCGACGCGATCGGTCTCGTTTCCAGCCTCATCAAAAAAACAGACCGATACGCCCGTGGCCGCCTCGGAAAAAATCGCAAAATTCGTACCAAGTTTCTTGGGCTTGGCGCCCAGGGGATGGGGCCGTCCCGGCAGCAGCGTGCGTTCCATTCTGTCCTCAGGTGTTTCGGTTGAAGTTGCTTGTATCGCGGTACACTCTGTGGATGCGCCGATGGGTCGCTGCGTCGTCTGTGCTCTCTGTAGGCACAGTCTGATACTGTCGCGTCGCATCCGCTAAACATCCAAATCGCCTTTTGAAAGAGACGCGCACCGCACGCCGTGAGTAAGAAACTTCAGTACAAGCTGTCGGAAGGCACACCCAACCCGCGCGGTGCCACGTGGGACGGCCGTGGCACCAACTTCTCCCTTTTTTCAGAACATGCAACCCGCGTAGACCTGTGCCTCTATGATAGCGAGGGCAAGCGCGAGCTCGAACGCATCACCTTGCCCGAGTTCACCAACCAGATCTGGCACGGATACCTCCAGGGCATTATGCCCGGCACGACTTATGGCTTCCGCGTCTACGGTCCATACGAACCGCGCGCCGGCCACCGCTTCAACCACAACAAGCTGTTGCTCGACCCCTATGCCACTGCCCACATCGGTACGCTGCAGTGGAAGCCGGCCATCTTCGGCTACAAGCTCGAGACTCGTGATGACCTTACTTTCGATGAGCGCGACAGCGCTCCCTGCATGCCCAAGTGCGTCGTGCTCGACTCCCAGTTTGACTGGAGCAGCCAGCCCGCACGCCCTGGCCGCCTGCGTGTCAACTGGGATGAAACCATCCTCTACGAGCTCCACGTGAAGGGTTTTACCATGCAGCATCCTTCCGTGCCCGAAAAACTGCGCGGCACCTATGAGGGCCTTGCCGACCCCGCCGTCATCGACTACATCAAGACACTTGGCGTCACCTCGATCGAGCTGCTGCCCATTCACGCCTTCGTCGACGACAGCCACCTGCAAGACCTTAAGCTGACCAATTTTTGGGGCTACAACAGCATCGGCTTCTTCGCGCCGGACACCCGCTACGCCGCCACTCCTCGCCGCGCTCTCCACGAGTTCAAGGAGATGGTCGCCCGTTACCACGAAGCTGGCATCGAGGTGATCCTCGACGTGGTGTACAACCACACTGCCGAGGGTAACGAGATGGGCCCAACGCTCTCGTTCAAAGGGATTGACAACGCCAGCTACTACCGCCTTCTGCCCAACAATCCTCGCTACTACATCAACGACACTGGCACCGGAAATACTGTCAACGTCTCGCACCCGCGCGTTCTGCAGATGGTTTGCGATTCGCTCCGTTACTGGGTCGAGCAGACCCATGTGGACGGGTTCCGTTTTGACCTCGGCACCATCCTGGCTCGAGAACCCAATGGATTCGACAACAAAAGCGGCTTTCTTAAAGCTGTGTCTCAAGATCCGACTCTAAGTACAACAAAACTCATAGCCGAACCGTGGGACATCGGGCCTGGCGGCTACCAGGTCGGCGGCTTTCCGCCCGGCTGGACTGAATGGAATGACAAGTTTAGAGACACCGTCCGCCAGTTCTGGAAAGGCACCGCCTCCGCCGCCGATCTCAGCAAGCGGCTTACCGCCTCCGGAGACTTGTTTGATTGCATGGGCCGCCGCCCCTGGGCCTCTATCAATTTCATCACGGCACATGACGGCTTTACGTTGAACGACCTCGTAAGCTACAACGACAAGCACAACGATGCCAACGGTGAAGGAAACCGTGACGGTTCCAACAACAGCTTCAGTTGGAACTGCGGCGTGGAAGGGCCGACCAGCGATCCAGAGATCAATGCCCTGCGTCGCCGCCAGCGCCGCAACCTGCTCGCCACGCTTCTCTTAAGCCAAGGCACCCCCATGATGCTGGCGGGCGATGAGTTCGCCCGCACTCAACAGGGCAACAACAATGCTTACTGCCAAGACAGTCCCATTAGCTGGGTTGATTGGGCACTCACGCAAGAGAATGCATCGCTCGTCCGCTTTACACAGAAGCTGATTCATTTACGACGGCACCATCCCATTCTGCGCCGGAACCTCTTTCTCAACGGCAAAGTCGATCCCGAACTAGGCGTCCGTGACCTGATCTGGATTAACGCCAGCGGCGATGAAATGGGTATCGATGCTTGGAAAGACCCGCGCACGCGCTGCTTTGGCATGCTGCTCGACGGGCGGGTCCGCCCCACCGCTCTTCGGCAGCGGGGCCAGGAGGCGACTCTGCTACTGATCATCAACGACCATTTTGAGGAGTGCCGTTTTCGCCTGCCCATAGTCGCCGGGGGTACCAACTGGACTCTGATTCTGGAAACCAATAGCGAGGAGAGCGGGACGGAACGCTACACGTCAGGTGATCAACACAGTGTGCCCGCTCGCTCATTGCTGCTGCTCGAGATGCAACATGTCGAGAAGCCGCCGAAGTAGCGTCTTCACAAGAACAGGCCGTCGCAAGGTGCTTTAAACGCCAAAGACTCGCCTGCTCATAAGCAGTTGAATAGAAGCTGCGTATTCAAGCTAACGGCCATTCTTTTCGCCGTGCCGCGGGCCACGCTTGTCGTCGGACTCATCGGTTGTCGGCTGTGCGATCGCCGCAGCCGTCATGTCACGCAGGGCCAGCATTACGGCGTCGTGAATCTCGGCTCGGAATGCTTCCCGCACAGTCTCGATTACCTCAGTGGGCTCGAACGCTATATCCGATCTGCGGTCCATCACCCGTTCAAGTACCTGCTCGATCAATGGCTCCACATTCATATGCTTTACAACGCTTTTGGCAATGCTATGTGCGGGAACATCCAGCATCGTCTCTACCCGTGTTTGTAGCAGAGGTGCGCCTGCCTGCCAATCCTGCTCAAAAACGTCGACCATCCGACGAACGGCTTTGAGATCGCGAAAGATTACACCGATCTCACGCCTTGCCTCCATCTCCAGCTTGCGCAGGCTCTGGCTGCCGAGAAATGCTTCTTTGCCGTCGCGCAGAATCGCGCGAACGTGCAGCCGAAGCGGGATCGTGCGGACGTCCAGCAAGTTTGTTTTCGAACTGACACGCCCGATAATCCGAACGTCGATTCCCTCGCCTTTTTTCTGCGCCAACAGTTGCATAAAATCAGGGTCGCTGATCTTCATCTCGTATAGCAGCAGTTGCTTTTTCGCCTGACGAATAAAGCTCATCAACTGTGCCCGGGCGTTGGCCGGACTCACGACCAGATCGTCACACATGGCACGATAGTGCGAGCGCTGCACATCGGACTCGAATAGCCGGATAGCTTCGGCGACGACATCTGGGGTGCGCACGACCGCGGCGAACGATCGGCTCATCGTTATGTCCATGTGGGTGAAGTTGAATGCCAGCAGCCACAACTCTTTACGGTCAACGATGAACATCTTGCCGTGATAGCGCACCAGATCGTCAGCTGTACGCGACACCAAAACACCCGCGCCCAGCAGGCGTCCTTCAAGCTTGCGCAGGTTTTTTTCTTCGCCGCGATTTGTGAACGCAATCAACGCCTGAACGTGTACACCGCGCCGCACAGCTTCCACAAGTGCACGTTCCACCTCGCTACGGTCAAAACGAAAGATCAAAATCTGAATGCTTTTTTTCGCGCTGCGAAGCCCGTCAAGCAGCGGTTCGATGCCGCTTTCCGGTTGGATGAGCAACTTCAAGCCGTACCGCCTCTGTTCAAATTGACCGTTCCGTTCATCACTGTCCGCAGGGCTCTGTCTACTGTGTGAGAGGATGCTCCGCGGGACGGGAAAGATGTTCAGGCAAACGCACCTGTGTCACGCGCTATGCTCATGATGTCGACAGTGCTTACCATTGTGGAATAGCGCGTGACACGTGCAGGAGTGAGTATGAGATCTATCCACAGTTTCGGCGTCAATCGGTTGACACATCTCCGCTGGGTCGCCGGTCTGTTGTCATTGACTTTGCTTCAGACGCAGGCACAGGTAGCAGCGGAACCCACGCAAATCCCGGTGGCTAGCTCGACAAGCGCGGTAGTTACCGCAACGTCTGACGGTTCCGCTCTAAAAGAAAAGGACACTGACGCCATACTGCCTGCCGACCGCATCCGCCACCCGGTGCTCTGGAAACTGCCGGCCGATATTGCCTCGCTCGATTTGTACCTGGGCCAGGGTGGCGCAAGGCATACACCCAAGCCCCCTTTCTCGTTCGTTCAGGAAGACCGAAATGGCACCAATCCCAAGTTCGATGTATCCGATGCAGAGAACAAACAATGGCGGGTGAAACTTGGGGACGAGTCGCGCCCGGAGGTTGTGGCCTCGCGCCTGCTCTGGGCTGTAGGTTATTTTGCGAACGACGACTATGTGCTACCAGTCGCGCATGTGAGCGGCCTGAAGATAAAGCGTGGTCACGAGTTGGTCGCGGACGACACCGTGAAAAATGCGCGCTTTGCACGCAAGCCGGGTGGCCAAAAGAAGATCGGCATTTGGGAGTGGAAGCATAACCCGTTTTACGGTCAGCGCGAGTTCAACGGCTTGCGGGTAGCGATGGCCGTTTTAAACAATTGGGACTTAAAGGATGTGAACAATGCCGTCTATGCTGACAGCAAAACCGGGGAGCAACTGTTCCTTGTAAGCGACGTGGGGGCTACGTTCGGCTCGAACGGTCTTGAGTTTTCCAAGGCGAATGCCAAGGGCAATCTGAACAGCTTTGCTGAGTCGAAATTTATAGTTAAAACTACCGCGCGTGCAGTCAGCTTCGGCACGCCGTCGGCACCGCGGGCCGTCCTGCTGACCAGCTTTGGAACCAGCGTGCTGTCATACAAAACACGTAGAGACCTGGAGTGGATTGGGCGCGACATTCCCATTGCCGACGCCCGCTGGATAGGAGGCCTGTTTGCGCAATTGAGTCATAAGCAGCTCACAGATGCTTTTCGCGCGGGTAATTTTCCCGCAGACAGTATCGAGTCTTACGTTGGCATCGTGGAAAAACGCATTCAATCACTGAACGCCCTTACTCCCGGGCTGTGACCGGCTACGCCAGCAGCGCGGCTTCCGTCTCGCTGCTGTTGAACTGAATGTTGTAGAGCTGGTGATAGACACCGTGATCGCGGTGAAGCAATTCTTCATGCGATCCACTCTCCACAATGGAGCCTTCTTTCACCACATAGATGCAGTCGGCGTTGCGCACCGTGGAGAGCCGGTGCGCAATGACGATCGCCGTCTTCTCCGCCATAAGTCGGTCGAGCGCTTCAAACACCAGGTGTTCCGATGCGGCATCGAGCGCCGCTGTCGGCTCATCCAGAATCAGAATGGGACTGTTGCGCACAATGGCTCGCGCTATTGCGATCCGCTGCCGCTGTCCCCCAGACAGACTCAGCCCGCGCTCGCCCACGACCGTCGCGTATTTCTGCGGAAGACGGTCGATGAATTCTGCGGCATTCGCATCCTGCGCAGCACGCACGATCTCTTCCTTGCTTGCCTCAGGCCGGCCATACGCGATGTTGTCCCAGATAGTGCCGCTGAAAAGCACTGTGTCCTGCAGCACAAAGCTGATTTGCTTGCGTAGCGAACCCTGCTTGTAGGAACGGATGTCGGTTCCGTCGATCCGGACTACACCGCTCACGGGATCGTAAAAGCGCGCGATCATATTCACCAGCGTCGTCTTGCCCGAACCCGTGGGGCCGACCAGCGCAATTGTATGTCCCGGTTCCACTTTGAGACTTACATCGCGCAACACAGGCTGATTCTGTGCATAGCTGAACGTAACGTGGTCCAACTCGATCTCACCCCGAAATGCGGGTGCGTCCTTCGCGTCCGGTCGGTCTGTCATGCTGTCCTTGTTGCCGATGATTTCCTGAATGCGCTCATACCCGATGTCGGCCTTGGTATAGCTATCCATCACCTTCGACAGCTCCTGCATCGGCTTGTACATCTTTGTCAGGTACGCGATGAACAGCACCATGGAACCTGCGGATAGACCGCCCTGCAACGCAAAATTCGCACCGAAATACAACACGGCGCACGTACCGCACGCCACCACCAGATCCACCATCGGCGATAGCTTTGCTTTCAGAGACCGCGCTTTTAGAGCCGCCTCTACTGTTTCCAGCGACTCGCCTTCCAGGCGGTGCACCTCGTAATCTTCGCGGGCGAACGCCTTCACGACGCGGATGGAACTGATCACTTCCTGCACTACCGAGAGCATTTTGCCCTCGTGCCGCCGAACTTCGCGCGATGCTGATTTCGCCTTGCGCGTGTAGCTGTACACCATTGCAAACAGGATCGGTACCACACCTAACGCCACCAGCGTGAACCGCCAGTTCACATAGAACATCACGCCAATCATGAACACGAGCGTTAGCACATTCACCAGCACGCCCAACAAACCCTGCACGATAAAACTCTGAATCGCGTCAATATCGCTTGTTACACGGCTGATGATGTCGCCTGTTCGCGTAGTGTCGTGGTACGCCAGCGAAAGCTTCTGCACATGCGCATACAGGTTGCGCCGCAGATCGTGCGTTACCCACTGACCGACGCTCGTCGTCAGGTATTTATCCCCATACGAAAACAATGCATCGAGTGCAGCAGTAATCAATACTGCCAAGCACGCCAGGAGCAGTATCCGGTGCGGGTTGTTCCCCACGGCGTCGATCATGGCTTTATAGAGCCAGCCGTGCGATCTGCGATGACCGATGACATTGTCGATCACGATTTTGAGCGGCCAGGGTTGCAGCACATCGGCTACGCTTTCACCCAGAATGCACGCGAATCCCATCCACAACTGCCGGCGGTGCGGCCTCAGCAAGCTCAGGATCGTCATCCGGCTCTCTCGGTTCGCGGTTTGCGGCTGATCCTGTACAGCGGTGGCCATGCTTGCTTCCTTACAGCGGTGAAACATTATTCGGAGACGTAGTGAGCGCCTATGTGCTTGAAAAGCTTTCAGGCAAGATCAGCTTTATACGCCGGCGGCATATGACACTAGAATACGGCCCGACGGCTGCCGCAACATCATGCCAAGGGTGCGGAGTAAATCGTTTTGCCGCTTTCTGCGCCATTACGGGCGCAAGTAACTCGGCAGTTCACCCCCTAGCTGCCGGCACTTTTCGCACTGGAGTCATCCGCGTCGCCGCATGTCCCAGATCGGCTGTCACGTGCGGACGCCGCGCATGTGCGCTACGGCAATGTGTACTGCACGCCAAAACGCCCAATCTGCAAGACCGGCGCATGCTCTGTCGGCGGGACTAAGCGGAATGCCTCCACACGAGTCCCTACCGGCATCTGCCGAGCTGTTGCGGATCCCTTGTCGTCCCCGGTTGCCGCATCGAAAAAGTGCACGTCCAATCCATCCTGGATCCGCTTCCAGCCGATCACATATTTGCCCGGTCGAAGCAGCAGCACGCCAAAGCGGATCGGACTTTCTGCCTGAAAATAGTGCGAATATTTTCCGTCTGCCGAGTAGCCCGCCGTGATCAATACCACGCCCGCAATCAGGTGACCGCTCTCGTCCACAATGCCGGATGCAGTGCGCATCTCAGTCTCGATACGCTCCTTCTGCACTGGCGCACGGGCCGGCAACACGCGGCTTAGTTCATCGTCTGACGCGGCACGCCACGCCACGTGTGCCGATGCAGCGTGAGACACCACACCCTGCGCACGCGTCATCATGCAAGCACCCAGCACGCCCGCCATGATCCAGCCTTTTAATATCCTGCTCATTTAAGGTGCACGATCCCCCGTTGAATCGCCACCGTTGCTGCATGCGTGCGATCTGCTACACCCAGCTTGCCCAACAGGCTGTTCACGTGTGTCTTCACGGTTGTTTCAGAGATACCCAGGTCGTGCGCGGCATCCCGGTTTGAACGCCCAGCCACGATCCGCCGTAGCACGTCGAGTTCCCGCGCCGTTAGTTCCTGTCCGCTCACCCGATCGGCCAGCTTCTCCGCGATCGGACCAGGAATCCGTGCCTTGCCGGCATGCACAATTCGGATCGTCTCCAGCAGCTCGTCAATGGTCATGCCTTTGAGAAGGTATGCTTTCGCCCCCGCCTGCAACGCACGGTAAATGTCTTCATCTCCGTCATACGTTGTCAGCACCACAAATCGAGCCTGCGGTGACACCATCCGGATTCGGCTGATCGCATCCGCTCCACCCTTACCGGGCATTTGCAAATCCATCAGAGTCACATCCGGCAGCAGCGCTGCATGTTTCGTAATCGCATCGCGCCCATCTGACGCCTCGCCCACAACCTCCACTTCGTCCGAAGCCCGCAGCAGTGCCGCCAGCCCCTGCCGCACCACATGGTGGTCGTCCACAATCAACACTCGAATTTTCGTAGACATTCCCACTCTCCGTTCCAAAATCAGCCCTGCAGGCGAAAGCTGACAGTTGTGCCGTCACCCGGCGCACTCTGCACCGTCAGCGTGGCTCCCATCGCAGACGCGCGCTCCACCATGCCCCGCAGCCCGAAATGACCCACGCGAGCACGCCCCTGCTCCACGTTGAAGCCTGCGCCATCATCCCTCACCGTAAGCAGTACCGCATCCTCCAAATAGACGAGGTCGACCGCAATCGTCGTAGCCCCCGCATGGTTTCGTGCATTGCCAACCGCCTCTTTTGCAATCCGCGACATTTCTTTCTCTACCGACGACGCCAGCGCTCGGTACGCCCCCGCCACCTGCACCACTGCTGCTGGCTTACCTTCAGCCAACGCTTGCAGCCGTGCCGGCAAACCATCTGCGGTTTGTCCCGCACGCAACGCCCAGATGCTCTCCCGTGCATCCCGAATCCCGTCCCGCACCAGCAGCCGCGTGCTGTCGATCTGCTCGCGTGCCGCCTCCGTCGCATTCACCTTCAGCAGTTGCGATGTCACCTCCAACTGCAGCGACACCGCGACGAAGTCCTGTGCCAGAGTGTCGTGGATCTCTCGCGCGATCCGGTTCCGCTCGCTTAACACCGCCGCAAACTCTCGCTGCACCCGCCTTAGGCGCAAACGGTAGATGCCATACGCCACGCCCGCCAGTGCCAACGCCACGCATACATAGAACCACGATCGGCGGTATACCGGCGACGCAATGTACAGCCGCATCTCCGCTGGCGCGGCACTACGCACGCCATCCGATGTTCGCGCCTCGACCAGAAACCGGTATGCACCTGCTGGCAGGCTGGTGTACTCTGCCGACCGCCTGCTTCCGGCCTCCACCCAGTCGCGGTCAAATCCCTCCAGCTTGAACCGGTACTGTACCTGCAGCGGTGCCCGCAAACTCAAACCCGCGTACTCAAAGACAAATCGCCTGTGCCCAGGCCCCAGCCGCAGCAACCCCGGTATCGACGCCCCCGCTCCCAGCCTTAAATCATCAACCTGCATCCGTTCCAGCACCACTGGCGGTGGCACCCGGTCCACGGCCAAATGGGCCGCATCGATTCGCGCAATGCCACGCCGAGTCGCAAACCATAGCGTGCCGTCTGCCGCGCGCCATGCAGACGGATGCCCGTCGAACGTTGCATCCACGCTTGGCATCCCGTCCGCCGTGCTGTACACCCGCAGAGGTGCCGCACAAACCGCTCCGCATCGCAGAAGCTGCTGGATTTCCACCCTCGCTACACCCGCCGCCATCCGAATCCACACATTGCCCAGCCCGTCCGGCAGCAATGCATCGATTTCCCCACGCAAACCGCTCAACCGTACCGCGCGCACGCCCGATTCCCCCACCAGCAGGAGCGCCCCCGTCCGTGTGCCCACCAGCAGCATGCCCGTAGGGGCTTCTGCCAGCGCCGTCACGCCGTCGTCCGCCGCCGCGCCCACCAGTGGCACAGTCTGCAGCGACGAACCGCGCATCCGCGCCAACCCGTGCAACGTGCCAAACCACAACGTGCCGTCGCGCGTCCGCAACATGGTCCCGACCACGTCACTCGGTAGCCCATCCGCCGTCGTGATTAAACGGTCCACACGCTCGCCGTCCCAGTGCGCCGCACCATGCCGTGTTCCCACCCACACGGAGCGGTTGCCATCGGCCAGCAACGACCGCACGAAATCCTCCGGCAACCCATTCACCGACGTCACATGCCGCAACTGCCCCGCACCGAATCGGTAGAGTCCATCCGGTGTACCCACCCAGGCTCCACCCGCCACATCCGGAGCCAGTGCGAGGATAGTCTGCAATGCCAGTCCTCCTGCGGGCGTCGTCACTTCGCCCGCTCGTAACACTTTCAGGCCGTTATCCCGCGTTCCCACCCACAGGGCACTGTCACTTCCCTGCACCACTGATGTCACCGTGTCTGCGCTTAGCGCCGCCAGCGTACCCACCGGTCTTTCTCGTAGTTCGACCAGCCCAGCGGTGTCGGTCCCAAACCAGGTGTCCCCTTCGCGGTCCAGCGTCGCACTTAAGATCGCCGTGCCTTCCAGTTGTGGCAATGCCTGCACAGCAGCATCCTCTGCCTGCAATCGGTACACGCCTCGGTTCGTACTCGCCAGCACACCTCCGCCCACGCGTTCCAGCGCCAGCAACCGGCTTCCCGGCAGCTCCATCCCGACACGCCATTGCCGCTGCGCTCCGCCCTGCACCATCCATACTGCCGCGGTTGTCCTTAACCACACCCGCCCCAACGCATCACCCAGCACCTCCGCCGGTGCGGCAGGCAAGCGGCCCATCGCCTCAAATCCATTTAAGCCCAGTCGCCATAACATGGCCCCCGCCGCGATCAATGGCATGCCATCCGCTTGCACCCCCAGCGCGGTTGCTTCCGCGCCATCAGGCAGCGCCACCGCAACGGACCTTCCTCTCTCCAACCTTTCCAGCCCTCGCCCCGTCAACGCCAGCAGTGCACCCGCAGGCTCGGCTACCGTCGCCAGCACCGCACCCACATCGAAGCGCTTAAATTTTCCGGTGGACCACCGCACCAAACCATCCGACGTCCCAATCCACAACGCTCCATCCCGCGTCTCGGTCAGGCAACATGCATCGTTACTTGCGAATGCCCGCTCGCTCTCCGTCCCAATTCGTTCAAACTGCACGCCGTTAAAGCGCGCCACACCCCCCTCAGTCGCTACCCACAGATACCCGTCGCGCGTCTGCAGCACCGCATGCACACTGTTCTGCGGCAAACCTTCCTCAGTTGTCCACGCCAGCCGCTGTGTAGCCTGCGCCGGCACGCGTTGCTGCGCGCACACGGCGCAGCACAACACCACCATCCATCGAAACATCCACACACCCCGAAGCCTAGCGCATCCCGCCCTCAACCATCACCGGACCCGCGGAATGCATCGCACATTTTGTATGACGGACCAATTCCTACAGGCACCCGCCACCCTTCCGCTCCAGAGCTTTTGGATGGGTGGCTTTGAAGGTGCATCCCATCGCCGCAGAGACGGCCTGCAAATCGACGTTCTCCGAGCCATGCGCCACGAATTCTACGCCGCCGAGGATTACTCCCTGCTCGCCACTCTCGGCATTCGGACGGTGCGCGACGCCCTTCGCTGGCATCGCATCGAACGTGTGCCTGGCCGCTACGATTGGTCGAGTTTTCTGCCGATGCTCCGCGCCTCCAACAGAACCGGTACCCAGGTCATCTGGGATCTTTGTCACTGGGGTCTGCCGCCTGACATCGATATTTTCTCGCCCGCCTTCATCGATCGATTCGCGGCGTTTGCCCGCGCGGCAGCGGCCGTCGTCGCCGCTGAATCTGATGCCGTCCCGTTCTACGCACCTATGAACGAAATTTCTTTTTGGTCCTGGATCGGCGGCGATCTCGGCGGCTTCTATCCTTACCGCTACCACTCTGGCGACCGCCTTAAACACCAACTGGTTCGCGCCGCTATCGCTGGGATGGAGGCTGTCCGCTCCGTCGACCCGCGGGCCCGGTTTCTACAGCCAGAACCCCTCATTCATATCGCTCGAAACGAAGCCCGCCCGGAGACCGATCCCGCCGTTGCCGCGTATAACAATTCTCAATTTGCTGTATTCGACCTGCTGAGCGGCAGACTACCCCAGTGTGGTGGTGCACCGCGCTATCTGGACATTGTCGGCGTGAACTACTACTGGAACAATCAGTGGGTGCACATGGATCAGCCCGCACCTCTCGGCCACAGACAGCACCGCAGCCTTGCCTCTATGCTGACCGATCTTTTTACTCGCTACAACCGTCCCATGGTCCTGTCAGAAACCGGCGCTGAAGCGGAAAGCGGCCCCGGCTGGATGCACGCTATCGCTGCTGAAGTAGATGCCGCGCACAATGCGAATATACCTTTGCATGGGATCTGCCTCTATCCTGTCTGTGATTACCCAGGATGGGACGATGACCGTCATTGCCCCTGTGGTCCCGTCACCCTGGACGAGTCTTACTGCGTTCGCTCTTTACGCACCCCAGATGCGGAAGCACTGCAATTTCTGCAGCGCCACCGCCCTCTGCTACATAACATCTAGGCTGCAGCCTGGGCCGCAACTTTCAGTACTTCGGTCTCAACAGGCAGCTTCTGCGAAGCCTTCGTCTCGTCTACGATGCGGCGCGCGGTCTTCAGCGCCTGTGCCACGACCTGATCCATGTTGAAGTACCGGTAGTTCGCCAGCCGGCCTAGAAAATACACATGCTTTTCCCGCTCAGCCAGCGCCTTGTATCGCGCAAACAGATCCGCACTCGCTGCGCACGGCACGGGGTAGTAAGGATCACCGTCTGCCCTCGGATACTCGTATACGACACTTGTTTGCGTGTGCTCCTGCCCAGTCAGGTACTTGAACTCCGTCACTCGCGTGTACTCATGGTCGTTCGGGTAGTTCACCACCGCAGCCGGCTGCATTTGCGTTGTGTTGTGCGTCTCGTGCTTGAACTCCAGGGAACGATATGGCAGCTTTCCGTACCTGTGCCCAAAATACTCATCGATCGGCCCCGTAAAGACCAGCGTCCGGTATGGGACTGTTCTCATGATTTCTGTGTACTCCACGCCGAGCCGCACCTCAATCCGCGGATTCGCCAACATCCGTTCAAACATCGCCGTATACCCTTTCAGCGGCATGGCCTGAAAGGAATCGGTAAAATAGCGGTCATCGTGACTGAGTCGGAATGGCACACGTGCTGCTACCGAAGCGTCCAAATCCTTCGGGTCGCGGCCCCATTGCTTGCGCGTGTAGTTGCGGAAAAATTTCTCGTACAACTCCTGTCCCACCTGGCTCACCACCAGATCTTCCGACGTCTCAATCCGCTCCCGCTTTTCAGCAACGCCCGCAATTAAGGCGGCCACACCCTCGGCGTTTAACGATGTACCAAAATACCCGTTCACCGTATCCAGATTGATCGGCATCGGGAGCAGCTTGCCATTCACGCACGTCAGCACGCGATGCTCATACGGACGCCACTCCGTGAACTTCGATAAGTACTGCACAACGTCTGTCGAATTTGTGTGGAAGATGTGCGGCCCGTATCGGTGGATCAGCACGCCAGCCTCGTCAAGGCAGTCGTACGCATTTCCTGCAATGTGCTCTCGGCGATCCACCACCAACACGCGATAACCATGCGCTGCCACGCGCTCCGCAACGACCGACCCTGCAAACCCTGCACCGACTACGAGAAAATCAAACAATCGACAGCTCCCATTCAATACAAATTTCACTACTCCAACCACACCACGCGCCTGCATCAGTACACCGCAGCAAATGCTACGTCGCGGCGGATGCACGCTCCAGCACTGTTACGACCTCCTTTCGCATTCCATCCCATGTTCTATCCCACGACATCTCACTCAAAGCCGCATCCACCTTTACAGTCCAGGCCGGGTCTGCAGGCAGTATTGCTGCGTCAAGCGCGTTGACGAACTCTTCCGGCGTGCGTGCGATTGCTACCAGCCCCGAATCACCGTACGGCGTGACCACATCACGGATGGCGGTCGACACCACTCGCTTGTGAGCCGCCAGGTACTCCGGCGTTTTCGTCGGACTGATGAACCGTGTAGCTTCGTTCAACGCAAACGGCAGCATCGCCGCGTCCCATCCCGCTAAATACTGCGGTAACTCCGCATAACTCTTTGCGCCCAGGTAATGCAGATTTTTTGCCTGTGGCAGTTCATCCACATCAATTTTCGTGAGCGGGCCCAACATCACAAACTGCATGTCTGGCTTCAACTCTGCGAGCCGTTGCAGCAAAGGCCAATCCATCCGTTCATCCAACACGCCGTAGAAGCCCACCCGCGGATGCGCGATGCCCGCCTGGTCTGCTGGCTCCTCTTGCGCCTCCCTTGCCTGTGCAAAGTGCGGCACATCTACGCTCGACGCAAACAGGTATACGTTGGGATGACGGTGCCGTTTTCCTTCAAACAAACTTGCACCGCCTGTAAAAACTACATCCGCACACTCCAGTAGCTGCTGCTCGTAGCCCAACAAAGCCGGTGGCGCGCCACGAAATGCCGACAGTTCGTCCATGCAGTCGTACACGACTGCCGCAGGTTGCAAGGTGTCCGCGTAGGCCAGCGCCATCGGCGTGTACACCCACAATACAAAGTCTTGCAAGACTTCATCACGCACGAGCTGCTCAACCAATTTTCGTTGCGCTCTAACCGCGTCGAGATGACTCCCCTGCTGACCTGCATGAGGCAACACAGGCTGCCCTATGACAACTCCGCCGTCCACTGTTCGCAGTTGCAAAAACGCTGCATCCACACTTTCAAATATAGGTTCTTCTATATAAAAAACTCGGCCACCTATTGCCGCTCGTGTCAACAGATGCTGCGGTCGCTGAAACACAAAGTCCCATCGCAAATGGCTTAGGCACACCACGTCCATCCGCGACCGCACCATTAGCGGTTCGGCGTTCAAAAACGACGAGGCTTCGTCCCGAACCAGCGTCGGCATTTGCTCACTCCTGCAAGGATGTTTCAATTCTACTATTTGTATTTGGATGCAGCCTGTCTGGCGCAAGATGTTCAGTCGAAACATGGTGAGGTCGACGCTCAACAGTCCTCAACTACTTCATCGCCGCAAAAGCACGGCCACAGATGTTGTAATGCTTCTACTGTAATGATCTGTCTTGTTTGCGCTCTTCGGTAAACCGACAAGTTCTCGATTCTTGCCGCGTTACACCACATTCGTCTGGTTCCGTCGCAAGAGATCGATTCGATAAGTTGAATGACGTTGCGACGCCATCAGCTGCCACCATGGCTGACGAAGCCAAACCTCATGTACCGTATCCCCCAGCAACGGGTAATCCTGCACCTCCGGCGTCCAGTGCACCAATAACAAGTCCGCACCGCTTAATTGGTGAGACGCAATCACTCGGCACGACCGCAACAGATCCTGTGACGACCAGTAATAGCCGACCTCGCACACAGTCACAAGATCGAAAACACCCTCCGGAAATTGTTCGGGCAGGTGCTGCATCTTGAAGCGCACCCAGGGCTGCGCGCTGCATCGCCTTCGCGCCTCTGTCATCGCCCGCTCCGCTACGTCCACTGCCAGGAGCGAGTCACACCGCTCGGCAAGCATGTGTGTGAACACGCCAATGGAGCAGCCCACCTCCAGCGCATTCCCGTACCGCGCTTCCGGCAACATGGCCAGCGAAGCCGCATACTTCCCAGCCTCATACGGACTTGTTTCGAAATTCCAAGGATCACGGTTCGCTGCATACACCTGGTCGAAATATGCCTGCGACAGGGATTTTTGCGGAACACTACCCATAGCCACCTCTTTCCAGACGCAGCCTTGGCAGCCACGCAGCACTATGAAGAAAAGAGAACACACGCACACCGCGGGTTGTGTCTCGGACGCACGTCAAATTCAACACTACAGCTTCACATTACTCATTGTCGAAAAGACATTAAGCACTTTCTCGTCCAGTACCAATTTGCGCCGCAAACATGTCGACAGAGCTAAGGCACAGTGGCGTTCGCTACGCCATGAACCGATACGGCAGTCATGCCTCCAGACAAGAGCCCATGCTGTAGCAGAATCGCGTTCTGCCACGCCGCGTTGAGTGCATGCACGTAATCCACCTGCAACTGCAGCAGCGTTCGCTGCGACACTAACACCTGCGGGTATGCCGCACCCATCACGTTGTACTTGTGCCGGTACAACTCGAATGCCCGCTGCGCACGCGGTAACAGCTCCGTCCGGTATCTGTCAGCCGTCAGTCGCGCCGTCGCGTAATCCTGCATTGCCTGCTCACCTTGCAGTCGAAGCTGCAGGTGCGTTCGAGCCGTCTCCGCCCGCAACGCTTCCACGCCCGCCTTCGCTGCCTCAATCGCACCTTGGTTTCGGTTCCACAGCGGCAGGCTGATTCCAGCCTGTGCCACACCGACAACACCCACGCGTCCCCTCGTGCCGTCCAGCGGTTCGTTGCTCTGCTGCAAGCCTGCGTGCAGCGTCAGTTGAGGCAGGCCCTGTCGCCGCGCACTGCGCACCGCCGCATCGCCGGCCACCATCTGCTGCTCCGCCACCTGCAATGCAGGGCTCGTATCCGCTGCCTGCTGCGCGACACCCTCCGCAAGCTGCGGAAATGCTCTCAAATCACCATGCAGTGGAACCACCGGCATCGTCCCATCTCCGGCTACAGCCGCGAGCAACGCGAACGCCTTCCGGTATCCACGCTGCGCGGACGCGTAGTCCAGCACGGCTTCTTCGCGCTCCACCTCGGTCTGCAGCACGTCCGGCGCATCTGCCTGCCCCACATTCGCCAACTGATGTGCCGTCTCCGCAGCGTCGACCAGCACATGCATTAACTGCTCCCGCACCACGACCTCCTCCTGCATCGCCAGTGCGGCATAGAACGCCTGCTCCACCGCCGCTCGCACCCGCTCCTGTTGTGCGGTCAGTGCCGTCTCCGCGGCCTTTGCCTGCTGCAGCACCGCGGCACGCGCAAACGAACGCTGCCCCGCCAGCGGCACCACCTGCTGCACGTACCCGCCTTCCTCGCCACCTGCATAGCTGCCCCCGCGAATGTGATCCGCCTCATAGCCGACCTCCGGGTTCGTCCACAGTCCCTGCTGCTTGGCCTCGCCGCGAAACCGGCGCACCTCCGCCGCTGCAGCGCGCAGCGTGGGATTCTTCGCCATTGCTGCATCCACGAAGTGTTGCAGCGGCTCCGGTGTACGTCCCCGCATATCCGCCAGCGCATCCGGTATACCCGGCATCGTAGCCCCCGTCTGCCGCTGCGGATGCTCCTGCTCCTGCACCGAGCCCGGCAGCCGCAGTGGTACCTGTGTCACCGGTGGCAACGCCCGAGGCTCGCCCGGAAGCGCCTGCCCGTCCGCCGTCGTTCCCTCCGCTTTACTCTGCCCATTCATGGTGGAGTGGTCCATACCCTCCATGTTCATCTGCGCACCGGCACACCCAGCCCACACAAGCACCGAAGCCACGGATAGCACCAGCCCTGAAACAATGCGTGAACGTTCTCTCATCGTCCCGGCTCCATCTTCATCTCCGAATCCATGCTCTTCGCAGCGTGCCCGGCGGCTGGCGCATGCTCCACTGCCCCATGCCCCGCATGCACTTTGCCGCCATTCATCTGCATCCCACCTGCCGTCGCCATCGGTGCGGTCCCTTTCGCCAGCGCCACACGCCGCATCACTTCGTCATACTGCGCCGGTGGCATGACCCGCACAAACGTCATCATGCCCTGCATGTTCTCGCTCCACCCCGGCGGCAAGCCAAAGTTCTCCGGCTTCCGCACCATCACGTCCATGTTCATCATGGGTCCCTCCATGAACGCGTCCTGCGGGTAGTTCGGCACTATATTTGCATCCGGCGCTACCTCCAGCCGCCGCGTACCGGCCATCATCATCTCTTCCATGCCGTCGTCGTTGCTCAACCCGCCCGGCGACATCTGCATCGTCTCGCCCGGCTTCATCTGCATGTTGTCCTCGCCAACTCGTGCCCGCAGCGGGCCATTCGTCGTCGACACATCCGCCGTCGATGCCACACCCATCCCGCGTCCCAGACTCGCCCCATAATCGTCGCCCGTCGGCACCGTCGGCGTCCCGTTCAGCATTCCCATTCCGTTTTCCATGTCGATGCCCGCAGCCATTCCTCTGCGCGCCGCGATCCGGCTCATCCGTCCCACGTTGCTGCTCATCTGGTTCATCATGTGGTGTGGCAAATGGCAATGCAGCATCCAGTCCCCAGGGTTGTTCGCCACGAACTCAATCTCCCGTGCCTGCGCAACACCCACCAGCACCGTATTGCCCGGCCACCACGCGGTCTCTGGAATCCGGCCGCCCTCTGTCCCCGTGATGTAGAACGTGTGTCCATGCAGATGCATCGGATGGTGATCCATTCCTAAGTTCACAAACCGGATTCGCACCCGGCTGCCCAGCCGTACCACCAGCGGCGTCGCCGCAGGCCCGCTCTTGCCGTTCAGCACCAGCCAGTTGTATTCCATGTTCATGCTGTTCGGCACGGTCGACGACGGCAGCACTGCGTACTCCTGCAGTTGAATCAGGAAGTCATGATCAGGCGGCGGCGTATGCGCCTCCCGCGGGTGCATGATGAAGCCGCCCAGCATCCCCACCATCTCCTGCATCGCCATGTGCGAGTGATAGAAAAACGTCCCCGTCTGGTGGATTTCAAACTCATACGTGTACGTGCCGCCCGGCGGCACCGCCCGCTGTGAGATATTTGGCATCCCGTCATACCGAATCTGGTCCTCGAATCCATGCCAATGGATCGACGTCGGCTCCGGAAGGCCATTTTCAAATAGAATTCGCACGCGGTCGCCTTCCGTCACTTGGATCGTCGGACCCGGCGCGGACCCGTTGTACCCCCACAAATCCACTGTTTTACCTGGCACAATCTCCCGCCGTACCGGCTCTGCCCGCAGCTTGAACACCTTCCATCCATCCACACTTTCAAACGGCAGATCCGGTACGTCCGTCGTCATAACCGGCACGGGCGCACGCCCCGCGCTGCCCAGCCGCGCAGCCCGCTTAATCCCCGCCGCACTCTCCGACGACGGCCCTGTATTGGATCCGCCCATCCCAATCGGCGCGCCGACTGCCGATACATTCTCCGCAAAAACTGGAGCCGACACTAATCCGGCACCAATCCCTAACGCTCGCTGTAAAAAGCTTCTGCGATCACTCATCGCTACTCCCGTCCTACCCACGGCGCACCTCAAAGCTCAGGCACACAGAACCGTCGATCGCGCGCAATCACACACGCTAAAACTCACGCATCCATAAGGGCATGCAAAGCGACGCTTCGTTTCTAGGTTCGGAGAGGAGAGGCTATGAACGAACGCGCTCTATCATTTCGCTCGTCGAGGACCGCTGTACCCGATACCTGCTCCCGCTCAAGCAGAGGTTCGGCACCATACGAGTCGAACGTTGGCGCACTCAACACCAAAGGCGCGACAGCTACTTCACTCACCGACGGCAGCAGAGCATCACACCGCAGCGCGCACGCCGCCGTACGCCCGTCCTGCTCGTTTACCGGCGTTGTGTCATCCTGCGCCGGGCAGCATGGACTTGCACAGGTGTCCACTCTGCTCGCTACAGAACTCGCATGCATTGCAGCCACATCACACTGCGCCGCCACTGCGTACGGCATCGCGACGGCGAATAACACCATCAGCAACAGACTCACCGCTTTGCTCATGCGACGGAACACATCTCTTAAGATGCGCCCTTGCGGCGAAAGTCACAAGCCGCCGGCATACTCGAACTTCCGTCCGCTGAAGGCTGAAGCAAGGACTTTGCGACTCGCCGCTACCGCTTTCCCATAATCCACGACAATGTGTTCACAATCGCCGAATCAACAACTCCCGCTCGTAAATCATCTCCGGCGGCAGATGGTCATGCAGGTCGATGAACAGTTCCTCATGCCCCATCACCTCACGTCGCCATTCCTGGTGGCTCACTCGCTGCACCTCCGCAAATCGCTCTGGGCTAAAGTCCACTCCTGCCCAAACCATATCTTCGTAATGCGGAGTCCATCCGATCGGCGTCTCCCGACCCAGCGCCCGCCCACGCACACGGTCCACAATCCATTTCAGCACCCGCATATTTTCGCGGAAACCCGGCCACAGAAACTGCCCGTCCTCGCCCTTCCGAAACCAGTTCACATGGAACACCCGCGGCGTACTCTCCAGCGATCTCTGCATCTTGATCCAATGCCGGAAATAATCTCCCATGTGGTACCCGCAAAACGGCAGCATGGCCATTGGATCCCGTCGCACCCGCCCCAACTCACCCGCGGCAGCTGCCGTGGTTTCGCTGCCCATCGTCGCGCCGGCATACACTCCGCTACTCCAGTTGAACGCCTGGTAAATCAGCGGAATCGTCGATGATCGTCGCCCCCCAAAAATTAACGCGCTTACCGGCACGCCCTCCGGGTTCTGCCACTCTGCATCGATCGTCGGACACTGCGCGGCCGGCGCTGTAAACCGCCCGTTAGGGTGTGCGGCCTTGGTCCCCATCCCGGGGGTCCATCGCTCGCCGCGCCAGTCGATACACTCCGCCGGTGGTTCATCTGTCATCCCCTCCCACCACACGCCGCCATCTGGAGTTAGGGCCACGTTCGTAAAAATCGTGTTCCGCCGCAATGTCGCCATCGCATTCGGATTCGTTGCCTCACTCGTCCCCGGCGCCACACCAAAAAAACCCGTTTCCGGATTGATCGCTCGCAGCTGCCCTCGCGCGTCCGGCTTTATCCAGGCAATATCGTCACCCACCGTCCACACCTTCCAGCCTTCAAACCCGGCAGGCGGCACCATCATCGCGAAGTTCGTCTTGCCGCATGCCGACGGAAACGCAGCCGCTACATATGTCTTCTCCGTTACGCCGAGTGCATCCGCAGGGCTTTCCACACCCACCAGCAGCATGTGCTCCGCCATCCAGCCTTCGTCGCGCGCAATGTTCGAGGCGATGCGCAGCGCAAAGCACTTCTTGCCCAATAATGCATTGCCGCCGTAGCCCGACCCGAAGCTCCAGATCTCCCGCGTTTCCGGGAAATGCACGATGTACTTTTCGTCGTTACATGGCCACGGCGTGTCCGCCTGTCCCGGCATCAACGGCGCACCCACGCTGTGCATGCACGGCACCACACGCTGTTCGCCTTTGTCGATCTCGCGCAGCACGTCCGTTCCTACGCGGCACATGATACGCATGTTGACCACGGCATATTCGCTATCGGTCAGTTGCACACCGATGCGTGACATCGGCCCGCCCACCGGCCCCATGCTGAATGGCAGCACGTACATCGTCCGGCCCCGCATGCAGCCGCGGAACATCGCTTTCAGCTTCTTCCGCATGGCAAACGGGTCCATCCAGTTGTTGGTCGGCCCCGCCGCATCCTTTGATAGCGAGCAGATGAATGTCCGGTCTTCCACCCGCGCTACATCGTTCAGTGCAGACCGCGCCAGAAAACAGCCCGGCCAGCTCTGCGCGTCCAAACGTGTAAACGTTCCACCATTCACCAGCTTGGTGCACAGCAGGTCATACTCCGCCTCTGACCCATCCACCCAATGGATCGCATCCGGCTGCGTCAAGTCAGCCATCTTCTCTACCCAACGGATCAAGTGTTTGTTTGTCGTCGGAATAGCAGGCGGAACGGCGGCAGGAACCGCAACGGCGACTGCCGATATCGCGGATGAATCAGAGGAATACCGCATAAAACACGCTTTCACGCGCAACGCTGGCGCGAGGAAACTACTACCCCCATTCCAACGCACCACCCCTTGCGCGTCAACCGCAGCTGGCCGCTACCCCATCGTTCGAAGACGGGACAACCTACCTAGTGCACCCCGCGACACCACCCCTCTCGCCGATAACCGAAGGGTATGCAGCCAGCAGCCCGACTTGCTTCGCTCCAGGTCCCGAAATGTGACCTCCACGTCGCGGCCTCACGCTGAAACGTGTTGCCGGCAAACTCCTGCGTCGCGATCCGACCCGCCCGTTTCAGCTGCTCCTGCGTACCGCCTGCGAACTCGGTCTCTCGCAATGACTTTGTCGCTGATGTTGAAACCACCTGCGCGAATGCGGCTTGCTACCCGAATGCATTTGAGCTTGAAGTCACCGAAAGCGCGATCGCTAATGATTTAGCCTCCGTACGCGAGCACCTCCGCCAGCTTGGCATCCGCATTTCCATTGACGATTTCGGCATTGACTATTCCTCTTTTGGCCGTCTTCGCGACATCGATGTCGATGCCCTCAAGATCGACCGCCTCTTCGTTCAGGGCGCCCATGGAACCCAGAACGGTGTTGAGGTCATTCAGGCCATCGTCGACATGGCCCACACCATCCAGCTTTCCATTGTCGCCGAAGGAGTAGAAACCCAGGAACAACTTGAATGCTCCGCGGCATCCGCTGCGATGAGATGCAGGGTTTTCTCCTGGCCCGCCCGCAGTCCGCCGAGTCCGTTTACAAACTTCTGCTTGCCACACTGCCGAAACAAGAAGAACGACACCTCGCTACCATCACTGACCTTCTAACCCGCCTCGCTTAAACCCTGGCGTAACAAGAGAGCGCCCGCACAATGTGCGGGCGCTCTCTTGTTCGCTGCTCAAAACTCTCTTACAACGAACTCATATTGTGTAAAAATTCACTGTTATTCCGCGTCTTGCCCAACTTGTCCGTCAGCAATTCCATCGCTTCCGTTGGCGACAGCGGATTCAAAACCTTGCGCAGAATCCAGGTTCGCTGCAGGTCCTCTTTCGGAATCAGCAGTTCTTCCTTACGCGTACCACTACGCTGAATATCGATGGCTGGGAACACACGTTTGTCCACCAGCTTGCGATCCAGGATAACTTCCATGTTGCCAGTTCCCTTAAATTCTTCAAAGATCACCTCGTCCATGCGCGACCCGGTATCCACAAGCGCTGTCGCCATGATCGTAAGCGATCCACCCTCTTCAATATTCCTTGCCGCGCCAAAAAACCGCTTCGGGCGTTGCAGCGCATTGGAGTCCACGCCGCCCGACAGCACCTTGCCGCTCGGCGGAACAATTGTGTTGTACGCCCGCGCCAGGCGCGTAATCGAATCCAGCAGAATCACGACATCCCGCTTGTGTTCCACCAGGCGTTTGGCTTTCTCAATCACCATTTCAGCCACTTGAACGTGTCGTGCCGCTGGCTCATCAAAGGTCGAAGAAATGACTTCACCCTTCACGCTACGTTGCATATCCGTCACTTCTTCCGGCCGCTCATCAATCAGCAAAACGATCAGCACCACCTCCGGATGGTTTGCCGTGATCGAGTTTGCGATCGCCTGCAGCAAAACCGTCTTCCCTGTACGCGGAGGCGCCACAATCAGCCCACGTTGTCCCTTACCGACCGGTGTTAGCAGATCCATCACACGCCCGCTAATGTTGTCGCGCACCGTCTCCATCTTCACGCGCTCGTCGGCATACAGTGGCGTTAAATTGTCGAACAGAATCTTATTGCGCGTCTCTTCTGGTGACTCGAAATTGATCGCCTCGATCTTCACAAGCGCGAAATACTTTTCGCCTTCATGCGGTGGCCGCACATTGCCGCTGATCGTGTCGCCCGTTTTCAGATCGAACTTGCGGATCTGCGAAGGCGATACGTAAATATCATCCGGCCCTGGCAGATAGTTGTAATCTGGGGATCGCAAAAAGCCGTAGCCATCAGGCAAAATCTCCAGCACGCCCTCGGCGAAAATATGCCCTTCCTTCTCACTCTGCGCCTGCAGAATTTTGAAGATCAGGTCCTGTTTGCGGAGAGCGCTGGTGCCCTGAATGTCAAGGCCGCGGGCGAGCTTGCCAAGTTCAGCGATGCTCTTTTCTTTCAGTTCAGAGATAGTCATTGTCACCTGTACGACGAATTAATCTAGGGAGAGGGTGCTGCTGGAGGGAGGTCTGGCGGGAGGGTATTGCGGAACATCTGCGGAAAGTCGATCTTGCAAAAGCGAGAACTGCACCACGATGAAGCAGGTACTGCGTACGAACTGCCGCAGCTATAGGACCGCCGATCCTATAGCTGCCTTATTTTGAGTTATGCTGCGCGACGCTCTTCGATATTGTCCAAAATCTCTTCTGGCTCCGGGCCCACTTCAAACGTTGTTGGAACCTGTTCGCGAAACCGGCCCAGTACCTCGTTCGTCGTATCCTGTAGCCGGGTATTCGGCTTGTGCAGCTTGCGTGTCGCCTTGCTGGCCAACTGACACAACTGATACCGGTTCGTCACATGCGTGAGCGCACCAAAAATCAAATCAGATCGCATGGGTCTTACTCCTTTGAAGATACGTGCCCGTACGCCCCGGCTTTGCTTGCCGCCACGCGCGTCGTGCCACGAGGGATGAGGGAAGTAGGCTCAACAGATTCGATGTCGCGATCCCACAATTGGGTGCAACCCGTGACCTTTCCCACGGCCCGCCGCTCTTTTGGCGAGGGTACCAGTGCAAAAGACTCAAAAGGAAAGGACACCACCGCTAAACCAGCGCAGACCCAGCACGGCGCAGACAGCAGGCCTGAAGCCGCCACACGCACGTCCACCGGAAGTCCTCAAAACGTCAAGACATTTCCGATTCCTCTGAAACAGTAGCCTCTATGCTCTAAAAACGCAACAACTTTTTTTAGGGCAGCATACCCGTGCCGCATACCGATCCGTGCCCGTGCCACTGCCAGTCGGGCACAACCCCATCCGGCATCGTGGATGTCGTTCCCTCCCCGCCAGCACTCTCGACCGACGTAGAGCGCTCAACGAACTCGAAATAAAGCATTGGTTCGCCAGCAAATTGAAACTGATATGGGCTCCCGCCACCGCCGTCGGCACGCAGACATTTACCACTTTGCTCTCAAATTGAACGCGCCAGGCGAAACCTGATCAGCACGCATACGCCACGTTACGACCAATAACTCCGGTCCAGCGTTCGGTACTGGATTGCTTCTGCAATATGTTTGACTGCGACATCCGCCGCACCTTCCAGGTCCGCAATCGTCCGTGCCACCTTCAAGATTCGATCATGTGCACGCGCGCTCAAACCCTGTTGCTGCATCGCCCGCTCCAGTAAACGCTCCGCATCGCTCGACAATTCACAATGCACCCGAATCTGCTGCGTCGACATCTGTGCATTTGCGTAAATCGCCTTCTGCCGCTTTCCCGCCGGCAGTGCATTGTCCACACGGCTGAACCGCTCATACTGCCGCTCCCGTGCCGCCAATACCCGCGCTCGGATCTCCGACGATCCCTCCGCCGCTGCGCCCTGTCGCAGTTCCTTGTACTGCACGGCCGGCACCTCAATGTGAATGTCGATCCGGTCCAATAACGGCCCACTCACCTTCGACACATACCGCTGAATCATCGGCGGCGTGCACATGCACTCCCTCTGCTTGTCGTTGAAGTAGCCGCACGGGCAAGGATTCATCGCCGCCGCCAGCATAAACCGCGCAGGAAAACTCAAACTCATCGCCGCCCGCGAGATCGTCACCGTTCCATCCTCCAGCGGCTGCCGCAGCACCTCCAGCACGTTACGCGGAAACTCCGGGACCTCATCCAAAAACAAGAGCCCATTGTGCGCCAGCGACACCTCGCCAGGCCGCGGCACCATGCCTCCACCAATCAGCCCCGCATCGCTCACCGTGTGGTGCGGCGACCAGAACGGCCGGTGCTTCACCAATCCCTCCTCGCCATTCAGCACACCCGCCACGGAGTGGATCTTCGTCGTTTCCAATGCCTCATCGAACCGCAACGGTGCCAGGATCGACGGCAGCCGCTTCGCCAGCATCGTTTTGCCGCTGCCCGGCGGCCCAATCATCAGGATGTTATGTCCGCCCGCCGCCGCCACCTCCAGCGCGCGCTTCGCTGTACCCTGCCCGCGCACGTCCTTGTAATCCAGCGGGAAATGCTCGATGCCCTTCAACAGATCGTCCGCCGGTATGCGGAGCGGTTCCGCGGTCTGCGTCCCAAACGCCTCCGCATTCAGCAACTCGCGCACCTCGATCAGCGATCGCACCGGAAACACATTCACGCCTTCCACCACAGCCGCTTCCCGCGCGTTCGCAGCCGGCACAATAAAATTTCGAATGCCCTTTTCGCGTGCAAGCACCGCCATGGGCAATACCCCCGGCACCGCCCGCAAGCTGCCGTCCAGGCCAAGCTCGCCAATCATGAGGTAATTGCCCAGGTCCTTCGCATGCAGCGCACCGTACG
Organism: uncultured Terriglobus sp.; assembly: GCA_964244665.1. Taxonomy (GTDB): domain Bacteria; phylum Acidobacteriota; class Terriglobia; order Terriglobales; family Acidobacteriaceae; genus Terriglobus. The sequence goes on from CAXTJO010000003.1 coordinate 88,905, forward strand.
CCCCCAAAACGCCGATGGCGATTGGCAGATCGAACCCCGACCCTTCCTTCTTCAAATCCGCCGGCGCCAGATTGATCACGATCCGCGTCGTCGGCAGGTCAAACCCGCTGTTCTTGATCGCCGACCGCACCCGGTCCCGGCTCTCGCGCACCGCCGCATCCGGCAATCCCACCATGCTGAACTCCGCGCGCTCCAGCTTAATGCCCGCGAAATCAATTTCTACCTCGATCAGGTGCGCATCGATACCGTACACCGCTGCGCTAATGGCCTTGAACAGCATGGGTTGCAGTGTAGTCTATCGCCGGCATGGCATGTCTAACGTAACTGGGCAGGCAGTTAATTGCCGCGCAGTGGCAAGCTAAGTTTCGTCGCGCAGCAGCGCCCGCAATCCCCGTTCGAAACCTCCGCGCGGACCCGACGTGCCAAACCGCCCCGACAACTCCAGCGACACATATCCGTGCAAAAACGCCCACAGCGCCACCGCCGCTGCCGTATCGTCCGGCTTACGGGTGTGCTCGCTCACGACTGCCACCACCAGCCGCCACAGCCCTTTTCCCGTGGGAGATGTGTCCTGTTCAAAAGCGCCCTCTGTCATAAACCGGTACAGCGCCTTGCGGCTACGCGCGAAACGCAGGTAAGCCCCAGCCAATCGCTCCACTCTCGCCAGACCTGTGCTGCCGCGGATGGCCCGCTCCAGCACCTGCTGCATCAATGCGCTGCCGGCCATAACAATGGCCTCTTCCAGGGCACCCTTGTGCTTGTAGTACCGGTAAAGACTTGGCGCTTTCACGCCGAGTTCGCCCGCTACGGTTCGCAATGACACCGCTGCCCAGCCGTTTGCCTCCAACTGCCGCAGCGCCGCCGCAACAATATCGTCCGGCTCGATCTGCTTCGGATGCGCCATGGCAAACAGTGTAAGCCTTGACCGGTTCTTTCATTAAGACTAATGTTGTTAGCCATGGACACAATCGCCGTGCTCTCTAATCCCTCCTTACACTCCACTAACCTTCTCCAGCGCGTTGAAGCGGCATTTCTGCTGTGCCTCGTCGTACTCGCCTACGACCACTTCACGCCCCATCGCTGGCTGCTGTTCGCTATTCTCTTCTTCGCGCCCGATATTGCTCTCTTCGCCTACGCCCGCAATGTGCTCGCACCCCACCGCGCCGCCGCCGTCTACAATTCGCTGCACAGCTACATCGGCCCCACGCTTCTGCTGCTTGCAGGCCTCGCACTCGCCCCATCCATGGCCATCGCTGTCGCGCTTGTCTGGGCGGCTCACATCGCCTTCGACCGCACACTCGGCTATGGCCTCAAGCTGCCGGACGGCTTCCCGTACACACACCTCGGCCTCGTCGGTCCCTTGCGCAACAGCGGTGCCGGCACACTCGTCTCCTGAACCCGGCACCTTCCAGCGCCTACAATCAGGCCAGTGACAAGCCTCTTCGAGCTCTTCAAAATCGGCGTCGGCCCTTCCTCCTCGCACACCGTCGGCCCCATGCGCGCGGCGCTCTCCTTCATCGATGGTTTGCAACGTGCGCGCATTCTGCACTCTGTCGGTCGCGTACGGATTGATCTCTATGGCTCCCTCGCCCTTACCGGCATCGGTCACGGCACCGATAACGCCATTCTCTTCGGCCTCGCCGGCTGCGCTCCCGACACCATCACGCCCGATCAGCAGCACCGCACCCTGGCAGCCGCAGCTGACCTCACGCTTCACCTCGCCGGCAGCACGGCGATCCATTTCGATCACGCATTCGACCTCATACTGCATCGCGACCGTATGTACCCCGGCACGGAATCGACCCACCCCAACGGCATGCGCTTCACAGCATTTGATGCCGTGGGCAACGTCCTCGCGACGGAGGTCTACTACTCCATCGGCGGCGGCTTCATTGTCACCGCCGAACACTTCTCACCAAATGAGAACGCCACGCCACAAACCACCCGCACCGTTCCCTATCCCTTCCGCAGCGCCTCCCAGCTCCTCGCACTCGCGGCAGAACACAACCTCACCATCGCAGACATTGTCTTTGCCAACGAACTCAGCGTGCGCGACGATCCGAAGATCCCGCGTCCGCCTCTTAGGCAAACTGCCGGCACGGCTGAAGCCGAGATTCGCGAAAGCATTCTCGCCCTCGCACAGGTCATGCTTGACTGCATCGACCGCGGCATCGCGACCGACGGCATTCTCCCCGGCGGCCTCAACGTCCGTCGGCGCGCCGCACGCCTCAGCGCACGGCTCAAAGAAAAAGGCAGCTCCGATCCGCTCGCCCCGCTCGACTGGGTCACCGTCTTCGCCATGGCTGTCAATGAAGAGAATGCAGCCGGCGGTCGTGTCGTGACCGCACCCACTAACGGCGCAGCCGGCGTCCTCCCCGCCATCGCCCGCTACTATCTCGACTTCATCCAGGGCGCAGACAGCGAAGGCCTCCTCCGCTTTTTCCTCACTGCCGCCGCCATCGGTATCCTCTACAAAGAAAACGCCAGCATCAGCGGCGCCGAAGTCGGCTGCCAGGGCGAAGTCGGAGTCGCCTGCAGCATGGCCGCCGGTGGCCTCGTCGCCGCGCTCCGCGGCACCAACGCCCAGGTCGAACATGCTGCGGAGATCGCCATGGAACACAACCTGGGCATGACCTGCGATCCTATCGGCGGCCTCGTCCAAATCCCCTGCATCGAGCGTAATGCCATGGGTGCCGTCAAAGCTGTCAACGCTTCCCGCATGGCCATGAACGAGCCCGACGACCACAAGGTTTCTCTCGATCAGGTGATCCGCACAATGTATCTCACCGGCCTCGACATGCAGTCACGCTACAAGGAAACTTCACTCGCCGGTCTTGCCCTGAACATCATCGAGTGCTGATCCAGTAAGCTCAGGACGATCCACGTCACGACACGCCCGCCACCGGACTGACTTACCCCGTCGAAGCCCCAAACATCGCCTGTCAAATACGGCCGGCACTGCAAAGGCTGGCGATCTCCGCTGGCGAAAACACTCGCGACCGGATGTGAAAGCGCACACCCTCCGATCCTTCCAACGAGAACATGCCACCTCTGCCGGGCACGACGTCAAGCGTCAACTCTGTATGTTTCCAGTACTCAAATTGAGCGCGGCTCATGTAGAACGGCGTCTCACCCAGCACCCCGAGCATCACGTCCTGCTCCCCCACCATAAAATCTGCCGCAGGAAAGCACATAGGCGAAGACCCATCGCAGCAGCCACCGCTCTGGTGAAACAGAAGCGGGCCATGCTGCGCCTGCAACTGCTCCATAAGTGCGGTAGCGGCAGCGGTACGCAGGACCTGTGCAGGAATCGTCATGATAGTCGTGGTGATGAGGTAGTGAGCACCCGCATACATGCTGCGAACGCCCTTCTATCTATCTACTTAAAAGAACCCCAGTTTGTTCGGGCTGTAACTCACCAGTACGTTCTTCGTCTGCTGGTAATGATCCAGCATCATCTTGTGATTCTCGCGGCCAATCCCAGATTGCTTGTAGCCGCCGAATGCCGCATGCGCCGGATACAGGTGATAGCAGTTGGTCCACACGCGGCCGGCTTCGATGCCTCTGCCAAAAGTAAACGCCCGGTTCATCTCACGCGTCCACACGCCCGCTCCCAGGCCGTACAGGGTGTCGTTTGCAATCTCCATGGCTTCTGCTTCATCTTTAAACGTCGTTACCGATACAACAGGTCCAAAGATTTCTTCCTGAAAAACCCGCATCTTGTTATGGCCCTCAAGGATTGTCGGCTCGACGTAAAAACCGCCATCAAGCTCTGGCCCCAGTTCTGCGCGCTTACCACCCGTCAAAACTTTCGCACCTTCCTGGCGGCCCACATCAAGGTAGCTAAGTATCTTTTCCAATTGCTCACCGCTTGCCTGCGCACCAATCATCGTTGATGGATCAAGCGGATTGCCCTGTTTGATTGCCTTTACACGAGCAATGGCCTTTTCCATAAATCGGTCATAGATACTCCGCTGCACCAGCGCACGCGAAGGACAGGTGCACACTTCGCCCTGGTTCAGGGCAAACATGGCGAAGCCCTCCAATGCTTTGTCGAAGAACGCGTCGTCCTCCCGCATCACATCTTCAAAGAAGATATTCGGACTCTTGCCTCCCAGCTCCAGCGTCACCGGTATCAGGTTTTGCGAGGCGTACTGCATGATAAGACGCCCGGTCGTTGTTTCACCCGTGAATGCAATCTTCTTGATGCGCGGACTGCTCGCAAGCGGCTTGCCCGCTTCCAGCCCAAAACCGTTCACGATATTCAGCACGCCCGGTGGCAGAATGTCCTCGATCAATCCCATCAGTACCAGTATGGAGAGCGGTGTCTGTTCCGCCGGCTTCAGCACGATGCAGTTGCCCGCAGCCAGCGCCGGCGCGATCTTCCAGGTGGCCATAAGGATCGGGAAATTCCACGGGATGATCTGGCCGACGACGCCCAGTGGCTCGTGATAGTGATAGGCCACGGTAGTTGCATCGATTTCAGAAATGCCGCCTTCCTGAGCCCGTATCACACCGCCGAAATAGCGAAAGTGATCCACCGCAAGCGGCAGGTCGGCGACCGTCGTTTCACGCATCGGCTTGCCATTGTCCCAGGTTTCTACCGCAGCCAGCAACGACAGGTTGTCCTCGATGCGCTGGGCAATGCGCTCCAACATACGACCGCGCTCGGCGGTGCTGGTCCGACCCCATGCCGCGCGCGCCGCATGTGCAGCGTCCAGCGCGAGATTAACGTCTGCGGCGTCGGACCGCGCAATCTGGCAGAGTACCTGACCTGTAACGGGTGTGATGTTGTCGAAATAGCGCCCGGCCACAGGCTCTACCCACCGGCCGCCGATATAGTTGCCGTATCGCTGCCGCAACTCGATGGGGTGCGTACTGTTTGCAGGTGTGAGTGTTGAGAAAGTCGCCATGTGAACGCTCCTAAAAATGGCTGGCATACGCGATGCAAATTTTCCTCACCAGGCCAGCGGCGTAATCCTACTCTCCTGCAAGCAGAACTGTCTCGCACTTGCGCAACAGAAACCGACCGCCACCGTATGCGCACAGTACAAACACATTCCGATGTCGAAAAGGCGGATGAACAATGGTTCGGCGAGCAATGCAGTCCATCCTGCCTGGTGCCTCGCGCCAACGCCAGCGACCGCACGAGACCTTCACTGTGGGCGGGGTCATAGATTTCCGACTCTCCAGAAGATCGATATCTGCTTTGTCACCGTTACATGCGGCGCCGATGCGATAAACCTCAAGTATGGCCCACGCATGCATCGGCGGGTTAGTGCGCCAAAACGCACACTCGTACGTCGGTATCTGACCGTTTGAATATAGATACCATTCGCGCACAAAATATAGGTCGGTAGGTCTGTCTCTGTCGCGGTAAGCGCGGCAGCTACCACGGTCTACCCCTCACGCGACGAAAGTGTCGATCACTTCGCAGTCCTTATGCCTTTCTTAGGTTCTTGGCGTTGTACTGAATGAGCACGTTTCGTAACGATACTCGTGGTTCTGGTCAGCCTATGCAGCGCGGTTCGCATTACTGAGAACAGTTTTGCGGACCGTCTTTAGCTTCATAGGGCAACGTACTTTAACCACCCGCGATGTTCAGCATGGAACTAATGAAATGCCAAAAGAACTCGTACCCATTCTAATCCGGCTCGTTTGCATCATCGCGTTAGTGTCAACCCTAGCGATCCTTCGATCACTAATAAAAAGTGCCTCGCGCCAGATTTAGATCGAAGGCATTTCACACCTCGTTGACCACGACGCCGTGCCTGATGCTCGCCTTCCTCGTCTGCTGTGCCTGTAACGACGAATCGACCCTGCTACTCGTGGTTTTAAGACCAAGGAAGCTTCAACGCCTTCAAATGGAGCGTACCGCGTGCGGCATAAGCAAAACAAAAAATGGTGCCCGGGGTTCTCGGTCTTTATACCTTCCTCATGCTTAATTTTGTACACCTGTGATATCGGCAAAGCCGAATGGAGGCTCAGGTGGTGCAGAGCAAAGAACACTTGCAGCAGGTTTCAGACGCAGAAGCCATCTCGATTCACAAGAAATCAGAAGCCCTGTGGAATCATCGAAGACATGAAATGTCGGCATTTCCAGGAGCGGCGACGCTGGCCGGAGCGGTTCTCGCATTTGCCGCGGTTAGCACCGCTGCCTTCGCGCAGTCAACTTTTGGTATGGTTCGTGGAACCGTGCAGGATGCATCCGGCGCGGTGGTTCCAGGCGCTTACATCACGCTGCACTCCCTTGCAGAGAACTCCGATCGCGCGCTGACCAGCAACGGAGCCGGCGAGTTCAGCTTGGAGAATCTGCAACCCGGCCAGTACCGTGTGACTGTGCACCAGGACGGGTTCGCCAACACCGTCATTGAGCCCGTCACCCTCGCCGCGCGCCAGGATCTGCGGCTCCCGGTTACGCTTGCGCTGGCCTCATCGGCCGAAGTAGTAAACGTACAAGCTGACAGCGCCACCATAAACACGGAAGACGCGACCATCAGCGATGAAAAGAACAATGCCCAGTTGGTGCAACTGCCATTGAACAATCGCGCAAGCACCACGAGCCCACTGGGCGCGCTCACGCTTTCCGCAAACGTGGAGCAGGACAGCCAGGGAAACATCAACGTCGGCGGCGCGAGCGCGGCCATGGTGAACTTCTCCGTAGACGGCATCTCCACGGCAAACGCCCGTTCCAATGGCGCGCTGCAGGATGCCTATCCGTCGCAGGAGGGCATCTCCGCGCTCAAGGTCACAGCGTTCAACAACAGCGCGGAGTTCTCCCAGGTGGGCGACGTCACGTTCGTGACCAAGAGCGGCAGCAACAACTATCACGGCAGCCTGTTCGAGTACCTGCAGAACGACGCTCTGGACGCTTCACCCTACGGCTTCAGCGGCAAGGCCCCCAAACGCTTCAACACCTTTGGCGGCTCGATTGGCGGACCGATTGTCGTGCCGCACCTCTACGACGGCCATCAGCGCACGTTCTTCTTCACGACTTACGAGGGCAACCGCCGCCGCCTGAGCACGGCGCAGCAGTTACTAGTGCCTACATCAACCCAGCGCAACGGCAACGACCTTGCGGATCCTAACGGGCAACCAATCGCGCCCATTGCACCCGCAACCATCTCACGCACCGCACAGGCGCTGCTGGCGTACTATCCGCTGCCCAATGTGGCCGGCCAGTCCAACTACAACTACGAGCATTTTCAGTCCACACCCGCGACCACGGACGGCGCGGACCTGCGGCTCGATCACACCATCAACACGAAACAGTCCATCTATGCGCGCTTCAGCCGCAAAAACATCACGGAGAACTTCGCCAATTCGCTGTTGCCCAACGATGTGGACAGCATCCACAATCGCAGCTTCCTTGTCTCCCACACGTTCACCATCACACCGCACCTGGTGAATGAATTTCGCTTCGGCTTCACGAACGTGCTCACCAATGTCGGCTTCGGCATCCGGGGCGCAGGCGCCGTCCAGCAGCTCGGCCTGCTCGGCGTCGACCTGAGCCAGCATCCGGACACCAATGCCTTTCCCACCTTCAACTTCAGCAATGGCACCGGCTTTACGCAAATCGGCCGCGACAAAACAGGCCTGAGCTCATCCAAGACGCTTCAGTTCTCCGACAACGCCACGCTCGCTCTGGGATCGCACACCCTCAAGGCCGGTGTCGACATCCGGCGCGTCCGCTACCAGGATGTCGAACTCTTTCTGCCCTCGGACGACTTCGGCCAGTTCACCTTTCAACCGACCTTCACCGGCAATGCCTTTGGCGATTTTCTGACCGGCGCACCGACCACGGTCTTCTTTGCCGTGTCCAGCCCAGACGTTGCCGGACGTGCCTGGCAAACCGCAGCCTTTGTGCAGGACACGTGGCAGGCCACGCCCAAACTGACGGTGGATGCCGGCGTGCGCTGGACCGCGCTGCCGCCCTTCTATCTACTCGACGGCGATGCGGCCAACTTCGATCAGCGCACAAACTCCATCATCGTGCCAGACGCGCTTGCCGGTACCCTGCAGAAGCAGAATCTACAGGGCTCCAATCTCGCTTTCCAGCAGTCATTCAACGCCTGCAACCTGAACTACACCGCACTGTCGTGCACCACCTATGAAACCGCCAGCCAGGCGGGCGTGCCGCGCGGTCTGCGACGCACCTACTGGGGCAACGTGCAGCCACGCGTGGCCTTTGCGTATCGCCCATTTGCCGACACCAAAACTGTTTTACGCGGCGGCTTCGGTGTCTTTACCATCACCAACCTCGGTCCGCTCTCGTTCAACAACAGCGGCAATCCCACGTCGAACCTGCATACCTATAACAACGTGCAGACCTCCACTGTGAACGGCGCTGCTGTCAATATGCCGGTCTTCCTGTTTCCAAACACGGCACCGCCCACGGCCTCCGTACAGCTTGGTGGCGGCAGTCTGGACCAGGGTGTCGACCCGAAATACCGCGATCCGCAGGCCAACCAGTGGAACCTCACGGTAGAACGCCAGCTCTCGCGCGTGGACACGTTCCGTGTAAGTTACGTGGGCATGTACACCTACCGCCTGAGCATTACAGAAGACCTCAACCAGCTACCCGCAAGCACGATCCCGTTTCAGACGACCACCGCGAGCCCCTACGTCGATCCCCGGTCGCCGTATCACAATTGGCTGGAGCTCTTCAGCACCTTCAACGCAGGTGTGCAGCACTACGACGCGCTTGAGTTGGAGGAACGCCACAACATCGCACACGGCCTCAGCTTCGACGCCAGCTACACCCTGGCGAAGAATCTCGCGGACAACCAGGGCAGCACGCCGAACAGCTTCGCGGGTGAGGTGAACTACGGTATCCCGATCACCGACCGCTTCAACGTCAGCAGCGACTATGGCAACGTATCCGGCACACGCCGAAACCGCGCGCTCATCCTCGGGCAGTACCAGCTGCCTTTCGGCGCGGGCCATGCCTACCTCAATCACGGCTGGACGGACGAGGTGCTCGGCGGATGGGAGTTGAACAGCATCGCGCTCCTGCAAACCGGCCCATGGCTCACCCCCAGCATCAGCACTTCGTTCGACGCCTCGAATACGAACGTCGTCAATCGGGGGGCCACTCTGCGCCCGGATGCGGTGTCGCGAAGCTTTTACCAGGGCCAGTCGCGCCAACGCTTCTTCAACGATGCCGCATTTGCCGCGACACCTGCCGCGGCGGGCCGCTTCGGCAATGCCGGTGTGGGTATCCTGCAGGGTCCCGGCACCGTCGCGTGGAGCCTGGGCACGGCGAAGTCGTTTCCCATCCACGAGGCGGTGCGTGCGCGTTTCGAGGCGACTTTCACCAACGTCCTGAACCGCACCAACTTCGCGCCACCCGCAACACAGGTCGATAACACATCGACCTTCGGCGTGCTGTCGTCCGCACAGACGGCGGAAAACGCCGGCAACCGCACCGGGCAGGTCGCACTCAGAATCGACTTTTAACACCCGTTTCCCTCAAACAGCGAGAGGCCACTGTGACGTGGCCTCTCGCTGTCACTGCTCTTACGAACTTCTTATGTCCAGAAACCTATGCTTGGTCCTGGTCAGGAGACGCCAAACATAGGCGTTCACCATTGGAGAACAATGTTTCGCACTCAGCACAACATGCGCACGGTAGCCGCGGCAGTGGCTCTCGGCGCATGCACTCTTTGTAATGTCCGCTCACACGCACAAAAAGCAGCGAACGATCAGAACAATGCGCCGGCACAGACAGCCGACACGCCCACGACCGGCGTCGACCTCACCTCCGGCAACTTTCTCTTGCGGCTCGGCCGGTATTACAAGCACGACTGGAACGGCACGCTCCCGAGCTCGCCCTCGCCGGAGCGCCGAACATTGGAAGCTCCCTTGGACAGTCCGCCCTACCCGAGCTCGGATTGGGGCTATGGCGGCTCACCCACCATTGGCGTGCCGGACAGCAACAGTTACCCGCTGATGACCGCGTTGAAGCACCCGAACAGCCGCACAAAGGTCTACGGCTGGGTTGCGCCGAGCTTCAACTACAGCACGTCCGACAAGAACAACTTTCCGCTCTCGTACGACGTCTTTCCGAACAGCGTCGTTTTGAACCAGGCTGTCATCTACATTGAGCGAGTGCCCGACACGGTGCAGAAGAAGCACTTCGATTTCGGCTACCACATCACCGGATTTTTCGGCAACGACTACCGCTTCACCACCGCGAAAGACTACCTGAGCCAGCAGCTGCTGCAGAAGAATCGTCGCTACGGCTTCGATCCCGTGCTGGAGTACGCCGACTTCTACTTCCCTGTGAAGGACGGGCTGAACATCCGCGTGGGCCGCTTCCTCTCCGTGCCCGGAATAGAAGCACAGCTCGCGCCCAACAACTACAACATGACCCACTCGCTGCTCTACACCATCGACCCCTTTACCGACACCGGCGCGATTGCAACGTTGAAGCTCAACAAGCAGTGGCTGGTGCAGCTGGGCATCTCCGCCGGGCACGACGTGGCACCGTGGTCGGACGACCGCAAGCCCTCCGCGATTGCATGCTTGGACTACTCCACAAAGTCAAACCACGACAATTTCTATGCCTGCGCCAACGGCCTGAACGACGGCAAGTACGCCTACAACAACCTGCAGCATTTCGACGGCACCTGGTATCACAAGTTCAACAGCCGCTGGCACACCGCAACGGAAGCCTGGTACATCTACGAGCTGGACGTGCCGAACGTGGCCGGCAACGTGAGCAGCCCCGTTCCTACGGAAGTCGGCGCAAACGGCGCGGTGTGCGCCGGCGGGGCCATCGTCATCCGGGGCGCCGGCGAGTGCAT
>CAXTJO010000003.1:99722-120724 GCA_964244665.1 uncultured Terriglobus sp.
CCCAGCCGCGCTGCACCGCGCCCGATTACGCGATTGTGAACTATGTCAATCGTGAGATGAACCCGCACCTGACCATCGGCTTCCGGTCTGACCTGTTGAACGATAAAAAAGGCCAGCGAACCGGCATCGCGACCAAGTACACCGAGAACACGCTGTATGCGACCCGGTACTTCGGCGGCACGGTCCTGCTGCGGCCGGAGATCCGCTTCGACCACTCCTGGGACAAACCAGGCTATAACAACGGCAAGGCGAGCAATCAATTCTTCGTCGGCGCCGACCTGATCTATAAGTTCTAATCCACGCGCGGGGCGAGCTTCATGCCCGTCCCGCGCGTGTTGCAAAGTGGGATCTGATGCGCCATTGCATTCTCCGCGAACGGCAATGTAAAAGTGAACACCGAGCCGGAACCCGGCTGGCTTGTAACGTCGATCGTTCCCTCGTGCGCATCGAGAATGGCCCGGCTAATCGCAAGCCCCATGCCTGAGCCGGAAATGTGCTCATTCGGATTCCTGGCGCGATAGAAACGCTCGAAGATGAAACTCTGCTCGCCGGGTTCGATGCCGTATCCCCGGTCCGCCACTGCGACAGACACGGCCTGCCCCTCCACGCGCGCAGACACGGTGATCGGCGTATGTTCCGGCGAGTACTTGGCGGCGTTTTCAATCAGGTTGCACAGCACCTTTTGGATAAACTCGCCGTCGGCCCAGACTTTTGGAATAGCCACCATTGGCGCGATAAGGACAGGGTGGCGGGGATGAGCGCTGGCACAGTCCCGCTTGGCCCTCTCGATTACGTCGGCGATATCGGTGGAAGAGAAGGTCATCTGCACCTGTCTCCCGTCCAGCCGACCCATCTCGGTGGCGCGTTCCACAAGCAGGTTCAGACGGTCGCTTTCCTCGTCGACAATGGCAATCAATTCATTACGCGCTTCGGGCGGCATGTCTCCATTTGCGCGAAGCGCGGAAGCCGCTCCCTTGATGGAAGTAAGCGGCGTTCGCAGTTCATGCGTAATGGAATCGATAATCAGGGTGCGAAGCCGCTCGCTTTCTTTGTTCGCTTCCCCCCGGGCAAGGTCTTCCAGCGCCTGTGCCCGGTCCAGTGAGATCGACACCAGCCCTCCAATCGTCTGCAGGCTTTCAGACGACACGCGAACGCCCGTCATGGTGAGCAGGCCTCGCGGCCGCACCCCGGCAAGGATCGGGATCCTTGCCTCACCCATGGGTTCCAGGTCCGGTTCACGCAACGTGAGCGCAACCTGCCGCAGATGCGGAATCTGTGCGCTGGTGGAGGCATTCCCATGTTCGAAAAGCCGGTCTCCATCCAGCAGGTAAAGCACCACGCCGGTGGCGCTCGTCACCCGCGCCACCAGCCGGGGCAGTGTCCGCAGCAGGTTGGCGACGTTGTCGAGTTGAAGCAACTCGCGCCCCAACTGCAACGAGAGCTCAATCTCGCGCTGTTTCGAGCGAGCTTCGGCGGCCTGATCTCGCGCCCGCCGCGATAACCGGCTTCCCACGACCGCCGTCACCAGAAACGCGAACAGCGCCAGCCAGTTCTGGGAATCCGCAATGGCGACGCGCCCGATCGGCGGCAGAAAGAAAACGTTGTAGGCCACCGTCGCCGCCAACGCAGTCACAACGGCATAGCGAAGGCTCCAATTGGCCGCGAGTGTCAGAACCAGCAGCAGCAGCGTCAGCGCAACGGTGGTCTGGTTCACATGCAGCCAACGACTGTAGACGAGTACAATTCCGGCGAGAGCCGACGCTGCAGCCATCCAGCGAAAAATCATCACAATCCGTTGCGAGTTCATGGAGTGCATTCTAAAGCGATGATCAACGACCGAAAGACGCCGGAAGACTGGCTCGCGTCCAGCGAGGCTGTGGTTGACAAGGAGCGCGGGTCGTTCAAAGTCTTTCTCGGGTATGCGCCCGGTGTCGGCAAAACCTACAGCATGTTGAGCGAAGGCCTTCGCCGCACACAGCGCGGTGAGGATGTAGTCATCGGCGTCGTGGAAACGCATGGCCGGGCCGGTACGGCAGAGGCGAGTGGAAAACTTGAGCAGGTGGCCCGCAAGCACATCGAGTACCGCGGCACGATCTTCCATGAGATGGACGTCGACGCAATTCTGGCGCGCCATCCACAGATTGCCCTGATCGACGAACTTGCGCACACAAATGTGGAAGGCAGCCGCTTCCACAAACGTTACGAAGATGTTCTCCACCTGCTGGAACACAAAATCGACGTTCTTACGACCATCAACATCCAGCACATCGAAAGCCTCACGACGCGTGTGCAGGCGCTGACCGGCGTGTCCGTTCGCGAGCAGGTGCCGGACTGGGTGCTGGACCGTGCCGACGAGATCGTCATCGCCGACCTGACGCCGGAGGCGCTCATTACCCGGATGCGGCGCGGCGACATCTACCCGGCCGAGCGTATCGAGCGGTCGCTCGCAAACTTCTTTCGCCGCGGCAACCTCATTGCACTCCGCGAGATGGCCTTGCAAAAGGTGACCAGGGCTGTCGACCGGCATCTGGACGATTACGTCCGGCGCAAGAGGCTCGGCGCACACTGGGCGGTAACGGAGCGCATCGCGGTCTGCATCAGCTCTAACCCTCAGGCGCGCGACCTGATTGCGCGCGGTGCCAGGCTGGCCGAAGGCATGGATGGCGAACTGTTTGTGCTGCATGTGGAGGCGGAGCGCGACCAGGACCCGGAGCGCCAGCATATCCTCCAGGCGCACCTGCAGTTCGCAAATAATCTGGGCGCCACCATCGTGCACCTCAAAGGCAAAAGCGTCGCCTCCGCCACAGCCGCGTACGTCACCGAGCATCGCATCACCCAGGTCATTTTCGGGCGCTCGGCGCTCCACGGACTTCGCAAATACCTGTACCACCTTGCGATCCAAAAGTTCATGACGAACGCTCCGCACGTCGACCTGCACATCGTCACCCAGGAGGCGGTATGAGCCGCATCCTCATCGTCGACGACGAGCCGCAGATTACACGCATGTTGCGCACGGCGCTTTCAAGCAGTGGCTACGACGTTGTGAGTGCGCTCAACGGTTTGGAGGGTTTCGAGGTCTTTGAAAAGACGAAGCCCGACCTGGTCATCACAGACCTGAGCATGCCGGTCATGGACGGGCTGGCGCTGACGGAAGAAATTCGCCGGGTTTCGCGCACGCCCATCATCGTGCTCAGCGTGCGCGCCACAGAGCCGGTCAAGGTCGACGCGCTGGATGCGGGCGCGGACGACTATGTCACGAAGCCGTTCAACATGCCCGAGCTGCTGGCACGGGTCCGGGCGCAACTGCGGCGGCAGATGTCCGCACAAGAGCCGGATGGGGCACAAGGTGCGCTCCACGAAGGGGACTTCGAAGTGGATCGAAGCATCCATCGAGTGCTCGTGCGTCATACAGAAGTTCGCCTGACCCCCAAAGAGCTTGAGCTGCTGGTTGTGCTTTTGAGCAAGCCGGATCGAGTTCTTACCCACCGTGCCATAGGCAGGGCCGTGTGGGGGGTCGCCGAGGATGGGCAACTCGAAAAGCTCAGGGTGCTGGTCGGCCAGCTTCGCAAAAAGATCGAAGACGCCGACCACCATTACATCCACAGCGAGCCATGGGTGGGCTACCGGCTCGATCCCTCGCCCAAATATTCGGTCTGATCTCCACGTAGACTTCGCCCCGTGGCATGGACCCTGCGCTGCCTTGCGCGCACGGGTAGCCCTTACGACTTTCTTATGTACCCGGCGCTGAAATAGCAGTGTGCCCTTAATGCCAAGGAGCAGAAATGCTTGACGTGATCCTGCTGCTATTGACGCTGGTGCTTTTCGGGGCTGCGTTGCTGTATGTGACTGGCTGTGAACGACTGAAAGGTGGCCGTTCGTGATCCTCAACGCCGTTCTGCTTTCAATCGCCATCGCCCTGATGGTCTATCTGGTATACGCACTGCTTCGGCCGGAGAAGTTCTAAGTGACCCTGAACGGATGGCTTCAAATCGCGGTCTTTATCCTCACGATTCTTCTGCTGGCAAAGCCGCTTGGCACCTTCATTACAAATGTCTTCGAGCGCCGGCGAACGTTTCTCGACCCCGTCCTCGGCCCAATCGAACGCCTGCTCTACCGGGCAACCGGCGTCCGCGCCGACGAAGAGATGTCGTGGAAGGAATACACCGGGGCAATGCTCGTTTTCAGCCTCGCTTCGCTCTTGCTCACCTATCTCATCCAGCGCATGCAGGTGTGGTTACCGCTCAATCCGCAGCACCTGACGAACGTCCCGGCAGACCTGGCCTTCAACACGGCGATCTCGTTCACATCGAACACCAACTGGCAGTCCTATGTGCCTGAGAGCACCATGAGCTACCTCACAGAGATGCTCGGGTTGGCCACGCACAACTTCTGGTCCGCCGGTGTCGGTCTTGCCCTTGCGATCGCGTTCATCCGCGGCATCGCGCGGCGCGAAGCGGAAACGCTCGGCAACTTCTGGGTCGACCTGACGCGCGGCACGCTCTGGGTATTACTGCCGCTCTCGGCGATCCTTGCGCTTGCGCTTGTGTCGCAGGGCGTGGTGCAAAACTTCAAACCCTACGATACCGTCAAGCTCGTCGAAGCACAAAAGGTCACCGGGACCGATGGCAAGATAACGGCGGTCACCACGCAGACGATTGCGCAGGGGCCGGTCGCCTCGCAGGAAGCGATCAAGATGCTGGGCACCAACGGCGGCGGCTTCTTTAACGCGAACAGCGCGCACCCGTTTGAAAACCCCACCCCACTCTCAAACCTGCTTGAAATGCTCGCCATCTTCCTCATCCCCGCGGCGCTTACCGTCACCCTGGGGCAAATGGTAAAGTCGCCCAAACACGGCTGGGCCGTGCTGGCCGCCATGGTCGTTCTCTGGTTTGCCGCAACGCTCACCATCTTCTGGGCCGAATCCAAAGGCAATTCGCAGTTCGCCCACGTAGATCAGCGTGTCTCCGCAACGCAGAGCGGCGGCAACATGGAAGGCAAGGAAGTCCGCTTCGGCATGGCCAACTCGGCCCTGTTCGCCGCGGTCACAACGGACGCCAGTTGCGGCGCGGTCAATGGTATGCACGACAGCTTTACGCCTCTGGGCGGGCTGGTCCCATTGACCAACATCCTGCTTGGGGAGATCGTCTTCGGCGGCGTCGGCGCCGGCATGTACGGCATGCTCGTCTTCGTCATCGTCACCGTCTTTATCGCGGGTCTCATGGTTGGCCGCACGCCGGAATATCTGGGTAAAAAAATCGAAGCCTACGACGTGCAAATGGCGATGCTCTACCTGCTTATCTTCCCACTCATCATCCTTGTGCTCGCCTCTGTCTCTCTCCGCCTACCCTCCCTCGGCTTGAGCAGCCTGCTGAACCACGGCCCCCACGGCCTAAGCGAAATGCTGTACGCGTTCACCTCCGCCACCGGCAACAACGGATCCGCCTTTGCCGGCCTCAACGCGAACACACATTGGTTCAACATCGCTCTCGGCATCGCGATGTTTGTCGGCCGGTTCATGATGATCATCCCCATGATGGCCATTGCAGGCCACCTGGCGGCCAAAAAGATCACGCCGCCATCCGCGGGCACGTTTCCAGTCACAACACCGCTCTTCACCGTGTTGCTCACCGGCATCATCCTGATCGTGGGCGCGTTGACCTTCTTCCCGGTGCTCAGCCTCGGGCCGATCCTGGAACACCTGCAACTGCGCGCAGGGCAACTCTTCTAACGACGGCACGGAGACCACCATGGCTACAAAGAAACGTTCGCTGTTCGACCCTGCCATCGTTCGCCGGGCCTCGGTCGATGCACTCACAAAGCTCAATCCCCGGCTCATGATGAAGAACCCCGTCATGTTCGTCGTGGAGATCGGCAGCGTACTCACCACGGTGCTGCTCGTGCTGGATCGCATCTCGCACCGGGGGCACTTTAGCTTCGACCTGCAGATCACGCTCTGGCTGTGGTTCACCGTGCTCTTCGCCAACTTTGCGGAAGCCATGGCCGAGGGCCGCGGCAAGGCACAGGCCGACGCCCTGCGCCAGGCTAAAAGCGACACCACCGCCTACCGCGTAAGTAAGACCGGCGAGGTCGAGGAAGTCTCCAGTGCCCTGCTGCGCGTGGACGACGTCTGCCGCGTGCAGGCAGGGCAGATGATCCCCGGCGACGGAGAGGTGACCGAAGGTGTCGCCTCCGTCGATGAATCCGCCATCACAGGTGAGTCCGCACCGGTCATCCGCGAGGCGGGTGGCGACCGCTCCGCAGTTACAGGCGGCACGCGCGTGCTAAGCGATGTCATCACCGTGCGCATCACGTCAAACCCGGGCGAAACGTTTCTCGATCGCATGATCGCGCTCGTCGAAGGTGCCGAACGGCAAAAGACACCGAACGAAATCGCGCTCAATATCCTGCTCGCGGGCCTCACCATCATCTTTCTGCTCGCGGTAGTTACTCTGCAGCCGTTCGCACAATACTCCGGCGCGCCGCAAACCGTGTTCGTGCTCATCTCCTTGCTGGTCTGCCTCATCCCCACCACCATCGGTGGCCTGCTCTCCGCCATCGGCATCGCCGGCATGGACCGCCTGGTGCAGCACAACGTTCTCGCCACATCGGGCCGTGCAGTTGAAGCCGCAGGTGACGTAAACACGTTGCTGCTCGACAAGACCGGCACCATCACCATCGGCAATCGCCAGGCCGCGGAGTTCTATCCCGCACCGGGCGTTGCTCCCGCGGACCTGGCCGATGCCGCCCAGCTCTCTTCCCTCTCCGACGAGACGCCGGAAGGTCGCAGCATCGTCGTCCTTGCCAAAGAGCAGTACAACCTGCGCGGCCGCGAGCTTGGCCAGTTGAACGCCGAGTTCATCCCCTTCAGCGCCAACACCCGCATGAGCGGCATCGAGGTCGATGGCCGTTCCATCCGCAAAGGTGCCGTCGACGCCATCGCACGGCACCTGGAGCAGTACGGCAACGGCATGCCGAAAGAGGTGCGCTCGTCGGTGGAGGAGATCTCCCGCAAGGGCGGCACGCCGCTCGTCGTCGCGGAAAATGGCCGCGCCATGGGCGTCATCTACCTGAAAGACGTGGTCAAGGGCGGCATGAAGGAGCGCTTCGACCAGTTGCGCGCCATGGGCATCCGCACCGTCATGATCACCGGCGACAACCCCCTGACAGCCGCCGCCATCGCGCGCGAAGCCGGCGTCGACGACTTTCTCGCCGAAGCCAAACCAAAAGACAAAATGGACCTCATCAAGCGCGAGCAGGCCGAAGGCAAGCTGGTGGCCATGACCGGCGACGGCACCAACGACGCACCGGCACTCGCCCAGGCAGACGTAGGCGTCGCCATGAACTCCGGCACGCAGGCGGCAAAGGAAGCCGGTAACATGGTCGACCTGGACTCAAACCCGACCAAGCTCATCGAGATCGTAGCCATCGGCAAACAACTGCTCATGACACGTGGCGCCCTCACAACATTCTCCATCGCAAACGACGTTGCGAAATACTTCGCTATCATCCCGGCCATGTTCGCGGGCGTCTTTCCTGTGCTCAACGCGCTCAACATCATGCACCTGCACAACTCGGAATCGGCGGTGCTTTCCGCCATCATTTTCAACGCCCTCATCATCGTCGCGCTCATCCCTCTCGCGCTGCGTGGCGTCTCGTACAAACCACTGTCCGCCGCGGCGTTGTTGCAGCGCAACCTGCTGCTCTATGGTGTGGGCGGCATCATCGTGCCGTTCGTCGGCATCAAGCTCATCGACATGCTCATCACTGCGATCCACCTGGCGTAAGAGGAAACATGAAGCGAACCATTGTCACCGCCTGCCTGTACACGGTCATCACCGCCATTGGACTCGGCCTGGTGTACCCCGCAGTCATCACAGGCCTATCGAAATTGCTCTTTCACGACAAGGCGAACGGCCAGCTCATCACACGCAACGGAGAGGTCGTCGGCTCCCGGCTAATCGGCCAGCCGTTCACCGGGCCGGGCTACTTTCACAGCCGTCCCTCTGCCGCCGGCGCGGGCTACGATGCGGGCGCAAGCAGCGGCTCCAATCTTGGGCCTTCAAACAAAACATTGATCGATCGCGTTCAAGCCGGTGTAAAGAATGAAGCCGAGGGTCAGGCCGATGTGCCTGTGGACCTCGTCACCACGTCAGGCTCCGGCCTCGACCCGGACATCACGCCCGCCGCGGCACTCTACCAAACACCGCGCATCGCACGCGAGCGCCACCTCACACAGGAGACCGTCACGCAGCTCGTACAGGCGAACATACAGCCCCGCCAGCTTGGTCTGCTTGGCGAACCGCGCGTCAACGTCCTCCAGCTGAACCTCGCGCTCAATCAGGTGCGCTAGGCTCTGGCGAAAGAATCTACATGGCGCTCATCGATCGAAGTAAAGCCTCAGAGAAGCGGCCCGTAAACTCGTCGTTGGCTCTTAGTCCTATTCGCAAATGCGATCGAGCCGTCACTTCGACGACATTTTACGAAGATTTCTTGTATGAAGCCTGTCGAACCGCTTCGGCAAAACGCAAACGATCGTCGCATCAGGATGAGCGCACCTCTCGCGGGTGCGCTCTGTCCTGGCTACCAACGTGCCCACCTGGGAGGAGAGGGTAGGACCAAAATAATCACCTCAAAACAGATCAGGTGAGCGGTGGAGCGCATTTCTCCTCTATTTTTCTGGAAATCCAGCTTGGGGTGGCCATTTTCACTTACGCGACAACGCAACCCTTTCAGGAGTTTTCCGCTGTCTCCGACTGTCGACCTTGTAAAACTACACATTCAAACGGATGGAGCAGCGGCATACGCGATGCGATCGCTGCGGTTCCACCACGCGATCTGGGATAGCGCGGCATGACGGGGTGCGTTGCCACGCGTGATGTCTTCTATCGCTGAAGCCAGTGGCGTCACCTCAGGGCGTCCGCTGCTCAAGTTAAATGGGCCGGGTTCGTAAACGCCCATATCTCGCGTGCACAGGTTGGACCAGTTCCAGGAACCGAACAGGGCCCAGATCGTCACGGCCCTCACATCAACACCGGCGAGAGCGGCTTGATGTGCCCCCTCCCAAGTCTCGTTCAGCCAACGAATTTGGTCGTCGCTATCTCCTCCGAGATGTGTCTCTGTGACCGCGACCGCGATGCCATAGCGTGCCCACGCCTCTTGCAGAACATTCGCGATGCCACGAATGCCTTCCGGCCTCACGCGTACCGCCTCGATATCCACCAACGGCTCCACTCCGCTGTCGCCGCCGGCAAAACCAGTGGGATACAAAGCAAGACGATCATCAAGGAAACGGTCGCTTGTCAGGTAATAATTCAATCCGATGATGGCAGGGGGGCACGCATTTTCCTGAAACCAGGCGATCTCCCATTGTTCAATGCCATGCTGTCGAAGCGCATCGTACAACTGATGTTCTGCGGTCACGCGGCCACACAGTAAATCTGTTCCAAGCCACCGGCGGTGGTCACGTGCTTCTCGGAAAGATTCCGTCGCCGCGGTTCCAAAAATGCCGCCACCATCTTCGGTATAAATCAACTCTGCAAGCGGCTGAATTGTTCGTATCGCCTGCATGGACAAAACTGTCGCTTTCAGTTCGGTCACTAAAGCGCGCAGGTAACTCTTCATGCTCCGGTGATGCGGATACCAGTGGCCATAAAGACAGGAAAACCGACTCGTCGTATTCGGCTCATTCACAGGCGTGTAACGGGTCACCCAGGGGTATCGTCTGGCCACCTGCAGCGCATAGGCGGCCAACTTCTCAGGAAAATGGGGGTCCAGCAAGTCGGTATGGCGGGGGCCGCTTCCATGGTGGACAAGACCCACGACAGCGTCCATTCCGAGCCGTTGCATTGCCGCGAATGTCTGGTCGAAAAACTGCCAACTCTGGGTTTGTTCGTAATGTTCCCACTGCAGCGCCGTGCGTAGCGTTTTGAAACCCAGGGCGGCGACTGCGGCGAGATCGGCTTCGACCCGGGTCCGGTGACCCGACCAAACGTGTTGGTCAAAATATTGGTCGTGCACCCGATTAATAGTGCATTCCAAGCCGCCCCACAACTCAATCGCGCTAGTTCCCGACGCACGTGCGATAGCAGTTCTCCATAAAGCGGTAGCGACCTTCGGTCAGTGCAAAGCATACAGGGAGCCCGCGAAACAGTCTGAGCCGTTTCGCTCTTTGCCACACTACGCACCCGCCAGCGTCCCCTCCGAAACATCCGTCCTACCCCGACGTGCGCCTCTTAACGCACATTTAACGCGCTCAGTAAGCCGGGGGCATTTGCACATGCGGCAACTGGGCAAGCGCCGGAGCGATTTGACGCATGTCGATGATACCCAGGTCACGGCCCTCCGCAATGCCATCACCTTTAACTATAAAAGCCGAGCTCATCGCGGCTCACGCTTAGACTGCAATCTGATCCAAAATAATTGGCGACACCCATCCTCTGGGTCCCGCCACTTACTTTTTAAAGTAACTGGTTTTACTTACATCAGTCTGCCGACTTACTCTGACCGGTACCGCAGCAACCACTCTGCATTAGTCATCTGCCTCGTCTGCCAACCCCTGCCAGGCATGTCCCTGGGCTGCCAGCAGATCATCCGCCTCTTTCGGCCCCGCAGAGCCGGCCGCGTAATTCGGAAACGGCTTCTCCGGCGCATTTTCCCATGCCTCCAGCATCGGTTCCACCATCGCCCAGCCCTGCTCCACAAACTCCGCCCGCTGGAACAGGATCGTGTTTCCCATCATGCAGTCGTGCAACAGCCGCTCGTACCCTTTGCCGTGATCGCCAAACTGCCCCGACGGAAACTTGAAATCCATGCTCTCGTGGTCGACCAACGTCGTCAGCCCCGGCGCTTTTGCCCCGAAACTCAGCCGTATCTCCTGCGTGGGCTGCAGATTGAACAGCAGCGTATTCGGCGCGCGATTACTCTGCTTGCGGTTTGGAAACAAACGCGCCGGGGGCTGCCGAAAGGTTACCCGGATCTCCGTCTGCGCTTTTGCCAGCCGCTTCCCCGTCCTCAAATAAAACGGCACACCACTCCACCGCCAGTTATCGATCTCAACCCGCATCGCCATATAGGTTTCGGTATTTGAATTCGGATCGACGTTCTTGTCCTGCCTGTACCCCACCACATCCTGCCCGTTGATGCTGCCCGCGCCGTACTGCCCGCGCACAGCATACTGGTCCACTTCACTTGCCTTAATTTTGCGAGCGCTCGCCAGCAACTCCACCTGTTTGTCGCGCATGTGCTCCGCGCTAAAGCTCACCGGCGGCTCCATGGCGACCAGCGACAGCAACTCGCACAAGTGGTTCGGCACCATGTCCCGCGTTGCACCGCTCTTCTCGTAGTACCCCGCGCGGCCTTCAACGCCTACCGTCTCCGCCGCGGTAATCTGTACATTTTCCACTAACCCGCGATTCCAAAGCGGCTCGATAATCGTGTTTGAAAACCGGAAAACCGCCAGATCCTGTACCGCATCCTTACCCGCAAAATGATCGATCCGGTAGATCTGGTTCTCGTTCAAACTGCCCTGCAGATCCCGGTTCAGCTCAATCGCCGATTTCAGGTCATGCCCAAACGGCTTCTCGATTATCAGCCGTCGCCAGCAATCCGCGTCCTCGCAAATGATCTTCGTCCGCGATAACTGCGTTGCAATCGGCGCGATGAAACTCGGCGCAACCGCCAGGTAAAACAGCCGGTTACCCCCAGTGTTTGCCTTGCCTTCCAAACCCTCAATCCGCGTCTTCAGCGTGTCGAACCCTGCCGGATCTTCGAAATTCCCCCGCTGATAAAACGCCCGCTGCTGCAGCCATCCCACCACCGCGTCGTCTGCGTCCTGGCCCCAGAACTGCTTCAATTGCTGGCCCACATAGTCGCGGAACGACTCGTCCGTCCAGTCTTCCATGGCAAAACCGAGCAGGCGAAAAGCGTCAGGCAAATCGTGCATCGCCGCCAGGTTGTAGATGGAGGGCAGCAGCAACCGCTTCGTCAGGTCGCCGCTCGCCCCAAAGATTGTCATCAAACATGGCGGTACCAGCTTTTCCACACCGTTGCCGTTCACCTGCTCTGCCATTAGTCCTTTTTCTCCTTGTGTCCGCCGAACTGAAACCGCATCGCACTCAGGATCTTGTTCGCAAACAGCGCGTTACCCTGCGATGCAAACCGGCTAAACACCGCCGCGCTCAACACCTCCGCCGGCACACCCTCGTCGATCGCCGCGATGCACGTCCACCGGCCCTCGCCGCTGTCTGAAACACGTCCGCCATAATCGTCCAGGTCCGGTGACTCTGAAAACGCATTCGCAGTCAAATCCAGCAGCCAGCTCGCCACCACCGATCCACGCCGCCACACCTCGGCAATCTCCCCAATCTGCAAATCGTATTGGTAGTGCTCCGGCTCCCGCATCGGTGCAGTCTCCGCGTCGAAGCTCTCATCTTTCGAACCCACATTCGCATGCTTCAGAATGTTGAAGCCTTCCGCATATGCCGCCATCATGCCGTACTCGATGCCGTTGTGCACCATCTTCACAAAGTGCCCCGCGCCGTTTTTTCCGCAGTGCAGATACCCATCCTCCGCCGTCGTTTTTTGCGGCGCATTGTCCCGTCCCTGCGTCCGCTCCACCGATCCAATGCCCGGTGCCAGCGTCTTGAAGATAGGATCCAGGTACTCCACCTGCGTCTGCTCGCCGCCGATCATCAGGCAATAGCCGCGATCCAGCCCGAACACTCCGCCGCTGGTCCCGCAATCCACATAGTGCAGTTCCTTCTCCTTCAAGTCCTTCGCCCGCCGGATATCGTCCACGTAGTACGAGTTCCCGCCGTCGATGATGATGTCGTCCTTTTCCAGGTGCGGTGTCAAATCGGTCAGCGTCGCATCCACCACGCCCGCCGGCACCATCAGCCACACCGCGCGCGGCGTTTTCAGCTTGCCCGCCATGTCCTGCAAACTGTCACTGGCCGTTGCACCTTCTTTGGCAAGCATTGCAATGGCATCCTTGCTGTGATCGAACACCACAACTTCGTGCCCTGCTTTCATCAGCCGCCGAACCATGTTCGCGCCCATGCGCCCCAAACCAACCATTGCGATTTGCATCGTGCTGTCTCCCTTGCGAGTTGCCTTCTAATGGATGGTATCGGGACCACAGGGTTTGCGTCGCGCGCAAAATGAACTCCAAACAAAACG
Organism: uncultured Terriglobus sp.; assembly: GCA_964244665.1. GTDB lineage: Bacteria > Acidobacteriota > Terriglobia > Terriglobales > Acidobacteriaceae > Terriglobus. The sequence continues at coordinate 112,899 of CAXTJO010000003.1, forward strand.
GCGCCGCAAAACAGGCCGGCGGGCTACCCCCTGCCTCCGGCGGTATATCGTCAATCCATGCTTCGCCGCACGGGCCAGCCCACAGCATCCATTCCCCAACGTGGCCCGCTTCTACCTGTCAAAACGGCAGGCCGCCTCCACTTCCTGGACGCTCTGCGCGGCCTCGCGGCATTGTCCGTCGTCGTCTACCACTTTTTCGGCAGCAGTAGCCCTCTCGCCCACGCCCTCCTGCTCAACTGGCAAAATCTCGGCGCCGTCGGTGTCTACATCTTCTTTCTTGTCAGCGGCTTCATCATTCCGCGCAGCCTCGAGCGCAATCCCTCACTCTGGGGCTTTTGGCGATCCCGCATTCTGCGCCTCTTCCCGCCATACTGGTTCAGCCTCACGCTCGTGTTCCTGCTGACCGCCGCCGGCCTGCGCGCATCGCTACATCTCTCAGCCCTCGGCTATCTCACCAATCTCAGTATGACGGCCTTCCTCGTCCGCCAGCCTGCCCTGCTCGGCATCTATTGGACACTGTCGATCGAGCTTGTCTTTTACGTCCTCTGCAGCGCGCTCCGCCTTGTCGGCCTGCTCCGTTTTCGATTCCTCACGGCCTTCGCCGCCGTCAGCGTCTATCTCTTCGCACTTGTGCTGGCCAACACGGGGCACCTCCGCGCCGAACACCTCAAACTCGAACTCGGCCTGCTCGTCGTCGCCTTCGTCGGCAGTGCCTTCTACCAGGCCCAGCACACGCCCAGCCGTCAGCCTCTGCTCCTTCTACTCGTCCCGTCCCTCCTTGCAACCACCCTATTCGCGCAATTCGTCAACTACCGCCACGCCTCCGCCGGCGACGCGAATGCAGCAGCCTTCGCCCGCTCCTTCAGCGTCAGTTGGATCATCGCCCTCACCCTCTTCACGCTCCTCTTTCTTCTTCGCCATCGCACCTTCCCCGCGCCTCTGCTTTGGCTTGGCCGCATCAGCTACTCGCTTTACCTCACCCATATCCTGGTGGGCGACCTTCTTGCCCACTTCTTCGGCCGTGGCGCGTACCTGCTTCCCACCGTAAAGGTCCTTTGCTCCCTCGCCGTCGCCGACCTTTGCTTCCGCTTCGTCGAGCGACCCAGCTTCGTCCTCTCCGGCAGCAAACCACGCCTCCCCACAGCCTCCCCGCTCACCCCCATCCAGCAAGCCTGACCCTCCTCCCATGACTCTGCCCAAATCCGTACACCTCCTCACGGCTGCCCTCCTTGCCTGCCTTCCGTCGCATGCGCAAACCTCCTCCGCACCGGCTCCCTCGCTGCAACAGCAAGTTGAATCCATCGCCGCCACCCATCACGGCAGCGTCGCCCTCTTCGCGACACAACTCGCCACCGGCAAAACCATCGCATTCAACGCCGACCGCCCCGTACAGACCGCCAGCACGATCAAACTCGCTCTTCTCTGGGAAACCCTCCGCAAAGTCGCTCAGCATCAGGCCCGGTGGGACGAGCCGCTCACCCTCACCGCCACCAACGACACCGCCGGATCCGGCATCCTCCACCTGCTCGACCAGCCCGTCACGCTCACGCTCAAAGACATCGCCACCCTCATGGTCATCGTCAGCGACAACACCGCCACCAACGTCATGATCGACCGCTTTCCCATCGCACAGGTCAACGCCGACATGGCCGCCATCGGCCTGTCCAGCACGGTCCTCTATAAAAAGATTGGCAAGCCCGCCACCGGCCCTCTACCCGCCGACCAGCCCAGCTTCGGCCTCGGTAAAACCACACCCCGTCAGATGGCCGCCCTCATGGAGCGCATAGGCCGCTGCAACCTCGATCTTCCCAACACCCCGCCGGTCGACCCCGCCCGCGCCACCGCCGCCTGCGCCGTCGCCCTTGGCATGCTCCGCAACCAGTTCTACCGCGACACCATACCCCGTCATCTCGAAGCTCTCGATTCCACCGACGGTGGCAGCGGCATCGCCAGCAAAACCGGCTCACTCGACGCTGCCCGCTCCGACGTCGCCATCCTCGCCGGCCGCTCCGGCCCCATGATCCTTGCCATTTACACCTACAACAACGCCGACCACTCCTGGTCCGTCGACAACGAAGCCGAACGGCTCATCGCCACACTCGCGCAAACCATCGTCACCGCTTGGTCCCCCACCGGCCTTGACGGTACCAGACTCACTCCGGGCCTCGGCATCGGCACCCCCGCGCCATAGCCCACACTTCACCGCTCACGCGCACCGCGTAAGCTAACCGTGTGGAACGATTTGCCCAACCCATGTCCCGCCTCATCGACGAGCTGCGCAAGCTGCCAGGCGTCGGCGCTAAAACCGCGCAGCGCTTCGCCTTCCACATCCTCCGCTCGCCAGAAGCCGATGCCGAATCCCTCTCCGCAGCCATTCGTGCCCTCAAAACCCAGCTCCGCCTCTGCACCACCTGCAACAACGTCACAGACGTCGACCCCTGCATCTACTGTGCCAGCCCGACCCGCTCCCACCGCACCGTCTGCGTCGTCGACGAACCCACAAACATCGCCGCCATCGAAAAAACCCGCACCTATAACGGCGTCTACCATGTCCTCCACGGCACCCTGAGTCCCGTCAACGGCATCGGCCCCGAACAACTCCGCACCGCAAACCTCTTCAATCGCCTCGCCGGCATCGACGAAATCATCCTCGCCCTTTCGCCCACCGTCGAAGGCGAAGCCACCTCCCACTATCTCGCGGCAGAACTCCACCGCGCCAGCGCCGATCATCCCCTCCACGTCACCCGCATCGCCACCGGCATCCCCGCCGGTGCCGACATCGAATACGCCGACGAAGTCACCATGTCTCGCGCCCTCGACAACCGCCGCGAGGTATAACCCGTCCGGTTTGACAATCCAAAGCAGCACGGCCTAACGTGACTCCGCTCGTTGCCAGCTTCACTTTGGAGTCCCCAGTCGTGATTACTTTCGTACCGCCGCCTCTCCGCCGTGCCATGCGCGCACTCGCTGCCCTCACCATCGGCCTCGCAACCCTCACCGCCGCCGCGCAAACATCCCCCGTCTCCACCGCCCTCGGCCAGAACGTCATCATCTTCAATCCGTCCATGCCGGTCAGCCAGATCCAGGCCATCGTCGACGGGATCTCCGCCCAGCAGGTCTCCAACCAGTTCGGCCCGCAGCGCTACGCCCTCCTCTTCGAGCCCGGCACCTACGGCACCGCCGCCACCCCGCTCGCCTTCCAGATTGGCTATTACACCGAGGTCGCCGGCCTCGGCGCAAATCCCGGCGACGTCGTCATCAACGGCCACATCGATGTCTACGACCAATGCTTCGGCGCGGGCAACTGCATCGCCCTCGACAACTTCTGGCGCTCCCTCGCCAACCTCACCATCAACGTCACCGGACTCTCCGGCTGCCGCAGTTCCGCCGCGTTCTGGGCCGTCTCCCAGGCTGACCCCATGCGCCGCGTCGCCATCAACGGCGCCCAGGTCACCCTCTTCGACTACTGCTCCGGCGGCCCCTCCTACGCCAGCGGCGGCTTCATCGCAGACTCGCAGGCCGGTACCATCATCAACGGCCCGCAGCAGCAGTACTACATTCGCAACAGCAACATCGGCCAGTGGACCAACGGCGTCTGGAATCAGGTCTTCTCCGGCGTCACAGGTGCACCCGCGCAAAGCTATCCAAACCCCACCTACACCACGCTCACCAGCACTCCCGTCAGCCGCGAACGCCCCTACCTCAGCGAGAATGCCGCAAAGCAGTACGGCGTCTTTGTCCCCGCCGTGCAGCGCAACAGCATCGGCACCACCTGGTCCGCCGGCAGCGCCACCCCCGGCAAGTTCATCCCGCTCGATAAGTTCTTCATCGCCACCCCCGCCACCCCCGTCCTCGAAATCAATCTCGCGCTCCTCCTCGACAAAAACCTGCTCCTCACCCCCGGCATCTACAACCTCAAAGCACCCATCATCGTGGAACGGCCAAATACCGTCGTCCTCGGCCTCGGCCTTGCCACCCTTGTCCCGCAAAACGGCACAGAAGCCATCACCGTCGCCGACGTCGACGGCGTCACCATCGCCGGCCTCATCCTCGACGCCGGCCCCAGGAACTCTCCCGTCCTGCTCCGCATGGGCTTCGGCCTCTTCGGCTTCCCGTTACCGCGCGGCGGCTTTTTCCAACACATCAACGACCCATCCCTCGTCAGTGACGTCTTCTTCCGCATCGGCGGCGCGACCGCTGGCAAGGCCACTACCAGCCTTGAAGTCAACAGTTCCGACGTCATCCTCGACGACATCTGGGCGTGGCGCGCAGACCACGGCACCGGCGTCGGCTGGACCCTCAACACCGCCGACCACGGCGTCGTCGTCAACGGCGACCGCGTCATCGCCACCGGCCTCGCCGTCGAGCACTACCAAAAAGAGCAGGTCCTCTGGAACGGCAACAGCGGCCAGACCCTCTTCTTCCAAAGCGAACTCCCCTACGACCCGCCCAGCCAGGCCGCCTGGAAAGACGGTGCTGCCAACGGCTATCCCGCCTACGTCGTCTCGAAAAACGTCAACTCCCACCAGGCCTTCGGCCTCGGCGTTTACTCCTTCTTCAACCAGGGTGTAAACATCGTCGAAGACAACGCCATCACCGTTCCCACCTCCGGCACGGCGATCACCGACGCCGGCACCATCTTCCTCAACGGCAGCGGCCAAATCACCCACGTTGTCGACAACACCGGTACCGCCGCCAACAGCACCGACGCCGACAACCTCCAATCCGTCACGAAGTACCCGCAGTAGTCCAAGCCACAAACAACAAAGGCGCGAGGCCATCACCTCGCGCCTTTCTGGCACGTAGTACGGAGATCCCACCAACACAAAGCGGGTGCCCCATGTCTCGCGGTTGAGACTTGGGTCTCACTCATCTGAACACCACCGCCTAACTCGCCGGATATACCCGCAAATCCCCACCCGTCATCTCCCTCGGCAGCTCCAGCCCAAGCATCGCCAGCATCGTCGGCGACAAATCCCGCAGCGACCCGCCCTCCCGCAAACTGAACCCGCGTCCCTGCTCCGTCACCGCAATCAGCGGCACCGGATTCGTCGTGTGCGCCGTATGCGGCCCACCCGTCACCGGATCGATCAGCATCTCCGCGTTGCCATGGTCCGCCGTAATCAACCACGATCCGCCATGCCGCTTCAGCGCTCCGTGGATTTCGCCAAGGCACGCATCCACAGTCTCCACACCCTTCACCGTCGGCTCCATCTTGCCGCTGTGCCCCACCATGTCCGCATTTGCAAAGTTCACCACCACCACGTCGAACGCCGTATCCTCGATCGCCCTCACCACCGTGTCGCAAATCCCACGCGCACTCATCTCCGGCGCCAGGTCATACGTCGCCACCTTCTGCGACTGCACCACCTCGCGCTCCTCCCCACCGAACGGCTTCTCAATTCCGCCATTGAAGAAGTAAGTCACATGCGCATACTTCTCCGTCTCCGCCACCCGCAAATTCCGTAACTCATGCACGCTCAAAACATTTGCGAGTAAGTTATCCATACTCTCGGGAAGTATGACCATCGGCACTTTGTACTTCGGGTCATACTGCGTCATCGAAACATACCGAATCCCCCGCGGCACACGTACCCGCGGAATCTCCAGGTCCAGTTCCTCCGCCTTCGGTAAATCCCGCGCATCCCCCGCCGTCAGCCCGCCCTCCACAGTCCGCGCCAGCACTCGCGTAATCTGCCGCACCCGGTCGCTCCGGTAGTTAAAGCAAATACAAAGGTCCTCCTCCTGCACCGTCGCTACAGGCTTTCCATCCGCCCCCGTACACACGAACGGCACAATAAACTCATCCGTCACACCGTTCGAGTAACACTCCCGGATCTTCGCCGCCGCGTCCGTCGCTGTTCCACCCTCGGCAACACCGGCAACCATCGCATCGAACGTCTTCAACTCACGACCCCACTTTAAATCCCGGTCCATCGCAAAATACCGCCCGGAACAAGTCGCCAGCGCGCCCACGCCAATCGTCCGCATCTGCTGCTCCAGCGCCTCCACATACCCCGCGCCCGACGTCGGCATGGTATCGCGCCCATCCAGAAACGCATGCACAAACACGTCCCGCGCACCCTGCTGTGCGCACAGCTTCAGCAGCGCATACAGGTGCCGCTGATGCGAGTGCACCCCGCCATCGCTCACCAGCCCCAGCAGGTGCACAGCCCGTCCCCGCTCCATCGCCGCCCGCACCGCATCCACAAGCACCGGCATCCGGAAGAACTCCCCTGAATCCACCAGCGCATCGATCCGCGAAATATCCATCCGCACCACCCTGCCCGCGCCCAGGTTCAGGTGACCCACCTCGCTGTTCCCCATCTGCCCATCCGGCAAGCCCACAAACTGCTCACTTGCCCGAAGGATCGTGTTCGGATACTCCCGCAGCAGCCGGTCGTAGTTCGGCGTCCGCGCCTGCGCAATCGCATTCCCATGCGTCTCCGCCCGCACACCCCATCCATCCAGAATCGTCAACACCAACGGCTTACGGCGCACCATGTCCACTCCTTCACGCAAAACCCACAAACACAAAAGCGCCGGCCCGTAACACGGACCGGCGCACTACACCCTGCTTACTCACCCGCGTTCACAGACTCGACTCCCAGGTACTCCGCCGTCTGCCCCAGTTCTTCCTCAATCCGCAGTAACTGGTTGTATTTCGCAATCCGGTCCGTCCGCGACGCCGAACCCGTCTTGATCTGCCCCGCACCCGTACCCACGGCTAAGTCAGCAATAAACGTATCTTCCGTCTCCCCGCTCCGGTGCGAAATAATCGAAGCATACCCATACCGCCGGCCTAATTCAATCGCCTCCAGCGTCTCACTTACCGTGCCGATCTGGTTAACCTTGATCAGGATGGCATTCCCCACACCCTTCTCGATCCCTTCGCGCAGCCGCTTCGTATTGGTCACGAATAAGTCGTCTCCCACTAACTGGCACTTATCCCCAATCTCATCCGTCAGTATCTTCCACCCATCCCAATCGTCTTCTGCCAGACCATCTTCAATAGAGAGTATCGGATACTGCCGTGCCCAATCCGCCCAATACGCCGCCATCTCCGCCGGCGTCTTCTGCGACTTATCCGACTTCCTGAAAATGTACTTCCCCGCATCCTTGTCGAAAAATTCACTCGACGCCGGATCCAGCGCCAGCGCAATCTCCTCCCCCGCTGTAAATCCCGCCGCCTCAATCGCCTCCAAGATCAACTCCACCGCCTCCACATTCGACTTCAACGACGGCGCAAACCCGCCCTCATCGCCCACCGCCGTGTTGTAGCCCTTCTTCTTCAGCACGCCCTTCAGCGTATGGAACGTCTCCGTACCCCATCGCAGCGCCTCGCTAAAACTCTCCGCGCCCACCGGCATAATCATGAACTCCTGAAAATCCACGTTGCTGTCCGCATGCGACCCGCCGTTCAAAATATTCATCATCGGCGTCGGCAGCAGGCACGCATTCACCCCGCCCAGGTACCGGTACAGCGGCAGCTTCAGCGCATTCGCCGCCGCCCGCGCCGTCGCCATGCTCACGGCCAGGATCGCATTCGCCCCCAGCCGGCTTTTGTTCGGCGTTCCGTCCAGGCTCAGCATCGTCGCATCCACCAGCCGCTGGTTGCTCGCGTCGATCCCCGTCAGCTCCGGTGCCAGCACGCTCTCCACGTTCTCCACCGCCTGCAACACGCCCTTGCCCAGGTAGTACTGCTTGTCGCCATCGCGCAGCTCCACGGCCTCGTGCTCGCCCGTGCTGGCGCCGCTCGGTACCGCGGCCCGGCCAATCGCACCGCCGCTCAGCTGCACATCCGCCTCAACGGTCGGGTTACCGCG
>CAXTJO010000004.1:0-36386 GCA_964244665.1 uncultured Terriglobus sp.
CCTCGACGCTGAAGCAAAGAAGCCGCCCTTCCCCGCCTCCGAAGACAGTTACGAGGCCGCCGCCCGCATCTACCGCACCCAATGCGCCCAGTGCCACGGCAACCCCGGCCATGAAGCCGCCCTCGGCCGCGCCATGCTCCCCCACGCCCAGCAGTTCTTCGGCCGCGACAGCAAGTCCACCAGCGCCAAACCCGCCGGCCAGCTCTTCTGGGTCACCAACTACGGCGTCCGCCGCTCCGGCATGCCCGCCTATTCCCGCGCCCTTACAAATACCGATCTCTGGAATCTCGCACTCCTCCTCCACAGCGCCGATCAAGAGCTGCCCGACCCCGTCCGGACCCTGCTCAGCCCCACTATCCCTTCCACCGCACCCACAAATCTTCCACCCCTCGGTCGCTGACCTGCACTATGAAAGCGGCGACAATCAAAGCAGGTCACAACCCGTGCACGCCCATCCCCTTCTCGTTGCCCTTCCCATCCCGCTTCCCCCGGCGGCACGGCTCTCCAGCACCGCTTTTCACTTCTTCGAAATTACTGCCATCGTGCTCGGCGCCCTCGGCGGCGGTCTTGCCGCGCGCCGCGACCGCCGCTCCCGCTTCGACCTCACCGGCATCCTCGGCCTCGGTCTTCTTTCCGGTGTCGGCGGCGGCATCACACGCGACGTTCTCATCAACGAAGGTCCGCCGCTCTCTCTGCAGCACCCGTCCTATCTGGCCTTTGCCATTCTCGGCGCCGCACTTTCCCTACTCATTGGCCGCTCCATCGGCCCGCGCACTCTTGCCTTCATGAACGTCGTCGATGCCCTGTCGCTCGGCTTCTACACTGTTGCCGGCAGCACCCGCGCTATGAACGCCGGCCTTGGCTTCCTGCCGTGCCTCCTGCTCGGCATCGTCACCGCGGTCGGCGGCGGCTCGTTGCGTGATCTCTTCTCCGGTCACTCCCCGCGCGTCTTCCAGGAAGGCGAGCTCTACGCCCTCGTCTCCGCGCTCTCGGCGTTTCTCTTCCTGGCATTGCAGCACCTGGGCGCACCAGTCAGCCGCGCCGCCACTATCGGCACCGTTACCGGCTTTGGCGTTCGCATGCTCGCCGTTCATTTTGGCTGGCGCACTCAGTCCGTCGGCCATTTGTCTGATCCGGCGCCGCACCTCATGATTTTGCCGCCATCCCCGCCCACCAGCGAAGCCGAATAATCCACGGCAAATCCGACCTGCGCCCATATTCCGGGGTCGCACTAGAAACAGTACTTGCCAAAGGTTTCCACAGCGGCTTACTATTCGCTTCGCGATCGGATCAGTCCCCTTTACCGCGACGAGCCAGAACGCAAGTCGAGTTCGTGCTCGATTGGCCCGTGAGGCCAGCAGTCTCTCAGCACCAGAATTTATCTTGCAGCGGCCGGCAACTTGACCAGCCGCGCACTCAGAACGGAGCTCCAGCGCCATGTCCTGGTACGCCTACTGCATCACCGAACGCAGCGCCTTCCCAGAGCTGCTTCGCCACCGCCGTCCCATGCCCTTTGAGGGCGTCACCGGCCTCTTCGGAAACCAGACTTTCCTCTTTCCAGCCAGCGATCTCGCGATTGTCGTCTCCGAGCACAGCCCGGAGGATGCCGCGCGCATGGACCCGCAGTGCCAGCGCGACCACGCCCGCGTCATCGCAGACACCTTCCGCAACTCCACCGTGCTTCCCTTCCGCTTCGGCACTACGTTTGAGGACGACGACGCTCTGCGCCGCTCCGTCCGCTCCAACCACCGGCACTTCTCCGCAAACGTCGAGCGTCTTCGCGGCAAGGCGGAAATGCACCTCAAAGTTCTTGTCGACGATAACTGCGGTTTGCCCTGCGGCAAAGTTCTGGCCAACTCCGTCGGCAAGGAATACCTCAGCAGCCTGCGCGAGAATGCAAGCGCTCAACGCGAACGACAGTCCAAGGCCCGTGCCCTGTCGCTGCAAATGCATCGCATGTTCCTCCCCATCGCCGAAGAAATCACCTGCAAACGCGCCGGCGGAGGCAAAATGCTACTCGACATTGCGCATCTCATCGACAACAAGTGCGTGGAGCGCTACCAAAACAAATACAGCTCCGCCACCACATCCATGAAGGACTGCCGCATGCAGCTCTCCGGACCGTGGCCCCCTTATCACTTCGTGCACCGAATCCAGCCGGCGCACACTCCAGCCAATTAACGTTGGCTCCTTAACACCACCGCAACACAGTAGAAAAGCCCGCTTACCGGCGGGCTTTTCTGCACCCTGCGGAGTGATTCCAGTCGCGGCGGCACAGAACGGGGCAGCGCCTATACATCTCTGTCCGGCAGCACTGGCACAAGTCAAAACAAGCATCCATCCCGTCGCTCCGGAATCCAAAAGACACGCATGCACGTTCTTGCCCTCCTCCTCGGCCTCTTTTTCGTGCTCAGCGTCATGGTTGACGCCTTTCAAACCGTCATTCTTCCCCGGCGCCCAAAGGGTCGATTTCGAATAACCCGCGCTTTTTTCGTCATGACGTGGCGTCCGTGGGCGGCAATCGCTGGCTTTTTCTCAAACCCGCGTGCGCGCGACCAGCTTTACAGCGTTTTTGGCCCGCTCTCGCTGCTGTTGCTGCTCATCGTGTGGGCGGCGTTGCTCGTGGGCGGCTTCGGCTTGCTCTTCTTCGCGCTTGGCTCAAACTTCCACGACGCGCTTGAGCCACGCTTGGCCGTTAGCACTCACCTGCTAACCGACCTCTATGTCAGCGGTACCAGTCTGTTCACCCTCGGTCCGGGCGACGTCACACCCCTCAGCCAGACCGCCCGCGCCCTGATCGTCGTTGAATCAGGCGTTGGCTTGGGATTTGTCGCCCTCGTCATCGGCTATGTTCCTGTGATTTATCAGGCATTTAGCAACCGCGAGGTTCTCGTCGCCATGCTCGACAGTCGCGCCGGCTCGCCGCCCACCGCTGGCGAACTCATTCGCCGTCACGCCTACCCCGGCGGTGACGAAGCCATCGCCCTCCTCCTCGTCGAATGGGAACGTTGGGGCGCCGAAGTCCTCGAATCCCACATCTCCTATCCAATCCTTTGCTATTACCGCTCCCAGCACGATAATCAAAACTGGCTTACGGCACTTGTCTGCATTCTGGACACCTGCGCCCTGCTCATTACCGTGCTTGAAGGTGAACCCGTCCGCCAGGCCCAGCTCACCTTCGCCATGGGGCGTCACGTCCTCACCGACATCGGGCATGTCTTCCAAATTAGCCACAATCTCGTCATAGAACGGGACGAAGATCGTCTGCCCGACACCACCTATCGCCAACTCTGCAACTCGCTTGACGGTCTCGATCTCAAATTGTGTGACGGCCAGGACTCCCGCATCCGCCTCAAGCAGATTCGCGAACTTTACGAACCTTCCGCCGAGATAATCTCCAACCACATGCGCATCCAGCTACCGGCCTTTCTTCCCGACCCCAACAAGCGTGACCCTTGGAAGACCATCGCAGCTCTCAGCAATCCTCCCGGCCTGCCTGTCAAGACATCCGCCAGCCTCGCTGACACACTTCACGACAAGGACCACATCCTTTAGCCGCTCATCGTATCCATCTAGTCGACGGCTGGAACACTGCATCGACCAGCCCATTGTGTGGGTGCAAGCCTTACTACGCCGTCTTCTTCCGGCTTAGCAGCGCACTGCCTTGCACCCGCCGCACCTCGCTCGCCCGGTTTACCTTGCCCCAGAACGCCGAGAAATAGTCCACCGCGCTCAAGATCGACACAAACGTCATCCAGTAAATCGCCGTCACCGCAATCACGTGCACCGGAAGCACAAACCACCCAAACCCCGTCCCGCCCAGCAGGTTCGATCCCGGCCCGAACACCCAGACCTCGTATCCCCGGTCGAACACGCACGCCACCACGCTCACAATCTGGATTACCGTTTTCAGTTTTCCGATCTCGCTCGCGTCGATCGTGAAACCCTCGTTCGCCGCGATCGATCGCAAGCCGCTTACCAGGAACTCCCGCCCAATCACCACGACTGCAATCCACGGCTTGACTACCGCCGGATCGAACGCCACCAGCGCAATGTACGCCGACGTCACAAGCAGCTTGTCTGCCAGCGGATCCAGCAGCATTCCCATCGTCGTAATCTGCCCACGCTTCCGCGCCAGATAGCCATCCAGCCCATCTGTCACGCTTGCCGCAATAAACAATAGCGACACCGCCCATTCCTGCGCGTGCCCATGCAGCGGCGCACTCGCGCTTAACCACCAAATCAGCAGCGGTACGCATGCAATGCGGCTCAACGTCATGGAGTTGGGTAAGTTCACGGCCACCCCCCGCCGTCACTCACAGCGGATGCCAACATTCTCCCACACCCAGGCCCCGCCGGCCCCGCACATGACGCTTGCTCTTGCTCAAGCACAACTCGGCGGTGCACTGCACCGCCGAAAACTCATGCTTTATGCGTCTTAAGCGTAAATTCCGCGCTGTTTCGTCGTGTAGGCTACTCGATCAATCGCCAGCATGTAACTGGCAATGCGATTGTTCACCCCGTGTGACTCCGCATACCGGATCACATCCGTAAAGCTGGCGCTCATGATCCGGTCCAGCCGCTCGTTTACTTCGTCCTCGGTCCAAAAGTATCCCATCCGGTCCTGCACCCACTCAAAATAACTTGCCGTCACACCGCCCGCATTCGCCAGAATGTCCGGCACAACAAACACTGCGTTGCGTTGCAGAATTTCGTCCGCGGCGGGCGTCGTCGGCCCATTCGCTCCTTCGCACAATATCTTCGCCCGTATGCCGGCAGCATTCCTGCTCGTAATCACATTCTCCGTCGCCGCCGGAATCAGGATTTCGCACTCACTCGTCAGCAATTCGTCCGAGTTTGCCTCCTCCGCTCCTGCAAACCCGCGGATGCTCCCCGTTTTCTTCCGGTGCTCGATCAGCGCTGGTATGTTGATCCCGACCGAGTTATACAACCCGCAATCCCACTCCGCGATCGCCACCACACGGTAGCCCTTTTCCTGCAGCAGCAGCGCTGCATTCGACCCCACATTCCCGAAACCCTGTACCACCACCCGGCACTCACCCGGTGTCATGCCCAGGTAGCGCAGACTCTGATCGCACGCCACACTCACACCCCGCCCTGTCGCTGCGGTGCGACCGCGCGACCCGCCAATGTTCACCGGCTTGCCCGTCACCACGCTCGTCACCGTTTGCCGCACGTGCATGGAATAGGTATCCATAATCCACGCCATCGTCTGCTCGTTCGTGTTCATGTCCGGCGCGGGAATATCTTTTTCTGGCCCGATAAACTCCACCAACTCGCTCGTAAACCGCCGCGTCATCCGCTCCAGCTCTCCCTGGCTCATCTTTTTCGGGTCGCAGATTACCCCGCCCTTGGCCCCGCCAAATGGAATATTCACCACCGCACATTTCCACGTCATCCAGCTCGCCAGCGCCCGTACCTCGTCCAGGCTCACGTCCGGCGCATACCGAATCCCGCCCTTCGCCGGCCCCCTAGCCATCGAATGCTGCACGCGATACCCGGTAAACACCTCAATCTTGCCGTCGTCCATCACCACCGGAAAGTGCACAATAATTTCGCGCGCCGGTTGCCGCAGGATCTTCCAGATTCCCGCGTCCAGATCCAGCTTCTTCGCCGCAAAGTCAAATCGCGCCGCCTGCGCCTCCCACGGATTCAACTCCGCGATGAGCGCCGCGTTTATGTCCACATCCATCTCTGCCACTGCCATACACTTGCCTAGCCTTTCACTTTGACCCTTTCGGGCTTTCATCTATCAGACGCTTCAACTGCCTGGGAGAGCTACGACAAGTTGTCGTAACAACCACACCGGCAGCATCCAAACCCGCGAAGTATAGGCTCGAATTTCAACCTCTTGCAATGCCCCGTACCAACGTCGGATATCCTCCGAGTCCCACCCTGACACACAGCATCTTTCCCTTGGAGGACTCTTCCATGAACATCGGCATGATCGGCAGCGGCAATATGGGCCGCTCTCTTGGTATCGTCCTCGCCCGCCAGGGTCACCATGTCTTCTTTGGCGCACGCGACCTCGCCAAAGCGCAGGCTGCCGCAGCCCTCGCCGGCCACGCGGCCCAGGCTGGCTCCAACACCTATGCCGCTGCCTTCGGAGACGTCCTTGTCTGGGCTGTCCGCGGTGCGCCTGCCTCGCACATCGTCGACGACCTTACTGCTCAATGGCAAGCCTGTCATCGACCGCAACAATAACGAAACCCGCACTGACGGCGGCATAGGGCCCGTCGGCCCGCTCTCCGCCGGCGAAAACTCCAGGCCGAACTCCCCAACGCTAAGATCGTCAAGGCCTTCAACACACTACCCATGGAAGTGTTCGAAGTCGCCCCCGACGACCTCCGCAGTCACCAGGCCAGCGTCCATCTCGCCTCCGACCATCCCATCGCGAAGGAAACTGTCCGCACCCTCGTGGCTGAGCTTGGCTTTACCCCGATCGATTCGGGCGCTCTCCGCTACGCCAACCTGCTTGAAGGCATCTCCGACCTGATCCGCCATTCCATTCGCAGTGGTGCCTCCCTTTACAGCGCTTTTTCGCTCGTCACCTTACCCGCGCCCGCAACGCCCCGCCTTGGTGGCCGCGCCCCCTCAACACTCCGATAAACACCCGCCTACTCCGACGGTAGCGGCTCACTCGGCAAAAACAGCGAAAATACCGTCCCATGTATTCTTTCTGCCCGCCTTGAACGCACCCGCAATTGCCCCTGATGCCGCTCAACGATACTCTGCGAAATCCACAAACCTAGCCCGTTCCCGTTTAAGCCTTTCGTCGTATAAAACGGCTCAAACACTCGCTGCACGATCTCTGCATCCATGCCGTGCCCGGTATCGGCTACGGTTATCCGCACGCCCTTGCTGCCGCTCCGCAAATCGCACGCCTCATGCGCCCGCACCATCAGTCGACCGCCATTGCGCATGGCATCGATCGCATTCGCAATGAGGTTGTTCAGGATCTGCCGGATGTCGTTTTCAAAACACAACACTCGCCGCACCGTGCTGTACGACGCTTCTGTATGAATGCGGCTGTTCACCAGCCGCCCGTGGAACAGGTTCAGCACCGGATCCACAAGTTGAGCCGGCGTCACCTCCGTCGGGCTGTTCTGCTGCCGATGGAATCGCAGCGTCTGCGTCGCAATCTGCGACACCCGCCGCACCTCGTCCTCCGCCATCCGTACATACTCTTTGCCGGCCTCGCTCAACCCGGGCTCCGCCGCCGTCAAATAGAGCAGGTTTGTCACCGCCTCCAGTGGATTGTTAATCTCGTGCGAGATCGATGACGCCAGCCGCCCCACCGCCGCCAGCTTCTCGCTTTGTCGTAGCGCCGCCTCAGCCTTCTGTTGCTGCGTCACCTCCAGTACCGCCGCGCTAATCGCGCGCACCTCTCCATTCACACCACGCACCGGCGAGTAATTCACGTTGAAGTATCGCGTCTCCCCTGGCCGGTCCACCAATTCCGTCGTGTAAGTGTGGTCCCGCACCGTGCCTCCATCTGCCACCTGCTGAAACAGCCGCAACACTTCCATCTGTGTCACAACGTCACTCACCGGCTTACCCAACAACTCGTGGATCGGCCGCCCCAGTGTTTCTGCCTGTCGCTGATTCACCCGCAGGTAGCGGAATTCCCTTGGCTCAAACAAAGCCAGCCCAACCGGTGCCGTATCGTAAACGGCTTCCAACTCATGCCTCTGCCGCTCCGTCTCTTCGCGTTGCCGCTTCAAAGCCTCTGCGGCCGATCTCTGCTCGTGAATCTCATTTGCCACACCCAGCCACAGCGTGATTGCCCCTGCCATATCGCGCAGCGGCAAAGCTTTCAAGTGCCACCAACGAACCGCCCCGTCCCGCGCGCGGATCAACCGTGCCTCGCAATCGTAGTCCTCGCCTGTCAAAACCGACTGTGTCCACCGCGCCGCTACCCGCTGACGGTCCTCTTCAAAAAAGGCCTGCAGCCAGCCACCATCCGCTATCCCGTGCCCTGGCGTAAATTGCTCCCCGATGTATTTCAGGAACCGTGTATTTGCATATGTAATCTGGCCATCCGCGGCTCCCATCCAGATCGCCGTCGGACCAAGCTCTGTCAACAGCCGGTACTTTGCTTCACTCTCGCGCAGCGCCTCCGCGTCCTTCCGCTCCTGCGTTATGTCGCGCGTAAACACTACAATTCCATCGTTCGCCGGCCTCGCATCCACATGTACCCATACGTTCAGCGGCTCTCCGCAGCATGCGTCAAACGACCCCGCCTCCCGTTGCACCATCGCGCGGTAATACTTCTCCACAAACGGAGAGTCCGCAAATACCAGGTGGGGAAAAACATTCCACAAATTTTTGCCCAGCACATCGCCCGCCGGTGCTGCAATGTGACGTGCCGCTTCGTTCAAGAATGTGATCGTCCACTCCCGGTTCAGCCCCATCACCGCGATCTCCGTCGCTGCCAACACCTGCTGTGCCTGCTGCAATGCTGCGTCGCGTAAGCCCTGCGCCCGGTGCAGCGCCGTTACATCCGAATAATGCAACGCGATTCCCGCCGATGTCGAAAACACCCGAATCTTGTACCAGACCTGGAATGGCACATAAAGAAACTCGAATTCTGCCGGCACACCCTCATCCATTGCCAGCCGGTATCGCCGCTCTGCCTCGGTCCCAGCGTCGCCGGATACACCTCCCAGTGGGTCGGCCCATTCAGGTATTCCGGCTGCACCCGGCTAATCTGCCGCGCCAGCTTATTCGCGTATGTAATCCGCCACGCGCGGTCCAGCAGCATCAACCCGTCCGGCATCCGGTCCAGCGCGTCCAGCAGCTCCGCGTTAACATCCACCGGCATGACTGCCTGCAGCCGAGCGTCTACCGCCGACCTGACCTTCTCCGCCTCACCCATCGTGCCCCATGCCCGACGTCAAACCGTCACCCGCCGTGCCCACAGTCTACCCGGCCCCATCTCCCGCGCAAGCCGATACTCGCGCCCTACAATCAAACCCTGGAACTCACCTTGAGCAAACCATCCATCCCGGCCTTCACCCGCCAGCAGCGCCTAACCCTCGCCATTCTCCCGCCCCTTGTCGCCACCGCCATCCGCCTTCTCTGCCTCACCCTCCGCTTCCGCACCGTTGCCGCCCCCGGTGCACGCCCCGCCGATCAGATCTCCGGTCCCGATCTATATCCTTTCTGGCATGACACCCTGCTGCTTGCCGCCTACCGGTATCGAAACCTGAACATCCATATCCTCATCTCTCAATCCTTCGACGGGGAGCTTATTGCCCGCATCGTCCAGCGCCTCGGCTTCGCCCCCATTCGCGGCTCCAGCAGCCGCGGGGGCATCGCCGGCCTCCTCGCCCTTACCAAAGCCCTGCAACATGGCGATAAAGCTGCCATCACCGTCGACGGTCCACGCGGGCCTCGCCACCAGGCCAAACCCGGCGCCGCTGCCATCGCTCTCCGCGCCACTATCCCCACCCTAAGCCCCTTCTATCTTCACCCCGCCCGCGCCTGGACGCTTCGATCCTGGGACAGCTTCCTTATACCCAAACCCTTTACACGCGTTACCTGCACCTGGCCCACTCCCCTTCCCGCCATCGGCACACCCGCCTCTCTCACCAACGACCTTCAACATGCCTTGGAATCTGCCGCGAAAGCAGAAGCCAAACAAACCACAAGTAACTAAGCTGGCGACTGGAGCTGGAACCCTCACTTCTACCTTCATCCGCGACCCTTTCGGAAAGGACACTTTAACGGAGAGATCTGTCCAGCCCTCAAGCTTGCTGCCACGAGTAGCTGCTGAAGTCGGCCATCACCATGCCGACAGGGATGCCCCAGGAGCCTCTACAAAACATGACAGGGCCATCCTCCGGTCCAAGAAAAGGCTTACGCGGACCGGCTCGCCTGACGCGGCTATCACCTTCTTCTCATTGCCCGAAGAGGTGACCGCCTGCAAACCATCACTGAAGACTCGGCATCCCACGTGGTGAAGCGCGAAACTTATCATGTCGTCTGTCGGGAACTTTGTAGTATGTCGAGAACTTTATAGTAGGTCGAGAAATCCTTATATTCGATAGATCTACCCCTATAACGAAGACCGTACTTTTCCGCATCATGCCTATCGTTAGCGCGACTCGCCAGGGTAGTTTCACAGACCACGCGCATGAATGGCGATGCTTCCTCACACTCCTGAATCAATGTCAGCCGCAACATAAATGCTGAAAACGGTCCCAATCAAGCTTCCGCATTCTGGCGCGAAATCCAGAGCAAGACATCGAGCGCATAAACGACGTCCGATGAAGAAGGACGGAAACAAATGGCAGGGCCGAGCGAGCATCTCCCCGAGTTACCACCCAACGCCTTCCGCAAGGAAGACGGAAGCGACGACGCTGACTTCTACGCGCCGGCCCGCTTGGTCTCCCACATCGATAAGGCAGCCACGCGAGCGCTCACCTCCTACTACCGAGCCATCTTGCCATCAAAGGGCGTGCTTCTGGACCTGATGTCGAGTTGGGTAAGTCATCTGCCGCCGGAGGTGGCCTTCACCCAGGTCATCGGCCAGGGTATGAACGCCGAGGAACTCAGGGCAAACCCCCGCCTCAACCAGGGTTTTGTGCAGGATCTCAACCGCGATCCCAGCCTGCCACTAGCGGCTGCAAGCTGCGATGCTGCCCTGTGCTGTGTGGGCGTTCAATACCTGCAACGTCCCGTGGCAGTCTTTACTGACGTCCTGCGGGTTCTCCGGCCGGGCGCGCCCTTTATCGTCTCCTTCTCCAACCGCTGCTTCCCGACCAAGGCGGTAGCAATCTGGCGATCGCTCGATAAGACGGGACACACCGCCCTGGTGCGCCTCTACCTCGAGCGCGCCGGCTTCCGCGATCTCAACGCAGAGGTGCTGCGGGAAGCCTCCGAAGGAGACCCGCTTATTGCAGTCGTCGGGCGGCGCTGAGAGGGCTCTAGACCAGCGTGTCTCTTTTGCTATTTGGGCCTCCGCAGGCTCAGCAAGTGGACTGGTCAGTGCGGTCCTGTTTGGCGGTCGAACATCTAGTCGGCTGTGGGCAGCACCGTGTGGTATGGATCGGCCTCGGGTTTAGCCGCGAACGCGGTTGTCAGAAGTGCGCTCAGTCGCTCGAGCATCCCTCCCTGTCCCTCAGGCATTGTGGCCGATATCCCCTCCGTTCGCACTCAGATTCAGGTATTCGGCTAGGCCCAACACAGCCTGGCGAAGCTGGTGTTGACATCCATCTTTCAGCGGAGCTTTAATACATGTCGCAGCTGACAGAGACACAGGGTCGCTCGGATTGCGGTGAGACCGCCCTAACGAATTTAGCTTTGCAGTCGCATCTTTGGAGGTCGCCCATGAGGCGCAACATAGTTCCAATCGTATTGGCGGTGTCATGTCTGTCCGTCGGTTTGTCTGCCCACGCACAAAGCGCAAATGCCGGTGATATCCGCGGCACAGCAACAGACGCAACCGGCGCCCTGCTCCCCGACGTCACCGTCACCATCCTGAATACCAACACCGGTGTGAGCAAAACCCTCTCCACCAACAAAGACGGCCTCTTCGACTCCGGCCCCATCGTAACCGGCAACTACACCATCACCTTCAGCAAGGACGGCTTCTCCAATTTCAGTCGCACCGGCTTGAATCTGGACGTGACGACGGTCACCGTAGATGGAAAGTTGGCCGTGGGTGCAGCGACAGACACAATTTCGGTCAACACCGATGTGGCTCTAATTGAAACGGAAACTGGCGAACAATCTTCCACGCTTGATTTTAAGACGCTCAACGAACTACCAAACACGGGCGGCAGCGGTACTGGCCCCACATGGGAGAACTTCACCACGTTGATAGCCGGTGCCGCCGCCACGCCGTCTGCCCCACTCGGTAACACGCCCGGTCAATCGGTAGCGGTCAACGGCAACCTGCCTTATAGCTCAATCCTTTCTGACGGCGCGGAGTCCACGCTGCCCAGTTCCGCGAACGCTGACACGTATGTGTTCGAGGTGGTTCAGGAGGTCAAGGTCAGCACGTCGGCCTTCTCCGCGCAATATGGCGTGGGCGGCATCCTGTTCAACCAAATCAGCAAGGGTGGCGCGAACCGGTTCCACGGCGCGGCGTACGAATACAACCAGAATGACGCCTACAATGCCATCTCATATTTCTCCGATGCGAAGAGCCGGGTCCGCTTCAACAATTTCGGTGGGTCCGTCGGCGGTCCTATTCTGAAGGACAAGGCCTTCTTTTATTTCAATTACGACCAGATTAATAACAATTCTGCCGTTAACGGATTTTCGACAGTACCGACAACGGCACAGCGCAATGGTGATTTTTCGCAGCAACTGGTTCCTGGTGTGACTTGCGCCCCAACCACTGCCGGCGGTGCAAGCACCCCCGGTTGCATTTATGACCCGGCAACGACCGTAACCGCCAACGGCCAGTTAGGCCGCACACCGTTTGCGGGCAATATAATTCCGCAGGCCCGCTTTGATGCTGTCGCCAAAAACATCCAAGCGTTTTATCCGATGCCGAACCGTCCAGGCAACGTAACCGCGGCGTCACTCACGAATGGCGTCTACTCGCAGGGGTTTACGACAAACAATTACTTTTACCAAGGCACGCAGTCTAATCCGTTCAAAAAGTACTTCGGACGGCTTGATTTCAATCTCAGTGATAAGAACCGCCTTACCACTACGGTCCAGAAGCGCGACAATCCGGCGTTTAACATTGGCCAGAACATTTGCCCGGTAAACTGCTACGCCGGTGACGTGGACAGCTACAACGCGCAGATTACCGACGTTCACAGCTTTAGCAGCAACTTTGTGAACGAGGTTCGTTTTGGGTACACCAATCAGCTCAACTTCTTTGTGGGTCAAAGCTTTGGCGGCGGTTTTCCGCAGAAGCTCGGATTCCAGTATGCAAAGGCGGACGGATTCCCCAGCACCAACTTCAACAACGGCACACTTGGCCTTGGACCAGGCATCAATGCCGTTTATAAAGAGCATGTATTCGATCCGTCAGACGTGGTCACATTGATTCGTGGCCGCCATGTTTTGCACTTCGGTGGAGAAGTTCTCATCAACGAGGACAATTCGACCGCATGGGGTAACTTAAATCCGGGATCGTTCGGCTTCACGGGAGACTATACCAAGGGCAGTTTGGGCGACAAAAACTCAGGCTTCGAGTATGCAGATTTCCTGCTCGGCACCGCGCACGACTGGAGCGCGCAAGTACAGCCTGAGTATGCAGGCCGGCAGAAGACGCCTCAAATATTCGTGCAGGACGACTATAAAATTCGCCCCAACCTCACCCTTAATCTGGGTATTCGATATCAAGTCCAACTCGGATGGAAGGATGCCAAAAATGATCAGGCAACCTTCGATCCAACGATTCTGAATACCGCAACCAACACGCCCGGTGCAATCTGGTTTGCTGCCAATAAAACCAATGGGCGCACCGCAATGCAGAGCAATAAGTACGACATAGTTCTACCCCGTGTCGGTTTCGCCTACACCGCAAGGCCTGACACGGTCGTTCGCGGCGGCATCGGCCTCTACTCTTACGACTGGAGTTTAGACCAGTACGGCCCAGGCGAAGGCCAGGCCATTCTTTCCACCGGCAATGCGTCCGACAGCTCGAACGGACTTGCATACGTAACGACGTTGGCCGGCACTGGGACCAACTTGCCCTATGGTGTGGTGAGCACCAACCCGGCTAGCAGAAACGGTCAGAGTTTTAACTATGTGCCGTACAACACACCCGTGGCACGCATCATCCAGTACAACTTTGGCATTGAAAAGCAGATTGGCAGCAACCTGGCGGTGCAATTGGCCTACGTTGGCAGCCACGGTTATAACCTTGTGTTCCCGTCCGGTATCAACCAACTTACCGTAGCGAATCTAGGCAAGGGCCAGCCAGCAAGGCCGTTTGCACAGTTTTTGGATCTAAACGGCTATCAGGTAGGGGCCATCTCCAACTACAACTCTGCCCAGGTGAGCGTGACCAAACGCTTCTCGCACGGTTTGAGCTTTGACACCAACTATGTGTGGTCTAAATTCTTGGACGACATCGATTCTTCCGGTTGGGGCAGTCGTGCAGGTACCCTGCAGTACCAGGATGCGTACGACTTCGGTGCAAACTACGGACCGTCGAACTTTGACATCCGCAATGCATGGAAGGGCGACGTGGTGTATCAATTGCCCTTCGGCATCGGGCAGCAGTTCCTGAATAACAACCACTTCGTCGATGCCGCGATCGGCGGCTGGCGAACCTCCGCCACCTTCCAGGTGCAGGATGGCAACCCATTCACACCGACGATCAACGGCGGTATTGTCAGTAACTATGCATTGGGGGCACAGAATTTCCGCCTTCGGCCCAACCTCATCGGAAACCCCAACCCGACCCACCGTACACTGCAGGCATACTTCAACACGGCTGCGTATGCGACGCCGGCCACAAATACATTCGGGAACGTTCGCCGCAATAGCCTTTACGGTCCTGGCTACGAGAGCTTCAATGTCTCGCTCGGTAAAACATTCCACTACAACGAAACCATCGGTATTTCCATCCGGGCCGATGTAAACAATGTCTTGAACCACCCCACCTTCGGCGTGCCCAACACCGACACAACCAACGGCGGTGGCCAGATCACTAGCACCAGCAACCAGGCCCGCAACATGCAGCTTAGCGGTCGCTTCTTTTTCTAACCAACAACTACCAGCGAGCGGGGGCGACCGAATCCGGTCTGCCCCCGCTTTCTGTTTGTGCCAAAGTGCGTCTGTCCCATAGGGTGTTACAGGAGTCATGCGAGGTTTTCTACAGGGTTCTGGTTTGGTTTTGCTGGCTGGTTGCGCTTTGGCCGCGGCACTGCGGGGCGATCTTGCAGCGCAGGGGGCAGCAGGCTCTGGCAGCGTTGCGCAGCACCTGCAGCGCGCCCATGAGTTGCTGGCGCAAAAGCAGCCGGCGCAGGCGGTTGTCGAGTTCCGTGCCGTGCTGCAGGCCGATCCGGACAATACGGACGCCAACGCGAACCTGGGCGTACTGCTCTATTTCAATCACGACTACGCCGCTGCAGAACCGCTCCTGACGCGTGCCGTTGCCGTCCAACCCGTTCCCAGATTGAAGGCATTGCTGGGCCTGGCGCAGCGGCGCAACGGTCACCCTGACCTGGCCCGCGCCACACTTACCGACGCGTTGCCGGGTGTAGCCGACGCGCAGGCGAGCATCTTCCGGGAGGTTGGGCTGGAGCTGATCGAGCTCGATACCGGTGCCGGAGACCTGCCTGCCGCCGCCGCCGCCGCCGCTCAACTACGAGCCAGGCTGCCAGAAGACCCCGGCGTGCTGTACGCCGCCTACCGCATCAACACCGACCTGGCGAACGAGGCCATGCTCGACCTGTCGATCGCCGCACCAAAGTCCGGCCAGATGCACCAGGCCATGGCGCACGAGTTGTCGCGGGAGCGGGACACCAAGGGCGCCATCGCCAACTACCGCGCCGCGCTCGCAGCAGACCCAGACTTGCCGGGCGGCCACTTCGAGCTTGCCGAGGTGCTGCGGCAGTCCGCCGAACCCGCACTCAAAATCGAAGCCGCACAGCAGTACCAGTTGGCGCTGAAGGCAAATCCGTCGGATTTCCGATCGACCACCCGGCTAGGTGACTTGGCGGCGGAACGCGGCGACCACGAGGCAGCCCTCGGCCTGTACCGCCACGCCCTGCAGCTGTCGCCGGGCAACACGGACGCAGGCGTCGGCCTGGCCCACGAACTGGTAGAGACCGACCAACTGGCCGACGCGCTGCCCATTCTGCAGTCGCTTGAAAAAGCCGATCCCACGGACGTACTGGTCCATTTTCGGCTTGCCGCGCTGTATCGTCGGCTGAAACAACCCGACAACACCCGGCGCGAGGTCGCCGCCTATGAGAAGTACAAGGCGATCAAAGACAAGCTGCGCGCTCTGTATCAGGAGATGCGGCTGGATGCGCCCGGCGCATCGACGGCCCAGCCCTGATATGGCGAACCCGCGTTTTGAAACCCGCTGTCTCTGGTCCGCGCTGCTTCTGCTGCTCGCACTTCAGCCTTTGGCCGCCCAGGTCACGCCCACTCTGGTTGACATCACCGCCTCCACGCGCATCCACTTCGATCACCTCTCCAGCCCCGACCAGAAGTTCATCGTCGAGTCTATGAGCGGCGGCGTCGCATTGATTGACTTTGACGGCGACGGCTGGCTCGACATCTATTTCACGAACGCTCCCAGCGTAAGCATGGCGCTGGCCGGCAAACCTGCCCACAGCGCGCTATACCGCAACAATCACGACGGCACCTTCACCGACGTGGCGGAAAAAGCAGGCGTCGCCACACCCTGCTGGGCCATGGGTGCCGCCACCGGCGACTTCGACAACGACGGCTGGCCGGACCTCGCGGTGAGCTGCTTTGGCGGCGTTGTGCTCTACCGCAACAATCACGATGGCACCTTCAAAGACGTTACTGCGGCCAGCGGCCTGAAAGCCGACACCGGTTGGGCTACCGGCGTCACCTTTGGCGATTATGACGGCGACGGCTTTGTCGACTTGTTTGTGCCGCACTACGTCGATCTCGACCTCGCCAATCTACCCGCGTTTGGCTCACTAAAGACCTGCCAGTACCACGAGATCGCCGTACAGTGTGGCCCCCGCGGACTCAAGGGCAAAGGCGACACGCTCTGGCACAACAATGGGAACGGTACCTTTACCGAGGTTGCCAAGCAGGCCGGCGTCGACGATCCCAAACACTTTTTCGGCTTGGGTGCCGTCTGGTCCGACTTCGACAACGACGGCAGGCTCGACCTGCTCGTCGCCAACGACGGCGAGCCGAACTATCTCTACCGTGGGCTGGGCAACGGCACGTTCAAGGAGATCGGCGCGGATGCCGGCGTGGCACTCAGCGAAGACGGTACCGAGCAGGCCAACATGGGTCTCGCCGTCGGCGACTACCTGCGTACCGGCCGTATGAGTATCGCAATCTCCCATTTCAGCGACGAGTACGCGGAGCTGTACCGCAACGACGGCAGCATGAACTTCACAGACGTCGCCCATTCCGCAGCCATCGCCAAAAGCAGTGTCCCCTACGTGGGCTGGGGCGACGCGTTTCTGGACACCACGAACCGCGGCCTGCTCGACCTGATTCTGGTTAACGGACACGTGTATCCCCAGGTCGACAGTACAAAACTTCAAACAAAATACCGTGAACCCAAGTTGCTCTACATAAATCAGGGCGATGGCACGTTTCGCGAAGCTGGTTTACAGGCAGGCCCTGCCCTGACTGCACCGCAGGTCAGCCGCGGCCTCGCCGTGGGCGACCTGTTCAACTCGGGCAAGCTCAACGTCGTCGTCGAAAATCTGACAGGCGAACCCATGATCCTGCAAACCAACCCCGCGCCCGGCAATCGCTGGATATCCTTTCGACTGCTCGGCCACCCGTCCAATCGCCTCGCGCTCAACGCCCGCGTCTTCGTCACGCATGGCGGGGTTACCCAGATGCAGGAGGTGCTGAGCGGCGGCAGCTACCTGTCGCAAAGCGACCTTCGACTGCACTTCGGCGTCGCCGTCGCACCCACGGTCGAAACAGTCGCCGTACTATGGCCCGACGGCAAGCGCGAAATCTTCCACCAACTCGCCACCAATCAGTTCTACGTTCTGCAAGAGGGTGGCCAGCCGCAACCAGACACCACGGCGAACCGCTGACACCCTACGGAAACGAAGTCACCGTTGGCGTCACACGCGGCTCCGTCTGTGTACTCTCCCCCGTGTCATTGATCACGTGCGAGATGGCACCAAGGTGCTGCAGCGCCACGGTGATCATGTGCTCGAATCGCACACCCGTCGTCTCCGGGACTTCGATGGCGCGGTCCAGCGTGACACCAGGGTGTAAAAAGACGCTGTACACGCCAAGCCCATACGCCTCATGGTGCTTCACTCCGTCCGCCACCTTGTACGACGCCCAACCGTTCGCACCCTTGGGGTCCGCCCACTCTGCCTGTGCTGGCGGATCATACGGTATCTCCGACTGATAGAAGTACGTGCGCCCGTACTCCCCGTTCCAAAGCACCTGATACTGCTGGTGATGCTCCACAAACAACCCGTACACCGTCACACGGTCCCCGTTCACCACCAGGCCGTTGCGGCTAGGGTTCAGGGTCCACCCGACGCCCGCGCCGTGGTCGGCTCGCCAAATCCATGTGTGATCGATGATCGTGTCATCGCTGTTCACCACAATGCCCGCGTCTGTGGCACCCGGCCCCGCGCCACCCACGCGTACAAACACGTCGAACAATGCAATTGGGTTTTTCCTGTGCGCCCGATGGCTACCTGGCTCGCCCATCCGCAGCAGCGAAGGCGATAATACCGTTCCCGCATCGAACAGCACGCCCGCCACCGACACCCCATCCACGTCCGAGACGATCATTGCCTCTGTTCCCCTGATTGGACGAATTGTGGCAAAGCCAAGTCCGAGAACGACTGTGTTTTTGTGCGTCACACGCAGTGGCTCCGTCAGCGCGTAAGTCCCGGGCGTCAGCAGCAAGTGCATACCCTGCTGCAGCGCGCGATTCATGCTGGCCGCCGTGTCCCGCTCTGCATGAGCGATGTAGAACGCCGAAAGCGGTACCGAGTGTCCCTCGTCCTGCTCCTGCCGCCAACGGACACCCACTGAGTCACGCGCCAGTGCTGGCACGCGGACGCTGTATTTGCCGGCCCCATCCACCTGCAAAAAAGGCTTCTCGCGCAGCACCGGCACGACCTTCACGCTGGTGAACGCACGCTTCGGCCACTCGCCCGCGGGCGGATGCGTGACCCCAAGAAACACCATGTTCCAATTAGATCCGGCCCAACTCCGCCACTGCGTGTTCCGCGAAATCCACTGTTGCTGCGTGCCCGAGTTCACCTCGCCATCGACGACCGTATCGGACATCCATCCACCGCTGGCCCATCCGTGCTCCTGATTCAGTACCATGCCGCCATGCACATGCATGCGGCGGAACGCAACCGCCTGCGACACCGCCCACTGCATCGTGCCGCCCGCTGGCTTCACCGCAAAATTTTCCGCCGAACGCCAGAAAGTTGTCGTCGCATTGTTGTTCCCTGCAGCCGCGTCCACACGCACATCACCCGTAACAGTCACATCGTCCGGCATCTTACCCAGGCCTGACACCTGCGTGTAAAAGCCCACCGGCACATTCAAGTGGTACTCACCCGGCGCAAACAAAAGCGCATAGCGGCCCTCTCCAAACTCACTATGCTGCTGGGTCCTGTAAACGTCGTCAATTCTCCGCTGCATTTCGACCGCGCTCATCCCCGGTGAAAACATCAGCACGTTGGGTCCAAAATCAGGACTTGCCTGTCGCGCCGGCACCGCCTTCAGCGACTGCGGTCCCACATTCGCCGCTGATGCCTGACCGGCAAGCCAAGTCGACATCAGAAGCAATAACAGGCAATATAGCCGGCGCATGCCCTGCTTGGCCCAGCACAAAACAGAATCAGTCTTTACCGCAGTACGGCCTCTTGCTACTGCCATCGGTACGTCGCCGCGGCTCCCGCGGCCAATGTGCTGTTCCACACCCGCGCACCCTCTCGTATTGAGAAGCTCTGCATCTTGTCCGATACATTGCACACCACAACCACCGTTCTGCCCTCAGGCGTCCGGAACGCCGCATTCGGCAATGCCTCACTCGTATTGGAGCCAATGCGGACCGAAGACGGCGGCACGAATTTCGACACCTGTGCCAACGTATAAAACGCCAGCAGTCTCGTTACGGTGTTGCCGCTGATCGTTAATGCCCCGCGGCATCCCGTGCAACCGCCGTTGTCGGTATGCGGACCGTTCTCAGGGTCCGCGGCCAGGTTCCACAGCAGGATATTGCGGCTCCAGTTACGGCTCACACCGACCATCACCCGCCCTACCGACGAGGCGATAGGCACACTACCCTCTTTTCGCTCCGTCGTGCTCTGCTCGGTGAAGTAAATGTTTTTCTTCGGAAATTCGTTGTGCACCTGCGTCATCGCGTCCACGGTGCCCCCGTACAGGTGCCATCCGCTTCCGTCCACATACTGTGCTGCCGCCTTGTCCCTCAGAATGTCCAGCGCATACAGCGGGTGATCCAGGTTGTGGTCGTACAGCACGATGCCCGTCTGAATACCTGCGCTCCGAAACGCCGGTCCGAGATTTTCCCGGATGAACACACGCTGCTCTTCGCCCAGCATCAGCATGCTGGGCGTGTTCTTTTCATTCAGCGGCTCATTCTGGATCGTTATCGTATCGATGCGGATCCCCTCGGCCTGCATGCCCTGAACATACTTCGTCAGGTACAGGGCATAGGCTGGGAAATCTTCGGGTTTTAAAACGCCGCCCTGTGCCGACCCGTTGGTTTTCATCCACAGCGGCGCAGACCACGGTGAAGCCATTACCTTTACCTTTGGATTTATTGCCAGGATCTGCTTCATCACCGGAATGACATCGGCCCGGTCCGCTTCCAGTGAGAAACGGTCCATGGCTGCATCCGTGTCTCCCTCCGGCAGGTCGTCATACGAAAACACGTGATCGTTCATGTCCGACGCGCCGATGCTGAGCCGAATGTAGCTCACCCCGATACCATCCTCTGCCGGCAAGAACACCTCGCGCAGAATCGCGGCACGCTTGTCAGCCTCCATCTTCATAAGCAGCTGCGCGCTGCCGCCCGTCAACGCAAACCCGAACCCATCCATCGTCTGGAAGGTCTGCTTTGGGTCGACAGTAATCACCTGACTTGGCTGTATTGCAGCTTGATCTGCCCTTGGTACATCACTACGCTCGAGCCGAATCGTACGATCCGACGACGTAAGCCACATCGCGGCGCTCTGCGCGTGTGCAGCAACCTGAGCACACGCGCAAAACCAAAGGCAGGCAACACGAACGGTCTTAAAAAGCTTTGGTACTCGGCGCAAGCATCCCCCAAACGCTACCAGCGCAAGCCATGCAGGTCAGCCACGCTCATAGGTGCAACGCCGGTAAGTCTAGTCAATAGTTCACTCCACGTGCAAACAGTCATCCCGCTCCCTCCTCTTCACATGCCCACCGCCCAGCACTCGCTGAATCCCTCGACGTAAACCACCGGGAAAACACCTTCCCGCCTGCGCACGTCTGCCTGCTAGGTTCTGTTTGACGAATCTACAGGCGTTGATATTCAAAGAGGCACGGCTCCAGCCCCTGAGGTTTGGTCCTGCGGCCCCGCAAACAGCCAGAGCCGATTCGTCAAACACCGCCAACGCTCCGGTCCACCTCAGACAAGCGGCATCCGATTAAACTATTCGTAACGACGGCTCACGCGTCGCGACCGAGACTCAGCCCATTGAGCGTGGATCACCCTTTTGGAGGCTTTATGAAATCGTCCCACCTGTGTCTCGCTATCAGCGCGGCATGCGTCCTGTGTTCTACCAGCTTGCTTGCACAAACTGTCACCGGATCGGTATCGGGCACAGTGCTCGACCCCAGCGGCGCCGCGGTGCCCAACGCCAGCATTGCCGTCATCAATGTCGACACCGGCGTCCAAACGGCGGCAACCAGCAACGCCTCGGGTGTCTATTCTGTCCGCTTCCTGCCCATCGGTAACTACCGGGTCGAAGTCAGCGCCACGGGTTTCAACACCTTCACCGTGCCCGCCTTCAAGCTTGAGATCAACCAGACCGCCAAGGTGGACGCGAAGGTCAGCGTAGGCGCCAGTGACACCGTGAGCGTCACCAGCGAAGCCACGCCCATTCTCGACACCACGGACGGCACCATCGGGCTTTCCATCAGCGAGCAGCAAATTGAGAAGATTCCGCTCAACGGCCGCAATTTCTCTTCCGTCACGTTGTTCCAGCCGGGCGCGGTCAACACGGACCCCAACGGCCTCACCGGCACCAACGCGCTTGAGCGCAACACCCTGAACAACGGCATCGTCGCCGTGAACGGCAACCGTGCCCAGGCCAACAACTACACACTCGACGGCGTGGATCTAAACGAAGGCCAGAACAACCTCATCGCCTACAATCCCGCGCCGGACGCCATCTCCGAGATCAAGGTCATCACAGCCAACGCGCCCGCGACCTACGGCAACGTCAACGGCGGCGACATCGTCAGCGTGCTCAAAAGTGGAACGAATCAATTCCACGGCTCGGCCTATGCCTACCTGGAAAATCAGAACCTCAACGCTAATAGCTGGACAAACAAACACCAGGCCGACCCCTCCAGCATCATTCCCACCAATCCCTTTACGCAAACCATCTTCGGCGGCACCATCGGCGGCCCCGTCCTTCATAAAAAGCTCTTCTTCTTTGCGGATTACGAAGGTGTGCGCGAACACAACGGTGGCAGCGGCACCGCAAGCGTGCTTACCGCGGCCATGCGCCAGGGCGACTTCTCTGCCGTCAAGAACCAGCTATTCGATACACAGTTTTTCACCCCCGCCACTGCCACAACAGCCGCGTTTTACTCGCCCAAGCCCTACGCCAACAACCGGGTGCCTGTCGTCAATCCCGTGGCAACCTTCCTCTTCGCGCATCCTGAACTCTATCCCCTGCCGAACAACACGGCGCTCGATGGACTCACGCAAAACAACTTCATCGGGCCCACGCGCACCTTCCGCGTCAACAACCAGGGCGACATCAAAATCGAATACGACCCACGTTCGGCAGACAAGCTTACCGCGTTCTACTCTCAGTCGAACGCCAACGATGGCAACACCGCCCTTCTGCCCATTTCCTTCCCTTCGGCTAGCAGCTTTCCAACCAAGCTCGGCGGTGCCACATACGTTCACACGTTCTCGTCGAGCATTGTGAACGAAGCTCGCATCGGCTTCACCCGCGTGCGCTGGGACCAAGGCATCCCGACCGATCCCAGCGGTCTATTCGGCCTGAACGGCAACAAAGTGGTAGGCATTCCGTTCGGTGCGCAACAATATGTGGGATTTTCATCGCAGACCTTCGGCACAAATACGCTGAGCGATTTTGGGGCAAACGGTTCCCCGCAGATCCTTCGTGACAACACCTTCCTGTACACCGACAATTTGACAGTTCAGCGCGGTCGCCACCTTTTCAGCTTTGGTGCGCAGGCGGTGCGCTATCAGCAGAATTACGCGTACACAGGTTTTCAGGGCAGCACGGGGGCATTTAGCTACAGTGGCATCTTCACGGGTGACGGCACGAATATTGGCTACAGGGCGGCTGACTTTGTACTCGATCGCGCTGCCAGTGACAGCATTGCCCTGCAAGGCGGCACCAGCGGTCCAGCGGCGCTCAACGGCAACAGTGGTCTAGTGGGCAATCGCCAGTGGCGCACGGCAGGGTTCTTTCAGGACGACTGGAAGGCCACCGACAAGCTGACGCTCAACTTCGGCATTCGCTACGAATACGACCAGCGCTGGAACGAGGTCCACAACAAGACCGGCAACGTCCTGCTCACCGGCCCAAACGCGGGCAAGGTGGAGTATGCGGGCGCGGTTCCAGTGGGCGCTCCCGCCGGGTCGATCGTGTGCGACAACATCTCCTGCTACCAGCCCACCAAAAACCAGCTCCAGCCGCGCTTCGGTTTTGCCTACCAGGCCTCACAGCGCTTCGTCATTCGTGGCGGCTACGGCACAACAAGCTTCTTCGAAGGCGATTCGAACAATCAGCGCCTCACCTACCAGAGCCCGTTCCTCATCTCGTCACAGCCCCAAGCGGCCAGTCCTGTCGCGGCGAACGCCGCAGCCAACATCCCATACAGCCCAGGTGCGCCCATCGCCGTCACCAATGGCTTTGCCGTCACAGCCGTCAACAACTCTTCCGCCGGTTTCGGTGCCTGGCCGCAGAACATCAAACCGGCATACATCCACGAATACAACTTCACTACCGAGTACGAGGTAACCAACAAACTCTCGGTCGTCTTGAGTTACGTTGGCGAAAGTGGCCAGCACCTGGCGGACTATCGCAACGGCAACCAGCTCACGCTCGCCCAGGCACAGGCACTCGACGCCAACGGCGGCACCGTCACCGCGGCCACAACGGCACCCTTTGCGGGGCTCGTCGGTCAGGGCGGCACACTGCTCATCACGGAATCGGCGGCAACCGCCAACTACAACGCCGGGTCCGTCACCGTGCGCGACCGCGGCAGCTACGGCCTGACCTATACCTTCAACTACACCTACTCCAAGGCCCTCACGAACAGCGCCGGCAATTACACCCCAGCCAACATCAGCGGGCAGAACGGTGCCTACCAGGACGGCTATAACAGCCGAGCGGATTACGGCTTGGCCGGTACCGACCTGCCGCACAACTTCTCTGCCCTGGTCGACTACGCCATCCCGTTCGGCCGCGGCAAGCAGTTCGGCAGCAACATCAATCGCGCGGTCGATCTGGCCCTCGGTGGATGGGGTGTCTCC
The DNA here is from genome assembly GCA_964244665.1 of uncultured Terriglobus sp. Classification (GTDB taxonomy): domain Bacteria; phylum Acidobacteriota; class Terriglobia; order Terriglobales; family Acidobacteriaceae; genus Terriglobus. The sequence goes on from CAXTJO010000004.1 coordinate 24,401, forward strand.
AGCAGCGCCCTGATCTACTCCGGCTTCCCAATCACCATCAACGGCCCGGGAAATGCCGGCACGGTAAACAGCGAGGGATCGCAACGCGCCAACCGTTACCGCAAGCTCAAACTTACGGGTCAGTCCGTCGACAACTGGTTCGGCACCGACCCCTCGGCAACGCCCTGCACCGGTGCCGATAACGGCGTCTGCGCATATGGCACTACCGCTCCCGACACCTTTGGCACGGCCACCGTCGGAACGGAGCGCACCCCGCGCTATCTTACTGTCGACTCCTCCGTCTTCAAAGACTTCCACATCACGGAACGCCACTCCATCGGCTTCCGCGCGGATGCCTTCAACGTCGGCAACATCGCCAGCTACGGCAACCCCGACAGGGGCGTCACCGACTCCAACTTCGGCCAGATCAGCAACACCCGTAGCGCCTCGCGTGTGTTGCAGCTCCAGCTGCATTACAGCTTCTAAGCAAAATCAAAACACCCAGTCCATAAAGCCGGAAGGGTCATACCTTCCGGCTTTGTGCGTATGCGGCTTTAGCGGACGAGCGGGCCTCCACGAAATGGAGGTAGCCCCAGCGCTCCGGCACATGCATGTCGATCAGCCCCTGCGGCGACCACACCCAGTTATCCTCCCTCGCCTGCCCTGCCTTCCACTCCACGCGGCTAAAGTTGATGCGCCACGTCGTGCCATCCTGCGGCATGGGTACGTGCTGGCGCGATTCAAACGCCGCCAACGGATAAGCGATCTCAATCGTCCAGCCCCTGTCGGTATCGCTTGGGTCGTTCAGCGTTCCCTGCACCGCAACGGCCGTCTTCAGGCCCTGAATATCCCAGCTGTTATCCGCCTTGCCCCCGCTCTTGTACGGCTTGGGCAAAAACAGGTCCCACCCGGTATTCAGCGCGTTCATCTCGAACTCGTAGTAACTCGGCGTCTCCGGCAGCGGTTTCACGAACACCTCAAAGTCGTCGTCCTTAAAGATCACCGAGTCGTGCTCCGTCAGCGTGCCATGCACATCCGGCTCCTCCATCTCGGCGGCGATGTAAAGGTAGTGTTCATCCCAGAGCATCTTTGCCCTCGTGCGGAATCGCGGCTTCGCCTTCCTCTCTCCCTCGATATCTGCAAAGTCCTGCGTCCAGGGCGCGTCTGCCCATGCTGCGTCGTCCAGCTTTCCATCGATGTGGGGCGGGCTTGAAACATGGTGGCAGTCGTACGACAAAGGCACGCGCTCTGCAGTTGTCGACGGCGTTGCCGCGTTCTGTGCCAGAACATTCGCAGCGCAGACCACTGCCAGCATGCAACTTCCAAAACGACCCATCTTCAACCCTCCGTCCGCAGCTTGGCGCAACTGATCGCAATGTCCTCGATCCCAGAGCAAGCCCGGGCCGCACAGTTCACAGAAGATTCTCGCCCATGCGCTCCAGCCGTGTGTAATTTTGACACATGCCTCGAATGACTGTTCGCTGCCGCCTGGCTCCTCTTGCCGCCGCACTGTGCCCATTTCTTCTACTTGTCGCGGGTCCGCTGCAGGCCGTGACCGCGGGTGCGCCCACTTCGACCACCGTCGTCATCAGCCAGGTGTACTCCGCGGGCGGCAACACAGGTGCGGCATACAACGCCGACTACGTCGAGCTCTTCAACCTGTCCAGCGCGCCCGTTAACATCACCGGCTGGTCGCTGCAATACTTCTCCGCGACAGCTTCGGCAACCAGCACGCCGACCATCAGCAGAATCGTCGGCAACATCACCCTGCAGGCCGGGCAGCGATATCTCATTGAGGCCGCACCCGGGACCAACGGCACCTCCACGGCAAGCACCGCAGACCAGGTCATCTCCAACCTCGCCATGGGCGCCGGCGCAGGGCGCATTTACATCACCAACTCCACCACCGCCCTTTCGAACGCCTCCGGCTGCCCTGCCGCCTACATCGACTTCGTGGGCTACGGCGCCACCGCGAACTGCTTTGAAGGCAATGCACCGGCACCCGCGCCGTCCTTGTCGCAGCCTATCGCACGCACCAATTCCTGCGTCGACGCGAACAGCAACAGCACAGAATTCGCACTCACCTCCACCGCTGCCCGCAACGGTTCGTCGCCCATCACAGCCTGCGCCGCAACAGTGCTTTCCGCCGCAGCCGTTACTCCGTCCAGCGTCAATGCCGGTTCGTCCACGCTGTTGACCGCCACAGGCACCCCCGGCCTTGTGGTCACGGCCGACCTCAGCGGCCTGCATGGTTCGTCGACGCAGCCGCTATATGACGACGGCACCAACGGCGACGTAACCGCAAACGACGGCACCTACAGCGTCACCCTGCCCATTCCGGCGTCTACAGCGGTGGGCAGCTACATCATCAATGTGAAGGGTACGAACTCCGGCCTCATCACCGGTACAGCATCCACCACGCTCACCGTCACCGCGCCCGTGGCATTCCTGGCCATCCACACCATTCAGGGCAACACTCCCGGCACATCGCCCTACACCGGCCAAACAGTCATGACTCACGGCATCGTCACCGGCATCCTGAACTCCGGCTACTACGTCCAGGCACGCGACACCGAAGCCGACACCGACCCGCACACACCCGAAGCCCTCTTCATCTTCACCGGCAGCGGCAGGGTCCCCACCGCCGTGGTCATCGGTTCAGAGATACAGGTCACCGGTACGGCCACACTGTACCCCTCCACTGCCATCATTCCCGGCCTCGAACTCAACAATCCTGCCAACTTCAGCGTGCTCACCACCGGCAATCCCCTGCCCGCCGCCATCGTTCTCTCCACCGGCGTTCCCGCACCGGACGGTGGCATCCTGCAGCTGCCCTACCTGCAGGACATGCGCGTCTCGGTCCCAAACCTCACCGTCACTCAGCCGACCGACGGCGTGCTGACAGAGTCCGCCGAAACATACATCTCCAACGGCCAGTTCTGGGGCGAGGTCAGTGGTCTTCCGCGTCCCACGCGCGAGCCCGGGCTTGAACTTCGCGATCCCTTCACCGCCTCGCAGCCCACCACAATTCCCCGCTTCGACGACGATCCGGAAACCTTTCTGCTCGATTCTATCGCCAGCGGCAACACCGCGGGCGTGCTCAACCTGGCAACAGGCGCGACCCTCAGCGGCGTCACCGGCGTCATCGACCTGACCAACTACGGCGGCCTGCCCGCGCTCGTTCTTGACGCCGCGAACCGTCCCACCGTAACCGGCACCGGCATCACATCGTCCCGGCTGCCCGCCGCAGGCACCGGCCAGATCGCCATCGCCGACCAGAACATGGAGCGCTTCTATAACAGCACCGCCGACACCCCGGGAGCCGTTGTCCTCACGCCCGCGGCCTACCAGTTGCGCCTGTCCAAGGCGTCACTCGGCATCCGCACCGTGCTTCACTCGCCCGACATCCTTGCGTTGGAAGAGATGGAGAATCTCGCCACGCTTACCGACCTCAGCAACACCATCAGTGCGGACGCGCAGGCCGCCGGCCAGCCCGACCCGCAATACCAGCCCTACCTCGTGCAGGGCAACGACCCCAGCGCCATCAACGTCGCCTTCCTCGTCAAACCGTCCGCTGTCAACGTGATCGGTGTCGACCAGTTCGGCAAATCCGCCACCTACACCACCCCCACCGGTGGCCAGGCACTCCTCAACGACCGTCCGCCGCTCGTGCTGCATGCCGGTGTCAAGCGTGCGAACGGTGCAGCCGACTACCCGCTCACCGTCATCGTCAACCACCTGCGTTCGCTCAACAGCATCACCGACCCATCCACCGGTGCCACCGTCCGCGCCAAGCGTGAGGCCCAGGCGGAATACCTCGCCAACCTCGTGCAGGGGTATCAGGCAGGTGGCGAGCATGTAGTCGTCGTGGGTGACTTCAACGTCTTCGACGTCAACGACGGCATCGTGGACTCGCTCGGCATCATCCGCGGCAATCCCGCACCGGCCGCGCAGGATGTTCTCCCCGGCACCACCGGCCTCGTCCATCCCGCTCTCGTCGATGCGGCACCGACCAACGTCGCTACCGGCGCGTACTCCTACGTCTTCGATGGCTACGCCCAAAGCATCGACCACTTCCTCACCACAGAGGACATCGCCGGTGCCATCACCACGCTGCCCGCCCACTGGAACGCCGACTTCCCCGCGATCTACCGCAACAGCAGCACACGCCCTGAGGTGTCATCCGACCACGACGGCATCGTGGGCTACCTCACCGTTCCCAGCGGTCAGCCGCAACTGGCATTCGCCACCTCCATCACCCGGCAAGCCGATGGCAGCTACCAGGGAGCCATCACCCTCACGAACTCCGGTTCAGGCACCGCAACCGCTGCCCAGGTCGGTGCCGCCACTCTTGGCAACGCCCCTGCCGCGGCTCTGCCCATCGTCTTCGGCGACATCGCCCCCGGCAGCTCCAGCACCATCACGATTACCTTTCCGTCCAGCGCAGGCGCTCCCGGCACACGCATCGTGCAGAGATTTTCCGGCACCTACTCCAACAGCTCCTTCAACTACAGCCTCCGAATCACGCTCCCGTCGTAGCTGCCAGGTAAAAGCCACTCCATGCATCAATCACTCGTCTGTGCCCCTACGGTCGTTCCACCAACCACCCGGAGAGTCTCCATGCGTTTTCCCCTCCTGTCGTCCGCCGTCGTTCTGCTGTTCACCCCCCTCGCCGCACGGGCAGACAGCGTCACCTTCGATCTGTTGAACGGCACAGCGTCTGCCACCGCCGGCAGCACGCTCCTGTTCTCCGCGACGACCACCGCCGCCTCCACCAACACCGGCACGGAATACCTGAACGGCCTCATCGAGTCGTTCACGCCCATCGTTCCGTCCGGCAACATCGATGACGCGGACTACTTCTACTCCACCTACGCCGCGACCCTGGGTATCGGCCAGTCCACCACCGGCACCATCTTCTCCATCCTCGTTCCGGCCGACGCTCTCCCCGGAACCTCCTACACCGGCACGATCACGCTTCAGGGCGGCTCCAGCGACTCCGCGCAGGATGCCCTCGGCACCGGAATTTTAACGATCAACGTCGCGCCCGCTCTCGCCGCAACACCGGAACCGTCGTCTCTATGCCTGCTCGGTACAGCCGCCACCATCGCAGCTGCTTTGCTACGCCGCCGCCAGAAGCAGAGCGACACAGAGTGCGGCACGACTGTTTAACAACCCAGCAAACCGGGCTTTCCTCCCGATAGCATCCGCGGGTAAAGCAGAAGCCGCTCGATCGCAAACACGTGCCGCCGCAAAGGCGGCACGTTCTTGCGTTCACCCCGTCCCGTGCCGCCATCTAACCTCACGTGCCAGAACGAGCGTTCGATCTTCCCAAAAACACCCGACTGTCAGTTTTTTTGCACATATCTTGCAACAAAATGTAGTCAACAGGCCGCTTTTAGACATAGCCTTTTCTTGTGCGCATCGCGCCAACAAGGGGAATCCTCATGACAAACAAAATCGTCTCGTCCTTTATCGTCGTCGTCGCACTCACCTCAACCAGCTCGGCTTTCGCGGCTGCGCGCGGCACCACTTCCACGCCCCAGGCCATCGGTGGTGCGAACCCCACGCCCCAGGCCATCGGCGGTGCGAACCCCACACCCCAGGCCATAGGCGGGGCCAACCCCACACCGCAGGCTATCGGCGGAGCAAACCCCACACCACAGGCCATCGGTTGGTGGACTGTGATTGGTGCGGTGCTTGGTCTGTAAAAACATGGGTTCTTCGGATACCCTCTCGGAGAGAGGGTATCCGTGAATCTGTCGCTGGTGGCCGTAGCACTGTGGGCAGCAAACTCAATTCTGAATGTCGCCCTGGTCTTCGTACTCGTCTATAAGCGCCGGTACCGTACGGTGCCGTGGTTTACAGCGTGGATGTCCTACGAATTGCTGTTTGCCTTCACGTGTTTCCTGGTCTATCGGCTTGGGTCCAAGGAAAACTACCGCCTTGTGTACTGGACAGGAGCTCTGGGCGACTTCCTGCTCCAAATCTGCGTCGTAGCCGAAATCGCCCGATGCGTCCTGCAGCGGAGCGGCCGCTGGATCGACGGAGCCCGCTCCACCGTGCTGCCGTTCGTCCTCGCAGGGCCAGTCGTTGCGGCATTCCTTGCCGCGTCCATGACGCCCGCCGCTACCAGCCTTCTCAACAGCCTGGCCGCCCGGGCAAGCCTCTTCTCCACCGTGCTCATCTGCTTCCTGTTCATCGCCATCGTCCGCGCCTCACAGCGTCTGGGGCTGGACTGGCGAAGCCACATCGCGCGGGAAAGTTTCGGCCTCACCCTTTGGACCATGGCGGCCTTCGTTACGGACACACTGCACGCTTACTGGCGGACCATGGGACACTTCCAAGCGCTTGAGAATGTGCGGATTGCCGTCTTCCAGGGATCGCTGTTGTTCTGGTGCATTGCCTTCTGGCTGCCTGAGCCTGCACCGGCCCCCATACCGAAATCGATACATTTAGACCTTTCTAGCCGTTTTCAGGTTTAGACTGGGCTAACGTTTTGTGCGTAGCGTCACCGTACGACTGGAGTTTTTATGATTGTCGTTTGCGTTATGTCGGCCCTGCTGCTCGCGTATGGGGGGTATCAGGCACGCTTCTATCTGCTGCGCCGTCGGCTCGGTCGCATGGAGTGGGGTGAACTGGTTGCGCGTGTCCAACCGGTCAACGTTGGCGCTGTAGCGCAAGTCGCGGAAAACTTCCTCCATCCCTCCAAGTCGCAGTTGCGCCTGGAACCGGGTGTCATGTGGCAATCCATCGGCGAACTGGAAGGCCTGCACGCTCTGCACACCAATGCCGATGCCATGCTCGACCTCGCGGTCTTCGCCTCCAGGTGGAACAGCGTTGAAGGCCGTATCGTGTCGGAGATGATCCGGCGGGACGGCGTTCGGCTTAAGCGGGCCATCATGCAGATCGAAATGGCGATGTTCTTCGGGCTTGGTTCCAGCTTTGCTCCCTTCCAGCTTCAAGAGGCTGCCGCGTCCTACCACCTGATGCGTGGCCGGCTGTTCGGCCTCTACGAAGCCGTGCATGTGGGGCTGTACCCCCGCCTGATAGAAGTGCTGTAACGCAGGCTCCCTCGGTCCAGCGCGAGACAGTGCGCTCGCGCTGGATCAATCGTCGCCCGCAGCACGAAAACGCCAGCCTGCATCTGAGCAGGCTTCCTCATGGAAACGGCAGACCGATTGACCAATCCACCGCGTGTAGGCCGTCGGCGTTGGCGCATCGCCTTGCTGCTCGGCGTCGGCGTGCTAGTGAACTACCTCGACCGCGTCAACCTGTCCGTGTCGCACGCATCCCTCTACGCCGCATTCTCCATCTCCGACGTCACCTTCGGGCTACTCTCCGCCGCATACAACTGGACCTACGCTGTCTGCCAACTACCCGTAGGTGCTCTGCTCGATCGCTTCGGCGTCCGGCGCGTCGGGCGCATCAGCATTCTCCTGTGGGGCGCGGCCTCGTTCATGGCCGCACTCGCAACGGGCCTGCGCAGCCTGTTTGCGGCGCGGCTGTTGCTCGGCATCGGCGAAGCGCCTACGTTTCCATCCAACAGCAAGGCCATCGGCGCGTGGTTTCCGCAAACGGAGCGCGGCCTCGCAACCTCCATCTTCGATGCGGCAGCCAAATTCGCTTCCGCCTGTGGCGTCCCCCTCCTGGGGCTGTTGCTGTTGCGCGCGGGCTGGCGTTGGAGCTTCGTCTTCACCGGTGCGGTCAGCGTCGCATACTTCCTGCTCTTCCTCCGCTTCTATCGCGAACCTGCTGAAGACCTGCAGCTCACGGCAGCAGAACGGCGCCACATCCAGGGCGATGCGCAACAGGCGCCGGACGCCCCCGGTCACACCTCGTTGAACTATCTTCTCCACCAAAGAAAGGTACTCGGCCTTGCGCTTGGCATGGGTGCCTACAACTACGTCTTCTACCTGCTGCTCACATGGCTACCCAGCTATCTATCGGCTGCCCTCGGCATCGATCTGATCCACTCGTTCCTGTACACCGGCGTCCCGTGGCTTGTGGCGACCGCCACCGACCTGCTCAGCGGCTGGGGCACCGACAAGCTCATCCAGCGCGGATGGGACGCGAGCCGTGTCCGGAAAACTGTGCTGATCTGCGGCATGACCTTCGGGCTCGGTCTGCTGGGCGCAGCCAACGCGCACACACCGGCAACGGCACTGCTGTGGATCAGCATGTCCATCGGCGGACTCTCCGCCGCATCGCCCATCGGTTGGTCGATACCGTCCATGATCGCGCCGCGCGGAAGCGTCGGGAAGGTAGGCGGTATCGTCAACTTCGCCGGCCAGCTCTCAGGCATCGCCGCACCCATCGCAACGGGCTACCTGGTCGCCGCCACGCATAACTATGCCTGGGCATTTCGCATCGCCGTGCTCTACTTGTTGGTCGGCATCGGTGGCTACGTGCTGCTCGGCAGAATCGAGCCGGTCGCCGCGGAACTTCAAACAGCCTGACGTCCCATGCTGTGCACAGCAGCGGACCTGCGCCTGACACGCACCACCCGCAACTTCTACTCCGCCTGCGGTGCAAGCGTCGCGCGCGTGGCACCCGTCGAAATTCCACCATCCACCAGCAATGTCTGGCCCGTAATGTAGCGGCTCGACTCCGATGCCAGGAACACCACGGCACCATCCAGGTCGTGCGGCTCGCCGGGCCGCTTCACCGGGATGCGGTCGCATAGGTACTCCACCCACTCCCGGTTCTGGTACATCACCCGGTTCTGGGCTGTCTCAAACCACCCCGGCGCCAGGCAGTTCACCGTCACACCGTACCGGCCCCAATCGTCGGCCAGGCTCATGGTGAGCTGCCGCGTGCCGCCCCGGCTCGCGCCATACGGTGCCAGCCCCGCGTAGCCGGCAACACTGGTCACGGAGCCGATGTTGATGATCCGTCCGTACCGATGCGCGATCATACCGCGCGCAATTCCCTGCGCCACAAAAAACGTCCCGCGCAAATTGGTATCCAGAATCAGATTCCAGTCGTCCCACGTCACGTCCAGCGCGGGTTTGCGAACGTTGCACCCGGCGTTGTTCACAAGAATGTGGATCTGCGGAAACAGAACCGATGCCGCCTCGACCATGGCCTCGATGCTCCGTTGCTCACGCACATCCAGCGCCAGCGCCGCCACACGCCGGCCCATCGCTTCAAGCTCAGCCGCAAACGGCAGCAGGTCTTCCCTGTTGCGCGATGTCAGGATCAGGTCCGCACCCGCACCGGCCAGTGCACGCGCCATACACTGGCCCAGGCCGCGGCTCGCTCCGGTTACAAGCGCCACCTGTCCCGCCAGGTCGAACAGCGCGGCGGTCACTGCGCAAAACTTGTCTGCGCTTGCACGCGTGGATCCAGCACAACTTTCATCAGGTTCGGCTCGCGTGCGTGTAGCCGTCTAAACCACGATGCCCCCGCCTCCAGCGACGACACCGCCGTAATCAGCGGCTCAACCTGCACGGCACCGCACGCGACCAGCCGAATCGCCTCCGGGTATTCACCCGCCGATGCACAGGACCCCTGCAGCCGCAGCTGCCGCGACACGATCGTCTGCAGCGGCACAGAAACGCTCGGCGAAATGTTGCCCACCAGCGTCACCGTGCCTCCCTTTCGCACGCACTCCACGCCGCTGCGAATCGTCTCGGCCCGGCCCACCGCCTCCAGCACCACATCCACGCCACGGTCCAGCGTAAGCTCCAGCACTCGCGCACGAAGCTCCGCACCCGACAGGCAAAGCACCTCCGTCGCGCCCAGCTCCGTCGCAAGCGCAAGGCGCGTTCGATCGATATCGCTGACAAACACCCTGGCAGCCCCTGCAATGCGCGCAGCCTGCAACAGCAACAGCCCAATCATGCCCGCACCCAGAATCAGCACCGTGTCGCCGGCCACCACCGGCGATACCCTGACACCGTGCAGCGCCACCGCCACAGCCTCCAGCATGGCAGCGGAGGCGAACGAAAGACTCGCAGGCAGCCGGTGCACAATACGCGCGGGGACGGCAACATACTCCGCAAACGCGCCGGCGCGTCTGTACTCCCCGCATGACACGCCGAACACCTGCCGCGCGTCACACAGGTTGATCTCGCCGCGCACGCAGAACTCGCACCGGCCACAGTACACCGTCGAGTCAAAGGTCACCCGGTCGCCCACGCTCAGCTCGCACACTCCCTGCCCCAGCTCCGCCACAGTTCCGGACGCCTCATGGCCCATCACAAGCGGCGGCATGCGTCTCCCACTCCCACCGTCATACCCATGAACGTCGCTCCCGCAAATGCCGCAGGCCGCAACCTCGATCAGCACCTCACCCGGCTGCGGCACAGGGCGCGGCACCTCCACGATCTCCAGCTCGCTATAGTCGCGCAGAAGCAGGGCTCTCATACAAAATTCACGTAAGACACACTCCGAATCTCCATCCATTCTATCGTTCACCGCCCGCAACAGGCCTTGCACAATCACACGATCCGCCTCACGCCTGCCTGGCAATGGAACTGCACGTTCCAACAAAACAAAATGACTTCACACCCTCGCACACATCACCGGAACATACGCGCCACACCATTGCACGCGCCGCAAACGAACCAGTGCCGCGTCGCACCATCACACATCCACACCGCGCATGGACTTCCACTCCAACGCCACATCACCACATCGACACTGCAGCGCATGCAACACGCACTTTTCTGTTGACACTCCCGTCGCACATCTCTATACCTTCGTTAGCTGCTCACGCGGCACGCAGTCTCACTCAGGGAGAGTAGACGGCACACAGCGAAGCGGTGGCAAAGGCCGCAACGCAAGGCAAGCAACATCACTCAAGGGGAAGCGCTCAGCGCTTCCCCTTCGTGCATCCACTCACACCAGGCAAACTCGCTCTGCAGATCAGGCCTTCGCCAACGCACACTGCGCATCTGCCCGTGCGCTATACCTCCGTGCGCCGCAGGCTCATCATCGCCACAGCCGCGGGTGAAAACAGTGTGAGCACAAACAGACCGGCGACAACAACATCGTGCATGGCAGCATCCTCTTCGGCGTGCGCCGGCCTCTCGCGGCGGCACAGCGCTGCCACTCTGCCATGCAACTCACATGCAAAACAGCAGGTCCATTCCACCATCGAAATTAGAAACAGCACAGGGCAAAAAACTAAATCGCATCCCGCCTTCCGCTACGCACGCCGCACAACAACATCGCCCGCATCACACTCCAATCATCCATGACCCGCCGCCGCTGGATCGCCGACACATGGAACGATCAACGCACCTCTGCCGCCCTCACCGGCGCACAAGCCGCACACCTCGCACGCGTCCTGCGTGCACAGCCCGGTCAGGTCTTCGACATCGTCGCCAACGGCTTCCTCCACCGTGCCGAGGTCGCCTCCGTCCACCACGACATCGTCACCTTCACCCTCCACGAAGAACGCGAAGCCGAAGCCGCACTCCCGCTCCATCTCCTGCTCGCGGTCTTCAAGTTCGATCACTTCGAATGGGCGATTGAAAAAGCCACCGAGCTCGGCGTCGCCACCATCACGCCCGTCCTCGCGCGCCGCACCGAAAAGCACCTCGCGCAGTCCGCCCTCAAACGCGCCCAACGCTGGCGTCGCATCGCGCATGAGGCCGCCCAGCAATCCCGCCGCTCCACGGTCCCCACCGTCGCCGACCCCGTCTCACTCGCACCCGCCCTCGAGGCGCACACAGCCACACCCACCCGCATCCTTCTCGCGGAAGTCGAGCAGCACAATACGCTTCGCGCCGCCCTCGAAGCTACCGCGGCCGACGACATCCGCAGCAACGCTCCCATCGCCCTCGCCATCGGCCCCGAAGGCGGCTGGGCTCCCGACGAACTCCAACGCTTCACCAGCGCCGCCTGGCTCCACGTCACACTCGGCCCACGCATCCTCCGCGCAGAAACCGCCGCCATCGCCGCTATCAGCATCACCGCCGCCCTGCTCGAATAACAGCCCGCGTCATCCCTGACAACCTGGCACCAAGCAACAAAACGAGTCAGCAAGCATCGCTGA
>CAXTJO010000004.1:36486-49600 GCA_964244665.1 uncultured Terriglobus sp.
CTCGCTGACTCGCTGACTCGCTGACTCGCTGACTCGCTGACTCGCTGACTCGCTGACTCGCTGCTCCTAGCTGAACATCTCCTTCATCCGGTCCATCAACCCATGCGACTGCGGCGCATTCTCCTTCTCCATCGTCTCCCCTAGCTGCTTCAGCAATTCCTTCTGCTGCTTCGTCAGCTTGGTCGGCGTCTGTACCCGCACCTCCACAATCAGGTCGCCCTTGCCGCTCGCGTTCAGGTGCGGCACACCCTTGTTCTTCAGCTTGAACGTCCTGCCGCTCTGCGTTCCATCCGGTACCTTCAGCACCGCCGGCCCATCCAGCGTGCCAATCTCCAGTTCATCTCCCAGCGCCGCCTGCGCATAGCTCACGGGAACAACACAGTGCAGGTCATCCCCTTCGCGCGTAAACACCTTGTGCGCCTTCACCGCCAGCATCACGTACAGGTCGCCCGCCGGCCCGGCATACTTGCCCGCCTCGCCCTCACTCTGGTACCGGATGCGCGTGCCGTCCTCCACACCCGCCGGCACCTTCACCTGGATAGCATGCTCCTTCGTCACGCGGCTCTCACCCCGGCACACCGGGCACGGGTCGGTAATCTGCACACCCGCTCCCTCGCATCGTGGGCACGCCCGCGCCACGCTGAAGAATCCCTGCTGAAACCGTACCTGCCCGGCGCCCTTGCATTGCGGGCACGTCTGCGGCTGCTTCCCATTTGCCGTGCCCACACCGCTGCACTCGCCACACGTCTCCTGCCGCTTGATCTTGATCTCCTGCTCCTTGCCGAAGACCGCTTCCTCAAACTCCAGGCTCAGGTCATACCGCAAGTCGCGCCCACGCTGCTGCCGCGTCTGTCGCCGGCCGCCGCCCTGCCCGCCCATGTTGAACATCTCGCCGAAGATATCCCCGAAGATGTCCCCCAGGTCCTGCGGATCGCCGCCAAACCCACCCGGAAACCCAGACCCGCCGCCACTCGCGCCGCCCACGCCCGCGTGCCCGAACCGGTCATACGCGGCACGCTTCTGCGCATCGCTCAGCACTCCATACGCCTCGGAGCATTCCTTGAACTTGTCTTCCGCGGCCTTGTCCCCTGGGTTCCGATCCGGATGGTACTGCATCGCCAGCTTGCGATATGCCGTTTTGATCTCGCCATCCGACGCCGTCTTCGATACCGACAGCACCTCGTAGTAATCCATCTTCACCGTAGACGCCAATGTCTCTCTCCCAGCCCAACTCAGTTACAAAAGCACGTGCCCCATGTCTCGCCTTCGACACATAATTTCCGTCTCTCCCTACGCCTCATGCTGCGTCGGATTGTGCGCCACCTGCACCAGCGCCGGCCGCAGCAGCCGCTCTTTAATCTTGTAGCCCCGCCGCACTTCGCTGATCACGCTCTCATCCGGAAACTCCAGCGTCTCCGTCTTGCCCAGCGCCTCGTGCACGCGCGGATCGAACGGCTGCCCCACTGTCGGCACCACTGTCAAACCCAGCCCGCGCACGGCCTCATCCAACTGCTTCGCAATCAGCTCCACGCCCGCACGAAACTGCTCCGGCGTCCCGTTGGCCTGCAACGCCAGTCCAAAGTTATCCAGCACCGGCAAAAACCCCTCCGCCGCCTGCCCCATCGCGTACTCGCGAAACTCCACGCGCTCCTTCGCCTCACGCTTCCGCGCGTTGTCGAATTCCGCCTGCAGCCGCGCAATCCGGTCCATCACCTGGTCCCGCTCGCGCTTCACCTGCTCATACTCCGCCTGTGACACCGTTGCCACCGCCGCCGCCTCCGAAGCCTGTTCCTCACCCTGCACCGCGCCCGGCAATTCCTCATCTGTCATCGGCATCTCTGCTGCTTCATCCATTCCGTTCATGCCCATCCACTTCCTGTATCGATCGCTAAGGTTCACTGCTTCACTCACCCATCACAAAAACACGCACCGCTCAGCCCGCAGCCTGCGACTCTGCAAACAATTGCGCCACGTACTGCACCGCATTGATCGTGTTCTCATAATGCATCCGCTGCGTGCCGATCACTCCCACCGCGCCATGCTGCGTTCCATCGCTGATCGCCGGCGCCGCCACCAGCACCAGCCCCTGCATCGCGGGCGCATGCACCTCCATGTCGAACACCACCCGCACCCGCCCGTCGATCGCCCGGCCGAGCGCCCTGCCAATCGTTTCGCCCAGCGCCGTCTCCAGCAGTGCCTCCGTCCCCATATATGCCTGCAACAACGCAATCACGCGTTCCTTCGCCTCCAGCGCCGCCAGCATCTCCCGCAGCCGTGGCCGGTCGTAGCCGTTCTCGATCAGGTTACTCACGCCATCCACAAACACCGTCTGCGTCTGCTCGGTGCTGTCCGCCGTCGCTGCCGTCCACAACTCTTCCGCCGCCTGCCGCAGCTGCTGGTATTCCCGCCGCTCCGTCTCCGCGCGCCGCCCAATCTCCGCGCGCACGCCGTCAATCGTCCACCCGCGAAACTGCTCGTTCAAATAGCGCGACGCCGCATCCAGCTCCTCGCTTGAAAGATCGTCTTCCATGCCCAGCACCCGGTCCCGCACCACGCCACCGCGGCTCACCATCACTGCCAGCACCCGCCGCGCGCCCAACCGCTGAAAATGCACATGCTCCAGCACGTCGCCCTCGCGCACCATCGCCATCGCCACGCCCACGCCGTTGCTCAACACCGCCAGCACCTGCGACGTCCGTTCCAAAAACGCCTCTGTCCCGCTCACACCCTGCAGCGACGCGTCGATCTGCGACCGCGACCGTACCGGCAGCAGCGCCGTCGCAATCCGGTTTCCGCCCTGCAACTGCTCCACATGCAGGCGGAACGCCTTTGCCGTCGGCACCCGCCCCGCGCTCGTATGCGGCTGCTCCAGCAGGCCCAACTCCACCAGCTCCGCCATCGTGTTCCGCACCGTGGCCGAGCTCACACCGCCCGCCGCTGCAATTCCCTGCGACGCCACCGGCTCCCCCGTCGCCACATACTGCTCAACGATCGCTGTCAGCGTCGCCCGCTGCCGCGCCGACAGCACCACTCCCGACCTGTTCTGCGGCACAATTCGCATCCACCTTTAGAATACCGCGAATCCAAACCGCATATGAGCCTCACACACTCACATCCGTAGAGCCACGCCCGAAATAACGTGCCTCTGCCCTGTCTGACGATCTTGAAGGACCGGGCTCTTCGGAGGGGCACGGCTATAGCCGTGCCATAAACCTCGTCAACACAGCGGAGCTTTAGCCCCTGAGGTCAGCTCTCTTCTTCATTGCCAAGACTTTTCCCGTTTGTCAGACACCACTTGACCCTTTGAGATCAGCTCTTTGCCTTAGGAAAGAGCCAGGCTCGATTCATCTGACACATCCCTGGTGCCCATTGCCGCTCTACAAAATCTCAAACACATCCTTCGTCGCCGCCGTCACCTCCGCCGCCCGCTCCATCACCGCCTCCGCAATCCGGAAATACCCGCCACCCCGCGCATCCTCCGCCCCAGCCAGCGCCACCGGCTTTCCCCGGTCGCCACCCTCCCGAATCGCCGGGTCCAGGTCCACCGATCCAAGAAACTCCAGGTTGTACTGCCGGGCCGTCGCCGCCGTCCCGCCCGCGCCGAACACGTCCAGCATCTCCCCATGCGGCAACCGCATCTGCGACATGTTCTCCACCATTCCCAGCACCTCCACGTTCACCTGGTGAAACATCTCCAGCGCCTTGCGTGCATCCTGCAGCGCCACCTCGCTTCCAGTCGAAATCACCACCGCCCCCGTCAACGGCACCGTCTGCACCAGGCTGATCACCACATCCCCGGTTCCCGGCGGCAGGTCGATCACCAAATAATCCAACTCGCCCCAGCTCACCTGCTGCAAAAACTGCCGGATAATCTGGTGCAGCATCGGCCCCCGCATCACCAGCGGCTTGTCCCCCGGTGAAATCAGCCCAACCGAAATGAACTTCACCCCAAAGCTTTCCAGCGGCTGAATCATGTTCCCCGCATCCACGCTCGGCTGCCGCGTCTGCCCCATCATCGTCGGCACATTCGGCCCATAAATGTCCGCGTCGATCAGCCCCACCCGCTGCCCCAGCTTCGCCAGCGCGACACTCAGGTTTACCGCCAACGTCGTCTTGCCCACGCCACCCTTGCCGCTGCCCACGGCAATCACGTTCGCTATGCCCGGCAACGGCTTCGGCCCCGTCTGCGCCTGCGCCGGGTTCCCCTGCCCCATATGTCCCATCACAACCTCGCTCTACCATCGTACGGCGTACACATTATCTGGATCAGGCACACGCCGCCTGCCGATTCGCGCACTCGCTGACTCGCCGCTCTTACACATGCCAGTCTTCCGCCAGGCTCTTCCGCATCTCCCGCTTCCGCTTCACTTCCCCCGCCCGGCTCTCCCGCCGCCGCAGTGCATCTGCAAACCGCCGCACCTCATGCTCCGTCTCCGGCACAATGGGCGGTACCGGCACCGGTGTCCCCGTCCCGTCTACCGCCACATACGTCACATACGCGGTCGACACATGCCGCAGCGCCCGCGTCTTCGGGTCTTCCACCATCGCCTTCACGCCCACTTCCATGCTCGTGCGGAACGCCCGGTTCACGCTCGCCTTCAAAATCAGCAAGTCCCCCACATGCACCGGCGCCACAAAATCCAGCCCATCCATGCTCGCCGTCACGACCAGGATCGCCCGTGCATGCCGGTACGCCGCCACCGCCCCCACCAGGTCGATAAACTGCATCAGCTTCCCGCCAAACAGATTTCCCAATGAGTTCGCATCCCCCGGAAAAATAATCTCGCTCCGCTCCGACTGCGACTCCCGCACCGTCCTCGACTGCTCATCCATACCTCTCCAGTCTACGTGTGCCCCATGTCCAAACTTTCGGACTTGGTTGGGCAGTGTCTGACGAATCCAAACGGGCCCGGTTCATCGGAGGGGCACGGCTTCAGCCGTGCCGTAAAACGCTCAGAATTGTGGGGCTTTAGCCCCTGAGGTTCGTTTTTTGCTCCCCAATAAAGCCAAATCGATTCGTCAGACACTACCTGGAGCCGCAAACACTCACCTTGCGCCCGCATCCAACACCCATGGACAAAATCGCCATGCTCTCCGAAATCCTCGCGCACAACCCCACCGACAGCTTCGCCCGCTATGGCCTCGCCATGGCCCACCTCGGCGACGGCAACACCGACGCCGCCCTCACCGAATTCCAAACCACCACGGCCCACAACCCCGACTACGTCCCCGCCTACCAGATGTCCGCCCAGACCCTCAGCAAGCTCAACCGCAACGCTGAAGCCACGGCCCGCCTCCACGCCGGCCTCGCCGCCGCCCAGCGCACCGGCAACACCCACGCCGCCTCTGAAATGCAGGCCCTCCTCGACGAAATCGAAGGCACGGACTGAGCAGGCTCCCCGGGGCTTCAGCGCCGGGGTCAAAGGCTTTGCCGCATCAACACAGGCGCAAACCGCCCTCCGCGTCCCGCCATGCCCTTCGAAGCGCACTCGTATACTGAGGAAGATGGCAACCACAAAGATCACCCCGCAGACCCAGAACGGTACCCTGCCGCAGACTCTGCCGCAAACCCTCGGTGCCCTGCGCACCAGCGAGTGGAACGCCGACCGCGTCTCCCGCTCCGTCAAGGACGAACTCCGCGACAACCTCATCGCTAAAATCCGCGCGAAAGCAACCATCTTCCCCGGCATCGTCGGCTATGAAGATACCGTCGTCCCCCAGATCGTCAACGCCGTCCTCTCGCGCCAGAACTTCATCCTGCTCGGCCTCCGCGGCCAGGCCAAAAGCCGCATCCTGCGCGCCCTCACCACCCTACTCGATCCGCTCGTGCCCTACATCGCCGGCTCCGAAATCCGCGACAATCCCTACAAGCCCCTCTCCCAGCACTCCAAAAACCTCATCGCTGAAAAAGGCGACGACACCCCCATCGCCTGGCTCACACCGGACGAACGCTTCGTCGAAAAGCTCGCTACACCCGACGTCACCGTAGCCGATCTCATCGGCGACGTCGACCCCATCAAGGCCGCCCGCTCCGGCGAGCAGCTCTCCAGCGAACTCACCATGCACTACGGCCTTCTGCCCCGCGCCAATCGCGGCATCTTCGCCGTCAACGAAGTGCCCGACCTCGCCGGCAAAATCCAGGTCGCCCTCTTCAACATCATGCAGGAAGGCGACGTGCAAATTAAGGGCTATCCCGTCCGCCTCCAGCTCGACGTCGCCCTCACCTTCTCGGCAAACCCCGAGGACTACACCGCCCGCGGCAAGATCGTCACCCCGCTCAAGGACCGCATCGGCTCCGAGATCCGCACCCACTATCTCGACTCCCTCGAGCAGGCCATCTCCGTCACGCAGCAGGAAGCCTGGTCCGTCCGCCCGCAGCTCGACATCCACATCCCCAAGTACATCCGCGAAGCCGTCGAGCAGATCGCCTTCGTCGCCCGCGAAGACAAGCGCGTCGACAAGCGCAGCGGCGTCTCCCAACGCCTGCCCATCTCCACCATGGAACTCGTCCTGTCGAACGCCGAGCGCCGCGCCCTCACCCACGGCGAAACCGTCGCCGTCCCCCGCATCGGCGACATCTACACCGCCCTGCCCGGCATCACCGGCAAAATCGAACTCGAGTACGAAGGCGAAATGCGCGGCGCCGACACCGTCGTCCGCGAGATCATCCGCACCGCCGTCGCCCGCACCTTCGACGGCTACTTCGCCGACACCAACACCCAGCAGATCGAGCAGTGGTTCAACCTCGGCGGCACCGTCCAGCTCTCCGACATCAACCCCGCCGAAGACAGCCTCAAGGAGCTCCAGCAGATCCAGGGCCTCTTCGACAAGATCAAGCCCCTCGGCCTCGAAAAACGCGCCGGCAGCGAAGCCCTCGTCTCCGCCGCCGAATTCCTCCTCGAAGGCATGACCGCCCACAAGCGCCTCAGCCGCAACGAAGAGCGCAACTTCTCCGCCGCCGAACGCGCCACCCGCAAAGACCGCGCCGCCAACTTCACCGAAGAACTCCGCGACAAAGAACGCGAACAACAAGACTGGCAGTCCCGCAATCGCACCAAACGCGGCTTCAACTAAAAGCCAACGCATTGGGTTCCCCATGTCCGGATTCTCGGACATGGGTTCCTCAAGAGCTCCCACCTACCCGCCCGCTCGAGAGACCCACATGAAACGCACCCGCTACTCCAAATACACCGGCGACCTCGCCTCCGAGCTCGCCCTCGACGACCTCATGCAGGCCCTCTCCGACTTCCTGCTCGACTCCGGCTTCCAGGACCCTTTCTCTCAGTTCCAGGAGCTCAACGGCGAGCACACCATGGAGAACCTCCGCGAGGCCCTGCGCCAGCTCATGGAGTCCGGCGACTTCCTCAACGAAGCCGACCAGCAAAAGTACGAAGACATGTCCGATGAAGGCCGCGAGCAGATGCTCTCCGACCTCATGCAGCGGATGGAGAACGAAAACTACATCCAGGGCCAGCAGTCCCAGCAACAGCCCGGCCACTATGACGACGGCAAAGTCGACCATGCCAACGGCCCCGGCCAGATCGACCAGCCCGCCGCGCCCCAGGGCGACGCCCGCTTTCACGTCACCGATAAATCCATGGACTTCCTCGGCTACAAAGCCCTCCGCGACCTCCTCGGCGGCATGGGCCGCGCCGTCTCCGGCCGCCACGACACCCGCTACGAAGCCACCGGCGTCGAGTCTTCCGGCTCCACCAAAACATACGAATTCGGCGACACCCTCAACCTCGACGTCAACGCCACCCTCTCCAACGCCATGTCCCGCGAGGGCCTCACCCTCCCTCTCAACGTCGACTACGAAGACCTCGTCATCCGCCAGTCCGAGTACCAGTCCTCCTGCGCCACCGTCGTCCTTCTCGACTGCTCGCACTCGATGATCCTCTACGGCGAAGACCGCTTCACCCCCGCCAAGCGCGTCGCCATGGCTCTCGCCCATCTCATCAAAACCCAGTTTCCCGGCGACACGCTAAACCTCGTCCTCTTCCACGATTCGGCCGAAGAGATGCCCGTCCAGCAGGTCGCCCGCGTCAAGGTCGGCCCCTGGTACACCAACACCCGCGAAGGCCTCCGCGTCGCCCAGCGCATCCTCCGCCGCTCCAACAAGGACATGAAGCAGATCGTCATGATCACCGACGGCAAGCCCAGCGCCCTCACCATGCCCGACGGCCGCATCTACAAAAACGCCTTCGGCCTCGACCCCATCGTCATCGCGGAAACCCTCGAAGAGGTCAACCGCTGCAAGCGCGCCGGCATCGTTATCAACACCTTCATGCTCGCCCAGGACTTCGCCCTCATGCAGTTCGTCCAAAAAGTCAGCGCCATGTGCCGCGGCAAAGCCTACTTCACCAGCCCCGAACGCCTCGGCAGCTACGTCCTCCAGGACTTCATGAACCGCCGCATGAAAACCGTCCAGTAAGCACCACCCCACACTCTGCATTGCGCCGCTCTTCGCCGCGGCCTTGAAGCCACTCCCGCCATCTCCCAAGGCCCAGCGGCTTTACGCGTTCTGCGACGAATCCAAATAAATCGGCTACTTCGGAAGCCCGCGCTCCATCCGCACCATGAAAGCGGTTTTTTCAGAGCCAAAGGCCCGTCGCTTAACTATCAAAGCGCTTTTTTCAGGGCCAAAGCCTATCGCATAGCCGTGAAAGCGGCTTTCTTTCAGGGCCAAAGGCCCGTCGCATAACAGCCTGGGCCGAAGGCCCAGGTAGACATTCGGTATAAACATCAAGCGCTGAAGGCGCGGCGCATATTTCGCCATACACCTATACCCGCCCAAAACAAAAGCTTCGACTCTGCCTGACGAATCGACAGGGCGCTCAAACTCAAAATTCACTACTTCATCCACCACCCGGATCAAACCACACCCCATCCCCTCCGCTTTCCTCCCCCCACCATTGACACGGCTTTCATCCTCCGTTAGCTTGTAGTCAGTTCACCCACAATCTGCTTTCTGCTGCACGCGAACCCGCTCCAACCCGGGCCGTTCGTCTGGCATATCAGGGCGTATTCCTGCGCTCAAGCCTCTTCCATCTTCAGCCCTCACCGGCTGCGCGCGAACGTGTGCCCGGTTGCCGTTCTTCCGCTCCACGATGTGCCGTCTGCGGCCGTTCGCCACGCTTTCAAGCGTGCGCGGCCCGGTCCTCTCCACACACCACCGTTCATTTTTTTGAACGCGCTCGCTCAGGGGTTCTCGCCACATGTTCCTTTCGCCACGCCGGGCTCTCGCCCTTTCTGCCTTCGCTCTCTCGGTCCCTGCCCTCACTCTCCAGGCGCAAACCTTCCGCGGCGCCCTCACCGGCACAGTCACTGACTCCTCCGGCGCCGCCATCCCCAACGCCACCGTCCAGCTCGCCAATCCCTCCACCAACGAGGTGCTCACCGTCCGTTCCAACGGCGCTGGTGACTTCAACTACCCCGAGCTCCCCGTCGGCACCTACAAGCTCACCGTCACCATGGACGGCTTTGAAACCAGCATCACCGACAAGATCGACGTCCAGGTTTCCCTCGTCAAAAGCCTGAAGATCGTTCTGCCCATCGGTGCCGGCAGCGAAGTCATCGACGTCGAGGCGAACGGCGTCCAAACCGATACCGTCTCCAGCTCCCTTGTCGCCGTCGTCGATCAAAAAGCCGTCCAGGACATCCCGCTCAATGGCCGCGACTTCATCGCCCTCGTCAAGCTTGCGCCCGGCGTCAGCCCCTACCGCACCAACTCCGTCAACGGCTCCCGCGCCAACGGCATCAACTACCAGATCGACGGCGCCGACAACAACGATCCCTGGTCCAATCAGGTCGCCTCCAACCAGGGCGGCGTCGCCGGCATCCCCGGCGGTCTCATCCCCATTGAGGCCATCGACCAGTTCTCCCTCCAAAGCAGTGGCGAATCCGACCAGGGCCGCAACGGCGGCGGCAACTCCAACATGGTCATGCGTTCCGGCACCAACCAGCTCCACGGCGACGTCTTCTACTTCGACCGTAACGAGTACTTCGCCTGGCTCTCCCCCGTCCGCCCCCTGCACTCCCGCGTGCCGGAAATTCGTAACCACCAGGGCGGCTTCACCCTCGGCGGCCCCATCTTCAAGGACCGCACCTTTCTCTTCCTCGCCGGCGAAATCCAGATCGCCAACGCTAACAATTCCATCGCAGACACCGTCGTCAACAACGCCTGGATCGGCGACGCCACAAAGCTGCTTGCAATTCACCAGTTGAACCCCAACACCGTCTCCACCGGCCTCTACAACCTGCTCTTTCCCGCAGACAGCAAGGGCGGCACCGCCACCACCGGCAACTACCAAAGCGCCGGCCGCAACACCTACAACAGCTACAACGGCGTCATCAAGCTCGACCACCGCTTCAGCGACCGCGAACAGCTCTCCGCCCGCTATCTCGGCACCACCGGCACCCAGTCGGCAGACGTCGGCTCCCACTACTCCGACTACTTCCAGACCGCGCCCATGCACATCCATAACTGGTCGGTCATCCAGAACTCGACCTTCCGCAGCAACCTCGTCAACCAGGTCACCTTCGGCGTCGGCTATTTCCTGCAGACCTTCAACGACCGCAACCAGAACTTCAACACCCAGGGCACCGGCCTCAACCTTGGCCTTTCCGGCATCCTCGCCCAGGGTGCCACCATGCTCAACATCGGCAGCTTCGACTACACCGGTGCCACCCCGCCCCTCGGCCGAACCGACGTCACCGGCCACGTCGTCGACACCCTGCACCTCACCCTCGGACGGCACTCCTTCAAGGTCGGCGGCGAGTACCGCCATGCCAACGTCAACGTCGGCTACTACACCAACGGCCGCGGCAAGTTCACCTTCGACGGCACCCGCGGCCCCTGGGTCGACGCCGATTGCACCACCCTCAGCTACAACACTAAAAACAACGACCCCAACGGCCATAACTGCTCCGCCCTCGAGCAGGTCGCAGACTTTCTCAACGGCCAGCCCCAGGGCACCAGCGGTGCTACCATCCTCCGCAACAACCCGCAGCGCGCCTACATCCTCAACGGTTTCGATGTGTACGCGCAGGACGACTTCAAAGTCACCGGGCGCCTGAACGTAAACTACGGCCTGCGATGGACCTACCCCGGCACCATCAACGACGACCGCAGCTCGCTCTACAATTTCTCCCCGGATGTCGGCTTCTTCAAGGCCCCACTCTACGGTCGTAACCTCGGCAACGTGGCCCCCCGCGTCGGCTTCTCCTTCCAGCCCTTTGGCGGCACCTCCAACACCGTCATCCGCGGCGCGTATGGCTGGTTCTTTGACCAGCCCACCGTCGGCCAGTTCGTCTACGACAGCATCGGCAACACCGGCGCAACCGGCATCTACTCCAACCCCGCCGGTCCCAACCCCGTCTTTGCGCCCACCGTTGCAAACGTCACCTTCCAGCCCAACAGCAACATCTTTCCCTCGGCACTCACCAGCACCAGCCGGGTCGGCGCGCTCGCCATCAACCGCAACTACCGCGCCGCGTACTACCAGAACTTCAACCTCAACGTCGAGCAGCAGTTCGCCAAAAACACCCTCGCCACCGTAGCCTACGTCGGCAGCATCGGCCGCCGTCTCTCCTACATCAGCGACATTAACCAGCTCCCCGTCATCGTCAACCCTGCCACCGGTGCCCACACGGTCGGCCCGCGCCCGCTCGCCACCGCCTACCCCACCCTGCTTGCAGTCAACCAGGTCAACTCTGGCATCGGCGCCAACTACAACTCACTCCAACTCTCCCTCCGTCAGTCCAACTGGCACGGCATCTCCGCCTCCGCGTACTACACGTGGAGCCACATGTTCGACTATGTGTCTTCCACCACCACGCCGGAGAACAGCTACAACCTGCGTGCAGACTACGCGCCCAGCACGCTCGACCTGCGCAACAATTTCACCGGCTTCGCCAGCTACGTCCTTCCCAAATTCACCAACCACCTGGAGCGTTTCACCAACGGCTACCAGTTCAACGCCATCTACCAGTTCTCCGGTGGCACCCCCATCAACGTCCTCATCGGCGTCAACGCCGACGGTACGGGCGAAAACAAGGACCGTCCCAACGTCGTCCCCGGTGCTGCCCGCTACGCCGGCAAAACCGAGGTCGATTCCAGCTCCGCGCGTACCTACTCCTACCTGAACCGCGTCGCCTGGACGTCACCCTGCCGCACCGTGACCTCCATCTGCAACACCTACGGCAACGAACATCGTGACAGCGTCACCGGCCCGGGCTTCGGCTCCATCGACTTCTCCGCGGTCAAGCACACCCGCATCTCCGAGCACGTCAACTCTGAGCTCCGCGCCGAGGTCTTCAACATCGCCAACCAGGCGAACTTCGCCAATCCCACCGCCAGCATCAGCAGCTCCAGCTTCGGCGTCCTTACCCAAACCCGCAACGGCTCATCGGCGCCCGGGCTCGGCGCAGGCGAACCCCGCAACATGCAGTTCGCCTTCAAAGTCAGCTTCTAACGTCATCCCGCGCAAAAGAGAGGGGCCGGCTCACGCCGGCCCCTCTCTTTTGCTATAGCAGCCATCACCTGAATCACATTGCAACAAGTGGGTGCCACAAAACTTGTGCAACTCACCCTAAACGCAATCGAATGACGATTTTAGCCCTAACCCCAATCGAATGACGATTTTACAAACCCAGCCCTTTAGAATGACGAATTTAGCGCAAAGGGGGAGGGGGGAGGGGAGTCCCATTCCGCCGCCACACCAGGTACATCGCCCACGCCGCCATCGTGCAGTTGTCCCGCACCCGTCCATCCAGAATCATGCGCTCAAACTCCACCACCGGTACCCGGTGTACCGTCAGCCCCGCCTCTTCGGCCTCCAGCTCGCTTTCGCCCTCGGTCAACTCCTCGGCCAGCCACACCGCGTGCCGTTGACGCATCGCCCCATAGGCAATCCAGTTCTCCCCCAGCAGACGCATGCTCTCGGCAAGCAACCCCGTCTCTTCCCGCAGCTCCCCGCGCGCCAGGGCCTCCGCGTCTACCTCGCCCATCTCCCACCCACCCTGCGGCAGCTCAAAATAGCTGCCCTGTACGGTATAGCGAAACTGGTGGACCAGCGTCACAAACTCACCCGCCGCCGTCCGCTCCAGCGGG
>CAXTJO010000004.1:49610-113647 GCA_964244665.1 uncultured Terriglobus sp.
GGTTCGTCAGGTGCAGCGCCACCACGTCGGGCGACAGGCGGGCCGCGACGTGAACGGCGCGGTGGGCCATGCGATCCCAGCGCTCCAGCGGGATCACGATGCACGCCGGATCCTTGTCCACAACGCCATAAATGCCCGGCGACCCATCCGCCCGTACGATCGCATCCTCGCGCACCCGGGTCCACCGGTTCCGATACACCTCACGGCTCGACAATGTCCGGACCGGTGCCTCTCCCGGCGCAACCGGCCCGGTACGCATCGCTTGAACACCCCGCGCCTCTGACGGCATCAGTCGCCGATACCCGGTCTCAACGGCCCTTGACTCACAGCCAATCCAGACCCCAGTTCGTCTGTCGGCCGCAGCACCTCCAAATGCGACGGGTACTGCTCCGACGTCATGATGGAAATTGTCGCCGCCTTGTAGGCCGACGCCGGCGCCGTCGGAATCCGCTCCACAAACGTCTGTGGATTCCGGTCATACAGCGGAAACCACGTCGACTGCACCGTCACCATCATCCGGTGCCCCTTCAAAAACGTGTGGTCCGCCGCATGCAAACTCCAGCGATACTCCTCTACCTTGCCCGCAGGGATTGCCTCCGGATGCTCGAAGCTCTTTCGGTAGCGCCCGCGGAAGATCTCATCCACGACCATGCTCTGAAACCCGCCCACCCCGCGCTGCGCGTCCGCCGGAGACTCGTCGATCAGCTTCACCACAAAATCGCCATCCGTTCCCGTTGTCGCCGCGAAGATGTCGGCGACGATATCACCCGTTACCGTTGTGTCACGGTCAAGCACCGGCGTCGTGAACCGCACGATGTCCTTGCGATCCTTTAAAAACTGCTGGTCCGACGCAAGCCACGTCCGCCATTTCGACCCCTTGCCATACGTCGGCTGAATCGGTCGCTCCCGGTAAGGAATCGGGTTCGCCGGATCGCTCACGTAGCTCACAGGAGCAGCATCTCTCCGTCCCTCGCCAAAGCCCAGCGTCCCACCCGCACCCAGGTAAAGCTTTGCCGCGGCAAAGCCGCTCACCGGCGGAAACACATCGTACCGCTGCCAGTGATTCACACCCGTCCGAAAACTCGCCGTGTCACGCAAGCTGAATCCCTGCTTGTCCTTCAGGTACAACTCGAAAAATGGTGCTTCAATTTGCTTCCGGTACTCGTCTCCCGTCGGCTCCCCGAAGTTCAACGATCCCAGTGTCCGTCCCGCGCCGCCCCAGCCACCATGATTCCAGGGCCCGAGCACCAGAAATACCTTGTGCTCGGCATCACCCGGCGTTTCTCCCGGCCGCAATGCCGCGTACTCGGCCTGCGTGCCCCACATGTCTTCCTGATCGAAAAACCCGCCCGTCTCAAGCGTCGGTACTTCCGGATTTGCCAACCGCCGCTGCACGGCCATCGCCCGCCAGCTCTGCGTGTAGCTCGGCTCTTCGATCACATGCTTGATGGTCGGGAAATCGCTGATTTTTGCCGCTGCCGCCGCCCCGGCGAAGTTCACATTCTTCAAGAAGTAGTCATAGTTGTCCCCGGCTCTCTCCGGAAACGTTGTCGTCTTCCCGCTCTCGAGGCCGATCGCGTAGTCATAGACATACGTCTCACGCATCGCTCCGTTGTGGAAGAAGTCGTCACCTACCCACACGTCCGTCATAGGCGCCTGCGGACTGATCGCCTTTACCGCCGGGTGATGATCCACCCCTGCCATCATCGCCAGGAACCCGGGATACGACACACCCAGCACCCCAACCCGACCGTTATTGTTCGCCAAATTCTTTACCAGCCATGCCACCGTGTCATACGTGTCACTGCTCTCATCCACCAGCTTCGGGTTGGCATGGTCGCCAAGGGTGTGCACTATCGGACGGTTCATCACAAATTCGCCCTGTGAGCCATACCGTCCACGAATGTCGCCGTACACAAAAATGTACCCGCTTGCCGCAAGCTCCGGCTTGCTGGCGTTCACCGACTCATTCGACCCCTCAGCGCCATACGGCGTGCGGTCCAGAACTATCGGCAAGGCCGCACCTGCGGTCTCGCTCCCGTTTGGTCGCAGCACCACCACGTGCAGCCGCACACCATCGCGCACCGGCACCATCGCTTCAGACCGGGTGTAGAGCTGGCCGTGATTCATTGGCGCAGGATCGGTGGACACTCGACTGTATTCCACTGCCGATCCGGACGCACCGGTAACGCTAAATCCAGTAACCAGGCCAGTGCCGTCCCGCCGGAAGACCAACCGCTCCTTCGCGTTGCGCACAAAGCGGTCCGGCGATTGCGATGCCCATGTCTCCGGAAACAGCCGCTCCGCATCTATCGTCAGCGCACCGTCTTTGACGTACACGGCTTCCATGCCATCGGGATTGCCGTCACTCTGATAATGCCCGACATACCCACCCAACGTGGCCGCAGGCGAGCCCGTTATTGCCGGACGACCTCTTCCCGCAGACGGCGTCTGTGAGGTAACAAATGGGCAGACTGCCGAGAGCGCGGCGAGAGCCACGCAGGAACGCACACGCAAATCCATGATCATCCTGTACCGAGGTTCTCATCTGAAGATATGTGTTGGCAGGCTACTTAGAGTCACCCGTGAGATTGCCGGCCACAGGCGCCATGATATTCGTCGCCACAGTCTCCCCACCGGTCAGATTGCCGGGCGTCGCATTGCACTGCCAGCCAATCTTGTTGTGCGACCCATCACAGAATGGTCGCTTCTCACTTACGCCGCACCTGCACAACGATACAAACGGCTTGCCTGTCAGGTCCCACTCGGCACCGTCGGCGTCGATAAGACGTATGCCGCCCTCTATACGCAGTGGACCATTGCGTCGCACGGTAATCGTTACAGCATCTGCCAAAAGACTCTCCTGAACCACCCTGTGCGCGCTTTACTGCACGCGCGACACAAGATGAGTAGTTAATAGCAGCATACCAAACTGAGTTCACCATCCATCACGCCGCCCGCAGACGTAGCCGCAAATCGTCTGCCATCTCCCGCAACGAACGCACCCGCGCCGCGAGTGCCGGCGACAGGTTCTGGTCGCGCAACGCTAGATCGCTCTGCAAGAGCATGCCCGTAACGGTAGACCGCAGATCTTCCGAGAGAGAGCGCATTACATCCTCGCGCAAATGGGCCTCCATCTCGGTCCGGCGTTCCAGCACGTTGCGCAGCAGGCGAACCAGCGCAGCCGACCCAAGAGCGCGCAAATCGACGTCCAGCGGCACCGCAACACCGGCATTTTGCCACAGCATCTCTGTCGAAGTTACCTCGTTAGAGGGGAGCGTCGAATCCACGATGATGGAGGAAAATGCCTGCCTCCGTAGCAGCGCCAACGCTGCCCGGCGACTGCGGGCAACCTCCATCACGACGCCTGCACCCTCACTCAAAGCAGACGCCAAATGCTCTACACCCTCGACAGCGGTCACTAGAAGCACCGCACGTCCTTCTTGCAGTCGTTCATCCATTGCTCCACCCCTTGCGAGCACAGGACCTGACAGGAAATGAAAGCCAATATAACTCAGTCGATACAGCGAAGCACTGTTTTGGAATTTTCACCATAATAGATGCAAATTCTTCAAAGCGGTACTCCAGGTCTACTCATCCTCAATTCCATACTCCTTGAGCTTTCGATAAAGCGTGGTTTTGCCGATGCCTAAAAGTTTAGCCGCCATCAGCTTGTCACCATTCAGCGTATGAATTGCGGTCAAAATCGCTTGTTTCTCCAGATCGGCAATTGAAACGATTCCGGCCGGGGTAGCGGCCAGCGCGGCCGCACGCCCAAGCGGCGCGGAGTGCATGGTCTGCTCCGGAATCACGCGCGCATCCACCCGCAGCGTTTCCGTCTCCAATTGCTTGCGATAGCCCTGCAACTGCGAAGGGAAATCCCGCAGATAAATCGTGGGTCCGCTAGTGAAAGAGCAGGCACCTTCGATGCTGCCCTCCAGTTCACGCACGTTGCCCGGCCAGTCGTACCCTTCCAGCACACGAAACACTTCGCTGTCCAGGCGATACTCCAGGTGCCGGTTCTTGGCATTCCGCTGTAGGAAGTAAGCGGCCAGCAAAGGAATGTCGTCGCGGCGCTCGCGCAGAGGCGGCACCCGCAAGTGCACGACATTCAACCGGAAGTAAAGGTCGCGGCGAAATTGACCGGACTCCACCAGGTGTGGAAGATCGCGGCTGCTCGAAGCGACTAGTCGAACCGTTACCTGCAGGGCAACAGCTCCGCCCACGGGGCGCACCCGTCTCTCCTGCAGCGCCCGCAGCAGCTTGGCTTGCAGCTCCAGCGAAAGGCTGCCGATCTCTCGGATGAACAGCGTTCCCCCCTGCGTCGATGTCAGCAGACCCTGCCGTTCTTCCCGCTCGCCCGTACCCTCGCTGCGCACATAGCCGAACAACTCTGTTTCAAGAAGTGCCGACGAAAAGGCCGAGCAGTCGACCGAGTGCATCGGCTTGGCCGATGCGCCAGAGGTGGAATGGATGAGGCTTGCAACAAGCTCCTTGCCTGTGCCGCTTTCACCCACGATCAACACGGGATGTGTAGCCGGTGCCACCTTGGCCACCATCCGCAGCAGCTTCTCCATGGCAGCCGACGCTCCCACCAAGCCATGGCTGCTGGCGTCGCGCACCATACGGTCCTGCAAGCGGCGGCTCTCCACATCAAATTGGCGGCGCTGCGCGGCAAGCTCCAGTGTGCCGGTGAGTTCGTCCATGGCAAAGGGCTTTGTCAGGTAATCGCTTGCACCCATGCGCATCGCGTCCACTGCAGAGTTCACCGTCGCAAACGCCGTCATCACGACGATGGGCACACGCGGAAATGTATGTCGCAATCGCTGCAGGAACGGAAACCCCTGGTCGTGTGGCAACAGGTTGAGCAACACCACGTCCAGCGCCTGTCGCTCTATTTGTTGTTCCGCGTCGGACGCGCTACGAGCCGCATGCACGGCAAAGCCCATGGTGCCGGCGATCTCGCAGATTGCACGCAGCACATGCTCGTCGTCGTCCACCACCAGCAAGTGAAGTGTTCCCATGCCGGGTACAAGACGCGCTTGCGGCGTCTGCGGATCGCGCCCGGCATGCAGCAGCACGTTCGCAGTCGTCGAGATTGTCATTGTCGTCCTTGTCGCACTGCTGCTCGACTGGGCGTCACCGCTAACATGTCCAGGTAGTTGGGCCAGCCGTACTGCCGCCGGATTGCTCGCCATGCCCGGCATCGTGCCACCGGCGCGGCGCGGAACGCCAACCTGCCGCTGCGTTGTCATGCCATTTTCCATTGCCATCCCACTCTCCCGCGGGCACACCTGCGCACCCGCGCAACGCACCCTGAACATCTGCGTGAAAACAGTGGGAAAGAAACAGTACAGCGAGACAGAAAGCTACTGCGCAGGCCATGCGCTTTACTGGCTGCTGGCCGGCTGCAGAAAATGCAACATCGCCAGCGCCATACTACTTACGAAAGGAGTACGGCACTGCGTGCCATGATCTTTGCACACTTTCTAGCAGGGAGCGAATCTTCCGCGTGCTGCGGGTCCATATACTCAACAACGTGTCCACTCCTGACGTATTCCGTAGCGGCAACCGTGCCGCCGACGCTCTCCGGCTCGTTCGACTGACGCCCGACTTTGTCGCCACCGCCGAAGGCTCCGTGCTGGTGGAGTTCGGCAACACCCGCGTGCTTTGTAACGCCACCGTGGAACAGACTGTACCCGCCTGGCTGCGCAACAGCGGTAAAGGCTGGGTCACGGCTGAATACAGCATGCTGCCGCGCGCCACACTGACCCGCACACCGCGTGAAAGCGAGCGCGGTAAGATCGGCGGCCGCACCCATGAAATTCAACGGCTCATCGGTCGCTCCCTGCGCAGCGTCGTCGACCTGAAGGCGCTCGGTGAGCGTTCCATCATTCTGGATTGCGACGTTTTACAGGCGGATGGTGGTACACGGACTGCCGCCATCACCGGTGCCGCGGCAGCCCTGGCGCTCGCGCTCGGTAAACTGGTGGCTGCTGGCACGCTGCCCCGGTCGCCCATGCGTGAGCTCGTGGCGGCGGTAAGTGTCGGCATCGTAGACGGCACCGTGCTGCTTGACCTGGACTACAGCGAAGATTCGCAGGCCGAGGTCGACAGCAATGTAGTCGTAACCGCAAGCGGAGGTTTGGTGGAAACCCAGGCCACCGCAGAGAAGCAGCCCTACAGCCGCGCTCACCTGGACACCATGCTCGACTACGCCGAGCGCGGCATCGTAGAACTAATTGCGGCGCAACAGTCGCTGCTGGCCTAACCACAAAGCCGATTCCGCCATCAGAGTAGAAAGCAACACGATGGCCGACGGAAGTTCAAGGAGTTTGTATGTCGCTGAAGAAACCCACACCCGGTAAGCTCGCCGGGCTTAAAGCCGTCTCCGATGCACGGGGCGTAATTGCTGCGGCAGCCATGGAT
Organism: uncultured Terriglobus sp.; assembly: GCA_964244665.1. Lineage (GTDB taxonomy): Bacteria > Acidobacteriota > Terriglobia > Terriglobales > Acidobacteriaceae > Terriglobus. The sequence goes on from CAXTJO010000004.1 coordinate 56,040, forward strand.
CAGCGTGGTTCCCTGCAAAAGTCCATCGGTACGGCACGCGGTTCTGACGCTACGGACCACGACTTGGAGGTGTTCAAGACCGGTGTCACCAGTGTTCTTACGCGATACGCGTCCGCGATTTTGCTGGACCCAGAGTTTGGCCTGCCCGCCAGCAAGGAGCGCCACAGTGCCGGCCTGCTGCTGGCATACGAAAAGACCGGCTACGATGCGAATACCCCGGGGCGTCTGCCGGATCTTCTAACACACTGGAGCGTTCGGCGGTTGCAAGAAGCCGGTGCGGACTGCATCAAAATCCTGCTCTACTACACACCGTTCGACACTGCCGACGTGAATGATCAGAAGCATGCCTTTATCGAGCGCATCGGCGCCGAGTGCAACTTCCATGACATCCCCTTCTTCCTGGAAACTGTCGGTTACGACGTTGCCGGTGACGGCGAAAAATCGTTGAAATACGCGAAGCTGAAGCCGCAGGTCGTTGCCGGCTCCATGGCAGAGTTCAGCAAGGACAAATACTCCGTCGACGTACTGAAGGTTGAAGTTCCGATCGAGATGACATTCGTCTCCGGAACCAAGGCCTTCAAGGGCGAACCTGCCTACACCCGCGATGAGGCATTGCAACTCTTTCGCGATGTGGAAGCGAAGACAGAGAAGCCTTTCATCTATCTTTCCGCCGGCGTCACAAATCCCATTTTTATCGAGACTCTCGCGCTTGCTGCCGAAAGCGGCACGAAATTCAACGGCGTTTTGTGCGGCCGCGCGACATGGGCCGATGGCGTTAAGGTCTATGCCAAGGAAGGAAACAACGCTTTCCTCAAATGGATGGAGAGTGAAGGCGTAGAGAACATCCGCAACGTAAACAAGGCCTTGGAAGCAGCGTCGCCGTGGTACCTGAAGTTCGGCGCATCCAGCATGGACGAGTTGTAGTGCCTATCCAATTGCGGCACTACCAAGCCGCCTCACGTTGGCGGCGTGGTAGTGCCGGCGTCACACCCGCTCGTAGTAAAAGTGGAGTTCCTGCTCGCTGACGACCGGCGTTCCGTTACGCGTTGCGGGTGTGTAGCTCCAACTCTGCACAGTGGCAATCACCGTGTCGTTAATAGAAGGAGTGATGCCTTTTAGTAACGTAAGGTGGACGATCTTACCCTGATCATCGATGACGGCGTTCAGTACTACTTCGCCATGATGGCCGAGGGCGATGGTGCCGAGATCAGGATGCGGCGGCGGGAACACCTTCTGCAACGCCATCGTGATCTCACCGTTGCCGAAACCGCTAACAGCGGCGGCACCGGTTCCCTTCTCAGACTGCGACTCTACGGTCACCGGAATCGGCGCAGACGCGGCAGGGATGGGTCTCCTGCCGACGATGTGTTTGGGAAGCGGCAGCAGTGGACCGGTACCCTGTGCGGGCGCCACCGCACCCGCACTGTAATACGTCAGCAGATGAACACCGCGCGCAGTACCCGGCAGACGATACGGTGCAACGGCTGGTGCGCGGTTTACTACAGCAACCAAAGCAAGCAGGAGAGACAGGTGCACGACGGCGGACAAAACGACGGTTCGATTCACGCTAGTCATACCTGTCAGACTCACCTTTCGTTCGAACCTGCCTGCCTTCAAAGATTGCCCTACTCCCATTCGATCGTGCCAGGTGGTTTCGACGTGATGTCGTACACAACGCGATTGATCCCGCGAACCTCATTCACAATACGACTCGAAATCGTACGCAGAACGTCGTACGGCAGCGGCACCCAGTCGGCTGTCATACCGTCGTCGGAGTGCACCGCGCGGATTGCACATGTGTACGCATAGGTCCGCTGGTCGCCCATGACACCGACCGACTTCACTGGCAACAGAACCGCAAAGCTCTGCCAGATACTGCGGTAAAGGCCAGCCTTCCTGATCTCTCCAACCACGATTTCATCGGCGTTCTGCAGGATCGCCACACGTTCCGGCGTCACCTCGCCGACGATACGAACGGCCAAGCCAGGCCCTGGAAACGGTTGACGTTCCAGCACCTCCTGCGGCATACCAAGGTCGGCACCGACGCGGCGCACCTCATCCTTGAACAGGTCGCGAAGTGGCTCAATCAGCTTCAGCTTCATGTTCTCCGGCAAGCCACCCACATTGTGGTGTGACTTGATGGTCTGTGACGGCCCTTTCACGCTGGACGACTCGATCACGTCTGGATACAGCGTGCCCTGCACCAGCCATGCCACCTCCGCACCCGTGGTGTCGTGGGCAACATCGCCACTCGCCTCCTGCGCACGGAGGATCTTTGCAGCCTCATCGTCGAACACCGCGATGAACTCACGCCCAATGATTTTTCGCTTCATTTCAGGATCGGTGATCCCGCCCAGTTGCGACAGAAACCGCTTGCTCGCGTCCACCGCAACCACGTTCAAGCCGAGCTTCTCCCGCATGTTTTTCTGCACCTGCTGAAACTCGTCTTTACGCAGCACACCGTTGTTTACAAAAATGCACGTAAGCCGATCGCCAATCGCCTTTGAGACCAGCACCGCAGCCACTGCAGAATCCACACCACCGCTCAATCCGCAAATTGCGTGGCCTTCACCCACCTGTGCGCGAATACCCTCAATCGTCGACGTGATGAACGACTTCGGTGTCCAGTCTGGCGTTGCGCCACAGACTGTCAGCACGAAGTTCCTCAGCAGCTCAGTTCCCTGCTTGGAATGCGCAACCTCCGGGTGCCACTGCACGGCATACATACCGCGGGTCTCGTCCGCGATACTGGCAAGCGCGCTGTGCGATGTTGCCGCAACGGAGAAGCCGCTGGGCAGCTCGATTACGCTGTCGCCATGGCTCATCCACACGTCCAGCGTCGTCGGCAGGCCGGCAAACAATCGGTTCTGCTGTTCGACCGTGACCTCCGCATCGCCGTACTCGCGCTTGCTTGCGGGCTCCACACGGCCGCCCAGGTGATGCGCAATCCACTGCATGCCATAACAAATGCCGAGTGTCGGCACCCCGAGATGAAGCAGCCCAGGATCCGCCTTCGGAGCATCCGTGTCATAGACGGAACTTGGACCGCCGGAGAGCACCAGGCCGGCAGGCGCCAACGACCGTACTTTTTCCAGCGATGCCGTACACGGCAGCACGACGGAAAACACGTTCAGCTCACGGATGCGGCGCGCAATCAGTTGGGTATACTGCGCACCGAAATCGAGGATAACAATGGTCGAACTGGTCACAGCACCAGTGTATGCGAGCGCCGCCGGTCGGTCCTCGGTGTCTCCCCGCCGCTTCCTACGACTGGTCCTTGGTACGGGTGCGCTGCACACCTGTCAGCAAGCCGCCGCCCAGCAGAATAACGGCTACCGCAACGATCCAGTGCGATGGAACGTGGGCCAGGTTCATTGCGTAGATCACGCCGCCAATGACGATCAGGTAGCCGACAAGGTAGATGCCGAAATTCATGAGTACTCCAAAAGCAAGGATAGACAGATATGCCTCCTCCGATGCGTCCAACCCCCGTCCAGTCACTTCGGCGGCGGTGAAGCATTGTGCAGCAGTGTTGCGTACGCGCTCAGACGGGCCACGTGAAACAGGTCGGATGCCACGAAATACCACACCGTGATCAGCGCCGACCAGATCAGGATGTACCCCTCGGTCATAACATTGGCAAACGGCAGCGGAAACGCCGAGAACGCTACCGCCAAAACCAGCAGCATGATTTTGACGATCGCCAGCACCATATTGATCTCAAACAGAGAGCCACGGATGTCGCGAAGGCGCGCGATCGCACGCAGGCTTGCGAATGCACCCAAACCGTCGCGCATGGCAATCACAGGCGCTGCGGTAAACACCCATCCCACACCAGCGGCAAACACGAACAGCCCTAGCGACAGCACAATCATGCAACCGACGTACACCATCATCTGCGGGTCACTGCCCTGCAAGATCGGATTTACAATCGTGTACGTCGCCAGGGCCTGCACGCCGAACCACCACAACATTCCCACGGCTGCAATGGGCAGCACGCGCAGGCCTTGCAGCAGCAGCAAGGTCAGCGGTCGTGGCCGCAGCCGGCCGTCCAGCCGCCGCAGCAGCAAAGTTCTGCCGACCGTCGAAACCACCACCCAGTAGCAGAACAGCAGTGGCCCCATCCACACAGCCGCGCGCTCCACCCCGGGCAACACCACTGCCACGAACGCGGCCAGCGCTGCCGAAGCACGTAGCGGATCGGTTAGCAATTGGTTGGCGCTTATGTTGCCAACACCCGTATCGCGCCAGGGCACACCATCCAACACCCGTTCCCCCACACGGTATAGCAGCAACGCTGCGGGAATCCCGAACACCCATCGCCAGGCGATCTCAATGGCTGTAAGCGACGGACGGTTCCAAACATGGGTAAGCGTCGCGACAAAGCCCTGCGTCGCACGTTGCGGCGCGCCCCGCTCCATGATCCGTCGCTGTTGCGCTGTCAACATGCGCTAACGCACCACGAAATTCACTAGCTTACTCGGCACGGCCACCACCTTCACAACGGTCTTGCCATCCAGCCGGCCTGCAACCTTTTCATCCGCGCGAGCGGCGTCTTTCATCGCTTCGACATCGGCCTCGTGCGCCACACGAACGATCACGACGAGCTTGCCGTTCACCTGAACGGGAATCTCGATCACGTCTTCTCTGGCCAGTTCAGCATCGGCAACCGGCCATGCCTGGCGAAAGACAATGCCTTCATGACCAAGCGCGGTCCACAACTCCTGAGCCAGATACGGCGCAAATGGCGCTATCAGCAGAGTAGTAATGCGGAACAGTTCGCGCTGCGTCGTTGCACCGATCTCGCCTGCGTCCATTGCCGGCTCGGCCGCCGCAATCTCATTCACCAGGATCATGATGCTGGCAATGCAGGTGTTGAAATGCCAGCGCCCGCTAAAGTCGAGCGTGATCTTCGCAATGGTCTGGTGCAGGGTGCGCAGCAGCTTCTGCCCTGCCGGACTCCGGGCTTCCTGCGTCCCGCTTCCCTCGTATGCACGAAGTACGGGGGCATACGAGGTCACCACGCGATACAGGCGGGAAAGGAACCGGCTCACACCGGCAACACCATCCTCCTGCCACTCCAGGTCGCGGTCCGGCGGCGCGGCAAACAGGGAATACATGCGCGTGGCATCTGCGCCATACTTGGCGATCATGTCGTCCGGCGAAACGACGTTCCCTTTCGACTTCGACATCTTTGCGCCATTTTTGATAACCATTCCCTGCGTAAAAAGACGCGTCGCGGGTTCGCCATTCGCGATCAGGCCAATGTCACGCATCACCTTGGTCCAGAAGCGCGAGTAGATCAGGTGCAGGATCGCGTGCTCGACACCGCCAATATACTGATCGATCTCGAACCAGTAGTTCGCGGCCTCGCTGCTGAAGGGTGCGCCCGTGTTCTTCGGATCGGTGTAGCGGTAGAAATACCACGATGAATCGACGAAAGTATCCATCGTATCCGTCTCGCGCTTAGCGGGTCCGTCACACGCAGGGCAAGTGGTCTCCACGAAACTGGGCACATTCGCGAGCGGCGATCCGGTCGTATTGGCGACGTCGATGTTGTCGGGCAGCAGCACGGGTAGCTGCTCCTCCGGCACCGGATGCATGCCGCAGGTTTCGCAATACACGATAGGGATTGGGGTTCCCCAGTACCGCTGGCGGCTCACGCCCCAATCCTTCAGGCGATAGGTGGTGGTGGGCTTGCCAAAACCATTCGCCTCGGCGTACTTCGCCATCTCTTCCTGCGCTTCGAGTACGGGTTCACCGGTCCACTTGCCACTGTCGATCAGCACGGCTTCCGCCTTGCCTGTGTAGGGCAGCGCAAGGTCGTTCGTGTCGAGATTCGGCGCGACAACACGCGTGACAGGCAGGTTGTACTTGGTGGCAAACTCGAAGTCGCGCTCATCATGGGCGGGCACGGACATGATCGCTCCGGTGCCGTAACCGGCAAGGACGTAGTTCGCGACCCAGATGGGAATCTTCTCCTGGTTGAACGGATTGACAGCGTATCGACCCGTCGGGACACCATGCTTGGGCAGCTCGCCGAGGGCATCGGTATCACGTGCGGTCTTCTGGTCGGCCAACATGCCATCGACTTGCGGCTTCAGCGCTTCGTCGAAGCTGCACCAGTGCTGAATGATGGGGTGATCGGGAGCGAGTTGAAGGCTGGTCGCACCGAAGATGGTGTCGATACGCGTGGTGAAGACCGTGATAGACATCGAGTCGGTGCAGCCATCGACGGCGAAGGTAACTTCCGCGCCTTCGCTGCGGCCAATCCAGTTGCGCTGCATGGTGCGGACCTTCTCCGGCCAGCCTTCCATCGTGTCCAAACCGTCAAGCAGCTCGTCGGCATAGCGCGTGATGCGGAAGAACCACTGTGTCAGGTCGCGCTGCTCGACGAGGGTATCTTCATGTCGCCAGCAATACCCGTTCACGACCTGCTCGTTGGCAAGAACGGTACAGCACTTCGGGCACCAGTTCACCTTGCTCTTCTTGCGATAGGCAAGATCCCGCTTCAGCATCTGCAGAAAAAACCATTGGTTCCAGCGATAGTAGTCGGGCAGGCAGGTGGTGACCTCACGGTCCCACTCATAGCTCAGGCCGATGCGGCGCATCTGGGTGCGCATCTTGGCGATGTTGCTCAGGGTCCACTCGCGCGGCGGCGTATTGTTCTTGATCGCGGCGTTTTCCGCGGGCAGGCCGAAGGCGTCCCAGCCCATAGGGTGCAGTACGTTCTTTCCGGTCATCCAGCCGTGGCGGGCAAGGGCGTCGCCGATGGCGTAGAGGCGCATGTGGCCCATGTGGAGGACGCCGGACGGATACGGCAGCATCTCGACCAGGTAATACTTGGGCTTGCCGCTCGTGTGAGGCTCGGCGGCATACAGGGACGGGTTTGCGTCCCAGGCGGCTTGCTGGCGTGGCTCGATCTCTGCCGGGTTGTAGCGGATTTCGGTCGATTCTGGCATCACCTTCGATTGTACGGGGCGGTGACCCTCTACCCCCTCCTGTTGCAGCACGGATAACCTGGTGCGACGCGGCTAGAGAGCGGGTGGGGGTCCGTCCGGCGCACGGTCTTGGCCGCCGCGGCGCATGCCGTCGTGGGCGGGGGCGGTTTTGACGGTGTAGCCGTCGGGGATCTTGAAGAGGGTGGCGTCGGGTTCGGCCTTGGTGAGGGACGTGAGGACGTCGGAGTTGGTGCCGCGCGAACCGATTTCGGAGCTGCTGACTTCGAGCTTAAGGTCGGGGGAAAACCAGGTTTCGTGAGTCATGGTTGCCGGAGTGCTCTCGGCTTCGCCGTTACGGGCCGGAAAGGTTACGGTGGTGCGCCTGCCGGAGGCGACGACGCCAGCGAAGGTCTTGGAACCCAGGTCGGTAGTGGCGGCGTTGTCACGGTGGCGGGTGGTTCCGGCAGCCTGTGCTGCCTCGCGTGCTGCCGCGTGCTTGAAGAAGTCTGCCGGGACGGTTTCGACCATGGCGATCTTGCGGTCGGGCATCAGACGCGTGACCGTGTTGCTGACCGGGTCGGCGATGACGGTCATGGTTTGGGTGGTGCCGGGTGAGGCGGGCGTGGACGTACTGCCGTCAGAGGAGGGCTTGTGGCTGCGGGGCGCAGGCGTGGTGATGTCTTCGCGGGTGCGGCCCAGGGAGTCGCGATAGACGGAGTCCGTGGTGGTGAACTTGTGGACGACACCGTCCGGACCCGGGGCCGTGTGCTCCGCTTCGACAGTGTACTTAGCAGAGAAGGGTGCGTTCGTGATGGAAGCAACGTGGGCCGGCATGCCATGACCGAAACCCGGGCCACCGTGGTGCATGCCGGGGCCGCCGGGGCCACTTGCGCCTGCGGGCGACACTTGTGTGTCAATTTGGGCGATAGCCTGGGCGGCGAACAGGCCAATGGACAGAATGGCGGCGGAGGCAAGCTTCATGGCAGTTGATCCCTCGAGACAAGCTTTGTACTGGAACAGACGCGGTTTCCGGAAAAAAGTTGAGACCTTGCAGAAAATCGTTCGGCGTGGCGGGAGCATTTACGGATTGAGCGCAGCGAGCGCTTGCAGGGCCTGGACGTTGCGGAGGATATCGGAAGGATGGTCGACGGGGGTTTCGGCGATAAAGGCGCTCCCGGCGAAGCGGGAGTCACGGAGGAGGCGGCGGAAGGGCGCGGCACCGAGGGTGCCTTCGCCGATGTGCTGGTGGCGGTCGAGCCGGGACCCGAGGGCAGCTTTGGCGTCATTGCAGTGCCAAACGCGAACGCGGGCCGTGCCAACGGTGTCCGCAATGTGCCGGACGGTGGTTTTGTAGGCTTCGGGGGTGAGCAGGTCGTAGCCGGCGACGTGGCTGTGGCAGGTGTCGAGGCAGCAATCGACCGGGGCGCAACGGTCGAGGAGGTGCAGGAGATCGGCGATCTGCTCGAAGGTGGCACCCATGGAAAACTGCGAACCGGCGGAGTTCTCTATGAGGATGCGCAGGTTGGCGGACTGGCAGGGTAGGCCATCGGTGGCCTGCTCGATATTGCGGGCGGCGTGCTGGAGGGCTTCGGCGTGGGTGAGGCCTTTCCACGAGCCGGGGTGGAGGACGAGGAAGTCTGCGCCGAGGGCAAGAGCCCGCTCGACCTCTGCGCGGAAAGCGGCGATGGAGTTGATGCGGACCTGTTCGGTTTGCGAGCAGAGATTGATGAGGTAGGAGGCGTGAAGGGTGAGCGGGGCGATGTTGTGCCGGGCGCGGAGGGTGCGCATGGCCTCAGCATGTTCCGGCTTGATGGGGGTCGCGCGCCAGGTGCGAGGGGAGCTGGAGAAGATCTGGAAGCAGTTGGCGCCGCAGTCCAGGGCGCGCTGAACGGCTGTGTGGGGGCCGCCGGATGTGGAGAGATGGATGCCGATACGGCGAGGTCCGGGCATGCCGTGATGGTACCGTGCGGAGGCTTAGCGGGCGGTGGCGAAGGGCCCTGCCATGTCAGCGTGCACCGGACGAATAGGGATGTCGGCGGGTGCATGCCCGTTGAGGTGGCGGGCGATACCGTTCATCGAGGTCCACCAGAGAGAGGTGCCGTAGCGGCGATCGATAGCGCGGAAAAGGGTGTGGAGGTAGGCGCGGTAGTCGTGATCCAGGCCGTCGAGCAGGGTGTGGCCGGGCAGGTGGCGCGTGATGTGGGCCTTGATGGAAAGCAGGCCGCCGCTGTCGAGAATGGAGAACGCGCGGTCGAGGCTGGAAGTGGCCTGGAAGTTGATGGGGAAGTGGAGGAGTGGCAGGTCGAAGACGCGCTGGGGCCGGGTGAGGGCGACGCCCTGCAGGCCGCTGCCGGCGGTGCGGGCAGAGGGAGTGATGGGCGTGTCGAGATCCCGGGCGGATGCGACCCAGGTGAGGCCCTGGGCAGCCATGGCAGTGCCGAGCGGGCGGGAGAAGTGCCAGATGGGCGGGCAGAGTCCGGGGGAAAAAGGTAGGTCTGCGCCGTTAAAGATGCGCATTGACTGCTCGAGGATGCGCTCGCACTGGCGGTGGGAGCAGTGGGCAAATTCGACAAGGGGCTGCGGTCCGCGGCGCAGGTGGTGCAGGCCGTGGAGGGCCACATCGGTGCGCGGGAGCGATTTGAGATAGTGGACGAAGCCGGGGTGCCGGTCCAGGCGCATGGTGCCGCGGGGAAGCGGGCGGGTGTGGAACACGATGTGGCGAAGGCCGGGGATGCAGGCGAGCAGCGACCGGTCGGCGTGCGGGCGGATCTGTCGCCAGTCGGGAGTAACGAAAAGCGTGCAATGCAGATGGGGGTTGCGTTCTAGGAGCCATTCAAGGTGGCCGAGCGCGCCGTGCTGGAGGTCGCCGCCCGCTTCAAAGGCGTCGGTGGACCGGCCAGGGTGGACATCGTCGACGGAGAAGCAGACTGCCGCGGACTTTCCCGCTGGGAGCCAGGACAAAACGGACCTCGAATGCGGGACGGCGTGCCTGTGCTGCGCGAGGGGTGACCCGACCCGTGCAGGTACGATAGCTTGAGAGAACGGTGGCACATGTCGTCTATCGGCAGCATGCACCATGACAGGAGTGAAAGCGATGGCGGTTGTTCAGCAAACGTATAAGAACCATGTGCGGCAGGACCGGGCATACCTGTTGCTGCAGGTGTTAAACGGGGCAGACCTGGTAGCGGCAATCTGGTGGATGCACCGGCGGTTCGACCTGCAACACCTGGTAGTGGTAGGGCTGGCTGTGGCGGTTTTAAGTGCGACGATTGCGGCCCGGCACTATGCAATCGTCAACCAAAATCGGATAATTCGGCTGGAAGAAAATGTTCGGCTGCACTGGATGGGCGCGGACGGCGCGGGGCTGACGATACAGCAGATGGTGGCGCTGCGGTTTGCGAGCGATGGGGAAGTGGTGGCACTGGCGCGAAGGGCGGCGGCGGAGGGATTGACGTCGCGGCAGATCAAGGAAGCAGTGGTGGTGTGGCGACCGGATTTGGAGCGGGTGTAGGTCGCTCCCTCGACCCACTACTTCTTGCGAAGGTTTTTCGCGTCGCGCAAGTCTACCCGGCGACCACTCGCAAGTTTATTGTCGATGAGGTCCTCACGAGAAATGACATAGGTCGGAACGCCAAAGATTTCTCCTTGAACTCGGTTTGACCATGCAGTCTCAAAATCTTTACCGTCAAGGCTCTGGAGCACATCGACGCGAAAAGGGGGCCGGCCCATTTGATACCACTGCTTGTTCTGCCGAGCGAAAAACGCCTGATCGTATCCGGCGAGAGGAGCACCAAACTCGCATAGAGCGGAGAAGATGCGTGCGCTGTCCTCATCGCTTGTGGCAATAAAAATGTCGAGGTCTTTCGTGGTTCTGGGATCGTAGTGAAGGCCGACAGCGTAACCACCCACGATTAGATAACGGACACTATGCTTATTCAGCGCGAGGATCAAGTCGCGAAAGTCGTCGTCCATCTTCGGGCTTCACCCCACGAATGCTGTAAGCCATGACGCTGAGCTGACGAATATAACGCAGGCGTTCGCCGACGGGCAGCGCCTGCCATTCACGGCGCTGCTCGGCTTTGAACAACTTTTGATCTTTGACCGTGGAACTTGTCCAGCCGTCGCGAACCATACTCCTAGTTTAGTAGACGTCGAGCTGGTAGCGCTTTTCTTTTTTGAGGGTGTCGAGGTAGTCCTGGGCGGCTTCGGGGGTGCAGGATTTGCCGTTGGCGATGGAGTCGAGGAGGGTTTGCTCGACGTCTTTGGCCATGCGGGAGGCGTCGCCGCAGATGTAAAAATAGGCACCCTGTTCAAGCCAGGAGAAGAGCTCGGCGGAGTTTTCCTTCATGCGGTCCTGGACGTAGATCTTCTTTTGCTGGTCGCGCGAGAAGGCGGTGTCGAGGCGGGTGAGAGTGCCGTCGGCGAGCATGCCGTCCCACTCTTTTTCGTACAGGAAGTCGGAGGAGCGGCGCTGTTCGCCGAAGAAGAGCCAGTTCTTGCCGGAACCGCCGTTTGCCTGGCGCTGCTGCAGAAAGGCGCGGAAGGGCGCGATGCCGGTGCCGGGACCGACCATGATGACCGGGGCGGACTTGTCTTCAGGCAGGCGGAAGAGGTTGTTGGCGTGAAGGAAGATGGGAAGGGTCTGGCCCTGGTCCGCGCGCTCGCCGAGGTGGCCGGAGCAGAGGCCCTGCCGGTCGCGGTTATGGGTATGGTAGCGGACGACGCGGACAGTGGTGTGGACGGTGTCGGGGTTCTTGCTCTGGGCGCTGGCAATGGAGTACATGCGCGGCGTGAGGCGGCCAAGGATGGTGAAAAGCTGCTGGGGATCGGTGACGCCGCCAGGGTGCTCCTGCGCAAGGTCGATGAATTCGCGGCCATAGACGTACTCTTCAGCGCGAGACTTGTTGTCTTGCCCGGCGAGGCCCTTGAGGAAGTCGAGACCGGGGGTGGTATCTGGCGCGACCTTGGCATAGGCGTTGACGGAGCCCCGGGTGAGTTTGCCGATGTGCAGCTTGGTGGTGAGGGCGTCGCGGAGGTCGGTCGGCTTCTTGAAGAAATCGAGCACGGGCTCGGCGCCGGTGTAGCCGAGGGCATTCAGCACCTCGTCCACTTCGCCTGCACGGTTGGTGGGCAGGATGCCGACGGCGTCGCCGGGGGTGTATTGCATGCCTTTGTCGAGGGCGAGCTCGATGTGGCGCGTTTCCTTTTCGGAGTCCCGATCGGTCATCACATAGTTGACCAGCATGGTGGAGACGAAGGGATTGTTACGGGTGTATGTCTGGATGTCTGTGCTCATCGGTTCTCTCGGTTTTGCCTGACTTTCAAGGCTAACATGCGGCAGACGGGAGTTGAAATGTAGCGGAAGCTGCCATAGCAATGTAGTTGATAACCGACGTTTCGTGGCAGGATTGGAGAGCGGCTCCATTTGGAGAGCGCGGGGTGTGGAGGCGGCACGTGGCAAACGCAACAGAGGGTACGCAGCAACCTGGGCAGGCGGGTACGATCCAGGACAATCGTTCGGCAGAGGGTATCCGGTCGGCGTTTTTGCGGCACATGCGGAGGACGCTGGGCAAGCCGATCGAGCAGGCGAGCGAGCTGGACCGGTATCGCGCGATGGCGCACGTGGTGCGGGACCGCGTGATGGACGACTGGATCGAGACGGTGGAGCACTACAAGCAGCAGCACGTGCGCGTGGTGGCATATTTGAGCGCGGAGTTTCTGCTGGGACCGCACCTGATGAACGGCATGCTGAACCTGGGTATTTCGAAGGCTGCGGGTGTGGCCGCCGAGGGCATGGGGCTAGATCTGGCGACGATGGCCGACGCAGAGCCGGAACCGGGGCTGGGTAACGGCGGGCTGGGGCGGCTGGCGGCGTGCTACATGGACAGCATGACGACGCTGGAGGTACCGGCGATCGGGTATGGGCTGCGGTATGAGTTCGGCATTTTTCGGCAGGAGATCAAGGACGGCTGGCAGATCGAACACTCGGACAAGTGGCTGCAGTACGGCAATCCTTGGGAGATCCCGGCGAGCGATGCGAGCCAGAATGTGTCGTTTGGCGGCCACACCGAAACGCAGCAAAACACGGACGGCACGGTGCACTGGAAGTGGCTGCCGGATTTCCAGGTGAAGGGGATTGCATACGACACGCCGATCCCGGGGTTCCGCGATAAGCAGGTGAACCGGCTACGGCTGTGGAAGGCGGAGGCGGAGGACAGCTTCGACCTGGAGATCTTCAACCGCGGCGATTACATGGGCGCAGTGCGGCAGAAGATGGAGTCGGAGACGATTTCTAAGGTACTGTATCCGCCGGACGAAACGGAGCAGGGTAAGCGGTTGCGGCTGATGCAGCAGTACTTCTTCACGTCGTGCAGCCTGCGGGACATGGTGCGCATTCAGAAGCAGCAGGGCAAGCCGATGAGCGAGTTCCACGAAAAGTGGACGGTGCAGTTGAACGACACGCACCCTTCCATCGGCATTGCGGAGCTGATGCGCATCTTGACGGACGAGGAAGACTTCGAGTGGGACGACGCGTGGAAGATCACGCGGGCGACGTTCGGCTACACAAACCACACGCTGCTGCCAGAGGCGCTGGAGAAGTGGCCACTGCCGATTTTCGCTTCCCTGCTGCCGCGGCATATCGAGATTATTTACGAGATCAATCGGCGATTTTTGAAAGACATGGCGGTGAAGTTCCCGAACGATCCAGGCAAGCTGGAGCGGATGAGCCTGATCGGCGAAACCGGCGACAAGCAGGTGCGGATGGCCAACCTGGCGGTGGTCGGCAGCAAGGCGGTGAACGGCGTGGCGGCGCTGCACACGCAACTGCTGAAGGAAGATACCCTTCGGGATTTCTACGACGCATTTCCGGAGCGGTTCAGCAACAAGACGAACGGGGTCACGCCGCGACGGTGGATGATGCTGAGCGATCCGCCGTTGACGTCGCTAATCAACGAATGTATCGGGACGGGGTGGCACACAGACCTGATGGAACTGCGCGGGCTGGAGAAGTTCGTGGACGACCAAGGGTTTTTAGAGAAGTGGCGCAAGCGGCAGGAGTCGTCGAAGGGCCGGTTAAGCGACTTCATCCACAGAACGATGGGGTTGACGCTGAACCCGGCGAGCATGTTCGACGTGCAGGTGAAGCGGATTCATGAGTACAAGCGGCAACACATGAATGCGCTGCACATCCTGAGCATGTACTGCAGGATCAAAAGCGGCGAAATGAAGGGTGTGACGCCACGGACATTTCTGTTCGGCGGCAAGGCAGCGCCGAGCTATACCTATGCCAAGCTGATGATCAAGCTGGTGTGCACGGTGGGCGAGCTGGTCGGCAAAGACCCGGAGACGAAGGACCTGTTGCAGGTGGTGTTTGTGCCGGACTACAGCGTTTCGCTTGGGCAAAGAATCTATCCGGCGGCAGATCTGAGTGAGCAGATAAGCACTGCCGGCAAAGAGGCAAGCGGCACGGGCTGCATGAAGTTCATGATGAACGGCGCAGTGGCCATCGGCACGCTGGACGGAGCGAACATCGAGATTCGCGAGGAGGTAGGCGCGGATAACTTCTTCCTGTTCGGGATGACAGCGGAGCAGATTGCGGAGGAGCAGAAGAAGGGCTACCGGCCGCGCACATACTACGAGCAGAGCCCGCTGCTAAAGGAAGTGATCGACGGGCTGAGCAGTGGGCGGTTCAGCAACGGCGACCGTGACACGTTTGCGCCGATCGTGCGGGACCTGCTGCAGGTGGACCGGTTTTTTGTCATGGCAGATTTCGACGATTACGTGAAAGTGCAGGGCGAGGCGGGCAAGGCGTTTGCGGATGTGCATGCGTGGAGTCGGACATCGCTGCTGAACACGGCCCGGAGCGGAAAGTTCAGCTCGGACCGGGCGATTCGGGAGTATTGCGCGGATATCTGGAAGGTGCCGGTGCGGCGATAGGTGCGTGTGGAAGCATCTTTAAACGGATTTTGTCTGCAGAGTTGTTGATCGAGCTGGATGCTGATGGGGTGTGGGTGTGCAGGTCGTCTATGACGAAGCTAAAGACGCAATCAACGTCCGCAAACATGGATTGTCCTTGGCTGCCGCAGAGAGGCTTGATCTTGATTTCGCTCTAGTGTTCGAGGACGACCGCGAAGAGTATGGTGAGACTCGATACCGCGCAATCGGCTTTATCGATGGTGGGCTGCACGTGTTGATCTTCGTTATTCGACACGAAACAGTGCGAGCCATCAGCTTGCGCAAAGCAACCCGGAAGGAAGGTGACGAGTATGCCGCATGAGCCTGAGTACGGTGTCCCGGATGAAGAAAATCCAGAGTGGACGGGTGAGACCTTCGCCCAAGCGAAGCGATTCCACGAGTTGCCTGGGGAACTGAAAAGAATACTTTCGCCCGAGATAGCGCAGGCAGCATCGACACAGGACAAGCTGCCTATTTCAATCCGACTGTCTGCAGATGTAATTACAGCATTGCAACGACGAGGCCCACAGTGGGAGATGCTTGCGGACGAGGTGTTGCGCGAAGCCTTCGTCGGCAGACGTTAGCCCCCGCGAACTGAACTCAGCGCGGCTCACGTGAGAGTCCAGCGGACGGACCAGGGGGCAAGCGTGGTGGGGGTGGATGCGCTGCCTTCAAGCCAGAGTGTGTCGCCGGCGGTCGCGTTGAAGCCGTCGTGGGCGTCGGGGCGCAGATTGGCGCTAAGGCGGAGTTCCCTGCCTTCGTTGAGGGTCCAGGTGACTTCGAGGGCGCCAGCGGCCAGGATGCGGGGGGTGCCGCAGCGGCCGGACAGGTGGTCGATGAGTGGCGCGATCTTTTCCAGGCGGGTGCGAAGGATGTTTGTGATCCAGGGAAGCCAGGTGTTGTGGGCGGGGTCGGAGAGTTCGTCCCAGCGGAGCTTGGCGGAGAGAAATGTCGACTCGGCCTGTGGGTCGGGAGCTTTGGCCAGGTCGTCGTCTGACGCATTGTGAAGCTTTTGCAGGAACTCACGGCGGCCCTTGCTGACGTCTTCGCCGAGCTTGCCGTGAAAGTCACAAAAATAGGGAAACGGGCTGGACGCGGCGAACTCGTCGCCCATAAAGAGCATGGGCGTTTGCGGTACGAGGAGGAGCAGCGCCATGACGGCACGCGCGTTCTGCGGCGGAATGAGCGCGTGGATGCGCTCGCCGGCAATGCGATTGCCGATAAGGTCGTGGGTCTGGACAAAGCTGATAAAGGCGGTCGGCGGCACGTCGCAGGCGTGGGCGCTGCCTTCGCCGCGGGATTCCTTGTCTTCCGCAGCCAAGATGAAACCTTCGGCGATGCTGTGGGCGATGCGACGGGTCTCATCGTCTTCCCTACTATTCTCCGATTCGTCGAACACGGTGCGCATGCCGGCGCCGAGCAGGTGGCTCATGTCGTGGTTCCACTGGGCGGTGTATCGTTCGGCGATGCCTTCGCGGTTGCGGACGAGTTGGGGGGCGATGTTGTCTTCGTCTTCGCGGATAAGGTGGACGTGGCGGGACGGCTGCTGCGCGGCGGCAAATTCGCGGACACGGAGGGCGAGTTCATCGAGAACGTGGAGCTTGCCGTGATCGATGATGGCGTGGGCGGCGTCAAGGCGGAGCCCGTCGATATGGAACTCCTCGACCCAGTAGAGCGCGTTCTGGATGATGAGTTCGCGGACCTGTTTGGCGCAACTGCCGCCGTTGGTGGAATCCTCGTCGAAGTTGAGGGCGTCGCCCCAGGGGGTGCAGTGCGCGCTGGTAAGGAGTTGCGGGAAGTAGCGGGGCAGGAAATTGCCCTCGGGACCGAAGTGGTTGTAGACGACGTCGAGCACAACCTGGATACCGTGGGCGTGCGCGGCATCGACGAAGGCTTTCAGGTCTTCCGGGCGGCCATAGCTGGAATCGGGCGCGTACAGCAGGACAGAGTCGTAGCCCCAGTTGCGCAGACCGGGAAAGTCGGCAATACACATCAGCTCGATAGCGGTGATGCCGATGCCGGCAAGGTGATCGAGCTTTTGCGCGGCTGCGGCAAAGGTACCTTCCGGTGTAAAGGTGCCGACGTGAAGTTCGTACAGGATGGTTTGAGACCACGGGCGGCCCTGCCATGCGGCGTCGTGCCAGGCGTACGCCGCAGGATCGATGACTTCGCTGGGACCGGCTGCGTCGTTCGGTTGGTAGCGGGAAGCGGGATCGGGAACGGCTGTGCCGTCGGGCAGCAGAAAGGTATAGCGGGAGCCAACGCCGGCCTGTGCGGTAATGGTTTCATGCCAGCCGCCACCGAGTTTTTGTAGGGGTAGCGGGTCGGGCTTTCCTTCAATCGCCAGGCGAACTGACTCTGCGGCGGGCGCGAAAAGGCGGAAACGGATACTGCCGGTGGGCAGAACCTCTGCCCCAAAAAGCATGCGATGGGTGCTGGCGGTGGCTGGCTGATCGATCACAGCAGGGTGTGATGCGGCACGGGGCGGCGGCGTTCGTTCGGCGATACCGCTGAATATGTAAGCGGTTTCAGGTGTTTGGAGAGAAATGTTGCGGCGGGCTGACTGGACGGTCGGCAAGCCGTATGCTGGATGTCGAAAACAATGGGGTGCGGATGAGGGTTTTAGTAACGGGCGGGTGCGGGTACATCGGCGGTACGGTGGCGACGGTACTGATGCAGGCGGGCCACCAGGTAACGGTGCTGGACAACCTGTGCCACAGCCGGCGAGACCAGTTACCGCAGGGCGCGGAGTTTGTGGAGGCGAACGTTTCCGACCGGGCACAGGTGGAGCCGCTGCTGCGGGATCTGAAGCCGGACGGCGTGCTGCACTTTGCGGCGCTCATCGAGGCGGGCGAATCGATGCAGAAGCCGGAGGTGTACTTCCGAAACAACACCGCGTCCACGCTGGGCCTGCTGGAAGCGATGCACGCGACGGGGGTGCAAAAGCTGGTGTTCAGCAGCACGGCAGCGGTGTATGGCGAACCGGAGGCCGTGCCGATTGCGGAGACGGCGAAGCTGCAGCCGACCAACACGTATGGCGAATCGAAGCTGCTGGTGGAGTACATGCTGCAATGGCTAAACCGGCTGCAGGGCTTGCGGTATGCGTCGCTGCGCTACTTTAACGTGGCGGGTGCGCTGCCTGGGCGCGGCGAAATGCATGAGCCGGAGAGCCACATCGTACCGCTCATCCTGGACGTGGCGCTGGGGCGGCGCGAGAACATCGCAATCTTTGGCGACGACTACGACACGCCGGACGGCACCTGCATCCGGGATTACATCCATGTGCAGGACCTTGCCGATGCGCATATCCGTGCGCTGGGTGCGCTGGAGACGCAGGACAGGATTGTGTGCAACCTGGGCAACGGCACGGGGTTTTCCGTGAAGGAAGTGGTCGAGTCGGCCCGACGTGTGACGGGGCATGCGATCCCGGTCGTGCTGAAGCCGCGGCGCGCGGGCGATCCGGCACGGCTGGTGGCCAGCGCGGACGAGGCGCACCGGATACTGGGGTGGACGCCGCAGGTTCCGGAGATCGACCGGATCGTGCAGTCTGCGTGGGAGTGGCAACAGCAACGGTACGCGTCCGCGGTTGGACGGTAGGGATTCGTGATGAGTGAAGAGACGACAAAGCAGGGCACGCCGTTTGCCGCACCGGGGCGGGTGAACCTGGTGGGCGAGCACACGGACTATACCGGCGGGCTGGTGCTGCCGATGGCGATCCCGTTTACGACCGTGGCGACGGTGTCCGCGGCGCAGGATGGTCGATACACCTTCAAGAGCGCGCAGTTCAAGGGCGAGCGCGCGATGGCGGTGGACGACCGGTCAGACTCCGCGGGCAACTGGAGCGACTACCCGGTGGGTGTGCTTCGCGAGCTGCAGAAGCTGGGGATCGAGGTACCGCCATTTGTGATGACGGTATCGGGCGATGTGCCACTGAATGCGGGGCTGAGCTCGTCGGCGTCGATCGAGGTTGCAGCCGCGGTTGCGTTGCTGGGGCATGCGGGCAAGCAGATGCCGGGGGCAGAGATTGCGCTGCTGTGCCAGCGGGCGGAGAACGTGTATGTGCATTCACCGTGCGGCATTATGGACCAGTTTGTCATCGCGAATGCGACGGCGGGGCACGCGTTACTGCTGAACACGCGCGACCTGTCGTTTGAGTTGCTGCCGATGAACCAGGGCGGGCTGGCGGGCACGCGGGTGATCGTGGTGAACTCGGGCGTAAAGCATTCCGTGGCGGATGGCGAATATGGTGTGCGGCGGCGCGAGCTTGAGGACGGCCAGGCGGTGGTGCGGGCGCGGTTTCCGCAGGTACGCGACCTGGGCGAGACCACACCGGAGCAGTTGGAGGCGTGCCGCGCGGAGATCGAGCCGGAGGCGTTCAAGCGCTGCCGGCATGTGGTGACGGAAAATGTGCGGGTGCGCGAGGCTGGCGCGGCCATGCTGGCGGGCGACCCGGCGGCGCTGGGGCGAGTGATGACGGCGGCGCATGCGAGCTACCGGGACGACTTCGGCGCAAGCGTGGACGAGGTCGACTTTCTCGTGGAAACGGCTCTGGCCCAGACCGGCTGCCATGGCGGCCGGCTGACAGGCGGCGGGTTCGGCGGGTGCACGGTGAATCTTGTGGACGCCGCACAGGCCGAGCCGTTCCAGCAAGCCGTGCGGACGGCGTACCAGCAGCGGTTCGGCATTACGGCAGACATGTATGTGTGTGAGGCTGTGGACGGTGCGGTGGCACGGTTGCAGCGGGAAGCAAGGTAGAGCGCAATGGATAAGCTGTTTACACAGGCACCGCACCGGCGATGGAACGCGCTGGCGGGCGAGTGGGTGATCGTATCGCCGCACCGGACACAGCGGCCGTGGCAGGGACAAACGGAAGATGCGGCCGCGCCGGTGCCGCCGCGGTACGATCCCCAGTGCTACCTGTGCCCGGGCAATGTGCGGGCGGGCGGTGCCGTAACGCCGCAGTACGAAAGCACCTTCGTGTTCCAGAACGACTATTCCGCTCTGCTGATCGACACGGCCCAGGCGGCGGTGGATGTGGAGGACGCGGGTCTGCTGCGGGCAGAAACGGAGCGCGGCCTGTGCCGGGTAATCTGCTTCGATCCGCGCCATGACCTCACGCTGGCGACGATGCCGGTGGAAAGCATCCGCAACGTGGTGGAGGTGTGGGCGGCGCAGGAGGCGGAACTTGCAGGGCGCGGCGACCTGCGGTACGTGCAGATTTTTGAGAACCGTGGAGCCATGATGGGGGCCAGCAATCCCCATCCGCACTGCCAGATCTGGGCCACGGAGCACGTGCCGGACCAGCCCATGGCGGAGCAGCAGACCCAGGCCGCGTACCTGGCAGCGCATGGGCGAACGCTGCTTGCGGACTACCTGGCGATGGAACTCAAGGCAGGCGAGCGCATTGTGGCCGAGAACGATGAGTGGGTTGCGGTCGTGCCGTTCTGGGCGGTGTGGCCGTTTGAGGTGCTGCTGCTGCCGCGGGCGGCGGCGGGAACGATGCGGGATCTGGCGCCGGCGCAGAGGGACGGACTGGCCGCGATTCTGAAGGCGGTGACGGCGGGCTACAACCGGGTATTCAATACGCCGTTTCCGTACTCCATGGGCTTCCACCCTGCGCCATGCGATGGCGTGTCTCATCCGGAATGGGTGCTGCATGCGCACTTCTATCCGCCGCTATTACGGTCGGCAACGGTGCGCAAGTTCATGGTCGGGTTTGAACTTCTGGGGTCGCCGCAGCGAGACATTACGCCGGAAAGTGCGGCGGAAACGCTGCGGACGTGCATCGCGCAATAGCGGCCTGCGCCGGCCTGAACTACAGGCCGGCGTACCAGTCATACCCGAGCCTCGTCCAGTAATCGTCGGGCTTCTCGTTCGTATAGGCAATCAGGCCGATGCGCTTGATCTGCTTGTACCCATATTTGAGCGGCGTATGCAGACGGAGCGGTGCGCCGTGGAGCTGAGTGAGCGGCTGCCCCATCATCTCCGTGACGAGCAACGTCTGCGGGTGACGCAGCACATGCAGGTCGTAGCCGACGTAGTAGTCGCCGTCCGGCGTCTCCATGTAGACATAGCGTGGTTCCTTGCCATCGACCAGTTCGGGCGGGTAGGCGTCAAGAAAGTCGGACATGCGAAAGCCGGCCCAATGGACGATCTGGCTCCAGCCCTCGATGCACTTGAACTGCGTGACGAGCTCGTGGCGCGGGAAGCAAGCGAAGTCGTCCATGGTGAGCAAAAGGCCGGCCGTGCCGGCACGCAAGGTTGAGTCGCTTTCGCCAGCCTCACCCTGGCCGCGGGGCTTGCGGCCAAGATGGTCGTCGTCCTCGGTCTGGTCGTCGTCATCGTCGTCTTTTTTGGCCTGGTCGCCGCCGGATGCGGCAGCGCCGGGCTTGGCACCCTGCTTCATGGGATCGCTGCCAGAGTTACCGGTGTCGCCGGCCTGCCTGGCCTGATCGGCGTGCGCCTGACCCTGCATTTTAGCGGGAGCCATTTTCGTCGCGGTATCGGACGCCTCGCCTTTACCCTCCGTGCCGGCCGGCTTCTGTGGCGCACCCTTGCCGTCTGCGGAACCCGCAGGCGGAGCGGCACCCGGCGGTGGTGCCTGCTTGGATGGATCCGTCTTGTTGTCGTGGCCGGTGTCCTCATGGTCGACGGCTTCGGTGTACTTGTACTCCCAGGCTGTCACGTCTTCCACGTAGCGCGGGCTCATCGCCTGGCCCTTGACGCCAACCATCTGCAACCGCCAGCTTGCGGGAACCATGGCTTTCATCACGCCGTAGGTACCGTTCACGCGCAGCATCTCTGCCTTGCCGACCGGGTAGGTCGGCGCGAGCGCGTGTTCGCGAAAAAGCTCGCGTGAGGCATCCGCGCTCAAGTTGAAGACGTTGCGAAGAAGACCGGGCTGCATCTCTGCTTGCGGCTCCAGGTTCAAATAGGCGTAGAAGCCGCCGACAGCGGCAACACCCGCACCGGACACCAGAAACGACCGCCGGGTGTGACGCCGGGACTCCGCAAGTACGGCCTCGTCGCCGGGCTTGGCCTGCGGCAGGCGGGTGTCCATCACATCGTCCGCATCCTTCGGGTCCTGCGGGCGCTGCTTGCCTTCGCGAACGGCGGCAGGCTCCTGCGAGGGACCGGCGCTGGCGGCTTCCGGCTTGCGCATGTGTTCGTCATTCTGTTCCGGCGTCATTTCCAGCTCCTTCTCTCCGCCTCCAGCGACGGCTCCTCTACGCGCTTGATCTCGTATCCGCTAATGATGGAGCGGAAGTTGTTCCAACCGGCAAGCACGACCTGCAGCACGTGGATGCCGGTGAAACCAAGAAAGGCCATGGTGAGCCAGAAATGAAGCCATCGCGCCATCTCATATCCACCAAGTGCTGTCGTGAGCCAGTGCAGTTGCGTGGGCTTATAGATCGCAAAACCCGTAAGCACCATGCCCACGCCCATCAGGATCACGGATGTGTAAGCGATGCGCTGGCCGCCGTTGTACTTGGTCTGCGGCGGCAGCCCTTTGCGCAGGTGCAGGTCGACCAGCGTCACCTGCACGGCATCCTTCAGGCTGCTCTTTTCCGGCACGTTGAAGCGCCACTCACCGGACCAGGCAAGATAGGCCACGTAGACGATGCCGTTCGCCGTAAAGAACCACAGGAACAGCGTGTGGAAGCCGAGAGCCTGGGTAACGTGATAGGGCACATGAAAAAAATTGTAGAACCAGTCCGGAAACAACTGGATCAACGTGAACGTGCCGATACCGATGCGGTAGATGCGGTGCGGGTGCTGGTAGGCGTTGTCGGAGTCGTTCCAGTAGATCAGGATGCCGCTCCAGATCATGGTGAACAGCACCGGAAAGTTGATCCAGTGCATCCAGCGAATAGCCACCAGGTGCTTGCGTTCCAGCCGGATGCTGGCCTCGGCCGGGCCAGCATCAGCGGCGTGGGCTGGTACCGGCGGTGCGTCCACTTGCTCGAACACGGTCGTTCTCCTGTGGGGTCAGACGTTGGGTTGGCATGCGTTGCAGGTATGGTACGAACTGACTGTACGACGTCCCGGCGCTGCGGAAAAGAGCATCGCTGGACGCCATAAGACAGTTCCGCGGCACCGCATAAGCGGCAGTTTCAGCACTGCTTCATGAGATGGTCGAACGTGGGAAAAGTGACAGCCGGCCAATCTCTGGCAGTTGTCGAAGCGGGCGGCAGACTAGGCAACTGCGCCATGCCGCGCTACATTGATTGGCATGCGTGCGTTGACCGTGCTGGTGGTATGGATGATCGGCTGCGCCGGCGCGTGCGGTGCGCAGGGCAGCGTGGCCGCAGCAAATGCGGTGCTTGAGCGGATCATGCCGCACCTGGCACCGCAGCTGCATCTGGAGCTGCGGGCGGGGCAGTACGGCGGCAAGCCGGATGGATTCCGCGTGAGCGGCGGGCGCGGCGAGATCCACGTGCAGGCGGCAACCGTGCCAACGCTGCTGTTCGGCGTGAACTGGTATCTGAAGTACGTCGCGCATCTGAACGTGTCGACCAACGGCAGCCAGCTGGGCGCGCCGGGGCTGCAATTGCCTGCGGTGACGACGCCGATTGAAAAGCCCGCGCTGTCTGCGTTCCGCTACGCGTTGAACGAGAATACCGACGGCTACACCACGCCGTACTGGCGCCTGGAGCGTTGGCAGCACGAGATCGACGTTCTCGCGCTGTCGGGCTTCAACGCCGTCCTGATTCAGCGGGGCAACGACCTGGCGGTGTACGAGGCGTTTCGCGCGGTGGGCTACGGGGATGCGGATATCCGCCGGTGGATCACACAACCGGCGCACCAGAACTGGCAGTGGATGGGCAACATGTGCTGCTTTGTGGAGCCGGCCTCGCTGCGGCTCATGCAGGAACGTGCGGCCAGTGCGCGGCAGATTATGGACGAACTGCGCGCGCTGGGCATCATGCCGGTGCTGCCGGGCTTCTGGGGCGTGGTGCCGGCGGACTTTGCGCAGCATGTGCCGGGCGCGCATGTGGTGGTGCAGACCGAGCCGTGGAACGGCTTTCAACGGCCGGGCTGGCTAGACCCCCGCGACCCCGCGTTTGCGCGGCTGGCGGCGGCGTTCTACAAAAGCCAGCAGGCGCTGTTCGGCGAGAGCGCGCTGTACGACATGGAGACGTTTCAGGAGGGTGGGCAGGCGGGGGATGTACCCGTAGGCGCGGGTGCGGTGGGCATCCAGCGGGCGCTGAACGCGGCACACCCGGACGCACTGTGGTTCATGATGGCGTGGCAGGACAATCCGAAGCCGGAGCTGATTCGCGCGGTGGACCGGAGCAAGATCCTGGTCGCGGACATCGAGCAGGGGCGCATTCCGCGGGAGACGCGGGAGCAGGACTTCGCAGGCGCACGCTGGCTTTTTGGCGGCCTGTGGGAGTTTGGCGGGCGCACGACGATGGGTGCGGCGCTGTACGACTACGCGGAGCGCATGCCGCCGATGCGGACGCGGCCGGACAGCCACCTGTCCGGCACGGCGCTGTTTACCGAGGGGCTGGACACGAACCCCTTTGCGTTCGACCTGTACACCGAAATGGCCTGGCGGTCGGAGCCGGTGGACCTGGCGGCCTGGACGCGGGACTACGCCGACCGGCGATACGGCGCGCCGGACGATCATGCGCGGAAAGCGTGGGCCGTGCTGCTGAAGACAGCGTACGGCTACCGCGCGGACGGGGTGAAAAACCATGGCGAGCGGGATGCGGCGCAGGATTCCGTGTTCAACGCGCAGCCCTCGCTTACGGCGCTGCATGCGGACAGCTCCGCGCCGGACGTGCTGCGGTACAGCGCCGACAACTTGAAGACTGCCCTGACAGAACTGCTGCAGGTTGCACCCGCGCTGCGCGACACTGCAAGCTACCGGTACGACATGACGGACGTGGCACGGCAGGTGCTCACCAACGATGCACGGCGGCAGTTGCCTCTCATCAAGGCCGCATGGGACGCGCACGACCGGGCCGCCCTGCGTGCGCGCGCGGCGGAGTGGATGCGGTCGATGGCGCTCGAAGACAGGCTGCTGCGGACCAACGAGTTTTTTCTGCTGGGCCGCTGGCTGAGCTATGTGCCGGCGTGGGCGCACTCGCCGCAGGACCTGGATATGCTGGAGTACGACGCGCACTCCATCGTGACCACGTGGGGCGACCGCACGGCAAGCGCAGACCTGCATGAGTATGGCAATCGCGACTGGGCGGGGCTGGTGAGCGACTACTACGCGCCGCGCTGGCAGATGTATTTCGATTCGCTGGATGCGGCGCTGGCCGGCGGCACGGCACCGAAGCCGATCGACTGGTATGCGTTCGGCGATGCGTGGAACCGGGCAAAAACGCCCTTCGCCGCGGAGCCGAGTGGAGACAGCTACGCCGAGGCCGTGGCCGTTGCGGCGGCCCTGGGCGCGGCACCGAAAGGCGTGCAATGACGACTCACGATCCGGATGTGGCACGCAGTGTGGACGAGGATGTGGTGGGCGTGCGGACCGGCTCGAAACCGGCGCGGCTGCTGTCCATCGATGTGATGCGGGGGCTGACCATCGGGCTGATGATCGTGGTAAACGACCAGGTAGGCCGCGCGCCCTACGCGCAGCTTTCGCACGCCGCGTGGAACGGCGTCACGGCGACAGACCTTGTGTTTCCCACGTTCCTGTTCCTGGTGGGATTGACCACGGTGCTTTCGACCGCCGCACGCAGGGCAAAGGGAGCGTCGCGGCAGGAGCTGTTTCTGCACGCGGTGCGGCGCGCGCTGCTGCTTGCCGCGTTCGGGTTTGTGGTGAACAATTTTCCGTTCCTGCACCTGGCGGCGGCGCGGTACTACGGTGTGCTGCCGCGCATCGGCGCGTGCTACCTGGTGGTGGCGACGCTGTACCTGCTGTCGCCGGGCTGGCGAGGCAAGGTTGCGGTCGCCGCGGCCTGCCTGGTGGGGTACTGGGCGCTGATGCGGTTTGTGCCGGTGCCGGGGTTTGGCGTGCCGACGCACGACGTGCAGATCAACGACCATGACGGCAACCTTGCCGCCTGGCTCGACCGCGCGATCTTCACCGCGCCGCACCTGTACGAGCGCACGCGCGATCCGGAGGGCCTGCTCTCAACCGTGCCTGCAATTGCGACGACGCTGTTCGGCCTGCTTGCCGGCCTGTGGCTTCGAACCCGCGCCAGCACCGCACGCAAGGCCGCGATGCTGGCCGTTGCCGGCGGACTGATGCTGGCGGCGGGCTTGGCCTGGAACCCGTGGTTTCCGCTGAATAAAAAACTGTGGTCGAGCTCGTACGCGCTGTTTGCCGGCGGCTGCAGCACACTGCTGCTGGCGGCGGCAATCGCTTTGCTTGATCTATGGCGCGTGGGCCGCAGCGCGGAGGAGGGCGACGATCCCGCGTCGCCTCACCATCCGGCGATCTACCGGCCATGGCTTGTGCTGGGCACCAATGCCATCCTGGCGTACATGATTTCAGAGCTGGGCGACAGCATCCTGCACCTCATCCACATGCCCGGCGGGCTGGACCCGAAGCAGGTCGTCGTGCGCGCAATCTTCCAGGCGGTGCCGCAGCCTGGGCTGGCTTCCCTGCTCTACTCTCTGCTCTACCTGCCGGTGTGCTGGGTGCTGGTGTACCCGTTCTACCGCAAACGCATTTTCCTGCGCATCTAACGGCGGCTCTCGCGGCCTTTCCCTGCTCAAACCCGATCTAAGGAGTTCTCTACCCATGCTCAAAGCCGCCGGCACGCTCGCAGTCGCCTGTCTCACCCTGCTTCTACCCTCCCCCGCACCGGGCCAGTCGGCGGAGCGCGCGCCGGCAATGCCGCTCATCACGCACAACCCGTACTTCAGCATCTGGTCCAACACTGAAGTGCTGACGGACTCGCCGACCCGGCATTGGACCGGCCACCCGCAGCCGCTGACGGGGCTGGTGCGCGTGGACGGCACGGCGCTGCGCATCCTGGGCGACAGGCCGGATAACGTGCCGGCAATGCCGCAGGTGTCGTCGGAGCTGACACCGACGCACACGCGCTACAGCTTTCGCAACGCCGCCGTGCAGATCGACCTCACCTTCTTTACACCGGCGTTCCTGGACGACCTGGACGTGCTGTCCCGCCCTGTGACCTACGTCACCTGGACGGCGCATTCGGTCGACAACGCCACGCATGAGGTCGCGGTGTTCCTGGAAGCAAGCGCGGGCATTGCGACGAGCTACGACGGCCAGCCGGTGGTCTTCAGCCGGAACGAGACAGCGGCGACGAAGGTCCTGTCGGTAGGAACCCGGGAGCAGGCAGTCCTGAACCGCTCCGGCGACGACCTGCGTATCGACTGGGGCTACCTGCACCTGGCGGTGCCGGCTGACGAGCCCTCGACCGGAACCATCAGCCAGGAACCGGCACGCGATTTTGCAGCGCACGGAACTCTGGCGGCGGCCGACGTGATGGACGGGCCCGTGCCGTCGAACCGCATGGCGCCGCAAATGGCGCTGGCACTGCCTCTTGGCCAGGTCGGCACACAACCGGTGTCGCGGCACGTGCTTGTGAGCTATACCGAGGGGTTCGCGCTGCAGTACCTGGGCACCAATCTGCGGCCCTACTGGCAGCGTAACGACAAGCCGGTGGGAACCATGCTGGACGAGGCAGCGCGCGACTACAGCGCCCTGGACGCCCGAGGCGTTACGTTCGACCACGACCTGGTGGCGGACCTTTCCCGCAGCGCAGGCGAGCACTACGCCTGGCTGTGCACACTGTCGTACCGGCAGTCCATCGCCGGACACGTGCTTGTGGCCGCGCAGGACGGCACGCCGATGCTCTTCGGCAAGGAAAACTTTTCCAACGGCGACACGGCCACGGTAGACGTGCTGTACCCATCGGCCCCGATCTTTTTATTCTTCAACCCGCGGCTGCTCCAGGCGCAGTTGCTGCCGGTGCTGCAATACGCGGCGACGCCCAACCACTGGCATTTTCCGTTTGCGCCCCACGACCTGGGCCAGTACCCGCTGGCCAATGGGCAGGAGTACGGCGGCGGCGAGAAGACGGAAGAGGACCAGATGCCGGTGGAGGAATCCGGCAACCTGCTGATCCTGGTGGATGCGTTGGCACGCACGGAGCACGACACCGCACTGGCCCAGCGCTTTTGGCCGCTGCTCAGCCAGTGGGCCGCATACCTGAAGCAGCATGGGCTCGACCCGGAGCGGCAACTGACCACGGATGACTTTGCCGGCCACGTTGCCCATAACGCAAATTTATCCATCAAGGCGATCGATGCGCTCGAAGCGTATGCCGATCTTGCGAAGCTGCTGCACCACGAGCCCGAAGCACGCGAGTTCCACGCCACGGCAAAAGACTATGCCGGCAAATGGGTGTCGATGGCAAAGGAAGGCGACCATTACAAGCTGGGCTACGACAGCCCCGGCATATGGAGCCAGAAGTACAACTTGGTGTGGGACAAGGTGCTGGGTTACGACCTGTTCCCCAGGAGCGTGCGTGAAAGCGAGTTGGCGTTCTACCAAACCAAACTCAACCGGTACGGCCTGCCATTGGACAGCCGCAAGGACTACACCAAGCTCGACTGGGAGATGTGGACTGCAACGCTGGCCGACACACCGGCAGGTTTCAACAGCATTGTGGACCCGATGTACCGGTGGGCGAACGAGACCACGTCGCGCGTGCCCATGACGGACTGGTACGACACGCAGACGAGCAAACAAATCGGCTTCCAGGCACGCACCGTTGTGGGTGGGCTGTTTATCAAGGCGTTGAGCGACCATGCGCTGGCGGACACGTGGCGGCGAAAGAGCACGACCGCCGCCGCCGCGACTCACTAGGGCGCAACGCCACGTTTAGGTTCTGTTTGATGAATCTACAAGTGCGTTCATATCCGGAGGGGCACGGCTTCAGCCGTGCCATAAAACACTCAAAACGACAAGGCTCCAGCCCCTGAGGCTTAGTTTGTGCCCCCGCAAACAGCCAAAGCCTATTCGCCTCCGTTTGGAACGGCGAAGGCGCGCACCCGCACACGTTCACCGCCAGATCGACCGCGTGCGGATGCAACGGTTCCACATGCGTCTGCAGCGGCACGGTGAGCACACCGGGCGGTGCGGGTCCGGCAAGCCGGTGGCCGTCGCGGAACACCTGCAACCCCGCACCCAGGTGGCAGCGGCTGCCATCCGCGTCGTAAACCACGGTCAGATCGTGGCGTGGCAACGCAGCTTTCGCAGCGCAAAGTAGCGGACAGGCGCCTCCACCGATTCACCCTGCGGCAGCACCGGATCGATCTGCGGCACATCGTCGAACCATGGCCGGATGCCGCGCAGGCCGGAGAGCACGAGGCCGTTGCGCACGAGGCCGTTGCGCACGAGGCCGTTGTAGGTGCAGTGTTGTAGTGGTGGCTGCGCGGCAGGCCCACCCGCGCGCAGGCATTCTACCCAACACGCCCGCCACAACCAGCCCCCGGTATGTTCCAATGGCGAGGAATGAGTACCACAACTGCACACCCGCCCGACATGCCCGCCTCACCCTATCCGCACTGGATGCTCCGCGAGATCCACGAACAGCCGCACACGCTCGCCGCCACGCTCGAACGCTATGTGCAAAACGGCAGCTTCGTCGACGAGACCTGCGAGCCGGTGCGCCAATGGCTGCGCGACACCCCCGGCGAGGTCGTGATCTGCGCCAGCGGCAGCAGCCGCTACGCCGCCCAGTTCGGCGAAATCCTGCTGGAAGACAGCAGCGGCCTAGCCATTGACGTGGAGTACAGCAGCGAGTATCTCTACCGCGAAGAGCACTCCCTCAAAAACGCCTCCGTGCTCGTCGTCTCCCAATCCGGCGAAACCGTCGACACCCTGCTGGCCCTGCGCAAGGCCAACGCCCTGGGCTGCCAGACGCTTGCCCTCACCAACGTCGCCGACTCGTCCATGGCCCGGACCGCCCGCGTATCGTTCCCGACCCAAGCCGGCCGCGAACGCGCCGTGCCCGCCACCAAAAGCTTCACCGCCCAACTGCTCAACCTCTACCTGCTCTCGCTGCTCGCCGCGCAGGTCCGCGGGACCCAAACCGGGCAAGACACCGCGACCCTGCTGCGTGAAGCCGAACGCATGCCCGCCGCCATCGCCAAACAGCTTCCCGGCTGGGAGGAGTCCGTGCGCAGCATCGCCCATGCCCTGCGCGACAAGCGGAGCTTCCTGTTTGTGGGCCGCGGCGTGCACTATCCCATCGCCCGTGAAGGCGCTCTCAAGCTCAAGGAATCCGCCTACCTGAGCGCCGAAGGCCTGCCCAGCGGCGAACTCAAGCACGGCCCCAACGCCCTGCTCAGCGACAGCACACCCCTCGTCATGCTCGCCACCGTCGACCACGCCAACCCGCACTCGGTCAAACGCTACGACAAGGTGCTGGCCCTGCTTCGCGAGATGCGCCAACAGGGCGCGGAGATCGTCGCCATCGCCAACACCGGCGACCTCGCCGTCCCGCGCTTCGCGCACCACACCATTTTCGTCAATGAAACGGTCGAGGGCCTGCTCACCCTCGCCGAGATCATTCCGCTGCAGCTCTTCGCCTACTTCATGGCCGTGCAAAGTGGCATCGACGTCGACCACCCGCGCAACCTCAGCAAAGCCGTCCTGGCGGAGTAACCGGCGATGCCCCTCTACCTCGCTGCCGACGCCGGCGGCACCAAGACCGACCTCGTTCTCGCCACCGACACCGGCATCGTCGCACGCGTCCGCACCGGCACCATCAAGCGCCTGCGCGCCGACGCCGAAACCGCCCAGCACAATCTCGACGCCGCACTCGCCGAACTCCAGCAGCAAAGCGGCCTGCCGCTTCACACCGTCAGCCGCGCCTGCATCGGCACCGCCGGCGAATCCGTGCCGCTCGTTGCCGGCTTCATCCGCGCCGAACTTGGCAAACGCGTCGGCGGCCCGCTGCTGCTGCTCGGGGATGTCGAAATCGCACTCGACGCCGCCTTCCACGGCAACCCCGGCGTGCTCGCCCTCGCCGGTACCGGCTCCAACGTCGCAGGCCGTTCCACCACCGGCGCCCTCACCAGCTGCGGTGGCTACGGCCCCATGCTCTCCGACCAGGGTTCCGGCCACCGCATCGGCTATGAAGCCTTGCGCGCCCTCTTCCTCGCCCTTGACGAACGCCGACCCACCCTTCTGCGGCAGCGCATCCTCGACCGCTGGAACCTGCCCTCGCTCGACCACCTCATCCAGCACGTCCACGGCACACCCGCGCCGGACTTCTCCCGCCTCGTCGACCTCGTCCTCGACGCCAGCAACGCCGGCGACAGCCTTGCCCTCGAAGTTCTGCACCACCAGGGCCGCGAGCTCGCCTACCTTGTCCGCCTCGTCCTGCGCCGCATCCAGGTCGCCACCCCCGCCATCGCCTGCGCCGGCAGCATCCTCGAACACGTCCCGCCCGTCCGCGACGCCCTCCTCGCCGACGTCCGCACCGAATTCCCCACCGCCACCATGCTGCCCGGTGTCATCGATCCCATCGACGGCGCCCTCTGGCGCGTCCGCAACGAAGCCGCCTTCCACACCCGCCTTGCGGAACAGCAGTAGCGCGGCACGACACAAAGAACCGCCACCATACCGGGTGCCCCATGTCTCGCTTCTGAAACATGGGCCCGCCTCCAACCCGCCTACCCCCGCAGCAACTCCGGCCGCGTCATCGCCAGCCGCCCCACCAACTCCCCAAACAGCGTGTTCGCCCACGCAAACCACTCCCGGGTGAACTTCGCCGCATCGTCCTTCCTATAGCTCTCATGCATGAACCCCGTCCCCGCCGTGGACAGCTTCAACATCCCCAGCGCCCTCCGAATCTCCGCATCCGACGTCGACGTCAGCGCATACACAATCTGCGACATCGGCCAGATGTACCCCGAGCCCACATGCGGCCCTCCGATCCCCTCACCCGCCGAGCCCTGGAAGAACCACGGATTGCGCGCACTCCACACAAACGCCCGCGTCCGCGCATACAGTGCCGCATCGGGCGAGCTGCCCAGGTACGGCAGCGCCAGCAGGCTCGGCGCATTCGCATCGTCCATCAACGTCTGCCCGCCAAACCCATCCACCTCAAACGCCCACACGGTCCCAAGTCCCTGCACCGGAACCACAGCGTACCGCCGCAGCGCCGATTCCACCTCCGCCGCCAGCGCCGTTGCATCCATCGCCAGGGCCGCGTCGTGCAGCAAGGCATCCGCCATCTCCGCCAACTGCCGCAGCGACGCCACCGCGAACAGGTTCGACGGCACCAGGAACGGCAGCACACACGCATCGTCCGACGGCCGGAACCCCGAAAAAATCAGCCCCACCGGCTTCACCGGCTGCCCATAACCCTTCTCTCCCAGCGTCTCCGTCGGCAGGTTTGCCCTGCGCTGGAACCGGTAGGGCCCCGTTCCGTCCTTCCGCTGCTGCACCCGCATCGTTTTTACTATGAGCGACATAGCCTCGTGCCAGCGCCCATCGAACGGCTGCACCCCACCCGTGGCCTTCCAGTACCCATGCGCCAGCCGTATCGGGTAGCACAGCGAATCCAGCTCGTACTTGCGCTCAAATACACCACGGCGCATCTCCGTGTCGTCTCCCGCGGGCGCCGGCGCGTTCAGGTCGGCAGAAAAGGCATTCGCATACGGATCGATCAGCAAACACCGCGCCTGCCGCCGGATCACCCCTTCCAGCAGCGATCGCAGCCGCTCATCCTTCGCCGCCAGCGGCAGGTACGGCCACACCTGCGCCGACGAATCCCGCAGCCACATCGCCGCAATATCTCCGGTAATCACCGCCGTATCCGGCTTGCCCTCAAACGTCCCCGGCTCCACCGTCGTGTCCAGCGTGTTCGGGTAGCAGTTCACAAAAAGCCGCGCCAGCTCCGGGTCGCCGATGCGCGCACGCGTCCCCACAAGGTATTGCTCCACCACCGCCGACGAGAATCGCCGGTCCGCCACCGCGGGCCGCACACCGCCACTCACCGGCGTCTTGCCCGCCGCCTGCCCAAACACACGCCCACCTGCCAGCCCCCCCACCAATCCAAGCGCGGCAACACTGCCCGCCTGCTGCAACACCGTCCTTCGCGATACCACCATCACACCACCTCACTCGCCAGGTCTACCCCGGTCGTCTCTGGAATCATTGCCAGCCCTGCCAGCGTCAGCAGCGCGCTTGCCGACAGGTACCACCCCACCGTTCGCAGCCCATAGTGCTGTGCCAGCCAGCTGCCGATATACGGTGCCAGCGACGCCCCCAGGATGCCGGCAAAGCTGAACGCCAGCGAACTCCCCGTGTACCGCACCGCCGTCGGAAACAGCTCGCTGATCACCGTTCCCAGCGGCCCATACGTCAGCCCCATCAGGCTCAGTCCAATCACCAGCATCCACAGCGCCCCCCGCGGACCCGCCTCGAACAGCGGTGCCATCGCAAACCCGAACACCCCGATCAGCACCGTCACCGCGCCCATCACCCGCCGGCGCCCATGTTCGGCCAGCTTCGCCGCCACGGGGATGCCCAGCGCAAAAAACACCACGCCCACCAGCTGCATCTGCAGGAACGTCGCCTTGCTGTACCCCAGCGCCGTCGTCGCCCAGCTCAGGCTGAACACGATCATCAGGTAAAACGCCACAAACGTCGCCAGGCTTACCAGCACACCCGCAATCAGCGGCCGCGTGTACCGCGTAAACACCACGCCCATCGGCAGCGCCACCTGCCGCTTCTCTTTCAACGAAGCCGCAAACACCGGCGTCTCCGTAATCGTCTGCCGCACATAAAGCCCCAGCAGAACCAGCGCCGCGCTCACCAAAAATGGCAGCCGCCATCCCCACGCGAAAAACTGCGCGTTGCTCAACACACGCGAAAGTACCAGAAACACCGCCGACGACAGGAAGAACCCCACCGGCGCGCCCAGCTGCGGAAACATCCCGTACCACGCCCGCTTGCCCGGCGGCGCGTTCTCCACCGCCAGCAGCACCGCGCCGCCCCACTCCCCGCCCAGCCCGATACCCTGCCCAAACCGGCACAGCCCCAGCAGCAGCGGCGCGGCAAGCCCTATGGAGGCGTACGTCGGCAGCACGCCGATGGCAAACGTCGACAGCCCCATCGTTCCCAGCGCCAGCACCAGCGTCGTCTTCCGCCCCACCCTGTCGCCAAAGTGCCCAAACAGCACACTCCCGATCGGCCTCGCCAAAAACGCGATCCCAAATGTCGCCAGCGACGCCAGCACCGCGCTCTTCGGGTCGCTCGACGGAAAGAACAGCTTCGGAAACACCAGCACCGCCGCCGTCGCATAAATGTAAAAATCGAAAAACTCAACCGCCGTCCCGATCAACGACGCAAACAACACCTGCGCCGGCGCATTTGCCCGCCGCTCCGCAACCACCGTTTCATGCATGCCACAGTCTCCCCGATGCCCGCACGTTTGTCACGCACAGACCGCATCCTACCCGCCATGCGCCCCACACTCACGCGCCCCCTCCTTGCCCTGGCCACCCTCTGTTTCGCCGGCTGCACACGCAGGCCGCCCGTGTCACCGGCCGCCACCCTTACCGACGAGCTCGGGGTCAAGCTGCACAGCACCGCGGGCGTCGGCGTTGCCCTGCGGCTTGACGGCACCGTCTTTCACGTCGGTCAACCGGTCCCGGTCCACATCGCGCTTCAAAACTTCGCCGCCACCACACCCCTCCAGGGAACCCCCTGCAACGGCCTGACCCTCAGCTTTACCCACATTGACATCGGCCGCTCCGTCGTCGGCCAACCGCGCATCCCAACATGCGCTCCGCAGACACTCGATCCCCCGCCCCTCCCCCGTGGCAAGCTCTTCACCATCGACACCGACCTGTCCACCGCTCTCCAGGAATCGCTTCCCGCCGGCACCTACCAGGTCATGGCGGCGTGGCAGCCGTCAGTCGCCAGAACACTGCCCATCGGCCCCCACGGCGAAAACCTCTTTCCCCCGCCCTACGCCGTCGCCCGCTCAGCCATCCAGCAGATCGTAATCCTGCCCTGACCGCACCCCGGCTTAGCGAAGCGTCACCTTCTGCCCACGCGCATCCGCCGCCACCGTCACGCCCCACCGCCCGTCCACCAGGGCCGCCCGTCCCTTGTCCGCCGGCGTCCACCCTACCACCTCCACCCGGTACGCCGTCCACCAAGGCTTCCAGCTACCCTCCTGCTTCGCCACGGCAACCGTCACCGCACCATCCGCCGCCACAGCACACGTAAACTTCACCCGCGCATACATGCCCTTCTTGAAATCGAAGCTGTGCCCGTCGTCCGTGTACACCTCGCCGCCACATGCCTCGCCCGCCGCGCCCGGAAACACCCGCAGCGTCAGCGGCCCCACCGGCTCCTCCGCCGTGCTCTGCACCAGCGGTGCCATCGGCACAATCGACCCGCCCCGCACATACACCGGCAGCTCCTCCAGCTTCGGCGTTACCAGCAGCGGCTTCTGCGCCACCACAAGGTCCCTCTGCTCCTGGTCCACCGCCGCCCCCGGCGCGCCCCGCTCAAACTTCTCGCCCGTCCAGTAGTCCCACCACACCCCCGGCGGCAGCGTCACCACATACGGCGCAACCTCCTCCGGCGACGGGTTCGGCGCCACCAGTATCCTGCTGCCAAACAGGAACTCCCCGCCGCCCGTCGTCAGGTCGATCGGCGTTCCATCCGCACCGGCATGTGGAAATTCCAGAAACAGCGGCCGGTTGATCGGCAGACCATCCCGGCTCGTCTCCTCCGCCGCCGTGTACAGGTACGGCATCAGCCGGTAACGCTCCTCGATGAACCGCCGCCGGATCGCCTCCTGCTCCGGCCCGTCCACCCACACCTCGTGCATCCGTGTGCCCTTGGCGCTGTGGTCGCGGTCGATCGGTTGAAACGCCGCCACCTCGATCCACTTCGTCAGCAACTCCGCCGGCGGCGACCCTGCAAACCCGCCCACATCCGCCCCGGCAAGCGAGAACCCGCTCAGCCCCAGGTTCACCAGTTGCGGCACCGTCTGCCGCAGGTGATTCCACGTCGCGCTGTTATCCCCCGTCCACGTCGTGCTGTATCTCTGCCCGCCCGCATAAGTCGCCCGCGTCATTACAAACGGCCGCTCGTTGGGCCGCAATGTAAGTTCACCCTCATACGTTCCCCGGGTATTCTGCATCCCGAAGATGTTATGAATCTCTAAGTGGGTCGCCGTCCTTTTTCTGAATCCCGGTTCGTCGATCCGGTGCTGCACAGTGTCCGGCATCGTCTTGCCCGGCACGTTGAACACGCTCGGCTCGTTCATGTCGTTCCAGAACCCCGCAACACCATCGTCGGCAAACATTTTGAACTGCTGGCCCCACCACGTCCGCGTCCGCGCCTGCGTAAAATCAGGGAAAACCGCCTGCCCCGGCCACACCTGCCCGTGGTACACGCTCCCATCCGGGTTCTTCACAAAGTGGTCTCCCGCCGCACCCGTGTCATACGGCGCGTATCCCACGTTCGGCTGCTGCGCCACATGCAGGTCGGTAATCACCACTAACTTGAACTTCTCGTCGCCTAAGTCCTTCACCAATCCTTTAAAGTCCGGGTAGTTCTTTTCGTCCACCGTAAATGGCCGGTTCCTATCCTGAAAATCGATATCCAGCCAAAGCACATCGCTCGGTATCTTGTCCGCCCTAAGTCGCGCCGCCACCTCCCGCAACTGCGACTCCGGAAAGTACGAGTACCGCGACTGCTGGAACCCCAGCGCCCACAGCGGTGGCAGCGGTGTCGGCCCCGTCAGCCACGCCCATGTGCTCACCACGGCCTTCGGCTCCGGCCCATACATCAGGTAGTAGTCCACCGGTCCGCTCAGCGACCCGAACGTGTACCGCGAATCATCCGCACGCCCAAAATCGAAGCTCGTCCGCCACGTGTTATCGAAAAACACACCCAGCGCCCGTCCCTGGTTCACATCGAAAAAGAACGGGATGTCCTTGTAGATCGGGTCCGTCGACTCCTGCCACCCGAACGTATCGGTATTCCACATCGTGAACGCCTGCCCGCCCCGGTCCAGCGGCCCCGGCTTGTCGCCCAACCCAAAAAAGTGGTCGTCGAACGTCCGTGTCTTCGCCACCGTAAACCGGTCGCCCTCCCACACCACCGGTGCCGCGTCCCGCTGCAGCACGTTGCCCTGCAGGTCCGCCACGGTCAACATCAGCCGCCCGTCCACGCTCACACGCAACGCCTTTGTCGCAAACCCACGTGCCTCCGCGCTCACCGCCACGCTGCTCGTCCGCGCCTCCGGCAACACCGCCCAGCTCGCATCCTCGGGCACCGCACCGCCACGCCACACACGCACGCGCAGCACATCGTCCCGCAGCGCCAGCACCTGCACGCTCACGCCGCCCGCCGAAGCCGTCACCCCGTTGCGCACCGGCGCAAACTGCTGCCCACATCCACTCACAGCCGCAGCCGCCAACCCCACCAACACCAGCCCGCAACGCCGGCCCTCACGCAGCATCCCCATCTCGCATCACCTTCCATCGTCTCTGCTGTAGCAAACCACCCTCCGCCGCCCCACGCAAGTGGGCCAGCCTTCCCAGCCCCGCCCGGCCTTCCCTGCTTCCCCGCCGCCTGCTACCGTGCATGCAGCGGTACGTCGCACAGGCGACCGTTCCGGAGCGGCACATGGCACGCGTAACATTCGACGATCTCCGCTCCGTCATCGAAGCGGCGTTCCTGCGCGCAGGCCTCCCCGCCGACGGGGCCGCCACCTGCGCCCGTATCCACGCCGAAACCACCGCCGACGGCGTCAACAGCCACGGCCTCAACCGCGTGCCGCGCTTCGTGGAGTACGTCGGGCGCGGCTGGGTCGACGTCACCGCCACCCCCTCGCTTGCCCGGCAACTCGGTGCCATCCAGGTCTACGACGGCAACCGCGCCGCCGGCATCCTGAACGCCCTCTTCGCCACCGAACGCGCCATGGCCCTCGCCGCCGAACAGGGCATGGGCCTCGTCGCCCTGCGCAACACCAATCACTGGATGCGCGGCGGCACCTACGGCTGGAAGGCCGCGGCAGCCGGCTTCATCGCCATCGCGTGGACCAACACCGAAAGCTGCATGCCCGCGTGGGGCGGCAAAAACCCGCGGCTCGGCAATAACCCCTTCGTCATGGCTGCGCCCCGCAGCAAAGGCCCCGTCGTGCTCGACATGGCCATGTCGCAGTACAGCTACGGCAAGCTGCAAACGACACGTCTCAAAGGCGAACGGCTGCCCACCGCCGGTGGCTACGACAGCAACGGCCAGCTCACCGACGAACCCGGCCCCATCGAACAATCCCAGCGCATCCTGCCCACAGGCTTCTGGAAAGGCTCCGGCTTCGCCATCCTGCTCGACGTCCTCGCCGCCGTCCTCTCCGAAGGCCTGCCCACCAACGGCATCGACGCGCTCCATGCCGGCAGCTGCGTCGGCTGCTCGCAAATCTTCCTCGTCATCGACCCGCGTAAGTTCGGCGGCTCCGCCATGGCCGACGCCGTCGCCAGCAGCGTCGTGGACTACGTCCATGCCTCAACCCTCGCCGAAGGCTGCCGCGACCTCGACTATCCCGGCGAAGGTGCCCTGCGCCGGCGCGAACGCCAGATGCGCGACGGCATCGACGTGGACGATAGCGTCTGGGCCGAAGTCCGCAGCCTCGCCGGCCTGGTCTGAAACACCCCCGCTACTTCGCTCCCACCAGCCCGCCGCCCCACCGCAGGTACGCCGTCCACACGTTGTTCGGTAGCAGCACCTCAAACTTCCCCGCCATGCTCGTCTTGCCCGTAAACGTGTCCGTATTCCGCTCATACGTCAGCCGGTAACGCGGCCCCAGCGCGCTGATGTCCGACAGAAAAATCGCATACTCCCGCTCACCGAACGCCCCGCCCTCCCGGCGAATCTCCACGTCGTACCGGATCACGTGGCCCTCACCGTCGAAGTAGATCGCCTTGAGCGGCGCACCCGTCGAATCCTGGAAGACATACAGCAAGTCGCTGTGCGTGCACACGCCCGTCGCCGGCGTGGCGCACGCAACATCCGTCGTCGTGTGCCGCGCCAGAATCTTCCCGTTCAGCTCCCGCACCCACGCATACGACCCCAGCGGCTTCGCCTTGTCACCCGCATCCGCCGTCCACGTCCCCTCCAAAAATCTCAAGGAATCGATCGACAGCAACGGCTTCGCCACGGTGTCCAGGTCCATCGACCCCTGCTGCGCCCGCGGCGCCGACTGCGACACCGTCTGCGCCACCGTCCCCACCCCTGCCAGAGCCGCCACTTCGGCCAGCAGCGCCACCGCACATCGCCACACCAACCCGCGCCTACGCATGTGCCATCAGCGCCTCCGGCTCGCGCGTGGGCTCCCGGTAGGCCCGCTGCATCATCGCAATCACATCCGTGTACTTGCTCCCCGCACCGGTGTTGAAGATCACCACCCGGTCCTCGGCCGACAAAAATCCCGTTCCCACCAGGTGGTCGTACGCCGCCGTCGCCGCCGCACCCTCCGGACTCAGCAGCACACCTTCGTTCACACCCCAGTCCGCGATGGACTGGTAAATCTCCTCGTCCGTCCGCGACACGATCGTCCCACCGCTCGCCCGCACCGCCTCCAGAATCAGGTAGTCACCATACGGCTTCGGCACCCGCAGCCCGCTCGCCAGCGTGTGCGCGTCGTGGAACATCTCGCACGTCGCCGCCCCCGCCTCAAACGCCCGCGTCATCGGCTCGCATCCCGCCGCCTGCACCGCGATCATCTTCGGTCGCTTGCCGCTCACCCATCCCAAATCCTCCATCTCCTGAAACGCCTTCCACATCCCAATCAGCCCCACACCGCCGCCCGTCGGGTAAAACACCGCATCCGGATACGTCCAGCCGCACTGCTCCACCAGCTCATACCCCATCGTCTTCTTGCCCTCCACCCGAAACGGCTCCTTCAGGGTGCTCACATCGAACCACCCCTCCGCCTCCTTGCGCGCGCCCACAATCTTTGCGCAGTCCGAAATCAGCCCATCCACCAGCGTCATGTGCGCACCATACGCAATGCACTCCACCTGGTTGGCCAGCGGCACGTCCTGCGGCATAAACACATGCGCCTCCATGCCCGCCGCCGCCGCATACGCCGCCAGCGCGCCGCCCGCATTCCCCGCGCTCGGCACCGCCAGCTTCCGCAGCCCACCCGCATGTTCGGCATAGTGCTTCGCCATCGTCACCGCCAGCCCTAGTCCCCGCGCCTTGAACGTCCCCGTCGGGTTCGTCCCTTCATCCTTCAACAGCACATTCCCGTTCCGCCGCGACGGCATCACCGGCGTCCACCCCTCGCCCAGCGTCACCCGCTCGGCATCCGGCAGCACCGCCTCATACCGCCACATGCTCCGCGTCCCACCGGCGTTCGCGGCCAGGCTGTCCCGCACCGCCAGCCCCCGCGCCGCGCTCAAGTCGTACCGCACAAAATACGTTCCCGCACACACCGGGCAAAACGTCTTCGCCGTCAGCGCATCGTCACAATGCCCACACCGCGAACACTCCAGATGATCAATCTTCGGCATACACCCTCTATGCTAACGGACCCCGCCAACACGCAGCAGCCAGCTCCGCGCGATATCCCGACATTCTCACACTGCCAGCAACGGACTGGCACTCAAAACCGATTCGCAGGCACTTTCACCGGCAGTGTGGCAGTCGATGCCCGCCCCTCAACCAGCACCGCGGCAACCTGCCCCGCAATCCTCGCCCCTCGCAACCGCACTCCACACCAGTTGCCTCGCACACTCCTCCCACCGTCAACCCAGCCCCGCACACCTTGGCTATACCCGTAAGCAAGTCAGGCCCACGGCATGCCATCGCCACGCGTACAAAGCCGCTTTCCGTGTGGACGCTCATCTCCCCGCCGGGTTCGTCAGCCGCGCACTAGCGATCCTCCCCGCCGGAAAGCCCCGCCCGCTACACAGGCATCACACCCTGTGTACCAGCTCCATGAATGTCTGGGGCCTGAGGAGGTTTGTATGCAGAAGCTTGGGATTGCAGCAATCGCGTTCTTCACGATCGGCGCGCCGGCCTGGAGTCAACAAAACACCATCACCTGCTCGTCACAGGGCACAGGGCAGCAAACCTGCCCAGCCAACACCCGCGACGGCGTTCTGCTCGTCCGCGAGCAAATCAACAACATCTGTCGCCAGGGATCCACATGGACCTACGACCGCCGCGGCATTCAGGTAAGCGGCGGCTGCAGCGCCGACTTTGCAGTGAGCAGCCGCAGCGGCGGCGGCGGCGGAAACGCGTACGGCAACAACGGCTACGGGAACAACGGCTACGGGAACAACGGCAACGGGAACAACGGCAATAGCAACAGCTATAACCAGGGCAACAGCTATGGCAACGGCGGTGCAAACGGCCGCAATGTCACTCTGCCCCAGGGAACCCAGCTTTCCGTGCGCTTGGAACAGACTGTCCGCCTGACGGATCTCAACCAGGGCGACTTTATTCCCGGTTCGCTCACCACCGATCTCAGCGTCGGCGGCCAGGTCGTCGCACCCGCCGGCACACCGGTGCAGGTAAAGGTAAATTCGGCGAAAGGTGCTTCCCTCGACCTGCGCCTCGACTCCATAAACCTCAACGGCCAGACCTACGCGCTGCAAACGAATTCTGTCCGTGGCATCCGGGATGCCGTCAGCACCGGTGACCAGACCTCCCGCAGCGGCTTTGGCGGCGTTCTCAGCGGTTTAGCCTCCGCCGGGGAAATCAGCAGCGGCACCGTTTTCAACTTCCGCCTCACCAGTTCCGCACGGGCCACACCGGCCAACTAAGGCAATTTTGCAGGCTCAATCAGGTGATGGGTGAGGGTAGCAGGGTGAGATGCTCCTCACCCTGCTACTCATCTGCCAAGACGATTCTCATGGATATGTCAGGCACTCGCACACGACGCTGGTAGTCATGAATGTGTAATCGGCCGCCTGGCTTGGCAGCGTTGACATCCCTGATACCCAATCCCACCCGGAACAACGGCTCACTCGAACCGTCCGCATCGCCGCGCCCTGCGCCGCACCGCTCCATGCTCCGCGGCAGCTCGAACGGCAAACGTCCCTTCGGCCGCACCTTCCCCGTCACCACCGCCAGCAGCGCCTCGTCGCTCGCGCCCAACTTCCCCAGCCCCATCTACCCCTTGCTATACTCGTCGCACTCCACCCACCATGCCCAACACCTCGGCGTCTGCCAGCACCTCCATGCCCCCGGCCAGCCGGCACGCCACAACCTCTCCCGCCTGGCAAACCCG
This sequence comes from uncultured Terriglobus sp., assembly GCA_964244665.1. Classification (GTDB taxonomy): domain Bacteria; phylum Acidobacteriota; class Terriglobia; order Terriglobales; family Acidobacteriaceae; genus Terriglobus. The sequence continues at coordinate 98,158 of CAXTJO010000004.1, forward strand.
CCTGGCCCACCTCGGCTTCGCCCTGCTCCTGCTCTCCCTCACCCTCCGCTTTCTCCTCATCGTCCGCCACCGCACCATCGACTTCGACCAGTTCTGCACCCTCGTCACCGCCCGCGCCCACACCTGGCACACCTGGGTCGTCGCCGTCGTCAACGACTCTCAGCCCCTCAGCGACGTGCTCGTCCGTATCTCCCTCGCCCTGCCCTTCCCCCAGGCGATCTCCCTCCACCTGTTCTCCTTCCTCGCCATCGCCCTCGCCGCTCTCTGCCTCTTCCGCCTCTTCAGCCGGCGCGGCGCACACCTCGCCGGCCTCTGCGCCGCCGCGTACTTCACCTCCTCCCGCTGCGTGGAGTTCATGCTCACCCTGCGGCCTTACGCCCTTCTCATGGCCGTCTCCGCCCTCAGCGTCCTCGTCTACGACACCTACAGCACCCGTCGCTCCGCCTCCAGCCCCGGCCCTGATCACCGCCGCACCACGAGCCGCCCCGCCACCCTCTGGCCCCTCGCCCTCGTCATCGTTCTCGGCGCCACCGTCCACGCCCTCGGCATGGTCTACGTCCTTGCCCCCATCGCCGCCGGCGAACTCCTCCACTGGCGTACGGCCCGCCGCTCCGGCACTTACCGTCCCGACACCCGCCTCCTCCGCGCCGTTGCCCTCGCCTCCACCGCCTTCGTCTTCGACTTTGCCCTCGCCCACCAGGTCCAGCAGCGCCTCACCGCCCGCATTCCCCTCGCCGCCAAACGCCCCAACCTGCCCACCCTCGCCAAGCTCCACGAGCTGCTTACCTGGCCTTTTGAGCGTCAATGGCAGGTCGCCCTCTTCGTCCTCGTCCTCGCCGCCACCCTCGTCCTCTGGCGCAGGTCCAGCAATTCCGCCATCAACGCGGGCAGTGGTCTGGTGGAAACGCAGTCACCCGCGGAAAAACATCCGACCTCCTCCCCGACATCCCGCGCCGGCAACGTCCCCAGCTTCGCCTATCCTCTCGCCGCCGCCGCTGCCCTCTGGGCCGCCGCCCTGCTCGCCTTCACCATGGGCCTCGCCAACCATTACTTCTTTACCCGCTACGCCGCGCCCGTCTTCATCGCCGCCGCGCTCCTCCTCGGCTCCGCTCTGTCCCTCACACCCTGGCGCAAGCTCCCTGCCGTCCCGCTCCTCCTCGCCGCCGCGCTCCTCCTTCTACCCCTGCCCAAACTCCGCTCCACCCTCCGCGCCGAATCCGGCTCTCCCCAGCAGCAACTCGCCGACTTCCCCGCCCTCTTCCATAACGGCGAAATCTTCGCCAGCCCTCTCGCCATGCCCGTCCTCTGGTGGTACAGCACACCAGAGCAGCGCCCCCACCTCCACCTCCTCACCGACCCCGCACTCTCCCTCACCACCGCCGACGCCTTGCCCGAAAACCTCCTCCGCAACTTCGCAGCCGACGCCATCCTCCCCTTCGCCCTCACACCCTACAGCACCTTCCATCCCGGCCCCGTCGTCACCCTCGTCCAACCCCTCGCCGCCGGCGACGCCTGGCTCCCGCCGTTCTTCATCAACGGGACTACACCTGCACCCCCGACCCCGCCTTCACCTCCCCGCACTACACCCTCCTCCACTGCACCCACTAGCCCGTGTCTGATGAATCCAATGCATCGGGCTCTTTGGAGGGACACCGCTTCAGCCCTTCTGGAAGGTATAGGTCTGTCATCTTTCGTTGAGCTATAGCTCTGTAATCTCGACCGGAGCAGGACAGCTTTACCGTCCTGCTCCGCGGAGAAACCTGCTTTTTTCCCGGATAGAACTACCGCCCCCAAAGGTAAACGGTCTAGCCGCGCCATGGCACTCTTCCCGATGGCGTGGTTTTAGTTCTGCGTCAGCTCCCATACCCGCTCCACGTAAATGCCCGGCTGCCGCATGCACGCAGCCTACCAGCACCCGGTTCTCCCACCCACTCGTCACTTCTCTCTTTTCCTCTCACCACCGGCTGGTGCAAAATGGGCATGCTCCTCCAACCCAAGTCTCCGCCAAGCCCACCTCCTGGAGAGTCCCGCATGCACGCCGTCCGCAGCTCCGCCGCCACCCTTCTCGCCTGCCTCCTCGCCGTTTTCGCCGCCACGGTCCCAGCCACCGCGCAGACCTATACCTCCATCGTCGTCTTCGGCGATTCCCTCTCCGACACGGGCAACGTCGCCGCCCTCACCCGCGCCAAGTACACCGTCAACTTCCAGGTCCCCGGCCCCAACACCGGCTACACCGACGGTCGCTTCACCGACGGCCTCGACACCGCCCCCGCCGCCCGCAATTTCACCGGCATCTGGGTTGAGCAGCTCGCCGCCCGGCTCCCCAACCACCCCACCATCAAGGCCTCCCTCGCCGGCGGCACAGACTACGCCTACGGCGACGCCACCACCGCCAACGGCACCACCACCGCCGGCTACGGCACCGGCAGCCTTCTCTCCATCACCGTCAACAACATGGGCCAGCAGGTCGCCGACTACCTCAGCACCAACCCCACCATCACCGCCAACACCCTCTTCGTCCTCTGGGGTGGCGCCAACGACCTCCTCAACGCCACCTCCGCAGCAGACGTCACCGCCGCCGCCGACCGCGAAGCCGCCCTCGCCCAACTCCTCATCAACGCCGGTGCCACGCAGATCCTCATCAACACCCTGCCGCCGCTCGGCCTCATCCCCCGCCTCAACGGCGCCCCGGCCACCTCCACGCCCGCCACCGCCGCCTCCCAGGCATTCGATTCCCAGCTCGGCAACGACATCGTCCTTCTCCTCCAAAGCAACGCCGCCAAAAACATCCAGCTCCGCGTCCTCGACACCTACACCCTCTTCTCCACCATCGCCGCCACCCCCAGCACCTACGGCTTCAGCAACGTCACCGCATCCTCCCAGTTCAACGTCGCCGTCAACCCCGACACCTACCTTTTCTGGGACGACCTGCACCCCACCACCGCCGGCCACAGCCTCATCGCCGCCGCCGCCCTCGCCACCCTCGGCCCCGCCGTCACCACCAGCACCTCCCTTACCTCCTCCAGCCAAAGCTCCAACCTCAGCGCCGCCGTCACCTTCACCGCCACCGTCACCGTGCCCACCGGCACCCCCACCGGCACCGTCCTCTTTTCCGATGGCACCACCACCCTCGGCTCCGCTATCGCGACCGGCACCACCACCTCCGCCACCGCCACCTTCACCACCAGCACCCTCGCCAGCGGCGTCCACACCATCACCGCCACCTTCCTCGGCGTCAACGGCTCGTCCAACTCCACCTCCCCCACCCTCACCCAAACCGTCGTCGCTCCCGCCCTCGTCCTCTCGCCCTCGCCCTCCACCCTCACCATCGCGCGCGGCAGCAGCGGCTCCACCACGCTCACCCTCGGCTCCGTCGGGGGCTACGCCGGCACCCTCGCCGTCACCTGCGGCACCCTGCCCTCGCCAGACTTCACCTGCACCGTCGCCACGCCATCCATTACTCTCGCCAGCGGCGCCACCGCCACCACCGCCGTCACCCTCAACACCAAACTCGCTGCATCCCTCCGCCGCCCGGCGTTCCCCCACCACGCCCCCAACGCGCCCATCCTCGCCGCGCTGCTCGGCCTGCCCTTCCTCGCCCGCCTCGCCTTCACCCGCCGCCGGCCGTCCCTGCTTCTCCTCGTGCTGCTCTCCTCCGCCGCCCTCGGCCTCACCGGCTGCGCAGGCGACAGCAACGCCAACTCCGTCCCCACCGGCACCTACACCATCAACATCACCGTCACCCCCGCCGGCGGCTCCATCCTTCCTGCCGTCATCCCCCTCACCGTCACCGTCCAATAACCCCTTCATTACGAACTTAAAGCGCACCCATCTTCGCAGGAGCACAGCTTCAGCCGACGAACCCAAAGCCCACCCATCTTCGGAGGGGCACGGCTTCAGCCGTGCCATAAAGCCCTCAGAGCGGCGGGGGCTTCAGCCCCTGAGGGCAGCTTCTGCCCGCCACGTCACCCTCCAGCCAACGACCACCGTCTATTCCGCCCGCAACGCCTCCACCGGCTCCACCCGGCTCGCCTTCCACGCCGGCACCAGGCTCGCCCCCACCGCCGCTACCACCAGCAACAGCGCAGCCACCACTACCGCCATCGGCCCGCGCGAACTCCCCTCGCTCCACGCCGCAAACCGCGCCCGCACCAGCAACGACAGCAACACCCCCACCCCCGCCCCGCCCGCAATCACCGCCGCATTTGACCGCAACACCAGCAGCAAAATACCCTCCCGCGACGCCCCCAGCGCCATCCGTATCCCAAACTCCGGCCGCCGCTGCGCCACCGCATACGCCACCACGCTATACAGCCCCACCAGGCTCAACACCAGCGCCCCCACCGCAAACAAACTCAAAAGCACCGCCACCAGCCGCTGCGTCCGCCACACATTCTCGTGCTCCACCATCTCCTGCATGCTATTCGGCAACACGTACACTGCCACTCTTGCACCAACACTATGCAAGGCCTGTGTCAGCGCCTTTTCCATCCGGTGCGGTTCGCCCGCCGTCCGCACCACAAACGGCAAATACGGCCACATTGACAACGTACTCGGCTCATAGAGCTCCGGCGCTACTGGCTTCTCCATGCCATCGTTCATCGCATCCGCTGCCACCCCGATCACTCGCACCTTTCCGCCCTGCACCGTCGGCGCTCGGGTCAGCATCTCCGGGGTCGTCTTGTCCTGCGACCCATCCAGCCCCGGTACCACCAGCACCCGGTCAAGCACCTCGCGTCCAGGCGAAAATTTCCGCGCAAACGTCTCGTTCACCACCACCACCGGCAACCCCTGCCGCCACTCCGCCTCTGTAAACATTCGTCCCCGTACCAGCGGTATCCGAAGCGTCTTCAGCAAGTCCGACCCTCCTGCAAAGAAGTGCGATTCCTTCATTCCGTCCTCCCCTTCGAAGTGCACGATCCCCCGGTTTCCTCCCTCCGGCAAATAGCTGTCTGCCACACTTGCGCTCACCACCCCCGGCACCCGCCGCACCGCGTCTTGCATCGCCTCCGACAGCGCCACCCGCTCCGGCCACGTCTTCGCCACATCCTTCATGAGGTCTGCGCCCATCACCAGTGCGTTGCGCGGGTCATAGCCCAGCGGCAATCGCGTTACCCGCACAAATCCTGCTACCGCCGCCACGCTCACCGTGAGCAGAACCAGCGTCAACGCAATCTGCGCCCCCACCAGCAGCCGCAGCGGCCTGTTCCCGCCTGCCACGGTCCGTCGCCCGCTCGCATTCAGCATGCCTCCAATTTCCGGCCTGCTGAACTTCAGCGCCGGCAGCACTCCAAACCCCACACCCGCCACCACCGCCATCCCCACCGCAAACAGCAGAATCGTCCCGTTCACCCGGATCACCGTCTCGGACGGAAACAGGTCAGCCGCCAGCACCAACGGCAGCCGCGCCAGCAGGTACGCCAGCCCCGTCCCCAGCAGGCTCCCCAGCACGCTGATCGTCACGCACTCCACCAGCAACTGCCGCACCATCCGCGCCCGGCTCGCGCCCACCGCCGCCCGCAGCGCAAACTCGTGCACCCGCGTCGTTCCCCTTGCCAGCAGCAGCAGGCTGCAATTCGCACATCCAATCAGCAGTAGCGACCCTACCGCCAGATACAGCAGTGGAAAATTCTTCAGCAGCTTCGACCGCGCCGTAAACCCTTCCAGCAGTAACTGCAGCCGCGCATGGAAATTCTTCGGAAACCAATCTGGCTCCTCTTTCGCAAACTGGTGCAGCATCGGGTCCACCATCGCGCTTGCCTGCGCCGCCGTCACGCCCTTTTTCAACTTCGCAAATACAATGTAGTGTGGCTTTTCGCTTGCAAACGCCGACAGCGGCATGTACATATCCGGCGCTCCGCCCAGGGTAAACCGCTCCGGCATCACTCCCACGATCTTGAAAATCGACTTCCCCGCCTTAAAATCCTTCCCAATTACCCCCTTGTCCCCGCCATAGTGCCGCTTCCAGTACTTGTATCCCAGCACCGCCGCCGAGGCGGACTTACCACCCATGTCCCCATCGACAGGCCCCAGCGTGCGCCCCACCAACGCCGGCACACCGTTGAACGCCCACGCGTTCGCGCTCAGCGGCGCAACCCGTACTGTCTGCGATAGGCCCTCATCATCGAAGTTGATGGTCAGATTCCCCTGCGCATACACATCCTCAAACGCCGGACTCGCCTTGTACGCCGCATACTGCGCTGGGTTCAACAAAAACCAGTTCCAATCGTCCGGCTCTCCCGGATCATGCACAATCGGGTTCACCGTCCGCTCCGCATCCGCATACGGGTACACATCCAGCAACACCGCGTACACCACGCTGAACATCGCCGTCGCCGCCCCAATCCCAATCGCCAGCGACAGGATCGCCGTCAGCGCAAACCCCTTGTTCCGCCACAGCCCCCGCAGCCCATACCGCACATCCCCCACCGTCTCGTCCAGCAGCCCCATCCCCGTCTCCCTCCGATGAACTTCCGCGCCGTTCGCCACCATCATGCCCAGCCCCACACGTGCCCGCCGCCGTGCCTCCCGCTCCGGCACACCCGCGGCCATCAGCATCGCCGCATGCGCCTCCACATGGAACAGCAACTCCGCCCGCACCTCCTCCGCCGCCGCATGTCGCCGAACCACACCGCGCCACACCGCCCGCCCACGGCTCCAAACTCCCATCCGGCTAAACTCCTTCCGTCCCCAGGATCTTCCCAATCACTTCAGTCACGTCCTTCCATCTCTTCTGCTCCGCCACAAACTGCTTCCGCCCCGCCGCTGTCAGCGTGTAAAACTTCGCCCGCCGGTTGTTCTCGCTCTCGCCCCACTCGCCCCGGATCAGCCCCTGCGCCTCCAGCTTGAACAGCGCCGGGTACAGCGTCCCCTGCTGAATCTCCATCCGGTCCCCGCTCATCTGCTCGATGCGCAGCAACACCGCATACCCATGCAGCGGCCCCAGCGAAATCGCCTTCAAGATCAGCAGCGTCATCGTCCCCTGCAACACGTCCACATCCCTGCCCAACGCACTCTCCTGACCACTCTAGGAGAACGGCGCAAACCTCTTCTCCTCGATTGCCAAGGAGAGTATCCGCCTCTCTCCTGACCTGTCAAGGAGAACGCTCTCCACCCCAAAAACTAGTGCCTGGTGCCTAATGCCTAGTGCCTGCTCCTAACCGCACCGCCTCCCAACCCTTACCGCCCCACCACCATTCCTCCTCCCACCCAACCTCGCGCTGACTTGCTGACTCGCTAACTCGCTGCTCCCCAAACTTTTCTCTTGCGCTAAACCGCCCGCGCTGTCACCGTGGTATTGGAATTTTCGGGATGGTCTTATGAACCCTCAGCGATTCACCCGCTTCCTTGCCCTTCTCCTGCCCGCAGTCCTCCTCACCGGCTGCTCCCTCTCGCCACTCGCCCGCGACTCCGCCCGCTTCGGCAGCACCGCCTCCCTCGTCCTCCGCAGTTCCTCCGACGCCTACGACACCGTCGAGCGCGTCACCTACCAGCAGCAGGTCTCCACCCTCGTGCTCGACTTCGACCGCAAGGGCTTCCATCGCGAAACCATCAAACCCTTCCTCCCGCCGGAAGACCTCGCCGCCCGCCAAACCGTCCTCGCAGGTCTGCAGTCATACGCCGACAGCCTCGTCAGCGTGAGCTCCGACGCAACCTTCGCCCCCGTTGACTCCGCCGCGCAGGCACTCTCCGGCCACCTGCAAACCCTCGGCAGCAGCGCCGTCCTCCAGCGCATCGCCCCCGGCGACCACAGCACCGCCGCCATGGGTGCCGCCACCGCAGTCGATCTCCTCGGCAAAATCCTGATCGACCGCAAACGCCGCCGCGACCTGCCCCACATCCTCCACGAAATGCAGCCCGTTCTCGACACCCTTTGCCCTCTCCTCCAGCAGGACATCGGCGCCCCGCCCCACTCCCCCGGCGGCGGTCACGGCCTCCGCGACCAGCTTTGGAATCAGTACGATAACCTCATCGCCAACCAGACGGACTACATTGCCTCCGCCAAGTCCATGTCCACCTCCGAGCGTGCATCTGAAATCGCCAGGCTGCCCGCCCTGGTACAGCAGCAGCAGGCCGCGGACGCCGCGCTCGCTACCACGCAGTCCAGCCTCCATGACCTTGCCGAAACCCACCGCGCCCTGCTACAGCCTCAGCCGAACGCTGCCTTCCTCGACCGCCTCCGCCTGCTCGCCTCTGACGGTCAGCAGATCGCCGACTTCTACAACAGCCTCTCCTCCAAGTGAGACACCATGCCCAAATCCACTCAGAACCTGCCGCCCCACGCCACGGCGCTCGAACCCAAGCCCGCACACCTCATCCCCGCAGCCGACGGGCAATCCACCATCGATCCCGCCGGGCAGCAAACCGCCCGAGACCGGTACCAGGCGCTCCACGACCAGATCGTCACCACGCGCGAAAACCTGCCCGGTGCCGACACATCGGACCGTGACCTGCTGCGCGACCGTGCCGAAGAAGCACAGGGCGTCCTCACCACCCTCGACCGTGAAGACCTCCAGGCAAACACACCTGCCTTCGCCCAGGCTGCCGAGCAAATCGAGCAAGCCAATGCCGACATGGAAGAACTCAAAAACAGCATCGGCGGCATCATCCAGGACATCCAGGCCGCCGACGAATTCGTCGCCATCGCCGACCAGGCCATCGCCGCCGCGACCAAATTCTTCGCCTGACAAAAACCTGTCAAGCCCTGACCCACCTATCTTCTACAATTCAAAGCACATCCGCGTGGCATGGTATTTATGCCCAATCCGCTAAAATAAAAACAGCAGCAATAAAAGCACAAAAGGCCAACCCGCAAGCGGTCGGCCTTTTCCATTTCATAAGGAGCTAAGTCACATCGAATGACGATTTTGCGTATAACCCCAATCGATTGACGATTTTAGAACCACACCCCTTTAAAATGACGAATTTAGCAAACCAAGGGGGAGGGGGGGAGGGCGCAAGCCCACTCAAACCGCAATCGTAAACGAATCCTCACTCCGCGTTACCGCATGGTAAAGCGTGTCCCGCTCGAACGGCACACGTCCAGCCTCCCGGATCAGCCGCTCCAACTCCGCCCGCCGCATGCCCTGCTCCGTTGTCGCGCCCGCATCGTGGTAGATCTTCTCCTCCACAACCGTTCCGTCGATGTCGTCCGCTCCGAACCGCAGCGAAATCTGTGCCATCTTCGGCGTAACCATCTGCCAATAGCTCTTCACATGCGCAAAGTTGTCCAGCATCAAGCGCCCGATCGCAATCTGCCGCATATCGTCGAAGCCCGTCGTCCGCGGTAAATGCCCCAGCATCGTGTTCTGCGGATGGAACGCAAGCGGAATGAACGTCTGGAATCCGCCTGTCTCGTCCTGCACCTCGCGCAGCCTCACCATGTGGTCGATGCGATCCTCCTCGTTCTCCACATGCCCATACAGCATCGTGGCGTTCGACCTCAACCCCGCCTTGTGTACCATCCTGGCCGTCTCCAGCCACTCCCCACCGTCGATCTTGTGGTCGCAGATAATGTGCCGCACCCGATCCGCGAAGATCTCCGCGCCGCCGCCAGGACACGAATCCACGCCTGCAAGCTTCATCTTTTCAAGCGCCTCTGGAATCGACAGCTTCGCGCGCTTCGCCAGGAAAGCAACTTCCACCATCGTGAACGCCTTGATGTGTACCTGCGGAAACCGCACCTTCAGCCCAGCGACCAAGTCCAGGAAGTATTCGAACGGCAGATCCGGATGCAAACCACCTACGATGTGGAACTCCGTCACTGCCTCCGAATATCCCGTCGCAGCCGAAGCCCAAGCCTCCTCAAGCGCCATGGTGTATGTACCGGCATCCCCCTTTTTTCGCCCAAACGCACACAGCCGGCACGACGCCACACACACATTCGTTGGGTTGATGTGCCTATTCACGTTAAAAAACGTGACATCGCCATGCATCCGCTCACGCACCAAATTCGCCAGCCAGCCAACTGCCAGGATGTCCGGTGATCGATACAATACCGCACCGTCGGCTACGCTTAACCTCTTGTGCGTCATAACCTTTTCAGCGATCGGCCAAAGTGCTTGATCGTCCGTCTGGAATTCGTGCCGCGATCTGCCTGTCGGAGACTCTGTCATACTCACGAGTTTAGATGTGTCTGCACCACGCCTCGGTGCAACCCCGATCGCAGCACGCACGAAACCATCCGGAATTTGCACCCGCAGCCCGGGAGCGCAAACGCAACCCACACTGCTGGCTAGTGCACGCCCGACGGCGAGCCGAAGCTCGCCGCCTGCGCTCAATTCGGCCCTATCGCTGCGCCTTCAGCTCAGGTGAATCCACCATCCGCGGCTGCAGCACCAAACCATCGTACGGCGTCACGCCCACCAGGTGGTCGCCGACCGGCCGCACCTGCCGCAGCGTCCATCCTGCTTCCCAGTAGTTCACAGCCATGTCAGGCTCGTGAACCGCGAACACGATTGTGCCCGGCTTGCTTGATGTCACCAGCACGCGGCTGCTGGCCTGGTCAAAATAGATTCCGCTCGTGTTCGGCACGAACAATCCTTTCGTCGTGTGCCAGTTCGCACCGTTGTCGTCAGACACATATACACCCTCACGTCCGCCCACCCAAAGATGACCCGTGTTGTCCAGAGCCATCGACGACACTATCGTCAACTCCGCCGGCGCCGAAATCGGCGTAAACGTCACGCCCTTGTCTGTCGACAGCGCCATGAGCTTCAGGTCGGCTACTGCAACCCGATCCCCCTGTGCCGTCACCACACGCCACGGCGTACCGTTGGCGCTCCGAATGCGGTTCCAGTTATTGCCTTCGTCCTTTGAAACCAGCAGACCCTCTTCCGTTGCCGCAAACACCGAATCACTATTCGATGCGATCGCGTATACGCCGGTCGACGACTGCTGCGGCGACGCACTTCGCGTCGGAGCCGTGCTCACTGATAGATCGTGTTTCGTCCTGCTACCCTTCCCCGCCGCAACGGAGGACGGACGGCTCCGCACTTCCTTCGTCGCCGCAGCATTGCTTGCCGCACGCGCACGAGCCGCCTGTTTCGGCTTCGCCGAAGTTTCGATCTTATCTGCAGCCTTCTCTTCAGGCGGCAAGTCCAGCGTCAGGCCCGAGGTGCTCCACGTCCCACTCGTCAGCCGAAAAATACCGTGGCGTGTGCCCGCCAGCAGCGTTCCACCCGGCGTCTCGCCCAGCGAAAAGATATCGGCACCGTTTAGCCCTGCACTCTGCTGCTGCCAGTGCAGGCCGCCGTCGTTGCTCGCGAACATGCCGCCAGCAGCCTTGTCATTAATGACGCCGACATAGAGCGTGCTCGGGTTGCTGCGATCCTGCGTGATGGCTGAAATCTGCCGCGCCGAAAAGCCAGAATTTGCCGATTTAAATGTCAGGCCGCCATCTTCCGACAGCAGCACACCATTGCGATCTGTCGCCAGCAGGACGTGTTGCGTATTCTGTGGATCCACACTCACGTCATTGATGATGTAGTTTGGGTCGCCATGCAGCGTGAACGTATGGCCGGAGTTAGTCGTTTTCCAAAGCCCGTTTGTTGTGCCCGCGTACACGGTGTTTTCCGCTGTAGGGTCTTGCATAAGAACGCGCGTACGGCGCGATTCAGTTGGAATGCCCTTTACCTTTTCGAAGCTTTTCCCCTCGATAAGGCTACCCGAAATGCCACCTTCATTTAGGCTGCGATAGATACCTGAGCACGCGGACAGATACAAATTCTGCGGGTTCTTTTGATCGATGATGATCGAAAAAACATCCGAGTCGTCGATCAGCCCGTCCGGTTTGCCGATATTTGCCCAATGCTCACCACCGTCAGTCGTCTTCCACGGCAGATGCCATGTGCCGGCGAAGATCGTTCGCGGGTCCTTCGGATCGATTGCGATGGACTCCACTTCGTGGATCTCGGCGTTACCCGCGGGACTAATCAGCGTCCACGACTTGCCGGCGTCAGTTGAGCGGAAGACGCCGTCCAGCGCGCCAATAACAAGGATTTTAGGGTCGGACGGCGCAATCGTGAGCGCACGTATCGAATGTCCCTTCATCTGCTCGTTCGCCTTCCACGTCTTGCCGCCGTCGTTGCTCACGTACAAGCCGCCGTCCGCACGATCCAGCACCCATGCCCCAACCAGCAGGTGGTTGGAGTCATTCGGGTCGACCACGATGTTGTCCAACGCGAGATCGTCGCGGCTATCCAGGCGCGCCACTCGTTTCCACGAGCTGCCGCCATCGTGTGAATCGAAAATGGTGCCGGTCAACGTGCCGAGAAAGATGTGCTGGTGATCGTGCGGATCTATCGCGAACGCGCGGGCGTCACCGCCATCGGGCCCGTATGGCAGCCAGCGATTCTGTGCACGGGCAGATGTAGAAGTAGACGCGACGAGCAGCGCGGAGACACACAGGCAGACAAGAGACTTCATTCGATTCCTTGGAAATAAGTTGATTCGATTGTATGACCCGCCGCGTTGCTGTAGCTTTGCGTCCGCGGCATGGAACCACGGAGGATGCTCCCGCCCGCCAGATACTCCATTCTGAGCTGGAAGATGCATGCGCCTCGGACCCACCTCACGGCAAAGACTCTCTGAGGATCGCACCTGCAAGATGGCCCCGCCTGAACAGCCATACATCCAGAGTAAAAACAAGACGGCTGGCCCCGAAGGGCCAGCCGTTTTGCATGGGTGATGCGGGTGCGAACTACTTCTTATGGTGACGCTTCCGCGGTGCCGCAGCCGTGCGGGACTGAGCCTTAACGGCAGTCTCGTCGACCGGTGTACCGTAGCTCCCGGCAGTGGCACCAGCCGGAATAAGCGTGTTGGTAACTGAGTTCGATCCATCCGTACCTGTGTAGACCGTGATGCGAGACGGGTCGATTCCGGCACCCGCTTCACCGTTGGTCAAGTACGCCTTCTCGTTGACGGCTCGCTGTGCAGCCAGCTTGCCATTGCCGTTGCCGGTGATTGCGAGCTTGGAGTCAGAGGTGCGCTTCAAGTTCGTCGCGATATCGTCGAGGCAAGCCTTCGCCTCGTTGTCGATTCGCGCCGGACGCTTCTTGTCGTTGTTGAAGGTAATGGTGCACAGCTGCGAGGTACTGACGGGTGCAACGACTGCCGGCGCGTTTACAGTGACCGAAGTTGTTGCAGAGGCAGTCTGACCCTTGTCATCTGCAACATTGCATGTAACGGTAATGCTGCCAGGAGCTGCACCAACCGTGCTCAACGTCGCCGTAGTGCTGGAGCCAGTAATGGAACCAGCAGTGGCGCTGTAGCTGTAAGTCAGAGGACGATTCTGCGGACTGTTTGCCACTGACGTGATCGTGGAACTCTCACCCGCGTTTACGGATGAAGGACTCGCGGAGCAGGTGATGGTGGGCGGCTGCGGCGGATTGATCGTGAATGGAACTGTGCAGTCGGCAAATTGGCCGGCCTTGGTTCCTTCACTTACGTGCCCCTTTACGTTGTAGGTGCCAGGATTTACGCCCGTGGTGTCGATATTTGCGACATTGCTGGTACCGGTGATTTTGCCACCGTCAGAGGTCCAGCTATATGTCGGGGTCTTCTTCGGGTTCAGATTCGCGGCAGTTCCTGTCACAGTGATCGGGTCACCCGTGTAGCCCGAAGTTGGGCTCACAACGCAGGAGTACGTTACAGGTGGCGGCGGCACGATTGAACCGAACTTGAGAACGATGCCTGAAGAAAGCTGCGCAGAATTGATGTTGGCCCGGCCACCAAGTACACCACCAGTTGGAATTGCTACCGCTGGGCCGTAGTCCTCGTGGAAATAGTTGTAGTCTGCCTGGAACAAACGGAACGCGAGATTAAAACCAGCAACCTTGGGCAGGTTATAGTCCAGCCCGCCGCCGGCAGTCAGGGTCGGACCCCACTGATAGGGCTCGTGATATGGCAGAGCGCCTTCCTGGTTCGGTCCACCAACGCGTGCGCCACCGGCCAAGCCGTGCGCGAACAGCGTGAAGTACTGTAGCGGCGCACGGAAAATCACACCACCCGAAGCAAGGTAGGCACCATCATTCCGGCCGTCCGGATGCGCTGCGAGTGTAACCTCAGCACCGACATACTTGTTGAAGTAGTAGGCACCGCTGCCGATCGCGCCCACATCCACTGACGAGTACGACACCCCCGCCGGCTTTACAACACCGTGAGGTCCGAGGTACGAGTAGCCCAGAAAGATGTCGACGCGCGACGGATTGGGACCAGCCGGGGGTGCCGGCGCAGCGGGTGTGGTTTGCGCAACCAGGCCGGCAGCACTCAGGCTGACTGCGCTGGCAGCCAGTAAACACCGGCCTAGCTTGCGAAACTGCTGAGAAGACATTTCGAGATTACCTCCGCGAATGACGTGCAAAAAGTGTACGGACTCAAATTCAAACGGTCCGATAGTATGAAGTGCGATTGAAGTGTATAGCAGACCGTCAGAAGTCGAACACTTTTCTTCTGAACAAAGATGCGGCACTGCCAGATGCAGGTTTTGATATCTGGTCTACATCAGGACAATACGTGCGCGGCTGTGTTCTGTACCTAGTCAGTAACCCGCCGCTATATTCTGTTGTATTGCTATGCGATGTTAAAACTCTGTTTTATGCTGCCCCGCTCTGCCTGAATTTTTTCCTGCAACAGCGTGATGGCGTAGAGTAACTGCTCTGGCCGCGGCGGACACCCCGGCACGTAAATATCCACGGGCACAATCTGGTTTACACCTTGCAACAACGCATAGTTGTTGAATACGCCACCTGACGTCGCGCAGGCACCCATGCTAATGACCCATTTTGGTTCCGGCATCTGCTCATAAAGCCGGCGGATTACAGGCGCCATCTTCTGCGACACGCGCCCTGCAACAACCATTAAATCGCTCTGCCGTGGCGACGGCCGGAACACTTCTGCGCCAAAACGAGCGATATCGTATCGCGATCCACCCATGCTCATCATTTCAATGGCGCAGCATGCAAGGCCGAATGTCATGGGCCATACGGAATTCTTCCGCACCCAGTTCACTGCCGCGTCCATCGACGCCAACACTACGCCTTCGGGCTGCTGCGGTCCCCAGCTTACCTCTTTAAGCTTTTCTTGATTTTTGCCGAAGGAATCAAGTGTGCCAAAAAAGTAGCGATCATTTGCCTGGGGCGTTACAGGGCGGCCGTTTGCGCCGGTTTCATTACCGCTGAAGGGGGTGCCAGGGTTTGCCATAACGCTCATTCTACGGAGTCTTCTCACGGATAGGAAACGAACATTTGCTGATTTATTCAGCCAAACCCTAACAAGCTCCTTTTACGTACCCAAAGCTCCGATTGTCGAGGAGGTCCGAGTTGCCCCACACGCCAGATCCGCTGGGTGTTCCGTCGATACGGTATCGACTCACCGGCAGAGCTGATTGGCCGGAACCACCAGCCGGAAGCGAAGGTGAAGAATTGTGCCGAGCGGCGTCGCCGGAAGATCGGCGCGCGCACACGGTGGGCAGTCTGCTCCATGTGGCTGG
>CAXTJO010000005.1:0-109184 GCA_964244665.1 uncultured Terriglobus sp.
TCCCGCCGACATCCGCGGCTTCGATTCCATTCAGCCCGTCTACACCACTCTCAAAGGCTGGAACTGCAGCACCGAAGGCATCACCGAATTCGACAAGCTTCCCCAGCTCGCCCAGGAGTACCTGCACTTCATCGAACAAGAATCCGGAGCCCGCATCGGCATGGTCTCCACAGGCCCCGACCGCGCCCAGACCGTCACCCTTCCCGCCTTCGAGGCCGCCCTCAACGCCTGACCCGCAACGCAAAGCGTCCTTCCCGCAGAGCCAGTCCCCCTGTGTTGGCCGTCGCGCTTGCGGTCGCCCCCGCTCCCCCCGCCCCACCCGCCCCAGCGTGGCAAACGCCTCCAGCGTCTCCCGCGCCTCCGCCTGCACTACCTGTCCATACGTCGTAAAAAATACCTCCGCCTGCGCTTCGAACCTGCCCCGCACCGCCCGCCGATGCGCACCTCCGCTCACCGCCCGCCGCGATCTCTCTCCCATCGACCCATCCGTCGCCGCCCCAATCACATTCCCTCCATGCTGCCGGTACAGCACCGTCGCCTCCGGCAGCCACGCCGCATGCCCCAGCGTGCATGCCACCAGCGCAACCCAGTGGTCATGCATCACCGCACCCCCCTCTGGCATCCGCGCTGCCAGCCCCACCAGCTCGCGATTCAGCAATGTAGTACACCCCGTCACCACGTTCTCCCCCAACAGCCGCCCCAGCCTGCCCACCGCTGCCGGGTCCAGCCCGTTGTTCTTCCACAACGATGTCGCCGTCACCCGCAATCGCTCATCCGCCACCGCCAGGTCCGTAAACACCAGCAACGGCATCCCCGTCCCCTGCTCCGCCTCCAGCGCCCGCATCCGCTCCATGCTGCGCCGCAGCTTGTCCGGTAGCCATCGGTCGTCCTGGTCGCACAGTGCCACATACCGGCCCGCACTCGCCCGCAACAGCGCGGCAAAATTGCCCGTTGCCGACCCCGTTGCCTGCCCCGGCAACACCCTCACCCGCCCCGGATGCTCTGCGGCCAGCGCCTCCAGCACCCCCACCGTCCCGTCCGTCGAGCCATCGTCCCGCGCCAGCACCGCCGTCTCCACGCCCACCTGCCCCAGCACCGACTCCACCTGCTCCCGCACATACCGCGCACCGTTGTACGTCGCCAGCAACACCTCGACGTCAGGCAGCGGAACGCTCATCTCTGCAGCCTCACTTGCCACCTGTTCCCAACAGAAGTTGACCCAGCGTCCCCATCGCCGCACCCGCAAACTGCACGCCAGACCGCCAATCACCCTTGCGTATCACCACGCTCACCGCCCGCCGCAGCAGCCGCAACGGGTGCAGCACCCGGTCCGTTCCATCGCCATACGCCCAGTAAAACCGCCGTTCTGCCTGCAACGTACTCGCCTGCCTCCGCCGCTCGCCCACCGTTGCCGCCCGGCCCGTGTCGCTGGACAACCCATGCTGGAGCCGCGACCCGAGCACCCGCACCCGCCAGCCCCCGCGCTGCAAGGCGGCAAATGTCGCGTGATCCAGGTAATCCAGCGGAAACCGCCTGTCGAACCCACCCACCGCTTGCATCGCCGCCACCCGCAACACCGCACCGGAATTGAAGCCCTGCACCATCGCTTCTGTCCCATCGAACTCCCGTGGTGGCCCCAGTCTTTGCGGGTGCACCGGCGACACCACCGCACCCCGGTGTACCAGCCGCGGCAGCAGCGCGCCCACTCCCGGCCCAGCCGCCGACGTTTCGCGCAATACCTCCGCCAGGTACTCCGCCGTCACCTCCGTATCCTGGTCCAGCAGCAGGACCCATGGCACGTCCCGCCACACCGCCTCGCCCAGCGTAAATTCATATGCCGCCCGCAACCCGGGGTTGGCCGTATCCGCCCGCGACACCCCGTCGAACTCCACCGGCAGCTCCCGGCTCCGCGGCGAGTTGTCCCACACCACCACCGCCACGTCGCGCGCCCACGCCGGCTCCCGCTGCCGTTCCGCAAGTAGCGTCCGCAGTGCAGCACTCTCGCCACAATCCGGCTCGGCGCGGTACAGCACCACCTCCGCCAGAACCCGCGGCTGCCCCGCCGGTATCGCCTCGCTCGCTTGAATCTCTGCAACCCTCCGGCACGTCCATACTACGTGGCACGCCCGGCGTTTCTTCCCGTTATAGGATCGGGCGCACTGGTAAAATCGTGCCTGCCCCACCGGCACCTCTCCGGGCGGCGTTCGAGAGACCCGTCGACGGATTGCATGCAGCAGACAGACCCTCGCAGTTCATCGGCGCAATCCACCGCACACGGCACAACGGCCACCTTCGCCGTCCCGGAACTTGCCACACCGTCTGAAAATGTGGCCGACGGCACCCTCCACTTCAACGGCGAAATCGCCCCGGCGTTGTCTTCGCCGCTGCGCCGCCTGCTCACCCGCGCCGGCGTCGACCGCGCCATCGCCTGGACCCTGCTCGCCCGCGCCTGGGGTTCGCTCTCCGGCATCGTCACTGTCGCCCTCATCGCCCGCGCCCTCAGCCGCGCCGACCAGGGCTATTACTACACCTTCGGCTCCCTCGTCGCCCTTCAAATCGTCTTTGAGCTCGGCTTCTCCGTCGTCATCCTTCAGCTCGCCACGCACGAAGCCGCCCACCTCACCATCGCGCCCGGCGGCACCGTCACGGGCGACCCCCGTGGCCTCGCCCGCCTCGCCAGCGTGCTGCAAAAAGCCGTCCTCTGGTACAGCATCGCCGCCGTCCTCATGGGCGCGGTGCTGCTTCCTGTCGGCTGGCGCTTTTTCGCCACCAGCCCCGGCAGCGCTGCCACCCCGTGGCGTGGCCCATGGATCGCCGTCGTCCTCGCCTCCTGCTTCACCTTCCAAATCGACCCCGTCTTCTCCTTCCTTGAAGGCTGCGGCTTCGTCAGTCGCGTCGCCCGCACCCGCTCCGCCCAGGCCATCACCGGCTCGCTCCTCGCCTGGACCGCCCTTGCCCTGCATCATGGTCTCTTCGCGCCCGCCCTCGTCATCGCCGGCCAGGCATCTATCGGCATGGTCTATCTCTGGCAGCACCGCGCCCTGCTGCTCGGCCTGATTCGCCTCCGGGCCGGTGCCTTCGCCATCCGTTGGAGCGACGAAGTCTGGCCCTTCCAGTGGCGCATCGCGGTCTCCTACGCCTCTGGCTTCCTCATCTTCCAGCTCTTCAACCCTGTCCTCCTGCACTACTTCGGCCCCGTCGTCGCCGGGCGCATGGGCATGAGCCTCAACATCTCCAACGCCCTCGCCGGCGTCGCCATCAGTTGGATCAGCACCAAGGCCGCCCCCTTCGGCGCCATGATCGCCCGCCGCGAGTTTGCCCTGCTCGACCGTACCTTCTTCCGCGCCGCCACACAGGCGCTTCTCCTCTGCGGCACCGGCTCGGTCGCCGTCTGGGTCATCGACGTCGTCCTCAACCGGCAGGGCATCCGCTTTGCCCAGCGCCTTTTGCCGCCGCTGCCCTTCGCCCTGCTCCTGCTCACCATGGTGCTCAACCAGGCTGTCGGCAGCATGGCCCTTTATCTGCGCGCCCATAAGCAGGAAAAATTCCTCCTCAACTCCGTCCTCGGCGGCCTTCTCGTCGCCTGCAGTACCCTTACCCTTGGCCGCCGCTTCGGCCCCACCGGCATGCTCGCCGGCTTCCTCGGCGTCACCGTCGTCGTCGGCATGGGCATGGGTGCGTGGACCTTCACCCACTACCGCCACCTCTGGCACGCGGAGCCGCCGCATGCCTCCTAGCTCTTCTAATCCTTCTAGCTCCTCGAATTTTCCTGGCTCCTCCAATACAGAGCAGCCGCTGCTCACCCTCGCCATCCCCACCCACAACCGCGCAGACTACCTGCGCGAGCTCCTCGCCGAACTCGGCCCCCAGCTCATCGCCCTCGCCCACACCCACCCCGGCCAGGTTGAACTCCTCGTCTCCGACAACGGCTCCACCGACGGCACACCCGCCGTCCTCGACGCCGCCGAGCTCACCGGCGTCCCCCTCCGCCGCATCCGCCAGCCGGAAAACATCGGCTCCGACCGCAACTTCGTCTTCTGCTTCCGCCACGCCCGTGGCCGCTACTTCTGGCTCTGCGGCGACGACGACATTCTCCGCCCCGGCGCCGTCGCAACCGTCCTTGACAGCATCCGCACCGCCGACTTCGACTGGATTTATCTGCCGCCCGAACCCTTCCAAACCCACTGGCAGCAGGAGTTCCGCCCCGATCCCCACAGCCGCGGCTCCCAGGTCATCCATTCCGCCCGCGAGCTCGCCCTCCGCGTCAACGTCATGATCACGTTCATCTCCGCGACCGTGGTCAACCGCGACCGCCTGCTCACCCTCGCCGCGGAGCCGCCGGAAGCCTTCATCGGCACCCACCTCACCCAGCTCAGCTGGACGCTGCCCCTGCTCCGCGACCATCGCAAAAGTCTCATCCTCTGGCAGCGCTTCGTCCTCGGCCGCCGCATGAACAGCGGCGGCTACAGCGTGGCACAGGTCTTCGGCTCCGGCTTCGCGCAGGCCGTCCAACGCCTTCTGCCAGACCGCCCCCGCGTCGCCGCCGTCTTCCTCAACCTCGCCCTCCGCCAGTGGTTCCCGGCCACCGTCCTCGAACTCCGCCAATCCGGCAACGGCACGCGCTTCCATCTTCACGAGGCAGACCACCTCCTGCGCCACGCCTTCCGCCGCAACTTCCGCTTCTGGCTCTTTACCTGGCCAGTCCTGCGCCTGCCCCTGCCGCTCGCCAGCGGCTGGCATCGCACCACCCGCACCGCGGGCCGCCTGCTCCGCTTCCTTCAGCACCCCGGCGACATCGCCGTCAAGCTCCGCAGCCGCAAATCCGCCCGCACCTCCTGAGCGGCGCTTCCCCGCTCCCGCCCGCAATGGCGCGTTGCTTGCCGAACTCCGATTCCATTCCCAAAGTCACGCCGTTGCAGCCGGAGCGCAGAAACCCGTCATATCTTTTGTGACACCACTCCTCGCACAAACCCCATGTTGCCGCGGTATTCATGCCTTGCTCCCCGCATCTCAGAGGGGGTGAATCTGATCAATACTCCCACGCCGAAAGCACCTGCCCGGCGCAAGCCCGCCACCCGCGGCGCCGCAAAACCCAAGCCCACTTCGGCATCCCAGCCCGGCGAAGACGTCGCCGCCACCTCCGACCCCGAGTCCAACCCCGTCCCCTG
The DNA here is from genome assembly GCA_964244665.1 of uncultured Terriglobus sp. Taxonomy (GTDB): domain Bacteria; phylum Acidobacteriota; class Terriglobia; order Terriglobales; family Acidobacteriaceae; genus Terriglobus. The sequence continues at coordinate 5,169 of CAXTJO010000005.1, forward strand.
GACCCGCCTCCGCCGCGAGGCCAAGCGTCACTTCGGCATCGAGCACTTCCGCTCCGCGCAAAAAGACGTTCTCGAATCCGTCTTCCAGGGCCGCAACACCCTCGCCATCATGCCCACCGGCGCAGGCAAAAGCCTCACCTTCCAGCTTCCCGCCCTCCTTTTGCCCAAAAGCGTCGTCGTCGTATCCCCCCTTATCGCCCTCATGCAAGACCAGCAGGAGCACGCCGAACACGCCGACGTCGCCTCCAGCAAGCTCGACTCCACCCTCACCGCCGCACAACGCCGCTCCGCCGACGCATCCATCCGCCGCGGCGAAGGCGGTCTCATCTACGTCACTCCCGAACAGCTCCAGGACCGCGAGTTCCTCGACGAGCTCGAAGCCGGCGGCGTCTCCCTCTTCGTCGTCGACGAAGCCCACACCATCCCCCAGTGGGGCCACGACTTCCGCCCCGCCTTTCTGGGCCTTGGCCGCGCCCGCAAGAAACTCGGCAACCCGCCTGTTCTCGCCCTCACCGCCACCGCCACCCCCTCCGTCATCGAAGAAATTCTCGACCAGCTCAACATGACCAACCCCCAGGTCATCAACGCCGGCTCCGAGCGCACCAACCTCGCCCTTGCCGTCCACCAGACCCTCTCCAACGACGAAAAACTCGACCGCCTCACCCACATGATCGCCTTTGAGGAGGACGGCTGCGGCATCGTCTACACCGCTTCCATCAAGTCTGCCAACGAGCTCACAGACCGCCTCACCGAGCAGGGCGTTTCCGTCGGTCGCTACCACGGCCACATGACTAAAAAGCAGCGCGAAGCCGTCCAGTCCGAATTCATGCAGGACAGGTACCGTGTCATGATCGCTACCAAGGCCTTCGGTCTCGGCATCGACAAGCCCAATATCCGCTTCGTCTACCACTACGAATTCCCGGACTCCCTCGAAACCTATTACCAGGAAGCCGGCCGCGCCGGACGCGACGGCCAACCCGCCCGCGCCGTGCTCCTCTATCGCGCCGAAGACAAGCGCATCCAGAGCTTCTTCTCCCGCGGCCGCTATCCCACGGCTGAAGAAATGTGCCGCGTCCTCACCGTTCTCCATCGCGATGAACCCCGCACCCTCCTCCAGGTCGCCACCGACGCCCAGGTCGGCCGCCGCCACGCCCAGGTCATCCTCTTTGCCCTTGCAGAAGAAAAACTCGCCAAAAGCAAGCGCGCCGGCTACGTCCGCCGCGGACCCGACAACGTAGATACCCCCACCCTCGACCAGATGCAGCAAGACTTCGCAAGCAGGGAAGCCGACGACAAAAAACGCCTCGATGAAATGATCCGTTACGCCCAGTCCGCCACCTGCCGCCGTCAGATGCTCCGCACCTACTTTAGCGAGCCCCACGGCGAGCGCTGCGACACCTGCGACTGCTGCGTCAACCACCCCCAACAGCCCACCCCGATCTCCCTCCGGGCCGCTGCCACTGAAACCCAGACCCCCACCGGAACCTTTCTACCCACTGCACCTGCAAACCTCCCCAAAGGCCCCGTTTACACCGCCGGTGATACCGTCACTCACCCCCAGTTCGGCACCGGCAAAATCGCCGACGTCAGCGGCGACACCCTTTCCGTCCGCTTCGCCGGCAAGACTACCCGCCGTCTCAAAGCCGGCTTCGTTCAACCCACCGCCCGAGCCGCGGCCTGACCCCATGCGATACTGAATCGCGAATGTACACACGCATCCTCCTCAAAATCTCCGGCGAAGCCCTGGCCGCTGGCAGCGGTTTCGGCATCGACGCCGTTTTCGTCAGCCGCGTCGCCAGTGAAATCGTCGAACTTGCCACGGCTGGCTGCCAGGTCGGCATCGTCGTGGGCGGCGGCAATTTCTTCCGTGGCGTGGCCCAGCAGGCCATCCACATGGACCGCGTCGCCGCAGACCATATGGGCATGCTCTCCACCGTCATCAACGGCATTGCCATGCAGGACGCCATTGAAAAACTCGGCACTCAGTGCCGCGTCATGAGCGCCATCGACATGCACGAGGTCGCCGAGCCCTACATTCGCCGCCGCGCCATCCGCCACCTTGAAAAAGGCCGCGTCGTCATCTTTGCCGCCGGCACCGGCAACCCCTACTTTTCCACCGATACCGCCGCCGCCCTCCGCGCCATGGAAATCCGCGCCGATATCCTTCTCAAAGCCACCTCCGTCGACGGCATCTACACCGCCGACCCCAAAAAAGACGCCACCGCCACCCGCTTCGAGCAGATCACCTACATGGACATCATCCAGAAAAACCTGCGCGTCATGGACACCTCCGCCGTCTCCCTCTGCAACGACAACAGCATGCCCATGATGATCTTCTCCATGCGCGAACAGGGCAACATCGTCCGCGTCGTCAACGGCGAACCCCTTGGCACCCTCGTCGTCAGCTCTATCTAACATTCCATGAGCAATCGGCTAATCTGGTCAATGTATGGCAGAGTGGATGCGATTTGAATGGGATCCGGACAAAGCCGCTTCCAACCTCGCTAAACACGGGATCAGCTTCGATACGGCAACCTTCGTTTTCCAAGACCCGAACACCATTTACAGTCAGGATCGTGAAGTGAACGGCCAGTCACGCTGGCAAGCTTTGGGGCGGGTCAGTGATCGACTTCTTCTCCTCGTTGCGCATACTGTTGAGCAGCGTGGAGCGACGGAGAAAATTCGCATCATCTCGGCTCGGGAAGTAAACCGGGCAGAAAGGCAAAAATATGTACGAGCAATTCGATATTGATCTTTCCGCGCCTCTTTCACTGCGACAGCAGGCTGAACTCGACGCGCTGGAGGCACGCCCTGAAAGCGAGATCGACTACTCCGACATTCCAGAACTCACCGATGAGTTCTTCGAAGATGCCATCCGCAACCCCTACATGAACCCCGACCAGAAGCTCACCTCCGCCATGGTCGACAACGACGTCCTAGACTGGCTCAAGAGCGACGGCCCTGGCTACCGCATCCGCATCAACAGCATCCTCCGCGACGCCATGCTGCGTGCCCAGGGCAAAAAAGCCGAAAGCGAACCGGCAGAAAGCCAAACCATCCAGCAAGCGGCTTAACTGCTCTCTGTTGACCAGCCCTAACACTGTCATCTCGACCGGAGCGAAGCGCGGCGGAGAAACCTGCTTCTCTGCCCGGCACTCACTCGTCCGCTCACAAAGCCCGCTAACCTGCTGCTTCCCCATCTTTTTTAATCCTTGGTGCCAACTCCACCGTCCAACCTTTTGAACAATGCCGACCCTCGCCGCATCTCCGCCTCTCACCACCCCGGCCAAGGCCGCGCCCGAACGAAAACCACCCCTCCCCGGTCTCACCGGCATCCGTACGTTTCTCGCCGTCGGCATTCTCTTCTTTCACTACACCCCGCCCCACGCGCTCTATATTCTGCCCATCATCAACGCGGGCTTTACCTACATCGGCTGCTTTCTGCTCATCAGCGGCTTCGTTCTCAGCTACAACTACGCCCACCGCGCGGACACCATTAAGCCCGGCCGCTTCTACGCCGCCCGCGCCTCCCGGCTCTACCCTGTCTACTTCATGTCGCTGCTCGTCTCTTTCGGCATGCTGCATGCAGAGTGGCTTGCCCGTCCTCACGGTGAGTTCTTCACCGGTGCCGTCCTCACCCTTACCCTCCTCCAGGGTTGGACCCCCACCCTCGCAACGTTCTGGAACACGGTGGCCTGGACCCTCTCCACAGAGGCCATGCTCTACCTTGCGTTTCCCTTTATCGTCCGCGGCAGGTGGTGGCCCACCACCACAAAGGGCCTTCTTCTAACCTTCCTCGGCTTCTGGTGTCTTGAACTCACCGTGCCCCTGGCCTACATGGCGCTCAACCCCGACGGTCTCCACAGCATCGACCGCTACTCCTCCGCCTACTGGATTCGCGTCTACAAGTACACGCCCCTCGCCTACGTCCCTATCTTCATGGCCGGCGTCACCCTTGGCCGGCTCAACAACACAATCCGCCTCACCGACCGCGCACGCATGTGGATGGCCACCGCGACCCTCATCGCCATCCTGCTTGTCTTTTATCTCGCCGTACCGCGCCTGCCCTACATCCTGCTCCACGGCGGCCTGCTCACCCCCGTCTTCGCCACCATGGTCCTCGGCCTCACCGGCACCCACTGGCTCTCACGCGCCATCTCCTGGGGACCGATCGGCCTCTTTGGCCGCGCCAGCTTCTGTCTCTACCTGCTCCATTTCAACCTCTGGAACATCCTGCAGGAACACCACGTCGCCCAACACCTCCACCTCCAGGCGACCGAGCCCTGGTTCTCCTACGCCGCCATCCTCCTTACCGCCTGGTTCGCCTACTCCCTCGTTGAAAAACCCGTCCAGAACTACCTGCTCACCCACCACGTCTACAAATCCAAACCTCCCGCCCAGGCCTCCACCCCCATCGGCTGACCCGCCGAGTAGACCGCACAGCCCGCAGCACACAATGGGATACTCCCTCCCCGGTATAGCTCTGCGCCCCGCTCCCACGTGACAACTCCGTGAAATCTGGCATACTGTCTCTGTAACCCTCACATCTCTACCCGCAATGCGTGCTCCGCTCGTCTGAGCCCGCGCAGTCGCCGTTCTGTTGCCGCAGCTTTGCTGCACATCCGTGGGCACGCTTCCGTGCATCCGCCGTCCCGTTTTTGCAGTACACAGCCTTTGCCGCACACCGCCGAACCCAAGGAGCCGTACCCGATGTCGATCTCCCGTCGCAATTTCCTCATGCGCGTTGGCCAGGCCGGTGGATTCTCCGCCGCCTTCACCACCATGCAGTCGCTCGGCCTCATGCCCATGGCAGCCACGCTCGCGGAACCCATCGCCGCCGCGTCCGGCTCCGGCAAGGGCGTCAAGGTCGTCGTCGCCGGCGGTGGCATCGGCGGCCTCGTCTCCGCCTACGAGCTCCGCAAGCTCGGCTACGACGTCACCCTCCTCGAAGCCCGCAACCGCCCCGGCGGCCGCAACTTCTCCGGCCGCAAAGGCGTCGAGGTCGAATTCACCGACGGCCAGAAACAAACCATCGCCTGGGACGAGCCCAACTACCAGAACCTCGGCCCCGCCCGCCTCCCCTCCGTCCACACCACCATGCTCAACTACTGTCGAGAGCTCCACGTTCCCCTCGAAGTCGAAATCAACACCTCCCGCTCCACCCTGCTCCAAAACGACAAAGCCAACAACGGCAAGCCCGTAGTCCAGCGCAAGGCCATCAACGACACCCGCGGCCACGTCTCCGAGCTCCTCTCCAAGTCCATCGCCGGCGGCGCGCTCGACCAGGACCTCACCGCCGAAGACAAAGACCGCATGATCACCTTCCTCAAGCTCTACGGTCCGCTCGACAAGACCAACAAATACGTCGGCTCCGACCGCGCCGGCTACAAGGTCGAAGCCGGCGCAGGCCCCCAGATCGGCGTCTTTGAAGAGCCCAGCAGCATGCACATGCTCCTCGACGAAGCCTTCTGGGGCGGCATGCTCTATGAAGAAACCTGGGACTGGCAGGCCACCATGATGCAGCCCGTCGGCGGCATGGACCGCATCCCCTACGCCTTCGCCAAATCCCTCGGCCCTATCGTCCACTACAACTCGCCCGTCACCGCCATCAAAAAAACCGCCACCGGCGTCACCGTCACCTACGGACCCCAGGGATCCCAGCCCAAGACCATCGACGCCGACTACCTCGTCTGCAACATGCCCCTCACCATCCTCAAATCCATCCCCAACGACCTGTCCCCCGGCCACAAAGCCGTCGTCGACGGCTCCACCTACGCCGGCTCCTACAAGGTCGCCTGGCAATCCCGCCGCTTCTGGGAGCAGGACTACAACATCTACGGCGGCCTCTCCTTCATGTCCCCCGGCCCCACCACCATCGTCTGGTACCCCTCCGCCAACCTCATGGGGCCCACCGGCATCCTCGTCACCGGCTACGAGGACGAATCCAACTGGGGTTTCGACAAGCTTCCAACGGCGCAAAAGTTTGAGTTAGCCCGCACCCAGCTCGAGCGCATCCACCCAGGCCACGGCAAAGAACTCACCCAGCCTGTCTTCTGCGGCTGGAAGCGCGTCAAGTGGAACGAGGGCTCTTGGATCCGCAGCTACGGCACCGGCCCCGACGGCTACAACGTCATCACCGAGCCCGACGGCCCCATCTATTTCGCCGGCGACCACACCTCCCACATCGTCGGCTGGCAGGAAGGCGCAGCCCTCTCCGGCAAACGCGCCGTCCAGGCCATCGCCGACCGCATCAAAACCGCGAAGCTCGCCGGCCACCATCCCACCCAAGCCTAGTTCCCCATCACCTTCGCGTGCCCCATGTCCGGAGTTTCGGACATGGGATCCGCCACATCCCGAACCCTACTCGCCACGACTCCTGTGCCCCATGTCCGGATTTCGGGACATGGGTTCCTCACCCAGCTATCCCGGCTCCACCTCACCAACACCCTGCGGCCCAGCTATCCGCCGCCACCTCCAGGAGATCCATGAAAACCCTCGCACTCGCCCTCCTCCTTACCGCCACCGCCCACGCCCAGCAACCCGCCGGCAACACCGGCGTCCCCGTCAAACACCTCCAAACGGAGAAGTCCCCCATCGCCTCCGGCGTCTGGGCCGGCGACACCTTCTACCTCTCCGGCCAGCTCCCCTCCCCCGTCACCCCGGCGGACACCGCCAAGGGAACCCCCGCAGACTACGGCGACACCAAAACCCAGGCCGGCAGCGTCTTCAACAAGATTCAGGCCGCCCTCCGCGAACAGGGCCTAGACATGAAAGATGTCGTCAAAATGACCGTCTTCCTCACCGCCGACCCCAAAACCGGCAAGCTCGACTTCCCCGGCCTCCAGGCCTCCTACACCACCTTCTTCGGCACCGCCGCCCAGCCCAACAAGCCTGCTCGTTCCGCCGTCCAGGTCGCCGCCCTCGTCGCCCCCTGGGCCCTCCTCGAAATCGAAGTCATCGCCGTCCACTCCAAATAGCCGGGATGCCTCGCTCATTAGTGTCCGGCTTTAGCTGTGCCTCAAACCTCGCCAAAACGACGGGGTTTTGGGACATGTCTGATGAACCCGAATGGGCCGGCCTCTTCGGAGGGGCACGGCTTCAGCCGTGCCATAACAACACTCAAATTATGGGGCTTTAGCCCCTGAGGTTCGCTTTTGCTGCCGCATAAATCCAGAGCGATTCGCCAGGCACTACCTAGCCCCTAACGTCAGCTTCGACTCCACGAAATAGCCGTCACCCCAGTCAAATCCGCCTTTCCTGTTGACATCCCTTGCCTCCTCTGTAACACTCACTTCATCATTCACAACCTCACCGCGAAACGGGCCGTCGCCGCGTCCCCAAATCGCTCTCCCGGCACACCTGCATCCCGCAGACCCTGCCATCGTAGTCGCCGTATTTCTGTACCCTGCTGCACACGCGCCCACGCAGTTCGCACCGCGCAGAAGCCCCACACAGAAGCACCCGCTCCGTTCTCCCTGAGGGCTCTCAACCCACCCTCACTGCAGCACAGGTAGTAGGCACCCGGTCCCAACCCACCGCGTGCCGGCTTGACTCGATCCAACGCCGTCTCTGATCACCATCGGTCCGTCCACGACACCCTTCCAGGTGTGCAGCGGCCCTTCGTATCCTCACGCCCGGGCGAGCACTATCCGCCGCCCGGGCGCACGTACCGCCGCACCCCAAAACGCGCCCAAAACAGACGCACAGGTTCCACACACTTCCGGAGGCCGTACCCCTGATGACACGATTCCACCGCTTCGCCCCCACCCTGCTGGCCACCGCCGCCGTCCTCTCCCTCGCGGCACCGGCGCTCTCACAGTCGTACTACGGCACGCTCAAGGGCCTCGTCAAAGATCCTTCCGGTGCGGCAATCTCCAATGCCGAAGTCACTCTCACCGACAAAGACACGCAAATCGTCCGCAAATCCACCACCAACGGTTCTGGCGAATACGTCTTCAACGCCGTCGACCCCGGCACCTACGAAGTCTCCATCACCACCACCGGCTTCGAAAAATACATCCGTGCCGGCATCATCGTCGCCACCCAGCAAACCGTCCAGCTCGATATCCCCCTCACCGTCGGCTCTTTCTCCATCGTCGTCGAAGTCACCGCCGCAGAGCCCCTCATCGACAATGCCACCGCCTCCAACGGCCAGGTCTTCGACACCCAGAAACTCGTCGACCTCCCCAACCTCGGCCGCAACCCCTTCCTTCTCGCCAAGCTCAACAACAACATCACCGCCACCGGCGACCCCCGCTTCAACCGCTTCCAGGACCAGTCCGGCTCTTCCGCCATCTCCGTCGCCGGTGGCCCCATTAACGGCAACAACTATGAGATCGACGGCGTCCCCATCACCGACTTCAGCAACCGCGCCGTCGTCATCCCCTCCGTCGAATCCGTCCAGGAACTCAAAATCCAGGCCAACACTTACGACGCGGAGGTCGGCCGCACCGGCGGCGGCGTCTTCAACACCCTGCTCAAATCCGGTACCAACGCCCTCCACGGCAACCTGTACGGCTCCACCCGCCAGTCCAACTGGGCCGCCAACACCTGGAACAACAACTTCACCGGCGCCGGCCGTCCCGTCACTACCCAGTACAGCTACGAGGGCTCCATCGGCGGCCCCAGCTGGAAAGACAAGGCCTTTTTCATCGCCACCGAAGAGGGGTACCGCCAGCGCTCCCCGCTCGCCGCGGACTACTACCTGCCCACCACCGCGGAGCGCAACGGCGACTTCTCCGCCCGCGGCACCGTCACCAATGGCGTCTGTACCTCCGGCCTCTGCGTCTACGACCCCGCAACCACCGATCCCACTACCGGCAATCGCACCGCCTTCGCTGGCAACGTCATCCCGGGTAGCCGGCAAAACGCCGTGGCACAAAAAATCCTTACGGCGCTGCCCGCCTGCGCTGCCGGCTGCACCACTTCTGCTATCTACGGCGCGCCCAACTTTCACCCGACCGATATCCTCGGCGACCGCGCCGACGAAGGCATCTTCAAGGTCGACTACCAGGTCGTCCCCCGCTGGCTCGCCAACGCCTCCTATCTCCACTATGGCTCCAAGGAGCCCGGCGGCAATCCGCTCGGCTCCTTCGCCGGTGCCAGCAGCTCCTACCTGCTCTTCCGCAAGGTCGACGCCTTCGAACAGAACAACGTCATCACCCTCAATCCCACAACCGTCCTTACCGTCGGCTACGGCCAGAACCGCTTCCCCAACAACACGCTTGACCTCACCAGCAACTACAACGTCGGCACACAGCTCGGCTTCCAGGGACCCTTCGCCTCCCAACTCCAGAAAGCCGCCTTTCCGGAGTTCACCTTCTCTCAACTCCCCCAACTCGGCACCAACAACTCCGGTCCCGCCGTCTTCTACTCCCGACAGGTCGTCGCCGGCATCGCCAAGAGCCTGGGCAAGCAGTCGCTGAAGGCTGGCTACGTCTTCCGCTCCATCTCGGTCGACTTCACCAATGTCAGCACCAGCAACGGCAACTTCGGCTTCAGCAACACGTTCACTTCGGTTAACCCGACCGCCAAAACCCTAAACGGCCGGCAGACCGGCGCAGATCTTGCAGATCTTCTGCTCGGCGATCCCACCTCCGGTTCCGTCACCGCCACCACCCGCCTCGCGCTTAACGTCCATTACCAGGCCGGCTATCTTCAGGACGACTACCGTGTGACCGACCGGCTCACGGTCAACGCCGGCCTCCGATACGAATACGAGCTGGGCGTGGACGAGCGCAACAACCACTACGCTGTCGGCTTTAACACCCGTGCCGTCAATCCCATCTCCGCGACCTCCGGCGTTGTCACCCCTGGCGGCGTAGAGTTCGCCGGCCTCAACGGCCAGCCGGTGCACACCGGCGACAACAGCCACATCAAGTTCGGCCCGCGCGGCGGTTTCAACTTCCAGCTCAACCCCAACATGGTCGTCCGTGGTGGTTACGGCGTCTTCTACGCGCCCATCTACTACTCCACCAGCCAGTCCCTCGCTCCCGGCTACACCGCCACCAGCACCTACGTCGCTTCCAATGACGGCAATAAGACTCCAAACGCCGCCAACAATCTTACAAATCCATACCCGGCCATCCTGCAGCCGGTCGGCAACTCTCTCGGTCTAAGTCAGGGCATCGGCAGCTCCCTTACCGTCATTGACGCAAACCGTCGCAACCCGGTCGTCCAGCAGTACAGTTTCGACATCGAACAGCAACTTCCCGCCGGCATTGCCATCCAGATGGGGTATGTCGGCAGCAAGGGTCGCAATCTCCTTCCCGGTAACGGCAGCACCTACAACATCGACCAGGTCAACTTCAACGCCATTCCGTTTGGCATCGGTGCCTGCCCCGCAAACCCCACCGGTCTGTCCACCGCCGCCTTTCTCAATGCGAGCAGCACCAATCCCTATGCCGGCAAGGGCGGCACCGGCGTCATCGGCGCGGCGCGCGTCAACAACTCGCAGCTCTGCAAACCCTTCCCGCAGTTCTCCTCCGTCGCCGTCCAGCCCAGCTCCTCCCGCTCCATCTACAACTCCGCCATCGTCAAGGGCCAGCGCCGCTTCTCCCACGGCCTCACACTCATCAGCACCTACACCTGGTCGCAAAATCTCGATAGCAGCTTCGGCCAGGGCAGCAGTCTTAACGTCGGCAACAACGGCCCGCAAAACGTCTTCAACATCAACGGCTCCGGCGGCGAGTACAGCCGCGCCATCAACAACATTCCCCAGCGCTTCACCTTTGGCGGTACCGGCACGCTACCCTTTGGCCGCGGCCAGTATTTCGCCGCCAACCTGCCTAAGTATGTTGACCTGCTCGTCGACGGCTGGAGCGTCAACATGAATTTCGTCGCCCAAAGCGGCGGTCCCGTCGCCATCCAGCAAACGGCCAATAACAACAGCACCTATGGCGACGCCGTGCAGCGCCCCAATCTCGTCCCCGGCGTCAACCCTTGCACCAGCGGCACCGTCCAGGAGCGTCTAGGCGGTAACAGTGGCAAACAGCCCTACTTCAACGCCGCCGCCTTCACTATCGCTCCTGTCGGCACCTACGGCAACGCACCGCGCACTCTGGGCGGCTGCTCTGCACCCGGCATGCGCAACGCAGACATCTCCCTCTTCAAGGAATTTCAGGCGGAACGCATCCACTTCCGCTTCCAGGCCGAATTCCTCAACGCCTTCAACACACCGTTGTTCGCCCTCACCGCCAACGGCCTCCGTCCAGACAGCGGCTCCTTTGGTGCCGTCTCCACCAACACCATCAACTTTCCTCGATTCATCTCCCTCGGCGGCCGCATCAGCTTCTAGTCCGAACCTGTCAAGCCCCTCGACCACCTAAGTGCCACGTGCAGAATCACTTGCACGTGGCATGGTATTTATCCCCGGTTTGATAAAATAGAAACATCGGCGCAGAACAGCAGTTTGGCACCGGTCTAAGTCCAATCGAATGACGATTTTGCCCGTAACCGCAATGGATTGACGATTTTACAAACACGCCTCAATAGAATGAGGAATTTAGAAGTACCCCCCCGGGGGGAGGGTCCCTGCACCTTCCGTCCCGCGCCTGCATCGTATGGAATGACGTATCTCCGCTCGGTTGCTCGCTGTTCCCCGCAGCAGTACACTTGGCAGAGTTGATCCAGGAGGAGAATCTGCCATGGCAACCGCCGTATCCGTTCCCGAAGTCGTAACCGCCCCCGAAGTCGTGACCGGAACCGCGCCATCGCAGCCGGTCAACCTGACCACCTCCGCGCAGGCCAAGGTCAAGGAGATCATGGCGACACAGGACCCACTCCCCGCCGGTCTCCGCATCGGCGTCGTCGGCGGCGGCTGCTCCGGCTTCCAGTACTCCATGAGCTTCGAGAACGCCCAAGGCATGATGGACAAGGTCGTCCGCTTCGACGACCTCAGGGTATTCGTCGACGCCACAAGCGCCATGTACCTCAACGGCTGCACCGTCGACTACGTCGAGACCCTCGAAGCCGCTGGATTCAAGTTCGAGAACCCCCAGGTGAAGAGCACCTGCGGTTGCGGCTCGTCCTTCTCGGTCTAAATCAGCATTCCGGATTGCGGAAAGGCCTCGCTCGCGCGAGGCCTTTCCCGTTGCAGCCCGTCTACACTCAAGCAGGACGCATGACAGACTTTGTAGTGAAACTCGCGGACGAACGCGGTCGCGTGCAGGAGCAGACGCATCCCGCCGCAACCGCCGACGAGCTGCGCGCCCGCTTCACCCAGGCTGGTTACCTCGTATATTCCGTAAAACCACGCGGCGTGATAGGTGGCGGCGGTCGTCGCAAGAAGGTGAAACTTCAAGGATTTCTGGTGTTCAACCAGCAATTCGTCACCCTCATCCGCGCCGGCCTTGCCATCCCCGGATCGCTGGAGCTACTGGCACGCCGCCAAAAAGACGAGAACTTCAAGGCGCAACTGGAGAATGTCGCCGTGCGCGTAAAGACGGGCGAATCGCTCTCCTCCGCGTTCGACGCGCAAGGTGGATTTCCGCTGATCTTTACAACCACGCTGCTCGCCGGCGAGCGTTCTGGCAACCTTGAAGAGGTGCTGCAACGCTACACCGACTTCCAGCGCATCGCACTCTCCACCCGCAAGAAGCTCACTTCAGCACTCGTCTATCCGTCGCTGCTCATCACGCTTGTCGTTGGTCTGCTCATCTTCCTGCTCACCTTTGTGGTACCACGCTTCGCCCAACTCTACGACCAACTCGACGCCAGACTGCCTGCGATCACCACCTTCATGCTCGGCGTGGGAAATCTGGCGCAGCATTATGGCCTTTACGCCGCTGCCGGCCTCACTGCTGCCGTGTTCCTGTTCTATCGCTGGTCCAAGACCGACGCCGGCGCGAGCGCGGTGGATCGCATGCGCCTCGCCGTCCCCACGCTGGGCACGATCTGGCTGCGCTACCAGGTGGCGTTGTTCTCTCGCACGCTCTCTACCCTGCTCACCGGCGGTTTGCCGCTCGTCCCATCGCTCGAAACCGCAGCGCGGTCCATTTCGTCGAGACAGGTCTCAAATGCCGTCTTTGCCTCCGTCACGCAGGTGCGCGAAGGCCAAGGCCTGTCTCGCTCCCTCGAAGGCACACGCGTCTTCCCCGAACTGGCCATCGAAATGATCGAAGTCGGGGAATCGACCGGCGCTCTGCCCACCATGCTGAACTCTGTCGCAGCCTTTTTTGAGGAAGACGTGGAGACCTCACTGAGCGCCGTGCTGAGTCTCATCGAACCGGCACTGCTGATCGGGATGGGCGTACTCGTTGCTTTTATCCTGCTATCGCTCTATCTGCCGATCCTGCAGTTGGGAGCCAACACAGTGAGTCGGTAGACGCCCGTGATCCGCGGCGCTATTGCGGCGCGATCGGCAGGTCAATAGAGCTGGCCTGCTGAGCCGAGTGAAACACCGTCTCCACCGACCGTTTGTAGTCCGTAGGTTGTGCGAAGAAGATATTGGGCACAAACGTTTGCGGGTTGCGGTCGTACAGCGGGAACCAACTCGACTGCACCTGCATCATCACCCTGTGACCGGGCAGGAAAACATGGTTCACGACTGGTAGCGAAAAGGCGTATGCCAACGGCTTGCCCGCGCTAATAGCTTTCGGCACAGCGTAGCTCTCGCGATAGCGACCGCGCAGAATATCCATAGACACTGGGAGTTGATAGCCGCCCATCTCCGGCTGTCCGGCGACTTCTGCCGGGTACACGTCGATCAGCTTTACGACCCAATCCACATCGGTACCGGTCGTCGCGGCCAGAAGGTGAACCATGGGTTCTCCGCTGATCGTGAGCGGTGCAGTGAGCGTGTCGCCAGTAAAGGTGAGCACATCCGGGCGGCCGGAGAACTCGCGCTGATCGTCCACCAGCCAACGAGCCCACGACAGGTTCTCCGTGTAGCCGACGGGCTGACTGGGACGAGCACGGAAAGGCACTGGCTTAGCCGGGTCGGAGGTGTATTCATCCGCGCCCTCGCTCTCAACCGGTGGTGTAAACGTCAGCCTACCAGCGGCATGCAGGAAGAGCGGCTTCAATTGAGGTAGAGCCCCACTGGGCGTGGAAGGCCATATTTGCAGCTGCTGCCAGCGGTTTGCACCGGTTTCAAACGTGGTCACGGGCGCCACGGACATGGCGGGCGCGCCATCCTGCAGGTAGTGTGCCAGAAAGGGCGCGAGAACGTTCTGCCGGAAGTACAGCCCTGTGTCGCTGCGGAACTTCACCGGACCGAGCGCATCGGCATACTCGATCTCTTGGCCGTGATGCCATGGGCCGATGACCAGAAACAGATTCTCTTTCGCCTCCGGTTTGTCCCTTAAAGCCTTGTACACGGCCATGCTGCCGTAGATGTCTTCCTGGTCCCACAGGCTATGTACGAGCATGGTCGGTACCGTGAGAGGCTGCGCGGCGAGCAGTTTGTCCATGGCCTGTCCGCTCCAGAAAGAATCGTAAGCCGGGTGCGCAATCACCTTGTTCCAAAAGCCAATCTGGTCCATGTTGCGCTGTTTGCCTAGTGCGCCCGCAGAACCCGCCGCCATGTACATGTCGTAGTCGTCGAACGAGGAACTCAGCCATTTCGCCTCGTTGGAGCGCGTGGCAGTCTGCTCATAAATGTACGGCATGTTTTGCTGGCGGAAGGCACCGTGGTGGAACCAGTCGTCGCCCATCCAGCCATCGACCATGGGGTTCATAGGCACGACACATTTGAGAGCGGGATGTGGATGCACCAGCGGTGTAAGGGAGAGAAAACCGTCGTAGCTGATGCCGAGAACGCCGACCTTGCCATTGGTCTCTGGAATGTGCGCGATCAGCCAATCGATCGTGTCATACGTGTCGGTCGATTCATCGACCGGAGTGGGGTTGAGTGGGCCGTGCATAGGCCGGTTCATAACGTAATCGCCTTCGCTGCCGTACTTGCCGCGAATGTCCTGTACGACACGGATGTAGCCACCATTGATGATCGGCTCGACGGCGTTGTCATACCCCCATAAGCTGGTGCCGAGGTGGGCACTGGGAGTGTTGGTGGTGAGCGCGACGGCACTATACGGTGTGCGCGTCATGAGCATGCCGGCGTGTGTCGCACCCTTTGGGACCAGGATGACCGTATGTAGCTTGACCCCGTCGCGCATCGGGATCATGACGTCGCGCCGCTCGTAATCCATGCCAACGGTGGCCTGCTGAAAGGCCTGCGGTGTTTCGCTGGGGTAGTCGGGGTACAGCGGTGCCTGCTGTGCGGTGCCGAGGCTTGAACACAAAACACCACACAACGCGAGAGAGAAGGCCTTTTGGCGCAGGTACATCGCTATGCCTCGACTAAAACGGGATAAGTGCAACCTATCATGTTGGCGACCCTGATGGCAGCGCGTGGTAAACCAAAGAGGACAAGGCAGGTCTAATCTCTATGGCGACACCACTGGCGGTTCCGATTGCAAACCCTGAGTTGAACGAAACCGAGCGTGCGCGGTGGATGGCGCGACGATACCATGCGGAGTTCGTAGACCTGCGGGACTTCAAGATTCAGCATGACCTGGTGAAAAGTGTGCCGGTGGAACTGATGTTCCGGTACAACTTTATTCCGCTGGAACAGAGGGGTGACCGGCTGGTGATCGCGGTAAGCGATCCGTCGAAGCTGATGGTGCTGGATGAGATCAGCGGGCTGCTTGGAACACGCCTGCAGACGCGTGTTGCAACTCTAGGGCAGATTACAGAGCTGTTGAAAAAGACGGAGCAGAGCCAGCGCGTGCTGGATGAAGCGACCGAGGGTCTGACGTTTGAGATGGTACCGGGGGACGATAGCCCGGACTCGAATATCTCGATCGAGCGACTTACAAGCGAAGACGATATTTCGCCCATTATTCGATTAGTGGATACCACGATTTTTTCAGCGCTGGAACGACGGGCTTCAGATATTCACCTGGAAACGTATGACGATTCTCTGCTGGTGAAGTATCGGATAGATGGTGTGTTGCAACAGGCGATGGCACCGATTGCGCGGGAACATCATCAGACGATCCTGTCGCGTATCAAGGTGATGAGCGAGCTGGATATTTCCGAGCGCCGTGTGCCGCAGGATGGGCGATTTCGGGTGCGGTACAAGGGGCGGCTCATCGATTTCCGTGTGAGTATTATGCCCACGGTTCACGGCGAAAATGCAGTGCTGCGTGTGCTGGACAAAGAGTCGATGAGTGAGAAGTTCAAGAAGCTGTCGCTTGATGTGGTCGGGTTTGGCGCGGAAGATTTGCGGCGATTCCGGAAGTACATCAAGGAGCCGTACGGCATGGTTCTGGTGACGGGCCCGACCGGATCGGGCAAGACGACGACACTGTATGCGGCGCTGAATGAGATCAAGAGTGAGGACGACAAGATCATTACGATTGAGGATCCGGTGGAGTACCAGATTCGTGGAATAACGCAGATCCCGGTCAATGAGAAGAAGGGTCTTACGTTTGCGCGGGGCTTGCGGTCGATACTTCGGCACGACCCGGACAAGATACTGGTGGGGGAAATACGTGATGCGGAGACGGCGCAGATCGCGATCAACTCCGCACTTACGGGACACCTGGTATTTACAACGGTGCATGCAAATAATGTGGTCGACGTGCTTGGCCGGTTTTTGAATATGGGCGTGGAGCCGTACAACTTTGTGTCGGCGCTGAACTGTATTCTGGCGCAGAGGCTGGTACGTCAGAATTGCGACTTCTGTTCGATCTTCGTCACATACTCCGACGATGAGCTGGTGGCGAATGGGCTGGAGCTGGAGGAGTGGCGGGGCTTTCGGTTTCGCGAGGGGCAGGGGTGCATCGAGTGCAGTAATACTGGGTTTCGCGGGCGCTCGGCGATCCATGAGTTGCTGGAGCTGGACGATGAGGTGCGTGAGATGCTGCTGGACAAGAAGCCGGGGTCGGAGATTCGGAACAAGGCGAAGGACAAGGGCATGCACTTTCTGCGGGACTCCGCGCTGGAGCGGGTGCGGGATGGAATCACGACATTGCGGGAGATCAACAAGGTGACATTCATTGAGGCGGGCCGGTAGTCGCTGGCCGTTGCACTGGTTTGATCCTGTTGGGGGCGCGCATTGCTATCGGCAGGTGCACGGGTCCGTCCTAAGCATGTAGCCTAGAGAAGTTTGCCCATGCCATCGCTGATCCCCAAGTCGAGTTTTGAGTTGCGTCCGCGGGCGGCCGTGGAGATTCGGACTGAGGGTGTGTTCGCGGCGCGGGCAGCAGATGCGAGTGGCACGATTGCGCAGGTTGCACGAGCGGAACTGGCGCCCGGGGTGGTTGTGCCGTCGTTGCGGGCGGGAAATCTGGTAAACCGGCCTGCGGTTGTGGCGGCGCTGCGGCGCGTGTTGGGCGCACTGGAGATGGGCAACCTGCGTGACGTGACGGTGATTGTGCCGGATCTGGCAGTGCGGGTGCTGTTGCTGGACTTCGATTCGCTGCCGTCGAGCGTTGAGGATGCACTCTCGGTGGTGCGGTTCCGGTTAGCGAAGCTCTTGCCGTTTTCAGCGGAGGCGGCGCAGGTGAGCTACCAGGTGATGAGCGAGCGCGGACGGCAGTTGCAGGTGCTGGCGGTCGCGATGCCATATGACGTGTTGCTGGAATACGAAGTGGCCGTGCGCGAAGCGGGGTATGAGCCGGGCGCGGTGCTGCCGAGCACCCTGGCCGTGGCGGCAGCGGTGGACGATGCGGCGCAGACAGCGACACTGTTTGTGAACGGAAGCGCGTCTGCGATGACGACGGCGATTTTGCGGCGGGGCGAGATTCTGCTGCACCGGACGCTGGAGTTGCAGCCGGTCGTGCCGGCATCGACAGGTGAGGTGTTTTTTCCGGACGTGATTGCGTTACATGTCGCGGTGAGGCCGGATGCGACCGAGTATGGCGCGGACGATGTGAGCGGTGCATCGACCGATGAGGGTCCGGTGGTGGAGGAGTTGGTGTCGCGGCGGGAAACGGTGGAGGAAGAGCGCGAGCGGATAAGCCTGGAGGTGATGCAGGCAGTTTCTGTCGCTGCTGCATATTACGAGGATTCGCTGACATCACCGCCGGAGTCAATCTGTACGGCGGGAACTATGTCCGCGGTTGCCCTTGGGGAGCTACTGCTGGGCAGTGGACTTACGATACGCGAGGTGCTGCAACCACACGATCTACTGGCAACAGCGACGACGCCGGTGCCGCACGGCATGCTGGCCGGGCTGCGAGGAGTGTTGCGAAGCTGATGCGGCTTACGATCAATCTGGCCACGCGGCCTTACGTTGAACTTGATCGGCTGTTTCTGCAGCTGCGCATTGCGATTGCGGTGTTGGCTGTGCTTGCCGGTGCAATGGCGGTGTGGCTGCACGCACGCAGCGGGCAGGCGCGGGAGCAGGCGCGCGAGCTTGAGACGATCCAGACAAATACGGCGACGCTGGATGCGGAGCGGACACGGAACGAGGCCCGGCTGCGCCAGACGCAGAATGCCGCGGTATTGCAGCAGGTGGATTTTTTGAATGCGTTGTTTCAGCGGAAAAGTTTTAGCTGGACGGCGGTCCTGATGGATTTGGAGGACGTGCTGCCAGCGGGTGTGCAGGTGACGAGTATCGATCCGCAGGTTGCGGCAACGGGTGAAGTGAGTATCCGGATGCGGGTGAGCGGGCAACGTGAGAAGGCGGTGCAGTTGGTGCGAAATCTGGAGGGATCGCATCGATTTATCGCGCCGCGGCTGGTGGGTGAGGCGCAGCAACAGCAGGAAAAGGGCAGCGGCATTGCCGTGCCCGCGGCTTATTTGAACGGTCCGTCGAATGGTCCTTCTAACGGAATAGGCGGCTCGAATGGAGTGATGGTTGCGCCGCCTGGCCCCGCGCCGGTGGATTTCGATTTAGTTGCTGGCTACAACCCATTGCAGCCAGGAGTGCGGCAGCGCGTTGCGAGCAGCAGGCCCAGCGCCGAAGTGGATGCCGGTATACGGGGCGTGCCGGAATGAGCACCATACCGATGCTGCCGCCGGTGAAGGATTCGCGGATGGACCAGGTGCGGGGTTGGATGTCGCCACTGAATGCGCATGTGGCGGCTCTGGTGCTGCTGTTGCTGATGTGCGTGTGGCTGGCTGTGCAATTAACGCTGGTGGGCTTTGGAGGTACGACGCGCGGAGCCGAGGCGATTGCAGCTGCGCAGGGGCAACGGTTGGCGTCGGAGTTGGCGGCCCGGCCTTTACGCGGGGTGGATGCGAAGCTGGCGCAATCGCAGCAGCAGGCAGCGCAGTTTTACCAAACGCGGCTGCCCTACGGGTATGCGGATGCGTCTGCGGAGCTGGGCGTATTGAGTAAGCGGACGGGAGTGCGATTGAGCCGTGTGCAATATGTGCAGGCCGCCGCGCCGGTGAACGGGCTGACGGAGGTGCGTATCGACGCGGCGGTAACGGGAGAGTACAAGCCGCTCGCACTGTTCCTGAATGGGCTGGAGCGTGACCGCAGCTTTTTTCTGATTCAAAACGTTACGTTGAATGGACAACAGAACGGGCTGGTGAATTTGCGTCTACGGATTGTGACGTATCTGCGGGAACCGATGCCGGCGTTGGCGGCGGCACAGGCCGACAGTGGAGGTCGGCCATGAAGATCGGCTCGGAGGATAAGAAAAAGCTGATTGTGGCAGGTTCATTGGGCGCGGTGGCACTGGGGTTGGTGGGGTACAACTTTTTGGGTGGCGGAAGCGACGCGCCAACACCGCCGGCTGCAAAACCGGTAATAACAGCGGCGCGAACGACACCAAACCCGGTAGCGCGGGTGAGCCGGACGGCCAGCGACCCGAGTCTGCACCCACAAGGCATGGAGTTGACCGAGCAGCTGCTCTACACGGGGAGTGGCCGGAATATTTTTGCGGCAACCTCGATGCCGCTTGTCCCCGTGGCGATTCCAAAGCCGATTAGCAGCCCGCGCATTCAAATTGTCGCTCCCGCGCCGGGGTATAGCGGACCGCCGCCACTGCCGCCGATCGACCTGCGATTTTTCGGCACGGCGACACGTGCGGATGGAACGCGACAGGCGTTTTTCCTGAAGGGCGATGACGTGTTCCTCGCGTCGCAAGGAGATGTGGTGAGCCGCCGGTACAAGGTGGGCGGGGTTGGGGCCACGTCGGTCGAGATTACGGATTTAACGAACAACAACACGCAGCGGCTGCCGCTTTCGCCGCAGTAGGGGCTGTCGCCATGATGGAATCATCGTTCGGTTTGCGGCAGATGCCGCTGGATGAGGATCGCTCGCCGGGCGAGCAGGGATACCTGCTGCTGGCGCTGGTTGTTGCCATGTTTCTGCTTGCGCTGTTTGCGACCGTTGCGGCACCGACGGTCGCCCGCAACCTGGAGCGGGACCGGGAAGTGGAGTCGGAGCACAGGGCGCAGCAGTATGTGCGGGCCATCCAGTTGTATTACCGCAAGAACCATTCGTACCCAAACTCCGTGGAGCAGTTGCTGGGCAGCACGGGGCAGGGTTCGGTGACGTCTGGTGCGACTCTACAGCAACGGTATTTGCGAGAGCAGTACAAGGACCCGTTGACAGGGGGCGAGTTCAAGCTGATCCACCTGGGGGAGCAGAAGACCGAGGTGAAAGGGTTTTTTGGAGAGCCGCTGGAGGGATTTGCGCAGGGCAGTCTGGGCGCGGTCGCGGGGCAGGCCTCGGGAATCGGCACTGGATTGGGGGGGCAGGCAGGATTAGTCGGTGGGCTGAACGGGAACGGGACGACGCCGTCGAGCGGTTTTGGCGCGAGCTCAGGGGCTGGGGGGACGTCGCCCTTTGGAAACAGCTTTGGCTCAGGATCGTCGTCGCCGACAGGGAGCGGAGCAGGAGCTGCAACGAATGGCGGGACGGCGGGCACGACGGCTGGTGTCGGCGGTACGACAGACACGACCAGTACGCTGGGCGGAACGAGTGCGACGTCGTTTCAGGGGGGCGGCAAGGGCCAGATTGTGGGTGTGGGAAGTAACAAGAGCGGTGCGGGCATTGTGGAGTGGAACGGCAGCGCAAATATTGAGGATTGGGAGTTTTTGTACGATCCGCGGGTAGAAATTGCGAAGCAGAAGGTGAGCATCTTTGGCGGGACGCCGGCTGCGAGCGGAACGGGATCGCTGGGGACGGCTGGCGGCAGTACGAACGGTTTGGGGAGTAATACGCCAAGTTTCGGCGGCACTGTGAGCGGGAGCGGTGCGGGTACGACGGGCGCGGGGGGGACGGGCGTGGCGAATGGGAGCGGTGTCGGCGGCAGTGGTGTAACGCCTCAGTAAGGCGGGCGACCCCCCCCGGGGGTGGGCTAAATTCGTCATTCTATTGGGGAACGCTTGTAAAATGCTCATTCTAAATGAGTTCTGCACAAAATCGTCAAAACAAACGACTTGGAGGAGTTTGCACCAAAAGTGGGCAGGCACTTTTCTGTGCAAGGTGCGCTTGTTGAAGGATGTGAGGCGGAGTTGCGAGCGTAAGACGGGGAAATGGGTGCATCCGGGGGACGGCGGACGCATCAGATATATTGACAGCAAGTCACTCACATGTCATTCTGGGCATGCTTGAGCGACGGCAGGATCCGGTTGTGAGCCGGGTATCTGGGCTGTTAACAGTGTGAGTGCGCCGGGGAACCGGCCAGAGGAGCAATAAACGTGGGCAAGATTATTGGAATCGACCTGGGAACCACCAACAGCTGCGTGTCTGTGATGGAAGGCGGCGAGGCGAAGGTGATCCCGAACGAAGAGGGTGGCCGGACGACGCCGAGCGTAGTTGCGTTTACCAAGAGCGGCGAGCGGCTCGTGGGCCAGGTGGCGAAGCGCCAGGCGATTACGAACCCGGAGAACACCATTTACTCCGTGAAGCGCTTTATGGGCCGTCGGCCGAACGAAGTGAACGACGAACAGAAGATGGTCCCGTACAAGGTTGAGGCCAAGGGTGACGGCGTCGTGATCGACGCGCAGGGCAAGCAGTACACGCCTCCCGAGATCAGCGCGATGATCCTGCAGAAGCTGAAGAAGGCCGCCGAAGACTACCTCGGTCAGAACGTGACCGAGGCCGTGATCACGGTGCCAGCGTACTTTAACGACTCGCAGCGACAGGCGACGAAGGATGCGGGCAAGATTGCCGGCCTGGATGTGAAGCGTATCGTCAACGAGCCGACTGCGGCTGCGCTGGCGTACGGCCTGGACAAGAAGAAGGACGAGACGATCGTGGTCTACGACTTCGGCGGCGGTACGTTCGACGTGTCGGTGCTGGAGGTGGGCGACGGCGTCATCGAGGTGAAGGCGACCAACGGCGATACGCACCTGGGCGGCGACAACCTGGACCAGAAGCTGGTGGACTTCCTGATCGACGAGTTCCGCAAGCAGGAGGGTCTGGACCTGCGCGGCAAGGGCAACGAGATGGCCCTGCAGCGCCTGAAGGACGCGGCCGAGCGCGCGAAGATCGAGCTGTCCACGACGATGGAGACGGAGATCAACCTGCCGTTCATCACCGCCGACGCGAGCGGACCGAAGCACCTGGTGGTGAAGCTGACGCGCGCGAAGTTCGAGTCGCTGGTCGAAGACCTGGTGCAGAAGTCGGTTGGACCGTGCAAGCAGGCGATGAAGGATGCCGGCATCGACGCGAGCAAGGTGGACGAGGTTGTGCTCGTTGGTGGACAGACGCGCATGCCCCGCATCCAGGCGATCGTGAAGGAGCTGTTCGGCAAGGAGCCGAACAAGGGCGTGAATCCTGACGAGGTCGTGGCGATCGGCGCGGCGGTTCAGGGTGGCGTGCTTGGCGGTGAGGTGAAGGACCTCTTGCTGCTGGACGTGACGCCGCTGACGCTCTCCATCGAGACGATGGGTGGTGTGGCGACGCCCATGATCAACCGCAACACGACGATTCCAACGAAGAAGACGGAGACGTTCAGCACCGCGGCCGATTCGCAGACCGAGGTTGAGGTTCACGTACTGCAGGGCGAGCGTCCGCTGGCCGCGCAGAACCGCACGCTGGGCAAGTTCAAGCTGGCCGGCATTCCGCCCGCGCCGCGCGGCACACCACAGATTGAGGTGACGTTCGACATCGACGCCAACGGCATCCTGAACGTGACGGCGAAGGACAACGCGACGGGCAAGGATCAGAAGATCCAGATCACGTCCTCGAGCGGCCTGAGCAAGGACGAGGTGGAGCGCATGGCGAAGGAAGCCGAGGCGCACGCGGGTGAGGACAAGGAGAAGCGCGAGGAGATCGAGTCGCGCAATCAGCTGGACTCGCTTGTGTACCAGGTGGAGAAGATGTTCCGCGAGAACGGTGACAAGGTGAGCGGGGAAGAGCGTGGTGCTGTGGAGACCGCGCTTGCCGATGCCAAGTCGACGCTGGCCGGGACACCGGACGCCGCCGCGCTGAAGGCTGCGCACGAGAAGCTGCAGCAGAGCAGCTTCAAGCTGAGCGAGGCAATGTACAAGAACGCCGGGGCGCCTACGGATGGGGATGCGGCTGCCGCGGGAACCGCGGATACGCATGCCGAAACGAAGAAGGACGAGGGCGTGATCGACGCGGAGTATGTCGACGTGAAGTAAGCCGATCAGTCCTGCAACGTTGGAGCTGGAAGTGTCCTTGCCCGTAAGGGGCGGGTACTTCCAGCTTCTTCCGTTTACAATGGCCGTCTTCCGTTTACAGTAGTCGTCGAGGGAAAAATGCTTCGAGCTCAGAATGGTCGTGGGATGGTGTACCGGGGGGTTTGCATGGGCTGTGCGTTGGCGGGTTGTGTCTTGATGATGGCGTCACTGGTTGCTGGCGCACAGGAGGCGGACTTTCCTGGTGCGCAGGATCTGCGCAACGTTGCCCGGCCGGCAAACAGTCAGATCGTAGGTGCGATGCATATCGATAATGACGAATATTCGGTACCTGTTGGACCTGCGGGGCAGCGGAAACTTGGCAAGACTGTCGTAGTGACGGGACCGGTCGATGTGTTGGCGTATGCCGGGCCGACTACAGCTTCGTCGTTGACGACCTACACTGGCCTGTCGAGCCAATTGAAACAGCAGGGGTATAGCGAGGTGTTCACGTGCGTCCGGGCGACGTGTGGCGACACGTATGGGTTGATCGGTATTCTGGCCCAGCCCCTGATAGACACGATGCACGAGGGTACCTGGGGCGGCCAGATCATCGATGCGACGTTCACAAGTAACAGCGATGCAAGGTACGGAGCATTCAAGAAGGGTGAGGAGTATGTGCTGGCACTTGGAGTACTTTCTCCAGGTCACAAATCCGGTGCGATGCTCATTCGGTTGAATGGTCCTGCAGATCAAACGGTGCTTGCCCCTGCTGAAACGAAGGCTGCAGAAACCTCTGCGGCACAGCCCGCGCAGCAGAGTAAGTCTGCGTCGAACCAGGCGGGAAGAGATGCTGTAAAGGCGGCTGCTCGCTCTGTGTGGAGCAGCATTCCGCACTAGAATGTGCCGCATCTATTCCGCAGAAATTGCGTCAAATATGAAGAGAAGTGAAGCAGGGAGAGCGACGATGGGAAACACGAATGCAGTGATTTGGAAGTGCGAACAGTACGTCGCCGGGAAGTTACACGAGAAGACGATGTTCGACAGTGAGTCGCAGGCGCGGGAGTTTGCGCGGAAGCTTTATGGCGCGAAGCCGGATACGATTTTGCGGATTGAGCCGATGGCGTTGCAGCATATCTGGAACTAAGCAGTCGGCCTTCGGGCAAAAAGAAGGGGAGGCGCTTTGGCGCCTCCCCTTTTCCTGTTCTGCGAGCGGCTTAGTTTTCGGTGCGGGCTGTGGCGTAAGGGGAGATGTAGCGTTGTTCGCCGGCGGGGATATTGGCTTCGAGGCGGTTCTGGCGGGGTGGGAGCGGGCAGGTGGCGTAGATGGTGAAGGCGCAAGGTGGGTTATAGGCCTGGTTGAAGTCGAGGACGACGGTGCCGGGGGCGGAGGTGCCGTGGTTGGGGAGTGGGGTCCGGAGGAAGCGGCCGGCGCCGTAGGTTTCAGAGCGGCTGGTCGCGTCGCGAAAGACGAAAAAGAGGTGGTCTTCGGCGGTGGTGGGCTCGAGGCGGTAGGGCTTGCCGTCGAGCTGGAACTCGGCGTAGCCGGGGGTGGGGATGGGGAGCGTGTCGCCGAGGACGTTGCTCATGTGGAGGTCGTGGGGCGGGTTATAGGGGACCCACTTTGCGGTGACGCGGTATGCGCGGTTCTCGGGGTACCAGCGGAAGCCGGCGAAGTGGAGGCGTGCGGGGTTCTGGGCGTCGGCGACGCGGAGGTAGAGGCGGTCGCCACGCTTGATGACGGTTGCCTGGACGCCGTTGCAGGTGAGGACGGACTTGCCGGTGTTGTCGTTTTGCAGGGGCTGGGGGGTGGCGGGTTTGCCGTTGAGGTTGAGGCAGGGGTCGAAGCCGGTGGCTGGGGCGAGGAGTGTGGTTTGGCCCTTGCTTTGGCGGATGGTGAAGGCGTGCGCGGGGAGATGGGCCAGGTGGAGCTTGTTGTCGGGTGCGGCGCCGACGGAGGTGTCGCCGTCCGCGAGCCACTGGAGGGCGACGAGGGCGAGCCAGCTGGAGGGCGCGGTCACGTCTGTTGCGAGATCTTTTTTGAGGCGGGCGAGGTCTGGGGAGTCAACTGCGGGTGCGGTTGCGGCGAGGGTGGGGAGAAGGAGGAGTGGACCGAGGATGGCGGAGATGCGGGACATGGGGGGATTGTACTCATCCATGCGCAGCCGTAGTGGGTTGAAACAACGGTTGGTGCAGCATACGAATCGCATGAGCTGGAGCCAACACATGCCTGAAGGCAATGAGATTCATCGGTGGGCGGCGCGCCATACAGCGGCGTTTGTGGGGCGGAAGCTGAATGTGTTGCCGGGGCCGAATCACCGGTTTAGCGATGCGCATCTGGTCGATGGAAAGAAGCTGAAGAAGGTGCATGCGGTAGGCAAGCATCTGGGGTATGAATTTGGGGACGAGTTCTACCTGCATGTGCATTTAGGGCGGTTCGGTGACTTTACCGAGGGGTGCGGGCCGCTGCCGGAGCCGAAAGGGGCGTTGCGGGCGATTCTGCAACGAGCGGGTAGCGGAAAGCCGGCGCGCAGCCAGAAGGGCCAGCCGCATAACCTGACATGCGCGCACGACGATGGAACGCGGCCGTTTCCGCCGGAGGAGGTGGACTGGTGCGAGTTGCGGGGGCCGACGGATTGCAGTGTGTACGACTCGGCGAAATGGGCGAAGTTGCTGGAGCGGCTAGGACCCGATCCACTGGCGGATGAGCCGGGCGGGCATGACGATCCACAGCGAGCGTTCGATGTGATTTTGAGGTCGAAGAAGCCGATTGCGGAGTTGCTGATGGACCAGGCGATCCTGAGTGGGATCGGGAATATTTACAGGGCGGAGCTGCTGTTTCGGCATCGCGTGAATCCGTTTACGCCGGGCTTGGCGATGGATGCGAAGGTGTTGAAGGCGATGTGGAAGGATTCGATCCCGTTGCTGAAGGCGGGCATGGTGGACCGGCGGATTGTGTGTACGAGGCGGGCGGACCGGCCGTCGAAGCTAGAGCCGGCGGCGCGTGGCGAGGAGCATTACGTATACCGGCGGCATGGGAAAGCGTGCCTGATTTGTGGGGAGAAGATTTTGCGGCGGGACATGGCTGGGCGAACGCTGTACTGGTGCGCGACCGATCAGCATACGTCGAGGGAGGAGACAGCGACGGCGTTTGTAGAGGGCATGAGCCTGAGGGCTTCGCGGGAGTTGTTGAAACCGGGAGGCGCGGCGCGTAAGCGGATAGGAGCTACGATACGCGGTTAGCCCAGGAGCGGGAGGCTGGCGTGGCGGGCCAGGCAGAGAAGTTATTGTGGAGCAGGTTGCTGGTGCGGTGTACGAAAGACTGGCGGCTATGAGCCGGTGCGGTGCATCGTATCTACTGTGGTTACGTTGTAGGGAGAGCAGGCTGAATTGTTGGCAAACTGGACAGAGGCGGAAGCGGTTGCTTCGGCGATGCTGGTGCTGACAAGCGTCGCCGGCATTTTTTACGCGGGCGTGCAGTTGAAGCATGAGAGGCAGTACCGTGCGGTCTCCAATTTGGAGAAGCAGCTGGCGTTTTTTCACTCAACGAAGTTCCGGGAGGCGCGGCGACGGCTGGCAGCAGAGCGATTGAACGAGAACCAGGACCTGCTGGCGCTGAATGTGGCGGACCCGCCGGTTGCGGCGTTTGAGGTGCTGGATTTTTATGAGCATTTGGGTTTGTTGGTGAAGAAGCGGCACCTGGAACTGTACGACGTGTGGCATACGTTTTATGAATGGGCTCAGCCGGTGTACGCCGATTTGCGTGTGGTGCTGGAGGGCGAAGATAGCGAGTGGGCTGACAGTTACAGCGATTTTCGGCGCATGATGCACGGCATGGATCGCATTCAGCAGGGGCGCATGCGAAAGCGGGGTGCGCACCACGGGAAACTTTGGTCAGACGACCGCATCTGCGAGCATTACAGTTATGAGTTGGAGATTGTCGGGGAGTACGTTCCGGTACGCCGGACGCACCGGTTGAGCCGGCGGCGGGACCAGACGCCCGTGGCAGAGATCGCGATGGATGCCGTTGCGGCTGACACCATGGCTCAGGTGGCCGAGAGAGTTGGCACAGAGGATCACGCGGATGGTGGCGAGACGGCAAGGACTGTCGATAAAGAGAGTTGAGGGACGATGGCAGGGCCAGAAAAGAAGGATTATTACGGCGCATTGGATGTAAAGAAGACGGCCACCGCGGATGAAGTTCGCAAGGCGTTTCGCAAGCTGGCACGCAAGTACCATCCAGATGTGAATCCAGGCGATAAGAAGGCGGAGGAGCGCTTCAAGGAGATTTCCGAGGCGAACGACGTGTTGTCGGACGAGAAGAAGCGCAAGATCTATGACCAGGTAGGGTTCTACTCCGACTCCATCGATCCAGCACAGGCTGAGGCGGCGACACGGGGCGGGTATGGGCAGGATGTGTACACCGGAGGCGGCAAGGGGGCGGGGCAGGGCGTTCCGTTCGATTTCGGAGGGTTCGATTTTTCCGGATTTCAGGGGGGAGGAGGCGATCCGCGGCAGGCGCGGCCGTTCGGCGGCGGGGGCGGCGGATCGTTTAAAGATATTTTCGGTAGCATGTTCGGCGGCGGCGGCGGTGCGAGCCGGCAGGAAGCTCAGCGTGGACCGCAGCCCGGGAGCGACCTGGAGTACCAGGTACAGGTAGATTTCTGGACGGCGATTCGCGGGGGCACAACGCGGGTCGAGATTACGCGACAGGAGCAGTGCCCGACGTGCCGCGGTAACGGGACGGTGGGGACGCCGCATACGTGTCCGCAGTGCAGTGGCAGCGGTCAGGCGCAGCAGATGAGCGGGCGCATGAAATTTAACGTGCAGTGCCCCATGTGCAGCGGCACGGGCAGGGTAGGGGATGAGTGTTCCACCTGTCACGGGGAGGGCGTGGTGACGCGGCGCGACACATTGGAATTTCGGATCAAACCAGGCACACGCGATGGGCAACGCATTCGCCTGGCGGGTAGAGGAAACGCAGGGACCAAGGGTGCGCAGGCTGGAGATTTGTATCTGATTATCAAAGCGGGGCCGCATGCCTTGTTTACCAGGAGCGGCGACGACGTTCGCATGACGGTGCCGGTGATGGCCTTTGAGGCGGCGCTTGGTGCAAAGATTGAGGTGCCGACGATCGATGGGCGGACGCAGCTCAAGATTCCTCCGGGGACGCAGGCGGGGCAGAAGCTGAGGCTGAGAGAAAAGGGTGTGCCGTCTGCCGGAGTGGAGGGTGCGCGCGGCGATCAGATTGTCGAGATCCAGATTGTTGTGCCGAAAATTCAGGATGAGCGTTCAAAAGAGATCCTGAGGGAATTGGCCAAGTTGAATCCGACTGACCCGCGAGAGGAGTTGTTTCGCGGTGTATAGCGTTCTTTTGAAGTCGAGTCGTATTTACAGTGCATTACTTGCTTAGGCTTTGCAAAAGGCCGAGGACTTAGTCCCCGGCCTTTTGCTTTAGCCAAGAGCTAGGCGTGATAGTCGTCTTCCAGGCCGGTATAGATGTTGTCGCCTTCGAAGGCGACGGGCGGCGGCGTGTATGGCGTTTTTGAGGATTTCGGCTTGTAGCTTTGCACCAAACTTTCGGTGGTGGCTTTGATCGCGCTCCACAGTGCACCGGCCTGGTGGACGGGTGCGAGAACTACATCCTCCACACGGCTGGCGACTTTGCCGGCGCTGTTGATGGTTCCTGAAACAAAGTTATCGACGCGGTCTGTTTGTCGCTTTGCCTTGGCGGTTGTGTCGCTGATGAGTGCGTCTATTTCGGCGAGCTTTGCGCGGTAGATATCGCTTGTGTCTGTGATGTTGGTTGTTACGTGCTTGACTTTGGGGGCCGTGTCCGCGACGACGTCTTTCACGTTGCCGGTGATGTCGTTTACCTTGCCGCTGATCTGCCGCACATTTTCCATGATGGGGTAGATTTTCGGCTTAAGTTCTTCAGTGAGCGCGGTGATGTGACCGATGAGCTTTACGACGACGACGGCGATGGCACCGAACGCGAGGGCTTCGACGAGCACAGCCAGAGCAGTGAATCCGGTGAAGGCAATGAGCCAATGAACCTGGCTGTCGGTCATCCCGGAGGTCTGCAGCCAGGCGAGCGGTAACGGGAGAGGAGAAATGTGCATGAGACCGTTCTTTCCTGCTGTCTGTGTTGTACAGATGAGAAGAGGCCGGCAACGAATCGCCGGCCTTCACGATTTGTGACTGTGGGTCGTGAGAGCTAGCTCTGCTGGCCTTCGGTTTGCTCCTGGTACGCCTGCTTTCCAGCATTTACGGCACCAGCAACCTTGTCCTGCTGCTCCGTCATGAAGTCCTTGCCCTTATCGACGTACTGGCTCCATTGGGTACGACCTTTTTCGTAGTAGTCACGGCCTTTGTCAACGTAGTCGTTGAGCTGTTCCCGGCTCTGGTCGACATACTGCCCCGCCTTGACTTTTGCGTCCTGAGCCTGTGCGGCCAGATCGTCGCGTGTTTCCCGTCCGCTCTTCGGTGCGTAAAGCACACCGACCAGCGCGCCGATACCGAGCCCCGCTAAAAACCATCCGAATCCGCTGCTGCTCTCGTCTGCCATTCTGTTCTCCTGTGTGTATCGCTGCCGTTCAAGGCGGTTGAGATGTGCGGCGGCAGGGCCCTTGCGGCACCAAGCCCCAGCATAAGAAAAGGGATGCGAAGCACGGGAGACTGGTTGCCGATATTCGCCGTCAAACCGGTAGATTGCTTGCGGCATCGTCTCTGTGTCTGCGGGGGAATGATCGAAGTGGGATGGGTGGCATTCGAGCGAGTGCGCCTGGTTGATCGCGGAGTGGTGGACTAGAGTTTGAGTAACGGAGTGAGGAATAATGGCTGAGACAACAATTTCTATTACGAAACAACGCGCGGCGCTGGCTGTGGTGTGCCTGTGCTCGCTGATTCCGGCGGGTTGCAAAAAGCAGGCAGGCGCGCTGGTGGACGACCCGACGCTGACTGCTGGTGTGCAGGGCAAAATTCAGGCAGATGGCGCTCTTAGCGCCGAGCCGATTCAGGTGTCGACCCTTGCCGGGACGGTGACGCTGAATGGTCAGGTGAGTAACAGTGCGGCACGGAGCCTGGCCGCGAACGACGCTGCCGGAATTCCAGGTGTAAAGGAAGTGGTAAACAATCTGGTGGTTGCCGCGAATACCGCGCCGGTCGCCGCGACGGCGGTAACGCCGCAGCCGCAACTGGCACCTTTACCGCATTCGCGTGAGCGGGCGCGAGTTCAAGCGGTTCCAGCACCTGCGCCCGTGTATCGCAGCCCTGGATCTACAGACCGGTCTGTAGCGCAGAACAACTACCAGCCGCCGCCACCGCAGCGGCAGGAACCTGCAGCGCCGCCAGCACCCGCGTTCCGAAACATTACTGTGCCTGCGGGCACGGTCATTCCCGTGCGTGTGACGCAGTCCCTGGACAGCGAGACGGCGAGGATCGGCGATACGTTCAGCGGTGCGATTGCGACGGACATTCTTCAGGACGGCTTTACGGTGTTGCCGCGTGGAACGGGTGTGAGCGGAAGCGTGACAAATGCGAAGGATGCCGGCCACTTTAGCGGCTCGTCTTTGCTGGCGATACAACTGAGCGGCATCAGCAAGCGTGGCCAGCAGATTGCAGTGACGACGGACACCTTTAGCAAAGAGGGTTCGGGGCGCGGCAAAAACACGGCGGTGAAGACCGGCGTGGGTGCGGCTGCGGGTGCGGTGCTGGGCGGCATCTTCGGTGGCGGCAAGGGTGCCGCGATTGGGGCGGCTGCCGGTGGTGGCACGGGCGCAGGAATCAATGCCGTGACGCGTGGTCAGCAGGTGCAGATTCCGAGCGAGACGGTGGTGCGGTTTACGCTGGCTAATTCAATTACGGTTCGAACCTCAACCGCGTCCGCTGGAGCAGCGGGTACAACCAATGATCCTTCGCTGCAGAACCACTATTAGTTGTTGAAGTTCGCTGTGTCGAAAGCCTGCCAGTGATGGCAGGCTTTTGCTCGGTCATTTCGACCCGCATGGGCGATGTACCCTTGTGGCAGGGAAGAACAATGGCAGAGCGCAAGGCATTTCTTGGGATCGTGCTGCATGCCCATCTGCCATGGGTGGTGAACCATGGCACGTGGCCACACGGGCTGGACTGGCTGCACGAGGCCGCTGCCGAGACCTATCTGCCGTTGCTTTCGATGCTTCGTCGCTTGCAGGCAGACGGTATTCGACCGGGGTGGAGCCTGGACCTGTCGCCGGTGTTGCTGGAGCAGTTGGCGCACCCTGTGTTTCGCGAGAAGTTTCCCGAGTACGTGATGCGCAAGATCGCCTTTGCGCAGGAGGACGAGGCCGCGTTCGAGCACGAGGGAGACCGGACTGCCGCGGAGTTGGCGCGATTCTGGCAGCAGTGGTATGGCGAGACGTTGCAGCACTTTAACGCGCTTGCCGGCGATCTGGTGTGTGAATTCAGGGAGTTGGGCAAGGCAGGCATGTTGTCGTTGATGACGTGCAGCGCGACGCATGGGTACAACCCGCTGCTGGGCACGGATGAAAGTGTGCGTGCACAGGTGCGGCTGGCGGTTCTGAGCCACCGGCGGCATCTTGGAGAGATGCCGCAGGGCATCTGGCTGCCCGAGTGCGGTTACCGGCCCGCGGGGTACTGGCAGCCGCCGGTGGAAGGTGAGGGCGGCAGGAACTTTCCTGGTTTTTTTCGC
This sequence comes from uncultured Terriglobus sp., assembly GCA_964244665.1. Lineage (GTDB taxonomy): Bacteria > Acidobacteriota > Terriglobia > Terriglobales > Acidobacteriaceae > Terriglobus. The sequence continues at coordinate 37,354 of CAXTJO010000005.1, forward strand.
GTTGGCGTGGAGAGTGCGCTCCTGGAAAGCGGTCTGCGGTTTTTTGTGGTTGACGGGCATTTGTTGGGCGGCGGTGGAGGTGGCGCGGGGTCGCCGATGGGGGAGTTCAACTCAGGATCGCTGATGGGTGGCAGCGGTGGCGATGGTGCATCTGCGACGGGATTGGCAGGAGTGGACTTTTATCATGCGTACCGTGTGCGCATGGGCGGTGCCGAGGATGCCGCGGCGCGGGTCGCCGTGTTTCCGCGCGATCCACAGACGGGTTTTCAGGTGTGGAGCGGCGACGCCGGGTATCCCGCGGACGGGGTCTACCTGGACTTCCACAAGAAGCGGTCGCCCGGTGGTTTGCGGTACTGGCGCGTGACGGGGCGCGGTGTCGATTTAGGCGACAAGCAGGCCTATGACCCTGTGGCGGCACAGATGCGGGCGGGCGAGCATGGGCGGCACTTTGTTTCACTGGTTGCGGATGCGCTGCATGGAGCGCCCGAGCCAGCCATGCTGTGTTCGCCCTTCGATGCGGAGTTGTTCGGGCACTGGTGGTTTGAGGGCATTGCGTTTTTGGAAGCTGTGGCGCGCGCCGTGGTGGAGAGCGAGGCTGCAGTGCAGGCGGTGAGTTGTGCGGAGTATCTGCGGAGATTTCCGCCACGCGTGGCGGTAGCCATGCCGGAGGGGTCGTGGGGCGAAGGCGGTGACGACCGTGTGTGGTTGAACGAGGCGACCCGGTGGACGTGGGCGCGGCTGTACACGGCACAGCATGTGTTGCGGGACCTGTGTACAGCGGGGGAGTGGCGTGACGGTGCGATCGGTGAACGGATGATGAAGCAGATGTGCCGCGAACTGCTGCTGATGGAGTCAAGTGACTGGCAATTTCTGATTACGACGGGCGCTGCGCGAGACTATGCCGAGCGGCGGTTTCGTGAACATGCGGGGATGTTCGACGACCTGCGCGCGATGTGGCCGGAGTTCCAGCACGGTGGGGGACTTACCGATGAGATGGAGTCGCGGCTGATTGCGATCGAATCGACGGACGACCTGTTCCCCGAGGTCAATCCGGAGTTCTGGGTGCTGGGTGCGAGAGCCGACAAGCTGTAACACGGTGCTGCCGTGGCGGGTTTTCGACCCGGCTAGTGGCGGATATGCCCATAAAATCAAGCTGTGCCGACCACTGTAGCCCGGTTTCCCGATCGCGATGAAACGGTGGTTCGACGCGGCATTGTGGCGAGGGCGTGGTTGCAGCCGTTGCGGTATTGGCACCTGTTCAGCCTGGATGCACCCACGGTCGCGGTGACGTGGTTTGCTGCGTTCTGGTGTGCGAGCGGCGTGCCATGGCAGATGTTGGTGCGATGGCACGGCCTGGAGGCGGAGGCGCTTGGCATTGCCGTGTGGCTGCTGTATGCCATGGACCGGGTGCTGGATGCGTCTGTGAACGGTGTGGGGATTTTGCAGGAGCGGCACCGGTTTCATCTTCGGTATCGGCGGACTTTCCTGACCGTCGGTGCCGTTCTGCTGCCCGTGCTGCTGTGGCGGGTGGTGCACCTGAGTGTGTCGGTTCGCGCGACGTGGCTGGCGTTGGGATTGCCGATGGCGGCCTACGCATTGGCGGTGCACGTGTTTCGTCTGCGCCGCGTGCCGAAGGAGGTGAGTGTTGCCGTGATGTTTGCGCTGGCGACCGCGCTGCCTGCGTTGCGAACCGTTGCGGCAGGACAACGTGCCGGTTTTGGCATGAGTGGGTTGTTGTTTGCCGGGGTGTGCTGGCTGAACTGCACGGCGATCAATAAGTGGGAGTCCGCGGACTGCTCCGCAGGGCTGGCTGCATGGCGATGGCTTTTGGGTTTTGGGCTGCTGTGTGCAGGGTGTGTCGTCGTGCTGCTGCTGCATGCGCCGGTGCTGCTGTCGTTTGCGTGCGCGTTGAGTGCGTGCCTGTTATGCGTGCTGGATAGGGTGCGGCGGCGGTTGGATGCAACGGGTCTTCGCGCTTTGGCCGATGCGGCGCTGCTGACTCCGCTGGTGTTGGTGCTTCCTGCGTTGCTGCTGTCGCTGGCAGGATGAAGCAGGCTCCGGCGTGGCCGCTTGCCGGGTCCGGCTTCGATAAGCTGGCGCGCAGCTATCGCTGGCTGGAATGGTTGAGCTTTGGACCCATGTTGCAGCATTGCCGCGTACAGTTTCTGCCGTGCCTGGTGGGGGCGCGGCACGCGCTGTTGCTGGGAGATGGCGATGGACGGTTTTGCGCTGAACTGCTGCGCGAGGTGCCGACGGTGCGTGTGACAGCCGTGGACGCGAGCGCGTGCATGCTTGCGACTCTGCGGGCTCGCGCAGAACGAGATGGCACAGGGGGCCGGTTGGAGACGGTGCATGGAGACGTGATGCGCAGCCTGCCACGCGACGATTATGACGTGGTGTGCACGCACTTTTTGCTGGATTGCCTGTCGAACGGAGAGGTGAGAGATCTGGCGGCGGCGGTGCGGGGATGCTGCCGGTCGCCGGTGTGGATCGTGTCGGAATTTGCGAAGCCGGCAGGCTTTGCACGGTGGCCCGCGACGGTTGTCATCACGGGGCTGTACGCCGCTTTTGGTTTGCTGACTGGATTGCGGGTGCGTGCACTGCCGGACCATGCAAGTGCTTTGCGTGCGCACGGATTTGAGCTGGAGCAGGGGCGAACGTACCTGTTCGGTTTGTTGCGTGCAGAGTTGTGGAGATAAGCCGGATTGCCCGACGTGCTGCGGGTGCGGCGCTGTGCATCAGAGAGGAAGAGGGCGCACATGCAGAATGGAAACGGCAGCACAGAGCAGACATGGGGCATTGCGGATGGCGAGGTGGAGGTGCCGGAGACATGGCCGAATACCTATCCGCCACAGGGTGAGGATGCGGTGACGCCATGGTTGCCGACGGATCCGATTCCGAATCCAGAGCCGGATGTGCCGTCTTTGACCGAGGCGGACCCTGGTATTTACGAAGGCGATGACTAAAGGAGCGGTGCCCGGGTGACGCAGGTGAGTTAGTGTGCGGCTCTCGATAAGATAGTAGAGATGGTTCTTTATCTTTTACGGCACGCGTCGGCCGGCACGCGACGCGCCAATCAGGTACTCGACGTGCGGCGTCCGCTGGACAGGCAGGGCAAGCGGGATTGCCTGTTGTTGGGGAATACGCTTTCGTCGATGAAGGTGTCGTTCGATATCGTGATCTCGAGCCCGCTGAAGCGAAGTTTGCAGACAGCATCGCTCGTCGGCACCGAGACAGGATATGAGCAGAAGATTCTGTTGTCCGACGCGCTTGCGCCGGCAGCGACGCATCAGCAGTTTCAGAAATTGCTGGCGGAGTGTGTCGGGTATGAGTCTGTGCTGGTGGTGGGGCACAGTCCGAACCTGGTGCAGTTCCTGGGCTTAATGATGCAGCCTGCGGCAGTTGGGGAAGACTGCACAAAAAGGCCGGCTGCGGTGCGCTTGCGCAAAGGTGCGATTGCACGCGTAAACATGGAGCGTGGCGCGGCGACGATGAGCTGGCTGCTCGATCCGCGCGTGGTGCGCACGCTTTATGCCAGCTCGATCATCAAGTCGCGGCGGAAGACTTCGCGGAAGTAGCCCTTTTCCTTCTTCAGCGACCACTGCTCAAGTTCTGCGCCGCGACGCGCGTGTAACTCGAGCAGGATGCGCTTGGGATAGGTGCGGGTGACGAAGCGGACGTGCTCGCTTGCCTGTTCCTGGTTCAATGCGACAGCAAGTCGTAGAAGAACGATGGAACGAAGCACATGGTGATGTTCTTCCAGCGGCACAGCGCGCAATGGGCGATCCATCGCGTCTGGCCGGCTTTTGCCCAGGTAGCGTGCGATAGCGGCAACGACGGCGCGCTGGGCTGGTGAAAATCCGAACATCTCCGAGTTGGCGATGAGATATTGCGTGTGGCGGTGGTGGCCCTGGTGTGAGACGAACTTGCCGACCTCGCTCATCATGGCGGCGGCGGCAAGCCACTCGCGGTATTCGGGTGGCAGGAGGTGCACGCGTTGCAGATCGTCGAAGAGCTTAAGGGCATCGCCACGCACCGGCTCGGCCCGCTTCATGTCGACGCTGTAGCGTTTGCAGATGGCGAGAACGCCATTCCAGCGTTCTTCCTCGATGGCGCGATGGACGGAGGCGCGGGTATCGGTGTCGGCGAGCATTTGCGCGAGCATGCCGTCGCGCAAACCAAGCGGGGAGTAGCGGAAGCCGGGAAGCTTCAGGCGCTCGAGGATCTCGGCGTAGACGAACGCACCGCCGATGATGATCTCGCTGCGTTTGGGGCCGATGCCGGGCACAGCCAAACGCTGTGCGTTGGTCATGGTGACGAGCCGGTTGGCGAGAGAGCGAACGGAGATGGCGGTTGCTGTGAGCGGCGCGAGTTTAAGCCCGGACCTGAGCTCGTGTGCGTCGGAGTTGTCCGACTTTGCGAGTGTGGCGCGACCGGCCGACTTCGCGGCAATCTTGACCTTGCCTTTTCCGAGCGCGATGGGTGCCGTGCTCGCTTCCGCGAGGGCCGCAGCCGAGCCCGATGTGGCAATGACCAACGGAATGGTGGGCTGGCCTGTGAGCTTGCGTTGCAGCTTGCGTAACTCGCGGTCGATGTAGATGCGGAGTTGCTGGCCTTCGTCTTTCGTGGGCGGGTCAGTGTGCAGAAACTCCTGCTGCAGACGCACGGAGCCCAACGGAAGCGAGACCATTTCCTGGATGCGGCCACCGTCGGAGAGGGTGATTTCGCATGAGCCGCCGCCAAGGTCGATGAGCAGGCAGCGGCCGCGTGCGCCAGGTTCGTGCGTGGTAACGCCGAGGTGAATGAGGCGGCCCTCTTCCAGACCGGAGATGACCTCGACGTTCCAGCCGATGGCGGACTTGACCCATGCGGTGAAAGCGCCGGCGTTACGGGCGTCGCGCATGGCAGAGGTGGCGACGACGCGGACACGATCGACGACTTCAGCTTGCACCGATTTCTGAAACCGTTTGAGAGCGCGGATCGTGTTGGCCATGGCATCTGGCGAGATCATGCCGGTTTCGAACACGCTGTCGCCGAGGCGGACGATCTCCCGGTCTTCGTGCAGGATCCTGAGCTGGTGTGCCTGGACCTCTGCGATGGCAAGCCTGCAGGAGTTGGAGCCGATATCGATTGCGGCAAACTTGGGCAAGACACGCTCCGGGGTTGCAGTGGAACGGCTGCTGCACCAGTTGCACGATACACGACTGAAGCCTGGGAGGGCGCTAGTTGTGGTTCAGGAGGACAAATTTACCACCGCACGTGCTGACAATTCGACCACCCTGCATTGCCAGCCACTGTGCCGTGCGCTCGGCACTGTGCGTTACGAAGAAGACACGCGTTCCGCTGTGCCACAGGGCGTTGAAGGTGGTGTCGGTGTCAAAGCGGTTGGGAGCGTCGGCGTAGAGCGAGCCGTACCAGAGATTGTTGATGCGACCGTTTAGCATGCGGAGAGGGTGGTGGGTATAGAAGTTGAGGCTGCTCGCATTGCTGTATTCGCCGTCTATAACAATCTGGTCGCCGTCGTGCCATGCGCCGTTGAGCGCCGATGCGAGCGGTTGCGAACCGAGGATGGGATAGAACACCTGCAAACCAGCGTGCACGCTGCCCAGCACGCCGCACATGCCAAGCGCCAGAACGATGTTTGCAGCGAAGGCACGATTGCGCACTTTGAGCAGAAGCGCGATGCCTGCGGGTAGCAGGAGGCTGGCGGCCATGAGGAGGAGTGGCAGGCGGAAGAAACTGAAGGCACCTGTCGTGAAATCGAAGAGGTGGCCGAACGAAAGGGCGTAGTTCTGGGGGTGTTTCTGCAATTCCTGCCACAGTTGGGCGCCGGCGACCGGTGCCTTTGTGACTGCAAAGAGTGCGAGACACACGCCGGCCAATAACGCGCTGCCCGCGAAGAGGATTGCGTAGGATGCGCGGCCTGTGGCACGCTCCTTGTCCCTGCCTGCAAGGCTTACGCCGGCAAGCAGGGCGAGTGCGGGAATGGCGGGTAGCGTGTAGTACTCCTGCCGTGTGGAGAAGGTGAAGAAGCCGAGGATGAGCACGACCCAAAGGATGAGGGCAAGTATCGGGTCGTCAGCTTTATGACTGCCGGTACGCCATGCAGACAGCCATTGCCACGCGGGACGGAAAAGGAAGACGCCCCAGGGCAGAATCCAGATCAATGCCAGCGCATAGAAGAGAAGCAGGGGCACTTTGTCGTAGTCGCGCGGGATGCGGGTGTTGAGATAGCGATTGATCTGGTCGTTGATGAAGTAAAACCAGACGAATCCACGGGACGTGCCGGTGGCGCGATTTTGCCAGGCTGCGAGGGCGTGCCACGGGAGTGCCGTGACGAGAAACACCAACGATCCCAACGCAGGGCGCAGGCGGGGCAGCAGCGACAGGCGGCGTGTGAGCAGGAGGAAGCCAAGCAGCAGGCCAAGCGGGAAGACTACGCCGATGAGGCCTTTGGTGAGTACGGCTGCGGTGCATGCGAGCGCAAATGCCGCGGCCTGCCATGGGCGCGCTCGTCCCTCGTCCCGTGCGGTCGTGGTCATCCGGAGTGTCAGGTCGAATGCGACCGTCATCCACAGGCCGACAATGATGTCGGGGATGAAGAACCGGGTATAGACGAAGGGGCCTATGGATGTGACGATGGCGCATCCGGCGTAAAAGCCGACACGTTCAGTGAACAGCCTGCGGCCAACGGAGTACAGGTACAGCGTAAGTACCAGCATGGCAAGCGCGAGAGTGGATTTAACGGCCCAGTCCGTTTGACCAAAGAGATGCATCGCGCCCGCTGCCAGCCAGTAGGGAAGCGGCGGTTTGTCGAGGTAACGCAGGCCGTCAACGTAAAGCGTGACGAAGTCGTGCCGTACCAGCATTTCGCGTGCGGCTTCCGCATGGATGGCATCCACATCGTCCAACAGCGGCGGCGAAAACAGAAAGGCGAACTGTGTGAGAGCCCAGAGCAGCACCAGAAAGGCTACCGATCGCGCTGGAGTATTGAACCCTGGGCGCGGGCGTTGCGATGGAACGGCGATGGCTGGAGAACGCTCGTGGACTGCCGTTCGTTCAATCGAGTCCATGCGTAAAACTCGCCCTCCCTCTTGAGCCAAATCGGACGCAACGTTCCGCTGCCGAGCCAAGCATACAGTTGGATGTTGCTGAAGCAGAGTAGGGTGCGTGAACGTACACGCGCATCAAACGTGGCTGCTCTATAGTAGAGAATCGCTTGCAAATTACCGCCGCTGACGAGACGTTCATACCGCCTGTGCCGCCTGCGCGACGTTCGTCGTTGCTGATGCTGGCAGGGGTTTGGCTTCTGCTGCACCTGGGCTGCCTGTTTACGCCGGGCCTGCTGGACGATGTGGATTCGATTTACATCGAAGTCGCACGCGAGATGCTGCTGCGGCACGATTATGTAACGCCGTATGTCGATGGCGTGCGATTCCTGGACAAGCCGCCACTGATGTACTGGATGGCGGCGGGGAGCATGCACGTGTTCGGGCCGTATGACTGGGCGGCGCGTTTGCCGCTGTCTTTTTGCGTGCTGGGCCTGTTCTTTAGCGTGTATGCACTGGCCAAGCGGCTGTATGGGGAGCGAGGCGGCTTTTACGCGGCACTGGCCATGGCGACGAGTCTTGGGCCATACCTGTTTACGCGGTTCTACATTCCCGACATTTTGAATGCGCTCTGGATGACGCTGGGTGTGCACCTGTTCCTGATGGCGCTGGAGCGAGCGCGCGTCCAGAAACACACGCTTGTGCCTGCGGTAGGTTTTGCCGTTGTGATGGCGCTGAATCTACTCACCAAGGGTTTGATCGGTGTTGTGTTTCCGCTCGGCTTTGCAATGCTCTATGTTTTGCTCACAGGGCAGATGAAGGGCATGCGACGCATGCATCCGCTGCTGTGCACGACTGTGTTTTGCGCGCTGGCGCTGCCGTGGCATGTGTTGGCTGCACTGCGAAATCCTGCGATTGCCATGCCGGCTGGTGTAGGTTTGCCGGCGCGGGCAGGCTGGGCTTGGTTCTACCTGATCAATGAGCATGTTCTCCGTTTTCGCGGCATGCGGATTCCGCACGATTATGGACAGTTGCCGATCCCGATCTTTTGGGCGATGTTCTTTCTGTGGCTCATGCCGTGGGCGGCGTTTTTGCCGGCAGCGGCGCATTGGTGCGCGCAGGTGTGGCGCGGCCGCCGCGTGGTGGCTGCGCGCACGCAGGGGGCGGCGTTGACGCCAGTTCTGTGGGCCGGCATGGTGCTGGGCTTTTTTACGCTTTCGTCGCGGCAGGAGTACTACTCACTGCCTGCCCTGCCTGCGCTGGCGTTGCTTGCCGGCTGTGCCCTGGCCGTGGCAGAGCAAGGTGACCTGCCGGTGGCGCGTTCTGTCCTGCGATGGTCGACGTACTTCCTGCTGCCGGTGGCACTGCTGCTGATGATCGTGTGTGGCGCACTGGGTGTGATCGCGCCCGCCGCGCGCGCTGGTGCCGATGTGAGCGACGTGCTTACCAGCAATCCAGACCAGTACAACCTTGCGCTGGGGCACCTGCACGACCTGACAACGCGATCGATGGGTTTTTTTCGTGCGCCGTTGCTGGGGGTTGCGGCGAGCATGCTGCTGGTGGGGCCGCTGGCATGGTGGTGGCGACGCAGGGTGCGGCACCTGCCCGCAAACCTATCGCTGGCCATGGGGATGTGCGGTGTGCTGCTGTGCGTTCACGCGGGGCTGGTGCGGTTCTATCCGATCATTGGGTCGAAAGGTCTGGCGCTGCAGATTGCCCGCGACCTGCGACCCGAAGACGGCGTGTGGCTGGATGGCGAGTTGACTAGCGGGTCGACGCTGCTCTTTTATACGCGGCATCCGTTGGTGCTGGTGAACGGCCGCGTGAACGGTCCATGGTTCGGCTCATTCTGGCCGGATGCGCCTAACGTGTTTGCCGACGAGTCTATGCTGCGACGTGCGTGGACCGGACGCCAACGCATCTTCCTGCTGACGTACTCCACAGTGCGGGAGGCTGAGTTGAAACGCCTTGGGCCGACGCGGGTGTTTGCAGCGGCAGGCGGCAAGCTGGTGCTGACGAACCAGTAATGGTGCGCACAATCAGCGCTGCGGAAGCAGACGGCCGTCGGGCATGATGCGGAACTGGGTGCCGTGATAGCGAGTGTCTGCGGGGAGATAACTCGCGGCCCAGATCAGGCTGCCGAGCAGGTCGCGGAGCGGGTAGAGGAGCACGTCGCCGGCAGTATCGGTACTGCCCAGTGCGCGCAGGACCATTGCAGCTTGCAGCATGCGGTTGCACAGGGCGAGTAGCAGAAACGCAAATGCGTTGGCCCAGCGTCCCTGCGTCGCCGAGGTGGTGAATCCCAATAGACCGAACGGCATCGCGAAGGTGAGACCTGTACCGAGGTGACCCCATGGGCGCGAGCGGCGCGTGCTCTGGGACCATCGCAACTGGTTACGCAAGGAGTGGGCGATGCTGTCTGCCGTGACCATCAGGCCGATGACGTGGGTTGCGATTGCCACGCCTTTGCCCTGCGCCGCAAGGCGGTTGCCGAGCACAAAATCCTCTGCCCAATAGTTGCCCAGGTCGGGCGCGCCACCAGCTTCGGCAAAGGCGCGGCGGCGCAGGACCATTGTCACGCCCAGCGCAAAATCAGTGCCGCTCAGCATGTCGGCGACGAGCACGCCCGCGCTCATCTCCACGCTTTTGCCCAGTGCGTCGAGCCGCAGAAAGATGTTGGGTTCATCCACGCGGCCCAGGTACAGGCACGATGCAAGCTCCGCCTCCGGTCGTTCCAGTTCCTGCACGCACCTGGCGATGTAGTCGGTCGAGACGCGAGCATCCGCATCACTGGTCAGCAGGATGTCATAGGACGCAGCCTGGGTCATGACGGCCAGCGAATACATTTTTGGATTGGGGAACCGCGGCTCGCCACACGTGACGAAGCGCGCCGTTACGGCTGGATAACGGGCCGCGACAGAACGCGCGAGTGCGAGACCGGCGTCGTTCTGATGGCGCGCGCAGAAAAGGAGTTCGAACGTTCCGGTGTATCGCTGCCGAAAGAAAGACTCGAGGTTACGCTCGAGGCCGGGCTCTGCGCCGTGCAACGGCTTGAGCAGGCTGACCCCGGGTGTGAACATCGGCGGATGTGCTTCTGCGGCGAGCCGACGTCGGCGAAACCGCATCGCCGCGCGGACAACGAGGCCACAGTAAATGGCCGATGTGATTGTGCCAATGGCGGCAACCGTGGTGAGTGTGCGTGCGGGGTGCACGTCAGCGTTTCTTTGCGCTGGGCTTGCCGGCGGCCAGTGTGCGCGCCGCGACGACCGGCTCCTGCACGTTTGCACGCGGAACGAGCACGGTCGACTTGCCGGCTCGACTAAGCGGGACAAGGCCGGCGGTGTCGCGTGGCATGGATTGCATGCGAGTCAGCATTTCGGTACGGACGTAGTCGACGAAGCCCTGCATCTCGGTGTTCATCTGCTCCATGCGTTCGCGCATTTGCAGGATGATGGCGATGCCGGCGATGTTGACGCCGAGGTCGCGGGCCAGGTTCAGGATGAACTCAAGCCGTTCCAGGTCGCCTTCGGTGTACAGCCGCGTGTTGCCGTCAGAGCGAGAGGGGCGTAACAGGCCTTCGCGTTCGTAGAGGCGCAATGTTTGCGGATGGATTTCGTACATCTCCGCGACGGCCGAGATCATGTACGCGCCGCTTTTCTTTCGCCGGGTGACCATGGACAACACTATTCTACGGAATCGCAGGAGGTAGCGTGTGCAGCATAAAGCTGCTGAGGCGACGGCGACAGCAAAGGGCGCACAACGAGAGTGACAGGCGGCGGCGTCTTAACGCGCATGGTTGGCAAGGTATTGAGTCTGGGTGGCAAGGCGCTGCTGCGTTATGGGCGGTACAAGGCGCGGGTGTATCGCACGGAAAGTACCATTGCGTTGGGTGTGCTGGGCGCGGCGGTGACGGCGGTTGCGGTGGCAAAGACGCGTCGCCGGGCTACGGCAATGCGGGGCAAAGTGGTGGTGGTTACGGGCGGCAGCCGCGGACTGGGGCTGGCAATCGCAAGGGTATTCGGGGAGCATGGAGCGCACCTGGTGCTGGCGGCGCGCGACGGTGACGAACTGAGCCGCGCTGTGGGCGTGCTGCGGCGTGAGGGTGCGATCGCCAATGAGCGGACGGCACTTGCCGTGGTGTGCGACGTGACGAAGGCGGAAAACTGCCAGCGGCTTGCCGCGCAGGCGCTGGAGCGGTATGGACGCGTGGATGTGCTGGTGAACTGCGCGGGCATCATCGACGTTGCGCCGTTTCAGGATCAGCCGCTGAGCGCGTTTGAGCAGGCGATGCAGGTGAACTTCTTCGGTGCGCTGCACACGATTCAGGCAGTGTTGCCCAAGATGCAGGAGCGGCGCAGCGGACGCATTGTGAACATCGCGTCGATCGGCGGAAAGATCGGGGTGCCACACATGCTGCCGTATGTGGCCAGCAAGTTCGCGCTGGTCGGCTTTAGCGAGGGACTGCATGCGGAGCTGAGCGGGACGGGCGTGCGGATAACGACGGTCTGTCCGGGGCTGATAAGGACAGGGTCGCATGTGAATGCAAAGTTCGGCGGGAACTCGCAGGCGGAGTACAACTGGTTTTCGCTTGGAGCGATGCTGCCTGGGGCCTCAGCGTCGGCAGCGAGTGCGGCGCGGCAGATCTATAACGCGACGGTGGACGGCGAGCCGGAGATCACGATTTCACCGCAGGCATGGCTGGCGGCGCGGGTTGTGGGGGTCGCGCCGTCGGTGGCTGCGTCGGTTGCGGGGTTGATGACACGGGCGTTGCTGCCTAAGCCGAATGGGAATACGGTGGCGGTGGCGGGATCGACGCTGAAGACGCCAAGGCTGCTGCGGGGTTGGAGCGATCACTTGCAGGGGTCGCAGAACGAGTAGCGCCGGGGGTGGAGAAATCAGGTTTCTCCGCTGCGCAGGACGATGAAGCTGTCCTGCTCCGGTCGAAATGACAGTTGGGGTGGGATTGCGGACGAGTAGGGCTGTGCGTTACCTGATCCAGCCGCCGCCGACGACGAGTTCGTCCTGGAAGAAGAGGGCGGCTTGGCCGGGCGTGATGGCACGCTGGGCTGTGTCGAAGGTGCACTCGACGAGGCTGTCGCCGCGCATGGTGAGGGTGGCGGGTGCGGGCTCGTGGCGGTGGCGAATCTTGGCGAGCACGCGCATGGGTTCGCGGAGCTCGTCGATGCTGATCCAGTTGACGCGGTCGACGATGGCGGTGCGCTGGTGGAGTAGGCTGTCGTCGCCGACGATGACGCGGTTGCTGGCCGGCTCGATGCCAAGGACGAAAAAGGGTGTGGGCTGGTGCACGGTGAGGCGCTGCTGGACGCCTTTTTTCTGGCCGATGGTGAAGCTGTGGATGCCCTCGTGGCGGCCGACGACTTCGCCGTCGGGAGTGATCAGGTCACCGGAGGAGTCGGGCACCTGCTGGCCACCCTCGGCGAGGTAGGCGGTGAGGAAGGTCTTATAGTCTCCGCCGGGGATGAAGCAAATTTCCTGGGAATCCGGCTTGTTGGCGACGCGCAGGCCGTGGTCGGCGGCGAGGGCGCGGACGGCCGGCTTGACCATGTCGCCGAGGGGGAAGAGGGTTCGGCTGAGCTGGTCCTGGGTGAGGCCGAAGAGGAAGTAGCTCTGGTCCTTGGCGGTGTCTGCGGGGCGCTTGAGGAGCCAGCGGCCGCGGGTTTCGTCGAAGAAAACGCGTGCGTAGTGGCCGGTGGCGACGCGCTCCGCGCCGATGCCGCGGGCGGTGACGAGGAGCTGGTCGAACTTGAGATGGTTGTTGCAGAGGGTGCAGGGGATGGGTGTGCGGCCGGCGAGGTAGTCGGCGACGAAGGGCTTGACGACGTCCTGCTCGAAGCGCTGCTGCTGGTTGACGACGTAGTAGGGGATGCCGAGATGCTCGGCGACGCGGCGTGCGTCGTAGACGTCGTCGATGGAGCAGCAGCGGCCCTGGACGGACTCGGGCATGCCTTCGTGGTGGGAGAGGCGGCGCTGGTCCCAGAGCTGGAGGGTGAGGCCGACGATAGTTTCGCCCTGCGCGTGGAGGAGGGCCGCGACGGCGGAGGAGTCGACGCCGCCGGACATGGCGACTGCAATGGTGCCTGGCATACCTATCCTCTCTCTGGCTTTTATAAGTTTCGCTTCCACAGGAGCTGGCGCATGGTCAGCTTGCCCTGTTCCTACCCTGTTTGTATTTTAGTGGGTCGGGAATATAACTGCTTTGCGATGGAAGCAAGCTGACCTTAAGGGCCAGGTGGTGTCTAACGATTCGCCTCTGGTTGAGCTGGTCAAACGGTACCTGGATGGAGAGTGCGAAGGTGGGTGACGGTGCTTTCGAGGAGATCGAGGGCGAGGTCGATTTCTTCGGGGGTGGTAAGGCGGGAGAGGGAGATGCGGACGGTTTCGCGGGCTTCGGCGTCGGAGAGGCCCTGCGCGAGGAGGACGTGGGAGGGTTCGACCGCACCGCTGGTGCAGGCGGAACCGCCGGAGATGGCGAGGCCCTTGAGGTCGAGGGCGATGACGAAGGCTTCGGAGTCGACGCCGGGGAAGCGGGCGGAGGTGGTGTTGGGGAGGCGGGGTGTGGGGCGAACGCCGTCGAGGCTGATGGGTGGGGTGCCGGGAGTGTTTGAAACCCATGTCCCAGAAGCGGGACATGGGGCACCCGCGCTCATGCCGTGGATGACGGTGGTGGGGAGGCCGCGGAGGAGTTCGGTTTCGAAATGGGCGTGGAGGGTGGCGAGAGTGGTGGGGCCGCCGGCTTCGATCCAGAGGGTGGTTTGGCGGGCGGCTTCGCCGAGGGCGACGATGCCGGGCACGTTTTCAGTTCCCGCGCGGCGCTGGCGTTCGTGCGGGCCGCCGAGGTGGAAGGGCTTTAGCGGGACGCCTTTGCGGACGTAAAGGGCACCGACGCCCTGGGGCGCGTGCATTTTGTGAGCGGAGATGCTGACCATGTCTGCGCCGAGTTCGCGGAGGTCGACGGGGAGTTTGCCGATGGCCTGCACGGCGTCGGTGTGGAGGAGCGCGCCGCGGCTGTGGGCGAGGCGGCCGATGGCCTGGACGGGCTGCAGGACGCCGGTTTCGTTGTTGGCGAGCATGACGGAGACAAGGGTGGTGTTGGGGCGGAAGGCTTCGCGGACCTGGTCGGGGGAGATGAGGCCGTTGCTGTTGGGGGTGAGATAGGTGACGTCGACGCCTTGTTTTTCGAGAGACTGGGCGGCGTGGAGGACGGCATGGTGCTCGATGGCGGTGGTGATGAGGTGCTGGCCGGGAGCGAGGGTGCCGAAGAGGGCGTGATTGTCGGACTCTGTGCCGCCGGAGGTGAAGGTGAGGTCGGCGGCGCGGACGTTGAGGAGGTGGGCGAGGTGTTCGCGGGCGTCGTCTACCGCTGACCTTGCCGACCGGCCGTGGGAGTGGACGGCGGAGGCATTGCCGAAGCGCTCGGCCCAGAAGGGGTGCATGCTGTCGACGGCTTCGCGCAGGACGGGGGTGGTGGCGTTGTTGTCGAGGTAGATGCGGCGCATGGGGATTGGATGAGTGGCGGAGAGGGAGCGACGCCAGCTTAGAGCAGAAGGTCAGCGAGGTGACGGGTTAGCGGTCGATCTTCAATCGATGAGGCACTTTGTGCTCGATCCACCTTAACTTGCCGGAGGCGGGACGGGCACAAGAAGTTTGTACGAGGTTGCGGCGGGTGGGTTAGTGTGAGTGGCAGGAGAACTTGCATGCGATTTGGGTTGGGTGTGGCGGCGGTACTGGGATGTTGTGTGATGGCGGCGGGGGCGCAGACGGCGACGATTCCGTCCGCGTCAAATCCGGGAGACGCGAAGGAGGTGCCGGGGCGGGCGCATCCGGATGGAAAGGGTGTGCCGGCGAGCGCGGTAGCGGCGGGTGCGAGCGGACAGGCGAATGCTGCGGGGCTGATTGATCCGGCGAAGACGATGGATGCGATGCTGAGCGGGGTGGAGAAGGACGTGGTGGCGCTGGCGGAAGCGATGCCGGCGGAGAAGTATGCGTTTCAGCCGAAGGCGAGCGATTTTACGGGTGGGCTGATACCGAACTACGACGGCGTGCGGACGTTTGGGCAGGAGATTGCCCACGTTGCGGTGGGGAACTACGGCTATGCGTCGATGGGGCTGGGAGTGAAGCCGCAGGTTGACCTGGGCACGGTGGGCAAGGGTGTGGACAAGGAGACGGCGGTGGCATCGCTGAAGGCGTCGTTTGCGGCATTTCACCAGGCAGTGGGAGCGCTGACGGTGGCAAATGCGTTTCAGCATGCAGGGCGCGGACCGAGCGATACGATGATTAGCACGCTGGCGACCGGGATGGCGCATGATCGCGACCACTATGGGCAACTGGTGGAATATGCGCGGATGAACGGGATCGTGCCACCGGCGAGTGTGGGCAGGCCGGCGGCGAATCCGGCTCCGGCGAAGTAAATTTTTCACAAAGTTTAAAAAGATGATGGCCACATCCGGTGGGGATGTGGCCTTTATGTTGGTGCAGCTAGCGGGTGCGCTGGGCGGCGCGGTCGGCGAAGTTGGGGAGAAGTTTTGCGGTCATGCGGTGGCGGGTGTTGAAGATGTAGCGCATCTGCAGGGTGCCGCCGAGGGCGTTGGCGATGTCGCCGAGGGGACCGCCGGGGAGTTCGTATTCGACGTGGTCGTGGACGGTGGTGCCGGGGGAGCCGTCGCGGGTTTCGGCGCGGGCTGTGTGGCAGTGACGCCAGAAGGCGAAGGGGCCGCGGGTCTGGGTGTCGCAGAAGTGGTCGTTCCAGACGAACTCGGGGATGAGGGCGTGCCAGCGGATGCGCAAGGGGACGAGCGGCACGGGCCGAAAGCTGAGGACCATGGTGGTGCCGGGGCCGGTGGCGATGCGGGCGGGCGAGCCGGAGGGTGGTGGCGGCGGGGCGACGAAGATGACCTCTTCAATGCGGGCCTTTTGCCAGGTGGGCATGAGCGGCGGCAGGTTTTGCGGGTTGGCGAAGAAGGCGAAGACGAGCGGCAACGGGAAGGGGAGCCACTGGTCGGTTTCGAAGGTGTGCCGCATGTGGGGTAGGAGTGAGGGGCGGCGGGCGGAGTTGTAACTTTTATGCGTCGATGTGCGATTTACGACTTGCCTAGTCCGAGTTCTGGGGTATGCTCTGGATATCGGACCAGTGCTGTCGGAGTTTGAGCATAGGGCGATGTAGTGAGGCAAGGTTGAGGGACCAAGCCGAGCAGGCAAGAGCGGGACGGATGTTGAGGGACTTGTGTCACCGCCGCATATCTCGGAGCAGGGCAAGATGAAGAAGCAGGGGCAGACGGGGAAGTTCAAGGGGCGTTCCGCGCGGCTGGTTGCGGCTGGGACGCTGGCGATTGCAGCCGCGGGGCAGGTTTGGGCGGCGGGTGCGGCACACACAAAGCAGGATCAGGCGCATACCGTGACGGGCGGGTTCGACTTGCCGGCAGGACCATTGAGCGAGTCGCTGACTCGCTGGTCGAAGGCGACGGGCGTGTCGCTGGCGTTTCATTTAACGCCGGAGACGGTGGCCGGTTTTCGCGCGGGAGCGGTGCGGGGTGACCTGACGAGCGAAGACGCGCTGAAGCGGATTCTGGAAGGGACGGGCCTGGGCTACCACTTTGAGCATGGTGGGACGCGGGTGGAAATCCTGATTCAGAACGCAGAGCAGGTGAGCGTGACGGCGTCGACAAACTCCGTGGCGCTGGGGCAGTTTACCGAGGCGCTGACGGATACGCCGCAGACAGTAAACGTAATTCCGCAGTACATCATGCAAGAGCAGGCGGTGACGGGGCTGCGGGACAGCCTGCGGAATGCGCCGGGCATCAGCATTGCCGCGGGGGAGGCAGGCGCGCAGGGAGACAACCTGACCATCCGCGGCTTTAGTGCACGCAACGATATTTACCTGGATGGGATCCGGGACTTCGGGTCGTACTACCGCGACTCGTTCAACTATGAGTCGGTGGACGTGCTGCAGGGACCGGCGAGCGTAGAGTTCGGCCGCGGGTCGACGGGTGGCGTGGTGAACCAGGAGTCGAAGGCACCGGTGAGCAACAGGTTTGTGCGGCCGGATGTGCAGTTTGGGACGAACGGGCTGCGGCGCGGGACGCTGGATGTGAACCTGCCGCTTGGGGATGTGATCCCGAACGCGGCGCTCCGCCTGAACGCGGTGGGCATGGAGACTGGTGTGTCCGAGCGGAACAACACGTTTACGCGGCGCTGGGGTGTAGCCCCGGAGCTTGCGTTCGGGCTGGGCAAGCCAACGCGCGGATCCATCAATTACCTGCATGAGGGAGAGCACGACATTCCGGATTATGGGCTGCCGTATTTTGGGCCGGGGCTGCCGCGGGTGAACCGGAAGAACTACTACGGGCTGGCCAACAACAACTACCTGGATACGACGCCACACGTGTTATCAGGACGGCTGGAGCGGGATCTGGGATCGAACTTTACGTTCCGGTCGACGTTGCGGTTTGGGTATTACCCGCGCAATGTGCAGATTACGGAGCCGCAAATCAACACCGCGGGTGTGGTGAGTGGAGCTGGGACGGCGGCGAGTCCATATCGGGTGACGTGTTCACCGACGGCAGGTGGGCTGGCGGGACCGTGCTACCCGATGACGACGGCCCTGAGCGCGATTGCGGTACGGCGGGCGACTATCGAGGTGCACAGCGTAGAGGACGATCTGTGGAGCCGGAACGAAGTGATTGGGCATGTAAGGATGGCAAAGCTGGAGCACGACGTCTCCGTCGCGCTGGAAGGTGGGCGGGAGCGGAGTAACCCGACACGGCCGACTTACTTGAATGCGCTGGGTGGGAGTACTTACTACAATTACACGAACCTGCTAAGTCCGACGGCGGGAGATGCGTTTGCGCCGCCGGTGCAGGTGGTGGGTACGTCGTCGCATGTGGCGTCGCAGAGTTATGCATTCAACGTGCTGGATACGGTGAAGCTGACAAAGTGGCTGCAGGTTTCGGGCGGACTCCGGTTCGACTACTTCAACACATTTTCAGCGAGTGCGCCGGTGTATGTGGCAACACTGGCGACAGGGTATAAGACTGCGCCGGTGTACTTTAGCCACCTGGATAAGAAGCCGACGTACCGGGCGGCAGCTGTCGTGAAGCCGTCGCCGAACGGTAGTGTGTACTTCGACTATGGAACGAGTTTCAATCCTTCGGCGGAGTCGCTTTCTTTAAGTGCGAACTCAGCGACGTTTCCGCCGGAAGAGAATGCGACGTACGAAGTCGGAGCGAAGTGGGACTACTTCCGCAACAAGCTGAACCTGAATGGAAGTCTGTTCCGGACGGAGAAGCTGAATGCGCGGGAGACGGATCCGCTGAATACGGCGAATTCGATTTTGAGCGGCACGCAGCTTGTGCGTGGGGTGCAGATCGGTGCCGTGGGGCACATGCCGTCGCACTTCGATGTGATCGCCGGGTATGCGTATCTGGATGCGCGGATCGAAAGCAGCGTGGTAAATGCATCGCCGTTCGCCGTGCAGAATGTGGCGTTTTACACGGCGTACCAAACGGCGCTGAAGACGAACCCGAATGCGGTGATCGACGCCCGGTACAACACGGCACCGTATTACCTGTCGCCAAAGAACTTTCCGTTCGCCAACGTGCCGAAGAATAGTGGAAACCTGTGGGTGACACGGGGGCTACCGTTCCGGTTTGTGGGCGGGTTCGGCGGCAACTATGTGGCGGCGCGGCGTGCTTCGTCCACCAGCGTCATCGGTGTGTATAACTCGAGCGCACCGACGGCACTTACAAGTGTGCCGTTCGCGTTCAAGTCGATTCCGAGTTACGTTGTGCTGAATGCGATGATGTCGCGGCCAGTAACGGACAGGTTGGCAGTGCAGGTAAATATTGTGAACCTGACGAACCGGTATTTCATCGATCAGCCGCACCCGAACCACCTGGTGCCGGGGGAAGGGATCAATGCGCAGATCGGTGCGACGTATCGGTTTTAAGCCGCGAGTCAGCGGGTCAGCAGGTTCGCGAGTCAGCCTTAAACTGACGGCTGCCGCTAGCTGGCCGGGGGGTGGTCGATGCTGATTGAGATACCGGAAGTGTTGACGAAGGCGCAGGTGGCAGAGATGCGCCGGACGCTGGACGCGGCCGACTGGGTGGATGGCCGGGTAACGGCCGGGTACCAGGCGCAGGCGGTAAAGAGCAACCAGCAGATGCCGGAGGACCACCCGGTAAGCCGGGAGCTGGGCGATGTGGTGCTGGGTGGGTTGGCACGGTCGACCCTGTTTCGCAGCGCGGCGCTGCCGTTGCGGGTGTTTCCGCCGATGTTCAACCGGTACGCGGGTGGCGGGCAGTTTGGCATGCACGTGGACACGGCGATTCGGCAGCTGACGACGACAGGGCAGCGGATTCGCACGGACCTGAGCGCGACGTTGTTCCTGACGGAGCCCGGAGACTATGACGGCGGCGAACTGGTGGTGCAGGATACTTACGGCAATCACACGGTGAAGCTGCCGGCAGGGCACATGGTGCTGTACCCAGCAACGAGCCTGCACGCGGTAACGCCGGTGACGCGCGGTGCGCGCGTGTCGAGTTTTTTCTGGATGCAGAGCATGGTGCGGGACGATGGGCAGCGGTCGTTGCTGTTCGACCTGGACACGGCGATTCAAAATATGGCGGTGGACCACCCGACGCACGCGGGCGTGGTGCAGACCACAGGCGTGTACCACAACCTATTGCGGCAGTGGGCGGAGTTGTAGGCCGGTTTTGACGAGATGTCTGCGAGCAGTGTGTGTGCCGGCAGACGTGCAGCGGGGAGTCCTGTGCCGCCCTCACGGCAGGGGCTCCTCGCTTTTGTGGATTAGAGTTTGGGTTTGGCTTTGGTGGCGAGAGCAGGCCGATGTCTGGAACTGAGCCATGCTCCACAAACGTATGAGCGCCCTGGGAGTTGGTCAGATACTGTCCAAGGCTCTGTGGTGTCGTATGAGCATGCAACAAGAGGCATCCCGCGATGGGATGCCTCTTGTCGGTGGTGCTGGAGAACGGGCAGTGATTGAAATAGTGCAAGTGGTACAGGGTACAGGTGGTGCAGGAAACTAATTGGGCATAAGGACGGTGTCGATGACGTGGACGACGCCGTTCGACTGGAAGACGTCGGCGGTGGTGATGGTGGAAGCGCCACCCTTTTCGTCGGTAAGGGTGATGGTGCCGGCGGACGCGGAGGCCTTCAGGGTGCCGCCTTCAACCGTGGTGAGGGTCGCGGTACCGCCACCCTTCTTGATCATCTTGGCAAGCTCCTTGGCGGAGACGCGGCCCGGGACGACATGGTAGGTGAGGATCTTGGTGAGGGTCGCCTTGCTATCGGGCTGAACCAGGGTGTCAACCGTGCCGGCGGGGAGCTTGGCGAAGGCATCGTTGGTGGGAGCGAAGACTGTGAACGGGCCAGTGCCGGACAGGGTGTCAACAAGGCCTGCGGCCTTGACGGCGGTGACGAGGGTAGAGAGATTGGGTGCGGCGCTGGCATTCTCTACGATGGTCTTGTTTGCGAACATGGGCGCGCCGCCAACGGGCGGGTCGGCCTTCTGTGCGCTGACAGCAGAGACGGTAAAGATGCCGGCGGTGGCCAGCGTAAGAGCGAGAAGCGGCTTACGAAAGTTCATGGTGTCTCCTAATGACGTGTGCCCAACTTTTGGGACTCGGTAAGGAGACGCAAGCCGCGCAGCAGTGGATTGGCCCGGCATAAAAATTTAAGGAGCGGCCGAGGTCGCCTGTGTAAAGGGTGGACCGTTTCATGGCGCAAATGTTGGCCAGTGGTTTGACAAGCAGAGCTAGCGACGGAAGACTAAAGGCAATGAACGCTGCAGGCGTAGCGCCGATGCACGTGGGGGTTGCCGACGACGCAGCGTGTGCGCGGGCTCACGATCCGGGGCTGCTGCTGATCGGTGTGTTCAAGCTGTCCAAGGCGATCTTCTTTGTATCGGTGTCGCTGGGTGCGCTGCACTTCATCCACCACGACCTGGGGCAGACGGTAAGCCACGTGTTCAACGTGCTGCGGTTCGACAATGAGAATCGCTTTGTGACGCTGATCCTAGGCAAGGCCGAGCTTGTGACGCACCACCGCATTCGGCTATTCAGCATGGGCACGGCACTTTATGGGCTGCTGTGCAGCGTGGAAGGGACGGGGCTGCTGCTGCGAAAGGTGTGGGCGGAGTACCTTACGCTGTGGCTGAGTGTGAGTTTTGTGCCGTGGGAGGCATACGAGGTGGTGTGGCACGGGACGCTGTGGCGGTGGGTGATCCTGATGATGAATCTGGCAATTACGGCTTACCTGGTGTGGATGCTGCGGCGGAAGCGGCACCAAGGCACAATATAGCGTCGAGCCCGAGCGCTGTCGGCGTGAGTTAAGCGGCGAGTTTCGCTTTAAATTCGCCTACACCCGTGCTAGGTGAGCCGCAAGGGGGAGAACCCAGCTTGTAAGCCCAAGATGTTGGGGTGTGTCTCGGCGGAGGCGCAACTATAGGGTTTTCCACATTCCAGTTCCAGAATTGCACCGCTCGATGGAAATTCCTGCTTGCGTTCTTTCGCCGCACGAGTAACGATGTGGCTGTTGGTGGAGTGAAAGGGAGCAAAAGGGAGCAAAACGACCCCGACTGCACCAGTCCAGACACCAATGGCACCAGCGTACAGGTTTTGCAGGCACAAGGGATGGAGTGCTGCAGGATTTGGGTTGGTGGAAAGGCACATGGGATGTTTCGGGGGAATCACCCAGCGCGCGTGGACGAGAAGGGTCGGCTGAAGATGCCGGCGGACTTCAAGCGGCGTGTGGATGAAACCTATGGCAACCAGTTTTACGTGACGAGCAAGGATGGACGGCGTGCGGAGATCTATCCGCTGCCGGAGTGGGAAAAGATCGAGGCGCGGCTGGCGGAGATTCCGTCGATGAACCCCGCCAAGAAGAAGTTTCTGGACGTGACGAACTATTACGGCCAGATGACGGAGATGGACGCGCAGGGGCGGATGCTGTTGCCGCAACTGCTGCGGGAGAGCGCGAAGGTGACCGCCGAGGTGGTGGTGCTGGGGGCGCAGACGTACCTGGAGGTCGTGAACCATGACGACTTCAAGGCGAAGCTGGAAACCGAGCCATTGACGGACGGCGATCTGGCGGAGTTGGCAGGGTTTGGGTTGTAAGCGCGTTAGGACTCTCAGGAGTCTGCATGGAGGCGGGGTGTGACGAGTCCGCTGCATGTACCGGTTCTTCCACAACAGGTGTTGGACCTTCTTGAAGTGAAGCGTGGCGGCACGTATGCCGACGCGACGTTGGGGCTGGCGGGGCATGCTTCGCTGGTATGCCGGCGGTTGGGCGGTGCGGGGACGCTGATCGGGTTCGATCGGGATCCGCAGGCTTTGCGGCTGGCTGAGGCGCGGTTAGAGGAGTTACGGGTGGAGTTGGGCAGCGAGATGCCTGCCGTGCGGCTGGTGCCGCGGGCGTTCAGTGCGGCGGCGGAAGAGATTGCGCCGGGCAGCCTGGATGGGTTGCTGGCGGATTTTGGGGTAAGTAGTTTGCAGCTGGACGAGGCTGCACGGGGATTCAGTTTTCGGTTTGATGCTCCGCTGGATATGCGTATGGATACGCGCAGCGGAGAAACGGCCGAGCAAGTGGTAAATCAGGTGGACGAGGAAGAGCTCGCCGACCTGATTTACGAATTCGGAGAGGAAAGGAGGTCGCGGAGAATCGCCAGAGCCATTGTGAGGGCACGGCCGATACTTACGACGGGAGAGTTAGCCCGGGTAATATCGGCCGCTGCCCCAGCAATGAAGGGTGACCACAACCATCCGGCGACTTTGACTTTTCAGGCAATTCGAATTCGTGTGAACGACGAGTTAGGGGAGATACGGTCGCTGCTGAGTAGCGCGCCTTCTCTTGTGAAGCTTGGTGGACGGCTGGCGATGATCAGTTTCCATTCGCTGGAGGACAGGCTGGTGAAGGATGCATTTCGCGATGGAGCGAAGGCCGGGATCTGGGATGTATTGACGAAGAGGCCGGTGGTTGCGGGGGAGGCGGAAGAGCAGCGGAATCCGCGGGCCCGCAGTGCGAAGTTACGGGTAGCGGTGCGGCTGAGGGAAGGTTCGATGAAGGCGAGAAAGATACCGCCGGAGGGTGGAAGCATGCGGGGCCGAAGATAAGTCGGAACCTCGGCCTGTGGATAAAACG
The DNA here is from genome assembly GCA_964244665.1 of uncultured Terriglobus sp. GTDB lineage: Bacteria > Acidobacteriota > Terriglobia > Terriglobales > Acidobacteriaceae > Terriglobus. Next base: position 60,576 of record CAXTJO010000005.1, read on the forward strand.
GTGGATCGTGCGGATAACTCGGAAAATTAAGTTAAAACTTTTTGAGAATATTCGAAAAATGAAAGAGCCGGTGTTGCAGATGAGCAACTTTTAGCTTTCCGTTAGAGCAGACGGCGCTCACGGCGGGAAGCTAAAAGACGACCACCTGAGGATCGGGGTAGTAAGTCAGCTGCTGATATCTGAGACGCCTTGTGTAACAGGTATGGCTTAGGAAATTGCAATAGAGGTTGTGCGGGGAATCAAGCTTGGTACACCCGGAGGGTTCGGGATCGGGTTTGTGACGATAGCAGTTGGGTTGGTGGAAGGAGCAGGCAGATGGAACAGGTGATGACAGCGGGAATCATGGGCCGGGCGCAGCGGGAGCGCGTGGAGTCGTTCCGCGACCACAATCAGACAATGTTCGATCAGCAGCGCCGGGCGCGCCGCGGGCCGACGCCGGAGATTTTTTTTACAAAGCACCTGGACAACAGCCGCTTGAAGAAGGAGGACGACCCGGAGCGCCGCAAGGAGGTGCGGTCGTTCACGCTGGTGATGAGCGTGTTGTTTGTACTGGCCATGACGTATGTGTGGCAGCACTTCAGCTCGATTGAGCTGGGTTACTCCATCGAGTCGCAGAAGCTGCAGGTGGAGCACTTGCGCGAGGAGAACCGGCAGCTGCAGTTGACGGAGGCGCAGTTGAGCGATCCGGACCGGATCGACAAGATCGCCAAGCAGCTCGGGTTGGATATGCCGCAGCCGGGGCAGGTGGTGCGACCGGATGCGTCGTTCTTCAATGGCGGCGCGGGTGTGGTGGCAGAGGCCATGGTGCCGGCAGGATTGCACCGCTAAGTGGGTGGTCTTTGGTGGACGATTGTTTGGCGTTGGTAGAAGGTGCCGACCTTTGGCCGCGGCTTTAAAACGGCGTGTCTGGGTGGCGAAGGGAAATTAAAGGGATGCAGACGCAAGCCATGCAGCAGACGCTGACCGCGCCGATCCGGCGCATTCGTTTTGTGTGGATGGCGATCTTTTTTATGGGCTGGGCCGGGCTGATTGGTGGGCGGCTGGTATGGCTGCAGGTGGTGCGGAACCACGACTGGGTAGACCGCGCGGCGAAGCAGCAGCAGCGCACGTTTGAAGTGGCTCCGCGGCGGGGCGTGCTGTATGACCGGAACCTGCGCGAGCTGGCGGTCACGGTGCTGGCGGAGAGCGTGTACGCGGTGCCGAGTGAGTTGGGCGAGAACCGGTCGAATGTTGCGGAGCTTTTGTCCGGGATAGTGCACATTGATCCGACGGACGGCTTTACGACAGAGGGAAGTATTCTGGCGCGGCTAAATGCGTCGCGGAACTTTGCGTGGGTGGGGCGGAAGTTATCGCCGGATCAGGCGCAGCGCGTGCGCGAGCTAAACCTGAAGGGCGTGTACTTACAAAAGGAATTCAAACGGTTTTATCCGAACAGCGATCTGGCGGCGCAGACGCTGGGGTATGTGGGTGTGGACGATACCGGGCTGGGCGGGCTGGAGCGGGAGTTTGAGGACGAGATGCACGGCACACCGGGGCATGTGTTGACGGCGGTGGATGCGAAGCGGCACGCCCTTGGCAGCGAAGAGCGGGAGCCGCTGCCGGGGGAAAACCTGGTACTGAGTATCGACACGAACATTCAATACATGGCGGAACGGGCGCTGGACGCGCAGATGGAAAAGATGAAGGCCGCGCACGGGACTGTAGTGGTGCAGGACCCGCACACGGGACAGATTCTGGCCTTGGCAATTGCGCCGCGATTCAATCCGAACGACCTGCGGCACCAGGACGCAAGCCTGCTGAAAAACCTCGCGGTAAGTGACATCTACGAGCCGGGATCGACGTTCAAGCTGGTGAGTTACTCCGCGGCCATTGATGGTGCGGGGGTGCAACCGACGGATATTGTGGACTGCCAGGGCGGTGCGATGACGATGTACGGACGCACGCTGCATGACGACAAGACCGACCACTTTGGGCGGGTGACCGTGCAATATGCGCTGGAGCACAGTAGCGATGTGGGCGCGGCGAAGATGGCGCTGAAGCTCGGTGCGAACAGGTTTTATGAGTACATCCGTGCTTTCGGATTTGGGGACCGGAGCGGGATCGAACTGCCGAGCGAGACGCGCGGACTGCTGCGCGCGCCGAAGAAATGGGGCGCGACGAGCATCCTGTCGATTGCAATCGGGCAGGAGGTGGGCGTGACGCCGGTTCAGTTGTCGACGATGGTGAGCGCGATTGCAAATGGCGGGACGTACTTGCCGCCACACGTGCTGCTGCAGGGGACGGATTACATGAAGGGTGACGCACGTCTGCAGCCGGCGGCGTTCCGGGTAACGAACGGCGTGCCGGCGGTGCTGCCGGAAGGCGCGCACCGGGTGATCAGTGAACTTTCCGCGGCAAAGATGCGCGGGATGATGCACGGCATCGTACTGGAAGGGACGGGGCGCAGCGCGGCGCTGAACGGGTATAGCGCGGCGGGCAAGACGGGCACGGCGAACAAGGTCGACCCAGTGACGCACACCTATAGCCACACCAAGCTGGTGGCAAGCTTTGCGGGATTTGCGCCGGTGAGCAATCCCGCGATCACGGTGGCGGTGATCATCGACACGCCGACGGTGGGCAGCCGCTATGGCGCGGAGACGAGCGCACCGGTGTTCAAGGAGGTGGCGCAGCAGGTGCTGGAGTATCTGGGCGTGCCGCACGACGAGCCGCTGAAACCGCTCGCGCCAGGCGCGGCAGGGCTGCGGCCGGCGATGCCGAATGAGGGCCCAAGCGAGCCGATGGGCGACTTGGACGCGTTGTATGCGGAGGCGAATGAACTGCCGGCGGATGATCCGCTGCATCCGGCGGCCGCAGTGGCGGCGCAGGTGGCTGTGATAAAGCAGCCGGTGCAGATTGCTGCAGCGCCGACGCGGATGGCAGGGGTGTTTGCGGCGCTGCCGGCGGGAATTTTGCGGGCGTTCCGGGAGCATGGCGGGTCGTCGTGGATGCCGGAAGAGGCGGAAAACAAGCCCATGCCGAAGCCGGTGCCCGCGGCTCAGGTGCGGGGAGACGGAGCGGTAGTGGTGGACTCGTCAAAGCGCGTCGCAGTGCCGGTGTTCGACGGGACGGCGCTGCGGGTAGCGATTGAACGAGCAGCGGGCGCAGGGCTGCGTGTGCAGCCGGTAGGCAGCGGCGTGGCGCGGGAGCAGGTGCCGGTGGCGGGCACGATGGTGCCGGTAGGAACCGAGGTGATTGTGCGGTTCAGCCGATGAGAGCCGGGGTCGGCGCAGGGGCTGCCGGATGCGGTGCTGCGGAAGGGATTTTGCGATGGTGCTGATGAAGATGTTTGTGCAGCGATAGGAAAAGCACGCCTTTATCGTTGCAGAACATCCAACAGCGCGTGTGCGATCTCCTTGTGTCCGACGATGTTGGGATGAACAACATCTGACATGTCATAGGAGGTGCCGTGCATATATTTTCCGCTTTCAAATAGTTGTACATTCAACCCGTCGTCCGCAAAAAGCTTCACATTCGACCGGATATCTGCTCTGTAAATGTCGCACGGCGCGCAGTCTGCGCCGTTTGAAAGTGTTTTCGGGGTGGTGCCGACGAGTACAAGTGGGAGTGAAGCGATGTCGGTCGCTCTCGCCATGCCGATGGCGACAACACCCACGCCATTCGGTCCGGCGTTGAGTTGCTTGACGGCAAGCAGGTGCTTGCCGGCAGCGACGGAGCTTAGCCTGATGAGACCCAAAGAATTATTGCTTCCGTTTTGCGTTTGGATTGCGGGTGCCATGGCGACCGAAGCTGTACCAAGAGACACGCCGTCGAGTGCGTATTCGAACTTGCCTGGGGAATTGTCCTGCAGCCGATACCATAAATAGACCGTGCCAACCGCTTGCTGTGTGAAGGAAAACGCTACGGTTGCGTTAAGGCTTGTGGTGGTGACGGCGTTCCAATGGTTCGTGGTTTCCAGGGAGGTAGTGCCCTGGGTCGCCACGGAATTTGAGGTTGCAAGCACCTTCCGCTCTGCCGGTACGGCCAGCCAGGCGATGGCTGCCTGCTGGCACAGATTGAAGATGGCCTCGTACGCTCCGGGGCCCCGAAGGCCCGTGTCGTTGGTGCCGATGATGAGCGTGTAAAGACCATGGTCGCTTATGGATGGGTTATCGGCGTGAGAGAAGATTTGGCGCGGCGCCACGTCGCACGATTGGTCGCCAGGTATGCCGTAATTTGTAAGGGCGAGACCCTGCGATTGCGCGACCAGGGCGGGGTAGGCCTGGGCGCCGGGATCGATCAGTGTCAGCCCGTAGGTGATGGAGTCGCCGTAGGCGTGATAGAGGGAATAGGCGGGAGTTCCGCCTGCAAACAGCGGGAGCACATAGGTGTCGGCAGCATAGCCGCTACCGCACCCGGCTAGTTGGAAAGCAAGAACGAGCAGAGAAACGGGTATGAATGCCTTGCGCAACGACATGCTTCAGCATAAACGGAGGCGTGCCGGCGGATCCAACTAGGTGGACGTTTGTGGTGCGGGGCTTTGGGTGTTCACGGCAAAAGATGTCTCCTGTTGAGGAGGTCGGCCACCAGTAGCGAACCCTGTTGCGTTAGATGTATTCCATCGAACTGTAAGGGTATTGCCGGGGCAGCGTATAGGGTGCATCGATCCGCGGTGACACACAGCAGGTCATGTAACGAGATGAAGGAGTTGCCGGAGGACCGCGTTGCGTCTGCCATGCCGCTTTCAAGTTGGCGATACTCCGCGCTGGAGTAGTTCAGGTGGCGAGCGATCAAGCCTGTGCGGGTACTTTGGCTTTGCCGATACAACAAAACGGGCAGGGGCTCGTTGTAATAGGTGCCGGGTCCGACGACATACACATGAATGCGTGCATCGTGCAGCAGATTCAATGTTTTGGAGAGCGACGCGAGGTCAGCCGGTGTCCAAATCGACGCGAGGACGACGGAAGGGGCCTGTCCAGTCGGCAGGAAATGTTCCAGAACCTCGCGAACCATGTCTGCGCAAAAGCGGTCACTGCTGGTGTAGCTGCTGAGAAGCGGTTTGCAACTGGATCCGGTGGCTACGGCGAAGTGAATGCCGGGATATGTGTGCGTGAGACCCCAAAAGAGCTGCGCGGCCTGACTATCACCGAACAGGAGAATGTTTGGTTGATTGACGGAGGTTTTGAGGCAATCACCTGGCAAGTTGGAGAGGCCTGCAGAGGTAAAGCAGTTGTTCCGCCAGCCTGCGGTGTTTGACGCCGGATCGAGCATACGGTCCAAGGCGAGAGCCTGTGGGCTGAAGTGGCCTGGAAAGCCGCCGGTGGCGATGGCGAGGGCATTGAGAGCGATGAACAAAACACCGACGCATGCGGCGACAGCGAAGACCGACTTTCGAGATAAAGAAAGTCCGCCCACCCGGAAAGGCTGCTCGATAAAACGCCAGGAAAGATAAGTAACAGGAACCAAAAGCAAAACCAGGAGCGCGTCGGAGACATGCAGCCCAGCAAACCATTCGTACCGATTGATGAGCAGAAGCGGCCAATGCCAGAGATAGAGGGAGTAGGACGCCATGCCGATGCCGACGAGCGGTCGGGCGGAGAGAAGCCGGTTAAGCCTGCTGCTTGCTCCGTTCGATCCTGCCGCGATGATTAGCGCCGCACCGAGACACGGCACGAGCGCGGCGACCCCGGGGAAGGGTGTTTGCCGCGTGTAGCAAAAGGTGGCATACACGACGAGAGTCGCTCCGGTAAAACCAGCGAAGTTCTTTGCCTTGGTGGTGTGAAGAGCGGGTCCGATGCCGGAAGCGAGAAGTACGCCGGTGAGCAGTTCCCACGCTCGTGAGACAGGAAGGTAAAACGCCGCGGGCCGGTCTGCCTTGAGGAGGTAGACGCTTGTTGCAAAGGAGAGTGCGGCACAGGCCACCAGAACCAGATGTTGCGAGCGGTTGCTGAGCCGTCGCATCCAGAGCAGCAAGAGCGGGAAGACGATATAAAACTGTTCTTCCACTGCGAGGGACCAGGTATGCAGCAGCGGCTGTGACAGGGCCGGTGCATCGAAGTAGCCTGACGTTTTCCAAAAATACAGGTTGGAACAAGACAGAGTGGCTGCGAATGCCGATCTGGCAAATTGCTTCATTTGCGAAGGCAGCAGGCCGGACCATGCGGCTAAGTCAGTGAAGAAAACAATACTTGCAAACGCAGGCAAGATTCGCCGGATGCGGCGTTCGTAGAACCGTTTGAGCGAGATGGTTCCGTTGCTGGCCTGTTCTCGCTGGAGGATACCCCCAATGAGATAGCCGGAGATGACGAAAAAGATATCCACCCCAACAAAGCCACCTTTTGGAAAGAGAGAGACAAGGCCGGCTGGACGATGCAGCAGGTGACCCAGCCAAAGGCCGATGTTGTGTGGGAGCGCCAGATCATAGTGGAAGGCAACCACACCAAGAACTGCAATCGCCCGTAAACCATCGATGTCTGGACGGTAATGACCGGTAGCCGGTATGGCATGGCTTGAGTTGCTGGGCATTCCTCATATTGGGTGTTTTTGCAGGGACTTGGCAACTGCCGCAGAGTTTAAGGGCTCTTGGCGAGAGCGGCCCAGTTACAAGAGTGTGGATGTAAGCCGCTGCGCTGTGAACATGGTGCCATGCGAAATTGCATTGGTGGGCGTGTTACCAGGTGAGTTGAAGGAGGGAGATGGATTGGGTGGGTAGGGTGGTGGGTATGGTGGCGGTGCCGTTTGTGATGGGAAGTTGTTTGGGGGTGTCGAGGGTTTGAAGGCCGGCTTTGGATTTGAGGTCGGCTACCTGTTGCGGGGTGGGGTGCTGGGGGCTGCCCATGGCCTGCCAGGCGGTGTAGCTGTTGCTGTGGGAGTTGTCGATGCGGTAGTGGGTGAGGCGGGCGTGGTGGAGGTTGGCGGGGAGGCCGGTGATGGTGACTGTGGCGGGTGTGGTGCCAGTGGTGGTGGCGACGTCGTGGTAGTTCCAGACGAGGATGACGGCCTGGTGGGGTGAGACTGTGGCCATCGCATCGATGTCGGGTGAGGCGCGAACGCCGGCGGCGAGCAGGGTGTCGAGCGGGACGGCGGCGGTGCTGGTAGTTTGGACGCGGGTGCCGTTGAGCCTGGCGGTCATGCGGAAGAGGTTCAGGATCGGCTTGTCGATGCCGTTGGTTGAGAGATCGCGGAAGCCTTCGAAGTAGTCGCGGTCTTCGAACTCGAACGACCAGGAAAGCATGCTGATGAGGTTGACGTTGCGACGGGCGGCGAGGTCGAGCAGGGCCTTGTAGGCGGCGGCGGTGTACGCAGGGAAGAGGGTGCCGTTGCGGTAGTTGTTGGCGGGGTTGACCTTGCTTGAGCATGCCGCGCAGCCTTCGGGGTCGGCTTCGGACAGGATGATGGGCAGGTGGACGAACTGCGGGTGTGAGGCGATGATGGCGAAGCCGTGGTCGGCGTCCTGAAGTTCGCTGCGAATGCCCATAGTGACGGTTCCGTCGACAATTTTGGGCTGGCCTTTGGCGTGGAAGCTGATGAAGTCGAGCGGGATTTTCCCCCTGGTGGCGGCGCTGGGGTCGTTGGCGACGTGGGTGAGGAAGCCTTCGAGGAACTGAGCGGCGTGGGGGTTGGCGGGGCCGGTAGAGGCGGGGCCGCCGACGATGGCCGAGGGCAGGGCGGCGCGGACGCCGGCGACGGAGAAGTCGTAGAGCTTTTCGTAGTCGGCGAGGGTGCCGTGCCAGTAGTCGATGTCGGGCTCGTTCCAGACTTCGAAATACCAGGTTTTTACCGCGGCTTCACCGTATCGTTGGACGAGATGGGCGGTGACGGCGCGGCAGAGTTCGCCCCATTTTGCGTAGTTCCTGGGCGGGTTATTGCTGGAGCCGCTGATGGTGGATTTGGGGTAGTGGACCTGGTAGGCGTCACGGCCGGAGACGGTGCTGGCGAGGGCTTGCGGCATGAAGCCGAGCTCGACCATGGGGCGAACGCCGGCCTGTTTGTAGGCGTCGAAGATGCCGTCGAGGATGTCGAAGTGGTAGACCGGATGGCCCTGGGCGTCTTCGGTGTAGACGCCGGTGGAAGACCACTTGAGCTCCGGAGTACCATTACCGCTGGTAAGCAGATGGTGGGCACGGATTGTCACGGGGACCGGGCTTAGGTCGTGAAGTTCGCGGAGGAGCGCGCGACCGGAGGGGGTGGTAGTGTAGTTCCCTTCGTCGTAGCCGAACCAGCGGTCGATGGGGGTGTAGGGGGCGAGGGGATGGTTGAGTGCGACGGTGAGGGCGGCCGGAGCCTGGGCGAGAAGTGTGGTTGCGCTTAGAACCGTGGCGAGAAGGAGGGAGCGTACGCGCATGCAGAAGCCTCACTGCGCACTGTATCGCAGGAGGTGTGCGAATGGCTCAGGCTCTGGACGTGCGGGCTACCTAAAGGGACGGGGCGGGTTCGGTACTGTCGCCGGAGTTCTGGTCGCCTGTGTCGGGTTCGTCGGGGTTGATTGGGATGACGGGGACGATGGGTTTTTGGCCGAAGTAGGCGCGGTTTGAGAGGGCGCGATAGAAGATGCCGGTGAGTTCGGCGGCTTTGGGGCCGAAGGTGGGGCGGCCGCCGGTGAGGAAGAAGACGGTGACGATGCGGCCGTTCGGGCCGTCGCCGTAGCCGGCGAACCAGCCATAGCGTGTGCCGTTGTTGGAGCAGGTGCCGGTTTTGCCGAGCACGGGGAAGTCTCCGAAGTTGACGCGGAGGCGGCGGGCGGTGCCGTAGTTGCTGCTGACGGCGGCGTTCATGCCAGGCAGCATCTCCGGAATGGCGCCCTTTATGTTGAGGGTCCGCTTGAGGCGCGGCTGGAAGTTGAGGATGTCTGCCGCGGTGGTGGGGTGCTGGAGATAAAAGAGGGAGCCGCCGTTGGCGATGGCGGAGACGATGGCACCAAGCTGCATGGGGGTCATCTGGACGGATTCGCCGAAGGAGCACATGCGGCCGACGCCGCCCTGGGCGAGGGGAAGTTCGTGGTCGGGGTAGACGCCGAGAGTTTCGCCGGGGATGTTGTAGCCGGCGAGCTCGCCGAGGCCGAACTCGTTCTCGTAGTGCTTGAGTTTGTCGAAGCCCATCTGGCGACCAAGCACTTCAAAGTAGGGATTGACCGATTTGCCGAGGGCGTAGGTCATGTTGACGCGGTAGCTGCCGCCGAGAGAGACGGGGGTATCGGCGTTGACGAGGCCTTCAGAGAGTGCGGCGAGGGCCACCGTGAGCTTGATGGTGGAGCAGGGTTCGGAGCCGGGGCCGAGGGCCATCTTCTGGTTGACCATGGCGAGCAGGCGGCCATTTTTGGGGTCGATAGCGAGGGCGGTGCCGTTGTAGTTGCCGAGCGCGTCGATGAGGGACTGGCGGATGAGGGGATCTTCGCCGGCGGTGACGTCACCCGCGGTGAGGTAGTTGGGGTTCGAGGTGAAGGAGGGGGAGGAGAAGCGCTCGACGAAGACGCGGCGGCGGGTGGGGACGCTGGTGCGGATGAGGCGGCCATGGCGGTCGCGACGAGTGATGGTCCGCGTGGCGGACTGCCGGGTGCGGGTGGCAGTTCGAGCGGGTGCGGCATGGCCGCGGCTGTGTTGCAGGGCGGCCATGTGGCGGCTGGCGCGCGGAGTTTCACGCACATGGGCGGGGTGGTGCGCGGGGGCGATCCGGGTGGGGGTGCGGGTAAACGCGGACAGGCTGAGGGAAGGAACGAGCGCGGCCAGGGCAGCTCGGCGGAACAGGGACAAAACGCTCGGCAAGGAGTCACTCCTGTGGGGTTGGACGGGTGGTGAGGTAGTTCGCGAGAACGAGGCGTTTGTTGCGCGGCGCTTAGGAAACCCTATGTCAGAAGTGAAAGGGGACGCCGGATACGATGGGTGGCTTGGAAGGCGTGCATTTAGTGATTACCGCGGCGGAGGAAGGCGGGGATGTCGAGTTCGTCGTCGTCGGCGGGTTCGGGGTCGGGTGCTGGAGCGAGGCCGCCAAAGGTCGGGACGCGAACATCGGTGCGGAGCTGGGGCTCGCGGCTGTAGTCGGTGGCAGAGGGCTCGGGTTCGGCGCGGCGGCGGCCACGAAGAAAGAAGTCGTCGTCGAAGATGGAGGCGGGGACGGCTACGGGACTGGCTGCGGGCTGGGGCGCGGCGGTGTCGTCGTCATCCGCTTCCTGGTCGAGGCCGAAGGGGTCGTGCGGGTCGCCGGTGACGGGAAAGCTGTCGGAGCCGTTGCGGATGACGGGAATGGGTTGCGGTGCGTGAAAGGCATCGTGCAGCGCGTTGGAGAAGGTCGGGGGCTGAGCCGGGCTGGGCTGTTGCGCGATGTGCTGGCTGCTGGGCTGCGTGCTAGACGTGGGGCTCGGCGGCGCGGCCTGGATTGGGGCGACCTGGACTTGGGCGGCGGGTGGTTGGTATGCCGGAGCGGAGTCTGCCTGGTAGGTGGGTGCAGACGGCGCGGCGGGTGTCGGTGCGGCGGTTGCGCTGGACGGGGCGGTTATGCTGACCTGGGCCGCGGGTGGAACTGCGGGCGGCGTAACCTTTGCCGGCGCGTCTGGCTGGTAGACCGGGATGCGGGCTGCGGGAACGGGCATTGTGACGATGGGTGGAACGTACTCGGTGTCAAGCGAGGCGGCGCGGTAGGTGGGCAGGGCGGATTGCTGCAGCATGTAGTCGCGGCGCTGCGAGCTGTTGTCCGTGCGGTCTTTGAACCCGGTGGCGATGACGGTGATCTTGATCTGGTCGCCCATGGATTCGTCGAGCACGGCACCGAAGATGATGTTTGCGTCTTCGTGGGCGGCGTCCTGGATCAGGGTGGAGGCGGTGTTGACCTCGTTGAGCTTGAGGGAGGACGAGCCGGTGATGTTGATGAGGATGCCCTTGGCACCGTCGATGGCACCGGCCTCGAGAAGCGGGGAGGCCATGGCGAGGTGGGCGGCGTCGATGGCGCGGTTGTCTCCGCTGGCGACGCCGGTGCTCATGACCGCGTATCCCATGCCGGCCATGGTGGTTTTGACGTCGGCGAAGTCGCGGTTGATGACGCCGGGAATGGTGATGATGTCGGTGATGCCCTGTACGCCCTGGCGAAGGACATCGTCGGCGATGCGGAAGGATTCGAAGAAGCCGGTGTCCTGCGCGAGCGCGAGCAATTTCTCGTTGGGGATGACGATGACGGTGTCGACGGCTTCGAGCAATTCCTGCAGGCCGCGCTCGGCCTGCATGCCGCGGCGCTTGCCTTCAAAGCCGAAAGGGCGGGTGACGACAGCGACGGTGAGCGCACCCATTTCCGATGCGAGCGAGGCGATTACGGGAGCAGCGCCTGTGCCGGTGCCGCCGCCGAGGCCGGTGGTGACGAAGACCATGTCCGCACCTTCAAGGGCTTCGATGATCTTGTCGGAATCTTCAAGGGCGGCGCGGCGGCCGACATCCGGGTTGGCGCCTGCGCCGAGGCCGCTGGTGAGCTTGACGCCAAGCTGGAGCTTGACAGGGGCCATGCTGGTTTTAAGGGCCTGCACGTCGGTGTTGGCGGCGATGAACTCCACGCCTTCGACATGCGCCTGGATCATGCGGTTGACGGCGTTGTTCCCGCCGCCACCGACGCCGATGACCTTGATGCGCGCGCCGCGGGGCATGTCTTCGAGGTACTGGATGCGGAGGTCGTCGTCGGGCTGCATTGTGCTCCTTGGGTCGGCGGTACGGGGTGCGGCAGAAATGTCGGCAGGAAATGCAGTTCAGCATTGCGCATTGAGGCATGCGCAGTTCCAGGTTCAATTTTGGCATGCAAGGGTGTGGAGAGATAGTGCGGGAGTGTGGGGTGGAGTGCCGGAGTGGGTACGTTTAGCGGGGATGGGTGGTGTTGATGTTACGCCCACGGTAGAGCAGGCGCAGGATGCTGACAACTCCGTCGTTGGTCCGAAAAACGACCGTTACGCTTCGCTTGTAGCCAATACCGCGCACATGGGTTTGCTTGTACGGGCGAAGATTGCCCCTTGACGGGGCTAGCTGCAGAGACTCACAAAATTGCTTAAGCCCAGCTATGAAATCGGCGGCGATCTGTTCCGTTGACTTGCCCTGGATCCAGGCATGGATGGTCGCCAGATCGGCTTCAGCGCGTTTGGTGTACTGAAGAAGATAGCGGTCCAACAACTATGCACACCGCGTCTTCAGACTGGCGCGGTGTGCGTCAAAATTAGCCCAGAACTGCTCGTGAGTCAGCCAACCATTCGGGTCTTGTTCCATTTCTTCCAGAGCTTCGACGCCAAGGCGGAACGCCTCGTCGAGTTCGTCCGGGGAGAGGCCGTCTTCGTCAAGAAAGCGGTCGGCGATGACTTCACTCTCACTGGTGTATTCGCCACTGCGGACGTGGTCGCGGATGCGCTCGGCGATTTCGGTGGGAAGGGTTATCGTGATTTGCTCCGTAGCCATGGGCATGCCTCGCCCGTAGTATACGGCGCTGTTAGAAGCTGCCGGCGAAGATGGCTTTGAGTTTTTGCTTGAGGCCCAGTTCTTCGTTGGCACGGCGGACCTGGGTGCGGTGGGTGTAAAGAAGCATGCCGATGGCGGTGGAGAACTCAGGCGCGGCGAGCTCCGCGGGCATGCGGCTGAGCTGCACGGGGGAGCCGACGCGGGCCGGTGTGCGGAGGAGCGATTCGGCGACCTCAAGCAGGCCGGAAAGTTTGGCGCCGCCGCCGGTCAGGACGCAGCCGGTGCCGAGGGCTTCGAGGACGCCGCCTTCGCGCAGGTTGTTGCGCAGCATGGTGAAAAGTTCGCGGGCGCGTGGTTCCAGAATTTCCGCGAGAAATCGCTGACGGACGAGCCGGGGCGCGGTGGTGCCGCCGGTGGAGAGGTCGCCGCCGACCTCGATTTCGTTGAGCGATGGGACAGAGGTGACGACGCAGTTGCCGAATTCGAGTTTGAGTTGTTCGGCTTCCTGCTGGGTGACGTGTAGGCCCACGGCGAGGTCGTTCGTGAAGTGATCGCCGCCGATGGGGAGCACGGCGGTATGGGCAACGGAGCCCTCGAAGAAGACGACGAGCTCGGTGGTGGAGGCGCCAATGTCTGCCAGGCAGACGCCGAGTTCGCGGTCGTCGGCGGAAAGGACGGATTCCGCGGAGGCAAGGCCCTCGTAGACGGTGTCGACGACTTCAAGGCCGGCGCGGTTGGCGCAGGTGACGACCGACTGTGCGACGCCGCCGGAGCAGGTGCTGAGGTGCAGGTTGACTTCAAGCTTGGTGCCGACCATGCCGATGGGGTCGTGGATACCGGGCTGGTCGTCGAGGATGAATTCCTGTGGCAGCAGGTGGAGGATTTCGCGGTCGGCGGGCAGGGCGACGGAGCGGGCGCGGTCGACGGCGGCGCGAACCTCTTCTCGGGTGATCTCGCGCATGCGGCTGCCCATGGAGATGCCGCCGCGCGAGTTGATGCCCTTGACGTGGGTGCCGCCGACGCCGACGATGGCGGTTTCGATGCCCATGCGGGTGATGCGCTCGGCGGTGAGGGCGGCGCGGTTGATGGCGTCGGCCGCGGGGCCGAGCTCCGCGATGAGGCCCTTGCGCATGCCCCTGGATTTTTCCACGCCGTGGCCACGGTAACGCAGAACGCCGTCATGCACCTCTGCGACGAGCACGCAGCTTTTGCTGCTGCCGGCGTCGAGCACGGTGATGAGATTGTCGTTCTTCTCTGCCAATGCGAACGGCCTGCCTGTACGGTCGGGATTGTAGCTATCGTACTGCGAATCGATGCATTTTCAAGGGAGAGGTATCGGCGGCGATGCCTGTGGTGGCACGGTCGAGATTTGGCGTGAGTGGCGGAAGCGCCGATACACCGGCCCGTCGGCTGCATGGCGGGTCGAGCCGGCCCTAGTGAGTGGCGGCGGCACGCGTCTGCTGGCGGCGGGCCATCCATTCCTTGATTCTGGCGACGCGTCTCGCGATATCGGCCTGCTGGGCGGCGGTGGTGTTTGCTTTGCTAGCGTGCGCCGTTGAAACAGCGTCGGCCCGGCGGAGCGGGGCGGGAGAGATGATCGGGGTCGCGGTGGTAGATACCACGGCCGGAGGTGCCGGTTTGGTAGGGACGGAAGAGGCTTTGTTCGCAGAGGCGAGCAGGGGCTGCGCGGGTTTGAGTGCCTGCATTTTTACTTGGGCAGTGTGTGCAGTTCTGGCCGTACCGGGCGTTATGCTGCCTGCGGGTGATGCGGTGGTGCCGGCGGCCGCGACGGTGGAGTCTTTCGGCGGCATCTGCAGCACGACCTGGCGCTCGTAGCGCATGTCGACCGAGCTGAGGCGGGGATACTGGGCGCGCCATTCGGCGATGTGGTCCTGGAAGCGCTGGTAGCGGTGGAGAAAGTCGGTGGTTCCAAAATGGACCAGAGTCTCGGAACCGTTGCCGCTGGGCAGCAGGGATTTAAGGTCTTCCGGGTCGGAAAGGTCGACCTCGCTCAGGTCGGCAGACACTTTGGTGCCGCCGTTGTCGAGATCATGCAGGAATGCGGTGTAGAGGTGCATGCGCTGCTCGCGGCTCTCGGCGGTGTCACTTGCCCGCAGGCCGGTGATTACGGGAAAGGAGTAGTTGGGGTTGCCGGGTGCGTCTGGCGGGATGTCGAGGAGGACGCCATTGCGGTCGGCCATGCCGATGGAACTGCCCTGGCGAACGAAGGCGACGGGTGTGCGCTCGATCACATCGACGCGGAGACGATCCGGCAGAATGCGCATGACGGTGGCATGCTCCACCCAGGGCATTTGTTCGAGCTGGTCGCGGCGGTCGCGTAAGGACACATTGAAGAGGTTGCCGTCGACGTCTTCGCCAAAGACGGAGAGCAGTTGGGAGCGGCTGAGGTGGGTGTTGCCTCGAAGTTCGATGGAGTTGGAGGAGGTAATGCGAAAGCGTGGATCGTGGTGGAGGAATTGGCTGGCCTTGTAGCAGCCTGCGGCAACAGCGGCAAGAAAAAGAAAGACACTGGCAGCGGCAGCTATGCGGCCGTTTTTGGTCTGGGGAATGAGACCGCGGCGGATACGGCGGCCACGCCCACGATTGCGGCTGACGGCAGTGTCGTCGGGATCGAAGTCGCTGGAAGGTGTGCCGGGGTACTCGCGGCGTGGGCGTACGGGTTCCGTCGGGGCGCGCCGAATTTCGTCGATACGCGGACGTGCATTCGCCGTTTCCGGCCGGTCCAGCAAGGCTGGTCCCGATTTTCGTGCCTGGTTTGTCCGCATGGCCTGAGCAGGGCCGCGGGAATCGCCTGAGGGAATTGTAGCGGCTAAGGGTAGGCGTGAGTGCGGGCGAATCTGCGCCGCTACTCGCCGTGGGCACGGCAGCGATAGGCTGCCGAGGAAGTTAGGCAGGCACGGGTGGGACTTTTGGATGTTGTGCCGACTGAAAATGACAGATGCTATGCCCGCTGGAGCTCAGGTGCCCGCGCGGTGCGTTCCAGGTGTTCCAGCAGCAGGGGCGCGGCCTGGGAGACGGAACCGGCGCCGAGGGTCAGCAGCAGGTCGCCCGCAGTGGCGTTGCCGGCGACGCGTTCCGCGGCTTGCTGCAGGGTTTCGGAGACATGGACATTCGGGCTGTGAGCATTTGTCCCACGTGCGGCGATGACAGCGGCAAGCGTGTCGCTGGTAATGCCGGGCAGGGGCTGCTCGCTGGCGGCATAGATGGGGACAAGTTCCAGGGTGTCGGCCTGGGCAAAAGCGGTGGCAAAATCGTCGAGCAGGTCGCGGGTGCGGGAGTAGCGGTGGGGCTGGAAGAGAACATGGATGTGGCGGTAGCCGCACTCGCGGGCGGCGGCAAGGGTGGCACGGATTTCGGTGGGGTGGTGGCCGTAGTCGTCGACTACGGCGACGCCGTTTGCCGAGCCTTTGTGCTGGAAGCGGCGGTCAACACCGCGAAAGCTGGCAAGGCCCTGGGCGATCTGGGCTGAGGTAAGGCCAAGCTCGATGCCGATGGCGACAGCGGCGGTGGCGTTGAGCAGGTTGTGCCGGCCGGGGACGTGCAGTTGGAAGGGACCGAGGAGCCTGTCTTCTGCCGTGTTGGGCTCTTTCACGCGGACGTGGAAGTTGGCGTGGCAGTCGCCGGAGCGTGGCAGCGGCATAAGGCGGAAGGCAGCGTCCTGATGTGCACCATAGGTAAGCACGCGGCGGGTGACGCGCGGCAGAATGGCGTGGAGGAGCGGGTCGTCGATGCAGGCGGTCACCGCACCGTAGAAGGGCACCTTGTTCATGAAGTCGACGAAGCAGTTTTCGATGTCGTCCATGCCGGTGTAGCTGTCCATGTGTTCGCGGTCCAGGTTGGTGACGACGGCGAGGATGGGGGAGAGCTTGAGGAAGCTGCGGTCGGACTCGTCGGCTTCCGCAACAAGGTAGCGGGAGGCACCGGCACGGGCGTTGGAGCCGAAAAGATCGACGCGACCGCCGACGACGACGGTGGGGTCAAGCTCGCCCGCTGCCAGCACCGCCGCGATCATGGTGGTGGTGGTGGTCTTGCCGTGCATGCCCGCGACGGCGATGCCGTACTTGAGGCGCATGAGTTCGGCGAGCATTTCCGCGCGGGGGATAACGGGGATGCGGCGCAGGCGGGCTTCGGCGACTTCAGGGTTATCTGCCGGCACGGCGGTCGAAGTAACGACGACGTCGGCGGCGAGCACCTGGTCGGCACGGTGGCCTTCGTAGATTGTTGCGCCGAGCGACTGCAGGCGGTCGGTGGTCGGGGAGCGGCGCAGGTCGGAGCCGGAGACGGGGTAGCCAAGCGAAAGGACGATCTCCGCGATGCCGCTCATGCCGATGCCGCCGATACCGATAAAGTGGACGCGCTGCATGGCGGCGTACATGGCTGTGGTTCTCCTCTGCGGGCGCAGGAACAGCGGCCCCGCTTCACTGTAGATGGTTGCGGTACGAAATACCAACAGGGTTCGGCGGTGTAGTTTTCACGGACAGCTGAGCAACATTCCGCGCGGCTCCGCGTTCACACAGGGGCGGGCCGACTGGGCCGGGAGACACGAGATGCGACACACAACACTATTTACAGCAGCCGCTTTACTGGGTGCGATGGCCGCGGTTCCAGCCATCAGCCATGCAGGCATTTTTATCGGGATTTCGATCGCGCCGCCGGCGATCCCGGTTTATGAACAACCCGTTGCGCCCGGCCCCGACTACATCTGGACGCCCGGGTACTGGCAGTGGGATGCCGAGGTGGGCGACTACTTCTGGGTACCCGGAACGTGGGTTGGCGCACCGCAGCCGGGCTACCTTTGGACGCCGGGATACTGGGGCTTCAACAATGGCTACTACGCGTGGAACGCCGGGTACTGGGGGCCGCATATCGGCTACTACGGCGGTGTGAATTACGGCTTCGGCTTCTTCGGCCATGGGTATGAGGGCGGGTACTGGAACAACAACCACTTCTTCTACAACACCAACTACAGCCACGTGGATGTGAACGTGGTACACAACACATACGTGCACAATACGACCATCGTCAACAACGTGCACACGAGTTATGTGGGTGGGCAGGGTGGTTTGCAGAACCGCCCAAGTGCGGGGGAGCAGGCGGCCTTTCATGAAAACCACTTCCAGCCGACGCAGGCGCAGGTGCAGCATGTGAGCTTTGCACGGCAGGACCGGTCGCAATTTGCTGGGCAGAACCACGGTGCGCCCCCGGTGGGAGCGTTGGCGCGCCCGGTGAACTCGGCGCAGCAGTTCCACCAGGCCGCGGTGCCGGCACGGGGCGGCAACTTTACCAACGACGGACAGGCACGTGGCAATCAGCAGCGAGGCTTTGGAACAAACGGGCAGCCGGGACAGCGCGGGTTTACCCCGGGCGGCCAGCCGAACTTCCGCACTGCGGACTCGTTGAACAACAACGCGGCTGCGGCAAACCATGGCACCATCGGCGATGGGAACGTACAGGTCGATAGGCAGAACGTGCAGCAGCAGCGGTTTGGGGATCAGCAGGGGGTGCAGCAACAGCGTGGGCAGGACCAGCAGCAGCGGCAGGCCCTGCAAACACAGCGGCTACAACAGCAGCAGCAGGACCAGCAGCAGCGGCAGGCAATCCAGCAGCAGCCGGGTGGATCGACCCAGCAGCAGCGCCAGGGCCTGCAGCAGCAGCAATTGCAGCAGCACCAGCAGGACAACCAGCAGCGGCAAGCCCTGCAGCAGCAACAACAGCAGCAGCGCCAGCAGGACCGTCAGCAGGTGCAGACGCAGCGCCAGCAGGACCGGCAGCAGGTGCAGACACAACGGCAGCAGGACCACCTACAGGTGCAGCAGCAGAAACAGGCTGCGCGGCCTGAGGGCGGCGGCCACGAGGAGCATCCTCATTAGAGCTACCCGGCCTGATCCGCCCGTTGGTATGGCGGAGCTGCAGGGCCGGCTTGCTCCACTCTGCGCCTACCCGGCTCCGCTGCCGGGTGGGCGCAACTTTTGCTCCCGGCCCGTGTCTTGTTAAATGTGCGGATTAGTTCCGCGCCTCCTGCTACGCGCAATGCCGTGTACGACTCCGGCAGCGACAAATGCGGGCGAAAAGGATCACAGTCATGACACATTCGACTTCTATTCGGGTTTGGACCGGCGCTCTGGGCATCGCACTTGCGGTATCTGCGGCGACGGCAGGTGCACAGGCGTACGGCGGCCAGAGCAACGGCTACGGCACGCAACAGGGTTATGCCAATCCGCAGAGCAACGCCAATCCGCAGGGATACGCAAACCCACAGGGTTACGGCCAGCCACAAGGGTATGACGGCGGCCAGGGCTATGCGCAACAGGGCTATCCGCAGCAAGGCTATGGTCAGCAGGGCTACGACGGGCAGCAGGGTTACTCCGCCCAGGGATATCAGCAGCAGGGTGGCTACCAGCCCACGCCGCAGCAGGCTCCCGTGACCGACACAGCGCCGCCAGCCATTCCACAGTACGATCAGCCGGAAGCTCCGGGGGACGGCTATCTCTGGACGCCGGGCTACTGGGCGTGGGATTCCAGCGTGGGCGACTACTACTGGGTAAACGGCGCGTGGGTCGAGCCTCCGTATACCGGCGCGCTGTGGACGCCGGGCTGGTGGGGTCCGGGGTACGGTGGCGGCTACTACTGGAATGCCGGGTACTGGGGAGAGAACGTCGGCTACTACGGCGGTCTTGACTACGGCTTTGGGTACTTCGGCGTCGGCTACTTTGGCGGCTACTGGAACCGGGGAGTTTTCTTTTACAACCGCGGCCTGAACCACGTCGGTTTCGGATTCGGCGGCCACTTTTATAACGGCGGCTACGGTGGGTTCCGTGGTGGCATCCGCGGCGGAGGAGTCGGCTTTAACCGGTTCCCAAGCGGCGGACGCGGGTTCGGCGGTTACAACCGTGGGGGCAATGGATTTGCCGGCACGGGTCGCGCTGGCGGCTTGGGTGGCAGCCAGGGCTTCGTCGGCGGGCAGCGCGGCGTAGCTGGTGGGCAGAGCTTTGGCGGCCAGCGCGGTGTGGCCGGTGTCCAGAGCTTTGGCGGCCAGCAGCGGAGCTTTAGCGGTGGACAGAGCTTTGGGGCGCAGCGCAGCGTGGGTGGCGGCCAGAGTTTTGGTGGCGGCCAGCGGAGCTTTTCTGGTGGTAGCGGCAGCTTCGGCGGCGGTCATTCCGGAGGGTTCTCCGGCGGCGGTGGCTCTCACGGGGGTGGTGGTGGCGGCTCGCACGGCGGGGGCGGACACCGGTAGAACAAAAGAGGCCTGGCAGGTTGCCGGGCCTCTTCTTTTGCACCTAAGAGCGGGTTTGCGCGAATCTGCTAAATGCAGTCCGGCATCGAGCGGGTAAAGGGCCGGTCAGCGTGTTGCGGCGAGCTGGGTCACCATGCTCGTAATGGTATGCAGGGCCGCAGGGTGGGCGTTGGTCCGTGCCGCCGCAGACATGGCGCGCAGCGTTTCCGGCGAGCCCAGCAGAGCCGTAACAGCCGCGGCCAGCCGCTCCGGTGTGAGTTCACTTTGTGGCAGCAACTGGGCCGCGCCGAGGCGGACGAGGGCTTCCGCGTTGCGGGTCTGATGGTCGTCCGCGGCCTGCGGAAAGGGAACGAAAAGGGCGGGGCGGCCGGCGGCGCAGAGTTCGGCGACGGTGCTGGCACCGCTGCGGCACACGACGAGGTCGGCCAACGCAATTGCTTCGACGGCATTCAGGAAACCTGTGATCCGGACCCGCGAGGTGTCCGCCCCGGCGGCGGCGTACGCGGCGCGCGTGGTGTCCAGGTGACGCTCGCCGGCCTGATGAACGATGGTCAGGCCCGGGACCGTTCGCAGCAGCATGACGGCGGTCTGCGGCATGGCGGTGTTGAGTGCCTGAGCGCCCTGCGAACCACCCATGATGAGCAGGCTCGGCGTGGTGTTTGCAGCGTTTGCCTGGATATTGAAAAAGTCTGGCCGGACGGGGATGCCGGTAACCCGCGCGTTGCGGAACTGCGTCGCCGTCTCGGGAAAGTTGACGGCGGCGGCGGAAACAGATCGGCCCACCAAGCGATTGGCGAGGCCGGGCGCGGCATTCGGCTCAAAGGCGAGCGTGGGTATGCGCAGCAGGACAGCGGCGAGCATGGCCGGACCGCTGGCGTAGCCGCCGACACCGACAACCACGTGGGGTTTAAAGCGGCGAAGCAGCCGAATGCAGAGCGCCACGCCGCGTGGAAGGTCGGTGAGGGTTTTTGCGCGGGTGAGCGGCGAAACGTTCTTGAGCTGGCCGACATGGATGAGTTCGAGAGGAAAGCCGGCCTCGGGCACGAGGCGGGTCTCGAGGCCGCGGGCGGTGCCTACGTAACGGACGTCTGCGGCGTGGTGGTCTCGGAGCTCGCGGCCAATGGCGAGCGCGGGAATAACGTGGCCGCCGGTGCCACCGCCGGCGATAAGGACGCGGAGGCCGTTGGGCATGCTAGAACCACACCTCGTGTGCAGATGTCAGAAGTTTTTCCGCAATGTGATTGGGCGTATCCGGGATCTGTAAACCAGGTGTTGTCTGCATAGCTGAGTTGCTGACTCGCTGCCTCTAATCGATTTCGCGGCTGATGTTGAGCAGCACGCCCATGGTGGCGAGGGTAATAAACACGCTGGTACCGCCGGAGGAGATGAACGGGAGCGGAATGCCTTTAGTGGGCAGCAGCGCGAGGACGACGGAGATGTTGAAGAAGGCCTGGATGAGGATAGCGACTGTAAAACCGAAGGCGAGAAAGCGTGCAAAGGGGTCCGTCGAGAGCACTGCCGTGCGCAGGCCCCGGTAGCCAAGAAAGGCGAACAGGCCGACCATGACGACGGCGCCGATGAGACCGAGCTCTTCGGCAACCGTGGCGAAGATGAAGTCGGTGTGAGGCTCGGGCAGGTAGAACAGCTTCTGCCGGCCTTCCATTAGGCCGAGGCCATGGAAGCCGCCGGTGCCCACGGCGATGAGTGACTGCAGGATGTGAAAGCCGGTGCCGCGCGGGTCTGCCTCCGGATTGACAAACGCGAGCATGCGGGCGCGGCGAAAAGCGACGTGAAACAGCATCCAGTACAGGCCGATGCCACCGGGGATGGCGGCCCACACGAAATACTTCAGCTCAATGCCGGCGAGGAAGAGCATGGCCGCGAGCACGCCGACGCAGACGAGGGAGGTGCCGAGGTCGGGCTCTTTCAGGATCAGCGCGATCAGGACGAGCGGCGGCGCGACGGCGCGCAGGATGGTGCCCTTCCAGTCGTCCATCTGGTGCACGCGGCTTTGCAGGAACCAGGCCAGAAACAGGACGATGACTGGCTTGGCAAGCTCCGCCGGTTGCAGCGTGGTGCCGGGCAGTCGAATCCAGCGGTGAGCGCCGTTGGTGCTGCCAAAGGCGAAGACAGCCAATAGCAGCAGGGCGGTGATGGCGACCGCGGGAAAGATGATGCGCGGATTGTTATAGCGGCGGTAGTCCACGCGCATCAGGCCAAACAACGCGATCATGCCGGCAAGTGCGAAGGCCGCCTGCTTGACGACATACTGGTAGGGCGAGCCGTACTGTGCCTTGGCAAGGACCGCGGAGGTGCTAAAGACCATGACGAGGCCGAACACCACAAGGGTGAGAACCGTGCCGAAGAGCCATTTGTCGACGCCGACGCGCTTTGCCATGGAAGACCTGTAGTTAAGGTAGCGGCTGCTGGCGCGGTTTGCGTGCAGCGGGAACCTTGCGAGGTACAGGATTAAGGGGCCGGCGGAGTGCACGCCATTTTGAGCATAAAGGCAACGGCGACGCTACCCGCGCGCATTTAGCCGTGGGTGGAGGACGTGCAATGAACAAGAGATTGACTTGGATGGCGCTGCTGTCGGCCCTGGTAATGGGCACAGGCGTGGCGAGTGCGCAGGCTTCGTCGCAGGACAAAACGTTTTTGGACGAGACGGCGAAGGACGCAAATTATGAGATCAAGACGGGTCAGCTTGCGCTGAAGAAGAGCCAAAGCGCGGACGTAAAGCAGTATGCCACGATGGTCGTGCGCGATCACACGGGGCTCAAGCCGCAGATTCGCACGGCCGATGCAGCGGCCCATGTGACACCGTCCGGGCCGGACAGCCTGACCGTGAGCGACCGTGCGTCGTACACCGAGCTTGAAGTGCTGACTGGCGACACGTTCGATAAGGCCTACATCAAGGGTCTGGTGAAGGGCAATCAGCAGGCGGTGGACGAATCGAAAGCCGAGGCGTCGGGCAGCGCGGTTCCCGCGGTAAAGGCGTTGGCAACGCGGCGGCTTTCGCTGGATACAAAGCACACAGAGGCGGCAAAGAAGCTGGCACAGGCCCACGGCGTGCAACCGTAAACAGACAGCATTGAGCAGCGCGGTCGGTGGTGCTGCTCATCCTTCTGCCTCAAGGCTTGCTGAGTTGCTACCGACGGCTGGATTGTCACCAGAGTCAACTTTATTTGGGCAGGGCCCGCACGAGTTCGGCAAAGGTGCGGCCGCGGTGTTCGTAGCTGGTGAACTGGTCGAAGCTGGCGCAGGCGGGGGCAAGTAGGACGGTGTCGCCGGGCTGGGCTTCGCGGGCGGCGAGGGCCACGGCGTTTGCCAGGGTTTCGGCATGCGTGACGGGATAGGAAAGGGACTCGACAAGCTGGTCTTCGATCTTGCCGGCAGCGGAGCCAATGGTGTACACCGCTTTGGCGCGGGTCGTTAGAAGGGGCAGCAGGGTGGTGTAGTCGCTGCCCTTGTCCTTGCCGCCAAGGATCAGGCGGATGTTGCCCGGGAAAGCTTCAAGAGCCTTGGCTGTGGCGTCGACGTTTGTGGCTTTGGAGTCGTTGAAGTAGTCGACGCCGCGAATCGTCGCGATGAATTGGAGGCGGTGGTCGACGGCGTGAAAGGTTTCCACGGCCTCGCGCACCGTGCTGGCGGGGATGCCTGCAAGGCGGGCGGCGGTGACGGCGGCAAGGACGTTTTCGACGTTGTGCGCACCGCGGAGCTGGATGCTTGCGAGCGGCAGGATGGACTCCGGCACCGCGCCTTCAGACGGGATAAAGTAGACGCCGTCCGCGTGGGTGAATGCGCCCTGCTTGATGCGGCGCGTGTTGGAAAACCAATAGATCTGCGCTTTCGTTTTCGCCGCGACCATCTGGGTCGGCTTGTCCTCGGCGTTCAGCACAAGGAAGTCGTCGGCGGTCTGGTTTTCGGTGATGCGGGCCTTGGCGGCGGCGTAGTGCTCAAAATCGCCGTGGCGGTCAAGGTGGTCTGGCGTAATGTTCAGGATAAGCGCGATGCGCGGGTGGAAGGTGTGGATGGTTTCAAGCTGAAAGCTGCTGACTTCGAGGATGTTGGCGGTCTCTGCAGTGCCGGTTGCCACCAGGTCGACTACGGGAAGGCCGATGTTGCCACCGACCTGGGTGGGCCTGCCTGCGCGGCTGAAGATATGCCCGAGCAGGCTGGTGGTGGTGGTTTTGCCGTTGGAGCCGGTAATGGCAATGATTTCGCCCTGCAGGGACTGGGCGGCGAGCTCGAGTTCGCCAAGGATAGGGACGCCGAAGCGCTGCACCTGCTGGACTTCCGGTGTGTTCAGGGGCACGCCGGGTGACAGGACGACGAGGTCCTGGCGGCGGAAGGTGAGCACACCGTGTCCACCGGTTTCCACCATCACGCCCGCGTCCAGAAGGGCAGGGATTTCTTTCGCAAGCGCGTCGGAGGGGCGCGCGTCGGAGACGGTGACGCGGGCACCGCGGCTGCGCAGGAACAGCGCGGCGGCAACGCCGGACTTGCCGAGGCCGACGACGAGAACGCGTTTATTTTTCAGGTCCATGGCGGTTTCAAGAGTACGCGATTTGTGCGGCGGTGACGTAGGCGTTCTGATAGCATCTCCGCACGGAGGGCTGCCGATGCATGACGTGGTGATTGTTGGAATTCCGCTGATTGCGATTTTGGCTGGCATCCTGTTTAGTCGCAGTGATAATAAAGAGACCCGGACTGAGTTAAAGGGCGAAATCAAAGATCTGCGGAACGAAATGCGTGAGGAACTGCGCGCGATTCGTACTGAGATGAAGGATGTTCGGGCCGAGGCAAAGGAGTTCAGAGCAGAGGTGAACAATCACCTTGGCCGCATTGTGCCGACCTGCGCGAGTTCTACCACTTGACCGGAACGCTGGAAGCTCGCATGGACGCAATCGAGAAGCGGTAGTTACCGCAACTTCAGCGTGGTCAGCGCGAACAGCGCGAACACCAGCGCCATAATCCAGAAACGGGCGATCACTTTGCTTTCGCTCCAGCCGCTCAGTTCAAAGTGGTGGTGAAGCGGTGCCATGCGGAAGATGCGTTTGCCGCCGCGAAGCTTGTAGCTTCCAACCTGCAGCATGACTGAGACCGCCTCCAGGATGAAGACACCGCCGATGAAGGGCAGCAGCAACTCCTGCTTGATGATGACGGCGACAGTGGCAATGGCGCCGCCCAGCGCAAGCGAGCCGACGTCGCCCATAAACACCTCAGCCGGGTGGGCGTTATACCAAAGGAACCCGATGCTGGCACCAACCATGGCACCGCAAAAGATGGTCAATTCGCCGACCATCGGCATGCGCGGAATTTCAAGGTAGTCGGAAAACACGACGTGGCCGGACACATAGGTGAGTACCGTGAGCGCCCCCGCAGCGATGATGGTGCAGCCGATCGCCAGGCCGTCGAGTCCGTCGGTAAGGTTCACGGCGTTGGATGAGAACGTAACCACCAGCATCACAAACACGACGAAAGGCAGAAAAGACAGCCAGTACAACCCGTGAATGTGGCGGGTAAAGCCAACGATAAGGTCAGGGCGGAAGTGCTTAAAGAACGGCACAACGAGCCGTGTCGAATAAAACCCGCGGCTCTGCATCACGCACAGAACAGCGGCAACGGCCAGGCTGGCGAGGAACTGAAACGCAAGCTTCTGCCGGCTGGTGAGGCCAAGGTTCCGCTTATGCACGACCTTGATGTAGTCGTCGGCAAACCCAATGGCGCCGAACGCCAGCGTCGAGCACATCACCAGCCACACAAACGGATTGCGCAGGTCGCTCCACAGCAGCGTGGGGACAAGGATAGCGATAGCGATGAGCACGCCGCCCATGGTGGGCGTGCCTGACTTGGTCTTGTGGCTCTGCGGGCCTTCGTCGCGGATATACTGGCCGATCTGGAACTCGCGCAGGCGGCGAATCACGAACGGCCCAATCAGCATGCCGATCAGCAACGCCGTGAGCGACGCAAAGACGCAGCGGAATGTGAGATACCGGAAGATGCGAAAGACGCGAAAGATTGGGTAGAGCTTTTCGTACAGCAGCCAGAAGAGCAACGGACCTCCACCGGCACGGCCGGGAACGTGGATGCAGCAGGTTCAGCTTACTAGGCGCTGCTCGCGGAGAGGGACTGCCAACAATGGTTCGGCTCGCATTAAGGCTGCAGCTCCGCCAGCGCACGCTCCAGCCGCACACCGCGCGATGCCTTCAGCAGCACCGCATCACCGTCACGGGCGTTCTCCCGCAGCCATGTGCCGGCCTGCTCCGGCGTGTCGACGAAGATACCGTCCGCGCCAAAGCCCTCCACAATCTCCCGCGCAAAACCGCGCACGCCGACCACCACGTCGACGCCGGCGGAGCGCATGTGTTCGCCGCAGCAGCGGTGCAGCGCGGCGGCATCGGGGCCGAGTTCCAGCATCTCTCCGGCAATAACGATGCGGCGCCCTGCAGGGACGGCGGCCAGCGCATCGACCATACTGTCCAGCGCGCGCGGGTTGGAGTTGTAGGTGTCGTTCACAAGCTGCGCGCCGTTCCAGTGCAGCCGTTCGCCACGCTTGTCGCCGGGCTGCAGGGCTTCAAGCGCGTGCAGGCATTCTTCCAGCGGCACGCCGGCTTCCAGGCCGACGGCGATCGCCGCGAGCGCGTTGTAGACGTTGTGTTCCCCCAGCAGCGCGATGCGTGCGGGCGCGGTTTGCCCCGCTGCCGTGTGGACGACGAATCGCATGCCGTCCGCACCGAGGCTTTCCACGGCAGAAGCGCGGACGTTTGCGGCGGCGTGAATGCCGAAGCTGCGGACGTGCGGTTCGCGGCCCCGGCCAAACGTGCGAACGTGTGGGTCGTCCGCATTCAGAAAAGCAATTCCCCGCGGTGGCAGTGCCTGGACAAGCTCATACTTGGCAGCGGCGATACCGTCGATCCCGGCAGGAAAGTGTTCCAGGTGCACAGGCGCGACGTTCGAGACGACGGCCCAATCCGGCTCGGCGACCCGCGCAAGGGCCGTCAACTCACCACCGTGATTCATCCCCATCTCCAGCACGGCAATATCATCCAGGGCATCGAGCTTGAGCAGTTGAAGCGGCAAGCCGAAGCCGTTATTCAGGTTACCGGCGGACTTGAGCACATGGAACTTTGCCGCGAGCACGGCAGCGACGCATTCCTTGGTCGTCGTCTTACCCGCGGAACCGGTCACGCCGATCACGCGCCGGTCCGGACCCAGCGCAGCCCACGCGCGGCGCACCTCCCGTGCCAGCTTCTGCATGGCACGCAGCACGCAGTCTTCGCTGTCGGGCACGCGCAGCAGCTTGCTGCTGTCGACCTGTGCGGGGATGACCCAGCGGGTGCTCACGACCGCCGCCGCCGCGCCCAGATCCAGCGCGGCCTGCACAAAATCGTGGCCGTCCAGCCGCTCGCCCGTCACGGCAAAGAACATCTCCCCGGCGGCAAGGCTGCGGGAATCGATGGAGTAGCCGAAAACCTGCGTTGCAGAGTCGAAGTCGCCTTCCGCGTGAATCCATTCGGCGATCTGGCCGAGCGTGAGTTGCATCGTTCTATCCTCTTCCATTGCTCATACGGCGCAGGGTTTCCGCCGCAACGGACACGTCGTCGAAGGGTGTCGCCACGCCCGCAATCGTCTGCGTCTTCTCGTGGCCCTTGCCCGCGATCAGCACCACGTCACCGGCGCGGGCCTGCTGCAGAATCTTGGCGATGGCACGTGCGCGGTCGAGTTCCACCACCACGCACACGGCCTCCATCCCGGCGTCGAGCACGCCCGCAAGGCTCTCCGCCGCAATGGCCGCAGGGTCTTCCGAGCGCGGATTGTCGCTGGTTACAACGACGATGTCGCTGCCCTCGCCGGCAGCCCGACCCATCTTTGGCCGCTTGCCCCGGTCCCGATCTCCGCCACACCCAAACAGCGTCAGCACCCGACCCTCCCCGGCAAGCTCGCGTGCCAGCGCGATCAGGTTGCGCAGGGCATCGTCGGTGTGCGCATAATCCACCACCACGGTCAGGCCAAGCTCGTTCGGCACGGTTTCAAAACGCCCCGGCACCGGCCGCAACAGCGGTACTGCCTCAACCAGCGTGTCGAACTCCACGCCGCGTGCAAGGGCGGCGGCACCTGCAGTCAGCAGGTTATACACGTTCACCCGGCCCGTGAGCGCGCAGACGATTGTGGCGCTGCCGAACGGCGTATTCAGCACCATCTCCGTCGCGCCCGCACCGTAGCGGATGCCGCTGGCATAGAACTCCGCCGAGGGGTCGAGCAGGCTGTAGCGCCAGCGATTCGCGCACCCTGCCGCCGCGTGCAGCATTCTGCCGGCGGCAGGGTCGTCGGCGTTGACCACGGCAACGCGCGGCGGCGGCGCACCCACGCCCTCGAACAGCCGCGCCTTGGCCGCAGCATATGCCTCCATGCTGCCGTGGTAGTCCAGGTGGTCCTGCGTCAGATTCGTGAACACCGCCACGTCCACTGGCAAGCCGAAGACGCGTTCCTGGTCGAGCGCATGCGAACTCATCTCCATCACGGCTTCGGTCGCGCCACGGTCCGAGGCCTCGCGCATCAGGGCGTACAGGTCGCGGCTCTCGGGCGTGGTGTGCACGCTCGCGCGGGTCTCTCTTGCGCCGTCGGCAGCAGGCAGGTGCGTTTCTATCGTGCCCACCAGCAGGCACTTGCGCCCTGCCTGCAGCAGCAGGGACTCGGCCAGAAAGGCCGTCGTGGTTTTGCCGTTGGTGCCGGTCACGGCGGTCAGCTTCAGCGTGCGCTCCGGGTGCTCAAACACTGCGGCGCTGGCCTGCGCAAGCGCACGGCGTCCATGGTGCACCGCGCCCACCGGCAAACCTCTGCTCTCCACCTCTGCAAAGGTCTCCATCGAATCGGTCAGGATCGCGGCAGCCCCGCCGGCAATCGCCGCGTCGATGAACCGGTTCCCATCCACCGACCCGCCCCGCATCGCGACAAAAACATCGCCGGGCCGCACGTCTCGTGAGTCGTAGGCGACGCCGGTCACCAGAGGGTCGCCGGCCACATGGGTCAGAAAGGCGTCCGTACTCGCAAGAACCTTCTGCCAGCGCATGTGTTCATTCTAAGGACATGCCCACAGGCCCCCCATCCCTCTCGTTAATATAGAGGCACCCATGCGACTTCCTGCTCCGGTGCGCCAGGCCGCACGCGCCACGTTTGTACGCGTCACGGTCGCCTGCCTCGGCCTGCTCTGGCCGCACGGCACGGTCGCTCGCGCACAGCAGGCAGCCCTGACCGTGTCCGCCGAGCCGCCCCCATCCGATCCGCGATTGCCCAGTGCGCCCTCCGCCATTCGCGAGAGCCAGGCTGCCGCTGCCGCATTCACCGCGGTGCCTCTTTCTGCGGCCCCTGCCAACGACTCCGTCGCTGCGGGTAGCGTGCCGCCGGTGCCGCACACCGCGGTCAGGGAGCTGCGTCTGGCATCCGAAATCGATCGCAATACCGCCTGCGATTCCGGTGAGCTGCGCGGCAGGCAGTGCCGCGTGAGCTGGGTACGGGTGCTCGGCAGTTCGTTCTTTTTTCTTTCCGCCCAAACAGGCGGCAACGTCGGCATGGACGACGATGCACGATACCACCTGCTGCACCACACCGACGGTTACTGGGGCGACTACGTCACCACCCTGCAACGCTACCGCTGGAGCCGGTGGAACGACGACGACCCCTTTGGCGTGGACTACGTCGGCCACCCGCTGATGGGTGCGATTACAAACTTCATCTACATCCAGAACGATCCCAAGCAGCGCGCACTCGACTTCGAGAACACCCGCCGTTACTGGATGGGGCGGCTGCGCGCCACGGCCTACTCCGCGGCGTACAGCGCAGAGTGGAAGATCGGTCCGATCTCCGAATCGTCCGACGGCAATATCGGCACCAAGACCTACTACAGCGCCAAGCTGGGCCGCTATACCAACGAGACCGGCATGATCGACTTCTTCGTCACACCGGTCGGCGGCATCCTTTGGAACGTCGGCGAAGATTACCTGGACAAGGCCCTCTTCCGGCGCATCAGCCACAACGTGCGCAACCGCTGGCTCCTGGATGCGGCGTCGTTGATCACCCCCGCAAAAGCCGGCGCAAACATCCTCCGCTTCCGCGCGCCGTATTACCGCGACCGCGACGTGGACAGCCCCATCCCACTCCGCCCGTAGCAGCCGGCTATCTGCACGTCTCCAGACTGTCTGCACTCCTCAAGACTGTTTTTCAACCGGAGCGAAGCGCAGCGGAGAACCTCGCAATTCTTCGCAACCTGCATGAACCCACCGTGCCCCATGTCCGGACTTTCGGGACATGGGTTCTTCAAAGCCGACAAGCATCCAATCCATCATGCAGATGCTCACCGCCGCCGAAATGGCCGCCACCGACAAGTGGACTGTCGAGATACTTGGCATCCCGTTTACCGAGTTGATGGATAACGCCGGAAAGGCTGTCGCCCAGTTCGTCCGAACTGGATACCCTCGCGTGCGGTACGTCCTCATCGTCTGCGGCACCGGCAACAACGGTGGCGACGGCTTGGTCGCCGCTCGTGCCCTCTCCAGCGATGGCCTTCGGGTCACCATCGCGCTTACCGGCCCGGAAACCAAGTTTGAGGGCGCTTCCGCAGATGCTCTTCAGCGGCTTGATCGCGCTGCCGTTACCGTCTTCGAGCTGCCCTCTAAGGAAACTGAGGAAGTGACTCGTTCGCTGCTATATGGCGCCGAACTCGTCCTCGACGCCGTCACCGGTACCGGCTTCAAGCCACCCCTCCGCGGCATTGCTGTCGCCGTTCGCGACGCCCTGCGCACCTCCACCGTCCCCGTCGTCGCCGTCGACCTCCCCTCTGGATGGGACGCCGACGCCCGCGACCAATCCAACCCCGAAGCCTTCCGCGCCGACGCCGTCGTCACCTTCACCGCACCCAAGCCCGCGCACCTCTTCGGCCATCTCACCGCGGCAACACTCGGCCCGGTCGTCGTCGCACAGATCGGCTCCCCGGACATGGCCATTCAGTCCACCGAAAACCTCACGTGGACCGGCACGTCCAAGGCGCTGTTCGAACAGCCGCGCAACATCGACTCCAACAAGGGCATGTACGGCCACGTCCTCCTCATCGGCGGTGCCGCGGGCAAGTCCGGCGCGCCCTCCATGAGCGCGCTCGCCGCGTTGCGTACCGGCGCCGGCCTGGTCACGGCGGCAGTCGCGCGCAGCATTCAGCAAACCGTCGCGCGCGTCACGCCCGAACTCATGACCGTTCCACTGCAGGAGGCCGCCGACGGCTCCCTCGCCCTCGCAAACGCCGACCCCGGCACGCTGGCAAAGCTCCTCAAGAAAATCTCCGTCCTCGCGATCGGGCCGGGTCTCGGCACCGAGGGCGAAACGCCCGAACTCGTCCGCAAGCTCGTCGGCAGCACCACTCTACCGCTCGTTCTCGACGCCGACGGCCTCAATGCGTTTCATGGCCACACCGGCGAACTCGACGGCCGCAACCGCCCCATCGTCCTCACCCCGCACCCCGGCGAAATGGCCACCCTCCTCGGCATCGGCACCAGGGAAGTTCAGGCCGACCGCCTCAACCTCGCCCGCAAGTTCGCAATGGAGCACCACGTGACCCTGGTCCTGAAAGGCTGGCGTACCCTCGTCGCGCACCCTGACGGCCGCGTCGCCGTGAACACCACGGGCAATCCCGGCATGGCCAAGGGCGGCTCCGGCGACATTCTCACCGGCATCGTCGCCGCCAGCATTGCCCAGTTCCCGCACAACATCGCAACCGCGGTCGAAGCCGCCGTCTACCTCCACGGCCTCGCCGCGGACTTCGCCGCCATCCGCCGTGACGAGCACACCATCCTCGCCACCGACACCATCGCCCATCTCAGCGACGCCTTCCGCTACCGCACAGAGGACGCGAACGGGCTGACATGGATCAGCGGGCTTCGCAAGCCGCGCTGGCAAAACAAGTTGCCTGTGGTGGAATAGCCGAGTGATCGAAAAGCGACTCAAAACCCGCAGCGTGAACGGCACCCTGGCCCTCGGCGAAACCATCATGGAACTGATGCTGCCCGCGCCGCGCACCGTGATTTTGCGCGGCGATCTGGGTGCCGGCAAAACCACGCTGGTGCGCGGCATCGCGCGGTCACTGGGCGCGCCGGAAGACGACGTCACCAGCCCCACCTTTACACTGGTGCACGAGTACCAGGGCCGCACCAAAAAGCTCTACCACCTGGACCTTTACCGGCTGGAACGCGAAGAAGAGCTGTTGCAACTGGGCCTGGAAGACATGGAGGCCGACCCCGACGCACTCCTGCTCATCGAGTGGGGCGACAAGTTCCCGTCCATCATCGCGCGGGCGCGTGGTGAAGTCTCCGTCACGCAGGGCGACGAGCCGGACGACCGTCTCTTCCACGTCCGTATGCTGTAGATGCGGCGCATCCCCGCGAAAACGGTAGACTAAAGCGATGCCTCCGATCCTGAACGCGCAGTCGCTGAGCAAACGCTTCGGCGCAAAAGTCCTCTTCGAGAACCTGAACTTCGTCGTTGGCGACAGCGACCGCATCGGCCTGATCGGCCCCAACGGTACCGGCAAGTCCACCCTGCTGGCCGTCCTCGCTGGCCGTGAAGACACCGACGCCGGCGAGGTTGCCGCGCGCCGCCGCGCACGCGTCGCCTACATCGTGCAGGATTCGCAATTTGCTCCCGGCGCCACCGTTCGCGGCGTGCTCGAAGCTTCTCTAAAAAACTCTAACGTTCCACACGACGAGCACGAAGGCCGCATCCGCGAGATGCTGGGTCGCACCGGTTTTCCAAATGTGCAGGCTGAGGCGGCATCGCTCTCCGGCGGCTGGCGCAAGCGGCTTGCCATTGCCGAAGCGGTGGTCGGCTCGCCCGACGTTCTGCTGCTTGACGAGCCCACGAATCATCTGGACCTTGCCGGGATTCAGTGGCTGGAAGAGCTGCTCGCCGAGAGCGAAGCCGCCGTAATCGTCTCGCACGACCGCTATTTCCTCGAGGAGTCCACGACCAGCACGGTCGAGTTGAACCGCGTCTATGCCAGCGGCTCGCTGCGCATCGAGGGGCCATACTCGCAGTTTCTTGAAGAGCGCGAGCTGCATCTGGCCGCGCAGCAGAAGGCCCACGAAAGCCTCAAAAATCAGGTCAAGACAGAGATCGAGTGGCTGCGCCGCGGACCCAAGGCGCGCACCACCAAATCCAAGGCCCGCATCGACAAGGCGCACGAAATGATCGGCGACCTGGCCGACGCCAACCAGCGCGCCGTCAAGACCACAGCGGGCATCGACTTCAGCGCCACCGACCGCCAGACCAAGCGGCTGGTGGAGTTTGAAAACGTCCGCTGCGACCTGGGCGACCGCACCATTCTGCGCGACCTCAACCTCCTGCTCACCAACGGCACACGCCTTGGCCTTGTGGGCCCGAACGGCAGCGGCAAAACCACGCTTCTACGCCTGCTCACCGGCGAGCTGGAGCCCACAGGCGGCACCATCAAACGTGCAAGCATGCTGCGCACCGTCTACTTCTCGCAGCTCCGCGAAATCGACCCCACGCTCACCCTGCGCCGCGCCCTTGCGCCGGAAGGCGACTCCGTCGTCCACAACGGCCGGCTCGTCCATGTGGCAAGCTGGGCCGCGCGGTTCCTCTTCTCCGGCGAGCAGCTCAACCAGCCCATAGAACGCCTCAGCGGCGGCGAGCGCGCCCGCGTGCTCATCGCCAAACTCATGCTGCAACCGGCAGACCTGCTGCTACTCGACGAGCCGACCAACGACCTCGACATCCCCACACTCGAAATCCTCGAGCAAAACCTGCTCGAATATCCCGGCGCTCTCGTTCTCGTCACGCACGACCGCTACATGCTCGACCGCATCAGCACCACTGTGCTCGGCCTCGACGGCGAGGGCGGCAGCGAACGCTTCGCCGACTACCCGCAATGGGAGCAGTGGATGCGCGACCGCCGCAAGTCCGCTGCGGCCTTTAACGACGGCTCCAGCAAGACCGCCGCGCCTTCCGCCGCCAGCATCGCGCAGGATGCTGCGAACGCCACCGGCTCCAAATCGAAGCAGAAGCTCACCTACATGGATCAGCGCGAGTGGGACGGCATGGAAGCCCGCGTGGACGCCGCCGACGAGCGCCTGACCAAAGCCGAAACCGCGCTCGCCGACCCCGGCATCGCCAGCGACGGCAAAAAGCTGCAGGCCGCCATGGCCGAGCAGGCCGCCGCGCAGGCCGCGCTCGACGCCGTAATGGACCGCTGGGCAGAACTCGCGGAGAGGGTCGCCTAACCCTTCCCACCGGGCAACGTCACCTCGCGCACAAACCTGCGCCGGTCCGCACGCAGCGCGATCAGGCGCAGCCGCCCGCACAGGGCGCAGCGCCACGGGTACAAGTGAAAAAAATCCATGATCTGCGACGTCACAAACGAAAACCGCGGCACCCGCTGCCAGCAAATGTTGCCGCAGCGCCGGCACGGAATCTGCAGTGGATACTTCTTCCTCATCGCGACCCTCGGCGGGTAAGTGTATGCCGCGTCCCACGAGGCGCGGCGGCAAGCCTGTCACCGCACGACCACACCGTCCTTCATCACAAAGGCCACGTGTTCCGTCACGGCCAGGTCCAGCAATGGATTCCCGGGAACCGCGATGATGTCCGCGCGGAAGCCCGGCCTCAACTGCCCGATCTCCTCGCCCCAGCCCAGCAGCTTTGCCCCGTTCAGCAGGTCCGCCCGCAGCACCTCCGCCGCTGGCATGCCGTTTTCGCCCATCAGCACCAACTCCCGCGCCTGCGTCCCATGGGGAAATGGCCCCACGTCGGACCCCACGGCAAACGGCACGCCCGCGGCCATCTGCACCCTGAACTGATTCGCGTGAAACGCCTCCATCGCCGTGCGACTCGCGGTGGCCGCCGGCGTTGGGGCGTGCCGGGCAAAGTACTCCCCGATCGCGAAAGTGGGCACGGCATAGATCTGCCGCTCGTGCATAGTGCGCATCGTCTCCGGCGAAAGCTGGTACGCGTGATCCACGCTGCTCACACCCGCGCGCGCCGCAAACAGCGTGCCCGGCTCGCCCGTGGCGTGCACGGCCACCACACTGCCGGTGCGGTGCGCCTCCGCAACCGCGGCGGCAAGCTCGGCCTCGGTGTACTGATAGGGCGTGGTAAACACGCCGTCCTGCAGCCGGTCGCGGCCGGTCTCGTACACCTTGGTAAAGTCCGCGCCCTGCTTGTGCTGTTCCCGCATCACGCGCACCACGTCATCGGCGGAGTCGGCCCGGTCCGCATTCGACAGCAGGTGCTCGTCCGGGTTGCGCCCGCTCGTGTCCTCGTGCCCGCCGGTAATGTCGATTGCATTGCACGACAGCCGCAGCCGCGGCCCCGCGATTAGCCCCCTGTTAATGGCGTTCCGCACCGCCACATCCGCGCATCCCGCGCCCTCCGTGCCCATGTCGCGCTCGGCGGTAAAACCGGCCAGCAGGTCGGCCTTTGCTGCCGCCGCGGCAATCAGTGTGCGCTCCGGCACGCTCTCGTCCACCGTCTGGTTCGCCTCGTCGCCCACATGCAGAAACAGGTGCACATGCGCGTCGATCAGGCCCGGCATCAGCGTGGTGTCGCCCAGGTCGCGCACCGCAGCGCCCGCCGGATGCGCCACCTGCATGCCCACCTCGGCGATGCGGCCATTGCGCACCAGCACCTCGCCCGGCGCCATCACCCGTCCCGCAGCCACGTCCAACAGCCGCGCCGCATGCAGCACCATTGCGGGGGCACCGTCGGCACCGGGTGACGTAGTGCCGGCCTGTGCGGGCAGCAGGGTAGACGCAAACAGCGCAAGAGCAAACATCTTCATGGATACCCTGAGCATAGCGGAATCTAGCAACGGGGTTTCAGCAGCGGTCATCGACAGTCCTTCCGTCTGGTATCAACCTCTTACATAACCAAGCGCTCTGACTTAACCCATAATGTTATAGCCGCAGTCCACAAATGTAACTTCACCGGTAATGCCGCTGCCCAGCGGACTTAGCAGGAAAGCCGCCGTGTTGCCCACCTCGGCCGGGTCCACATTGCGCTTCATCGGCGCATGATTGCTGGCGTGTTCCATCATCTTCTGTAAGTCGCCGATGCCTCGTGCCGCCAGCGTTTTAATCGCGCCCGCACTTATCGCATTTACCCGGATATTCTTCGTGCCCAGCGACGCCGCAAGATACCGCACACTACTTTCGAGCGCAGCCTTGGCCACGCCCATTACGTTGTAATTCGGAAACACCTTGTCCGCGCCGTAGTACGTCAGCGTCACAATGGACCCGCCGTTCGTCATCAGCGGTGCCGCCCCCCGCGCAACGGCGATCAGCGAGTACGCGCTGATGTTCAACGCCAGCAGAAAACCCTCGCGCGTCGTCTCCAGAAAGTCGTTCTTCATCGAATCCGCACCCGCAAACGCCACGGAATGCACGACCATATCCAGCGTGCCGTATGTCTCCTTCAGCGCCGCAAACAGCGTCTCCAGGTCGCTGTCGCTCGTCACATCGCACCGGAACGTCCTGGCATCCTTCAGCTCCGTCGCCAGTTGCTCCGCGTCCCGCTGCAGTCGCTCGTTCTGGTAGCAGATGGCAAGCCGCGCCCCCGCATCGTTCAGCTTTTGCGCAATGGCCCATGCAATGGACCGCTTGTTGGCCAGCCCGAACACGACTGCGGTTTTGCCCGTGAGATCGATCATCGTTTCCCTTTCAACGCCGCAACGGCTGGCTTTTTCGCCGCTGCCTTTGCCTTGCTTTTCTTGGCTGTCGCGCTCTTCTTTGCAACAGCTTTCGTTGTAGCCGCCTTCTTCGCTGCTCCCGCCGCGGGTGCCGGCACCTCCGCATGCAGCAGCCAGTCCAGTTGCGCCTCGTTCAACGGCACCACCGACAACCGGAACTGCCGGAACAGCAGCGAATCCGCAAACATCGGTGCTTCGCGCATCATCGCCAGCGTCTTCGGCTCCTTCAGCCGCTTGCCGGCCTTCAGCCTCACCTTCGGCTCTTTCGCGTCGGCGGTATCGACCGACACTACCGTCGCCGTACCCACCGCTTCCTTGCCCGTATTGGAGTGGTAGATCACGCACGTCTCGCCCTTGCGCATGCCGCGCAACGAGATCAGCGCCTGCGGATTTTTAATCCCGTCCCACACCGTCTCGCCGTCGCGCAATAGGTCGTCGAAGCTGTATTTTTCCGGTTCCGATTTCAGCAGAAACGCCATTCTCCCCATCTTTCGCCGCGGCTTCTGCCGCACACGCCCTTCGACTCCAAAGAATACAGCGCTCCGCTATCCCTCAAGGCTCACCAGCTCCACCGCGGCAACACTCCTCTGCAAAAAACGCTCGCCCAGCCGCTGAAACTTGCCCGGCGAATCCGTCGCCAAAAACGTCATCGCCATCTCGCCCTCGCCAGGCTCCGCCAGCGCCGGCAGCATGCCGCGCACATGCTCCGCCGTCGCAAGGGACGAATCCACCACCGGCACCGCGTCCATCACGCTCACAATGGTGCGCTCCAGCAGGGGCCGCAGCAGCGGATAATGCGTGCATCCCAGCAGCACCAGCGCCGGCTTTAACGGCTCCGCCGTGTGCTGCGGCAGACCGCTCCGCGCCAGCAGGTCGTCGCTGATGGCGTCTGCCGCCGCGTTCTCCTGCTGCATCTCGTCCACCGCATCGCGCAGGTAAATGTAAGCCGTCTGCGCCGTGATGCCATGGTCGTTCCAACCCTCTTCCACCATCGGTACCAGCAGCGGGCACGCCTTCTCATGCGCCTGCACCCCATGCGCCGCGCACGCCGTGCGATACGCATGCGAGGCCACCGTCGCCTCCGTCGCCAGCACCAGCACCGTGCGCTCCGTCGCACCCGCAAGCACACGCGCCGCCTCTGCCGCGCCGGGCTCGATCACGCCCACCAGCGGCATCTCCGCCCCGGCAAGCAGGCTGGGCAGCGCCAGCGCCGACGCCGTATTGCACGCAATCACCACCAGCTCCGCGCCGCGCCCCTGCAGCATCCGTACAGCGGCAGCGGTGTACCGCGTCACCGTCTCCGCCGACTTCGACCCATACGGCAGCCGCGCCGTATCGCCCAGGTACACAAAGTCCGCCCCCGGCAGCGCCCCGGCCAGCGCGTGTAGCACCGTCAACCCGCCAAAGCCGCTGTCGAACACCCCGATCCGCGTCCGTTTACTCATGGCTCACCTGCGTCACATTGGCCGTGTCTACCACGTCGTACGTCCGGTCCAGTTCCACGTTGCCGGCCAGCGTCGGCCGCGGCTGCCCATCCACCAGGAACCGCACCTTCGTGATCTGCGGCATGTTCGCATGCAGTGTTCCCAGAATCGAATCCACCGTCAACGTCTCCACCGTAATGCCCGAAGGATGCGCGTCGCACCACGACGACCGCAGATTGATCACCGCCAGCTCGCCACTGTCGCCCGGCAGGGAAGTGCCCGGGGTCTCCGGCGTGGCCGCCGCAGCTGCAGATGCCGGCTCATACGTCCCGTCCGCACGCTTGGCAGGCGGCGCGGTCAGCGGCAAATGGATCAGGTACACATCTTCCACCGCAATGCCGCCGCCCACCGGGTGCGCCGTGCCCGGCAGCGTGTACTCCGCCAGCAGATGTTCCAGCAGCGCCCGTGCACGCACCGCCGGCACCGTCGGCAGGGCCAGTTGCCGCTCCGCCGGCGCAACCGAACCCTCGCTGTCGTTTGCCAGGTCCAGCGTAGCCGCCTCCGCCGCGGCATACGACGGCGCCTCGATCGGCGCATCCGACCCCGCGTTGTCGCGCAAGGTGTAGTTGTGCCGCTGATGGTTGAACAGCAGCACCGCCAGGATCACGGACCCCGCCAGCAGCACCAGGAACAGGATGCGTTGATAGCGCTGAATCATTCGGGCAGCCCCCCGGGCGCGGGCGTGCCCTGCGTTGCCGGCCTGGGCGCGGCAGGCTTGGGCGATGCAGGCTTGGCAGGCACGGACTTTGGCACCGCCGTACCAGGCGTTGTCGTCGTGCTGCCCGCCGGCACACGTATCGGCCTTGGCCGTGCATCCTCCCCAGTCACGCTTTCATTCGAACTCTTCGGTTCGGTCGACCTCGGCTCCACCACCGGCTGCGGCGGCACAATCGACTGCACCACATCCGTGTGCCCGCGCCAGAACAGCATGGCCCCTGCAATCGTGTCCACGATCCGCGTCTGGTACGCCCGGTCCGCCGCCGTTTCCCCATCGCTGCCCGGCGCAATCTCCACCGCCACCGCCGGGCACTCCATGTTGTCCAGCGGCCGAATCCACGTGCGCCCGCTCGACACCGCGATCTTCGCCCGCCCGAACGCCGTCGTCAGCTCGTTTGCCAGCCGCTGCGATCGCTGCACAAACGGCCCCTGCGCCTCGTCCCACGGCACCGCATACCCGGGCAGCGCGCCCGTCTGTCCCACACCCGTCTGACCTGCGCCCTGCTGTCCCGCCTGCGTCAGCGACGTCGTAAACAGGTGCATCCCCTTGCCCGCAGCCGTCGCATGCAGCAGGATGCACGCAATCGGTTTCGCCTGGTTGGCCAGCGTCGCCCGCGCATCATTGGACACCTGCACATCCCCATCCCGCGTCAGCACCACGTCAAAGTCGCGCGCGCTCAAAAGCGACCGCAGCCGGTTTGCCACGTCCAGCGTTACCTGCTTTTCGCTGGTGTGCTCGTTAATGCGCGCACCGTCTTCCTTGCCGCCCCGCGCCGGGTCGATCAGGATCGTGTACCGCTGTCCCCGCAGCACGCCAACTGGCACCGCAAGGCACAGCAACACCGCAATGGCAGCAAAGGTCTTCAACGTGGGGGCCGTGGATGATTGTAGCGGGTCAACCCCACTACCGCCCCTAATCCAGCGCGTAAAACGCCAGCCCGCTCAGCAGCTTCGGATAAAAGTCCGTCGATTTCTGCGGCATCACATCCCCCGCCAGCGACACCGTCTGCATCTGCTCCAGCGTCACCGGCTTCACCAGGAACGCAACATCCGCGTCGCCCCGCGCCACCTGTGCCAGCGCATCCGGCGCGCTGCGCAGGTATCGCAGGTTCTGCTGGTCGCGGATGCTCTCCGCCGTCAGCCCGAGCAACTGCTCCAGCACCAGCGAGTGCAGCTGCACCACGTCCAGCGCGCGTTGCCGTGCCGACACCTGCTGCAGCGCACCCGCAACCGCCTCAGGCTTGGCCGTTAGCAGATAATTCCCGTCCCGCGTCGCCGCCAAAAACGCTACGCCCTCTGTCGCATTCAGCGGAGCCAGCAGCTCCGTCGCATCCACCACCTGCTCCGCGTCGCTTTCCTCAGCCTTTGCCGTCAGTTCCAGCCTGTCGATGTCGAAGTAATCACCCGCCTTTGTCAGGAACGCCCCTACCGAGAAATCCTTCAGCCCGAACACCAACCGGTGCGTCGGCAGAATCGTGATCCCCGGCGCATCCATGTTCACCAGCGTCATCATCATCGCGGCCTCCGGAAACTCCGGCACCGGCAGCAGTGGCGCGGCATGCTCGTCCGCGGCCTCGCTCGGGCTTTCGTCCGGCTTGCCGAAATTCGCCTCCGTGTGCGCCGACGAGACATTCCGCGTGCTGTCCGGCAGGCTCAGCTCCGCCGCCCGCTCGCGTGCATACGTTGTGCTCGTTTCGTAGCGGTGGTGTCCGTCCGCGATAATCAGCTTCTTGTCCTGCAGGCTGGTGACGATCAGGTTCAGCACCCGCGCATCCGTCACCCGCCACAGCATGTGCACCACGCCGTATTCGTCTGTCACTGTCTGGTCCGGCAGCACCGTCGGCTCACCCGCTTTATTGCCGAACACCAACTGCTCCACCGTAAACGCCGGGTCGCTGTACAGCATGTAAATCTGCTCGCAATACGTCCGCGTCGCCTTGAACAGGCTCAGCCGGTCGCTCTTCGGCTTGGTCAAGGTCTGCTCGTGCCGGTACACCACCTTCTCGGCGTAGTCGTACAGGTGCCCCAGGCAAATCAGGCCCCGCCGCTCGCGCACCTCGCTCGTCCCCGGCACGGTGTACCGCTGCGCATAGCCGTACAGCGCCGGCTCCCGCTCCTCCACCAGCACGGCCTTCCGCCGCCAGTCCTGCAGGCTTTCGGCGGCACGCGAATACACGTTGTCCGTCTCGGTCTCCGGCTCCCGCTTGCCCAAAATCACGCGGATCAGGTTGAACGGGTTCCGCTCGTAATACGCCTGCTGCATCGCCGGTGAAATCTTGTCGTACGGCTGCGTCACCACGTCTTCCAGGGCGACTTTTCCAGTGTTGTAACGAAGGGCTTTGAACGGGTAAATACGCATGCGGTCTGCAAATATCCTGCTCTTCCAAAGTGTCGCAATGGCCACAGCCGGCACCGCTGCTGCGCTTATTGTACGGTCCGCACATTACGGCCTCGCGACTGCAAGCTGCGTCGCACACTCGTCCACGCGCATCAGAACGAATGACGTCACAACCGTGCGGCACAGGACGTGTAATGGCAGAGCAGCAGTGGAAGCCGAAGGTTAACCCATGGCTTATTGCCGGGTCGGTCGCGCTCGCTGCCTTCATGGAGGTGCTCGACACTTCCATCGCCAACGTCGCCCTGCCGCACATCTCCGGCTCGCTCGCCGCCAGCACCGACCAGGGCACATGGGTGCTCACCAGCTACCTCGTCGCCAATGCCATCGTGCTTCCGCTCGGGGGCTGGGCTTCCAGCGTCATCGGCCGCAAGAACTTCTTCATGCTCTGCATCACCATCTTTACTGTGGCCAGCTTCCTGTGCGGCATCGCGCCATCCCTGCCTATTCTGCTGCTGTGCCGCGTGCTGCAGGGCGCGGGTGGCGGCGGCCTGCAACCCATGGCGCAGGCCATCATGGCCGACAGCTTCGACGAAAAACAGCGTGGCCTCGCCTTCTCGCTCTACGCCCTCGTCGCCGTCCTCGCACCATCCATCGGTCCCACCCTCGGCGGCTGGATCACCGACAACTACTCCTGGCGCTGGATCTTTTACATCAACATCCCCGTCGGCATGCTCGCCCTCCTTCTCGTCACCCGCCTTGTCGAAGACCCGCCCTGGGCCAAGCACGACGGCAAAAACCTCTTCAAAGTCGACTTTATCGGCCTTGGCTTTCTCACCATCGCCATGGCCGGCCTGCAAATCGCGCTCGATAAAGGTGAAGAAAACGACTGGTTCTCGTCCCACTTCATCGTCTTCTTCTCCACGCTCTTCGTCATCGGCATGATCGGCCTCGTCTTCTGGGAGCTGAAAGGCGCCAAAGCGCCGCTCATGAACCTGCGCCTCTTCAAGTTCCGCAACTTCGCCATCTGCTGCTTTCTCATGCTCCTGGTCGGCGGCATCCTCAACGCCGGCACCGTGCTCCAGCCGCAGTTCCTCCAGCAAGTCGTCGGCTACACCGCCACCAAGTCCGGCCAGGCACTTACCTGGGGCGGTGTGGCGCTGGTGCTCGTCATGCCACTTGCCGGCGTCCTGGTTACCAAGCTGCCCGCGCGCAATCTCATCGCGCTCGGCTTTGCTCTCTTCTGCGGAGCCTACTGGTACGTCTCCAACCACCTCACGCTCGACATCAGCTTCGGCTACGCCAGCATCCTGCGCGTCCTCCAGGTCCTGCCCATCCCATTCTGCTTTATCGCGCTCACCAATGCCGCCTATGTCGGCCTGCCGCGTGAGGCCTCCAACCAGGTCTCCGGTCTCATTAACTTTGCCCGCAACATTGGCGGCTCCATCCTCATCTCGCTCTCCGGGGCAGAGGTCACCAACCGCTCCCTCTTCCATCAGGCGCGCCTGCAAAACTACATGAACCCGGCCAACCCCCAGTTCGCCGCCCAGCTCCACTCCCTCTCGTCTTTCCTACAGGGCACATCCACCGTGTACGGTGGCGACGGCAACACCGCCGGCCAGGCCATGCTCTACCAGCAACTCAATCAGCAGGCCGCCACCCAGGGTTATGTCGACGTCTACCGCATGCTCGCCTGGCTCACCGGCATCACCTTCTTTCTCGCCTTTCTCCTGGCCAAGCCAAAAGCAGGCGAAAAAGCGCCAGAAGGTGCCGCTCACTAGCCCATCAACAACTCCCTCACAGCACCCGTTCTCAGCCGCACCGCGGTTCCGGTAGAATCGGGATTCCGGCGCCGGGGTTACACGCCACGGGTAAACGTCCGGCTGCACGCATCGTCAAAACATTCTGATGTGCCTGCCGCCGCCGCGCTTCCATAAGCGTGCCGCAACTCTGGCAGGGCAGGCAGAGCTATGGGTTCAGGCAGGCAGTCCGTCCGCGTTCGTCGTCAACCCCGCTGGGGCACGCACGTTTGCTTCGTCGTCCTTCTGCTGCTCGCAGCCAATCACGCCTGCGCGCAGGAAAACCCTCTCGATAACGCCCACACCCCCACCAGGCCCGCGCCGCCTGCCCGGCCCAGGGGCGAGGTCCTTGAAGGCAAGGACGTTACCTCACGCGGAGCCGCCCACCCCAACGCCACTCTGCGCGTCGAGACCAACCTCGTCCTCGTCCCCATGACCGTCACCGACAACCAGAACCGCCTCGTCACCGGCCTGGAGCGCGAAAACTTCTACGTCTACGAAAACAACCAGCCGCAAACCATTCGCAGCTTCTCCACAGACGACGCACCCGTCACCATCGGCATCATCTTCGACCTGTCCGGCAGCATGAGCAGCAAGTTTGCCCGCGCCCGCAAAGCCCTGTCCGAGTTCATGCGCACCTCCAACCCGCAGGACGAATTCTTCGTCATCGCCTTCAACGACCGCCCCGCCATCGTCGTCGATTACACCTCTAACGTCGACGACATCGACGCCCGCATGGTCATGCTCAAGCCCCAGGCACGCACCGCACTCATCGACGCCGTCTAT
Organism: uncultured Terriglobus sp.; assembly: GCA_964244665.1. Taxonomy (GTDB): domain Bacteria; phylum Acidobacteriota; class Terriglobia; order Terriglobales; family Acidobacteriaceae; genus Terriglobus. Next base: position 104,091 of record CAXTJO010000005.1, read on the forward strand.
CTCGGCGTCAACAAGCTCAAAGACGCCAAGTACGAGCGCAAGGCCCTCCTCGTCATCTCCGACGGCGGCGACAATCGCTCCCGCTACTCGCAAAACGAGCTCCGCAAATCCGTCCGCGAATCCGACGTCCAGATCTACTCCATCGGTATCTTCGACCAGTATGCCCCCACCGTCGAAGAAAAGGAAGGCCCCGAGCTGCTTACCGACATCTGCGACATGACCGGTGGCCGCCTCTTCCGCGTCAGCGACGTCGGCGAGCTCGGCGACATCGCCAGCCGCATCTCCGCCGAGCTCCGCAACGAATACGTCGTCGGCTACAAACCGAGCGACTTAAAAAAAGACGGCAACTGGCGCAAGCTCAAGGTCAAGCTCAACCCCCCACAGGGCCTGCCCCCACTCATCGTCCACAATCGTCAGGGATACTATGCACCATCGGAATAACCCCGTCCCACTAAAGCGTGTGCCCCATGTCCCGCTTCTGGGACATGGGTTCCTCCCTCCCGATCAAGCCCCGCCCAGGCATCTTCCATCCAAACGCACCACATCCGTCCGATCAAAATACACCAGGCACAGCGCGGTAGCCCATAATGCACAATGGTAAGGGGATGATGAATCATCGACTCAGCGCGGGCTCTCTCGCCCTTCTCGCAGTCCTGCTCGCGCCGCTGTCCGCCTTCCCGCAGACCGTGACACCGGCAGCACCGCCGCCCACCCGCGTGCCGCAGCAAGCCCCGCCGTCCCTTTCCGTCGACCGCGACCCCATCCCGTCCCCCGACGGCGACGCCCCTCCGGCCAAAGCCGGGGCCACCTCCGCCGCCACCACCGAGGCCCAGATCGAGCGCCAGCGCAGCGGCTACACCCTGCGCACCTCCGTCGGCGAAGTCCGCCTCAACGCCGCCGTGCTCGACAACAGCGGCCGCGCCGTCCAGGACCTCACCAAAGACGCCTTCCACGTCTACGAAGACGGCGTCCCCCAGGCCATCGCCTCCTTCCGCCACGAAGACCTGCCTGTCTCGCTCGGCATCCTCATCGACAGTTCCGGCTCCATGTACGACAAGCGCGCCGCCGTCAGCAAGGCCTCGCTCGACTTCGTCCGCCTCTCCAACCCCAAGGACGAAGCCTTTCTCGTCGACTTCTCCTGGGAGCCCTACATCGACCAGGACTTCACCTCCGACATCCACAAGCTCGAAGCCGGCCTCAGCTACGTCAAGGCCTCCGGCGGCACGGCCATCTATGACGCCGTGGTCGCCAGCGCCGACTACCTCGCCCGCAACGCCAAGCAGCCCAAGCAGGTCCTGCTCGTCATCACCGACGGCGACGACAACGCCTCCACCTCGTCCCTTGAAGACACCATCAAACGCATCCAGGAGCTTGACGGCCCCACTGTCTACTGCGTCGGCCTCCTCTTCGGCCCCGACGAAGACAAGCGCGAATCCCGCCACGCCAAGCGCGTCCTCCAATCCCTTGCAGAGCAGACCGGCGGCATCGCCTACTTCCCCCGCCGCGTCGAGGAGGTCGACCAGATCGCCGCCCAGGTCGCCGCCGACATCCGCCAGCAATACACCATCAGCTACCAGCCCACCAAACCCGCCCGCCTCGGCGGCTACCGCCAGATTCACGTCGACGCCAAGGAAAAAGGCTACAACCGCCTCAACGTCCGCACCCGCAGCGGCTACTTCCCCAAATCCGGCCCAGAAGACACCTCCCCCGCCGGAGGCCAGTAACTCTGTCTAACAAATTTAGGTGGAACGGGTTTTCGGAGGGGCACGGCTTCAGCCGTGCCTTGAATTCTTCGAGATAGCGGGCTTTAGTCCCTTAGGTTAGCTCTGTGCCCCGCGCGCCACAGCTGAACTGCTAACACGCCGATGATGCCGAACAACACCGGCACCAGCGTCACGACCGCCTCTGACAGGCCGCCCGCCACCGCGCCAATCCCTGCATGGTCATTCCGATGCGCGAAACTGAAGGCCAAGCTCACCAGGGACACCACACCCAGCAACGATCCCGTTCCCAGCAACGCTCCCGCTACAAAAGACACCACGATCAGGCCGACCTTTCGCATCACCGCAGTGTACTCGCCCACAGTGGCGCTAGACAGTGTCTGACGAATCGACGTAAGCCGGTTCTTCGGAGGGGCACGGCTTTAGCCGTGCCATGAAACGCTTCAGAATCGCGGGGCTTTAGCCCCTGAGGTCAGCTTTCTTCCCGTCGCTAGGGCTTTGAATTCGTTAGACCGTGTCTGTTATGCCGAAGCTTTCCCACACCACAAGCGTATTTGCGCAAGCATGCACGCCGCACCTACTTTCCCCCGTCAAGCGAAACACCCTCCACCACCGTCGCTACCGCTTCCACCGCAGCCTCTCGCTGCGTCTGCAGCACCTTAACCTCGCCCTGCAGCACGCCCAGTCGATCCTCCTGCGCGTTCAACTCGCCGGTGTAGCGCCGCGTTAGGTCGCGCTCCTCCGCCGTCCCTTTCAGCGCTTTCAGGTTCTCCCGCAGCCGGTTCTGGTCCTGCGTAATGGTGCCGATTTCGCCGTTTCGCGCCGCAATCTGCGTGTCCACGTCCGCCAGCCGCCGCTTCGCCGCGAACACCGGTTCCAGCGCTGCCAGCGCGGCGCTTCCGTCCCCGCCGTTCTGCCGCAGCAGCGCTGTCATCTGTCCTTCGTCGAAGTTCGCCACTGCATATCGCGTCGTCCGCGTGTGCCGCTCGCCAATGTGCAGCCGCACCGATTCCCCCGGCGCCGCCAGCACCCGAAAGCGATACAGCGTCGCTGTCGTCTCCTCCGGCTTCGGCTCGCTGTCCAGCGTCCATCCCAGCCGCCGCGGCTGCTGCACGATCACCGTGCGCGCATCCGGCGCGGCGTTGTGCACCTCGTACTCCACCTCCGCAATCTCCGCCGTCTCCTCCTTCAAAATGCCCCGGCTGATCGTAATCTGTTGCACCGTCTGCGTGTTGTGGTTGTAGTCCGTCGACACCCGCACTGCCTCGTCCGCCGCATAGCTCAGCAGCCGCCGCTCCCCCGGGTGGATCGGGTCCAGCAGCCCCTGCCCGCTAAAGTTCCCACCCTCCACAATCGAGAAACTTCCCCGGTCCAGCGTCAAACCGCTCGTGTTTTTCATCCACAACGCTCGCAGCGGCCGTGCATCGCTGGGTGACCACAGCGTCACCGGGTCCACCTCCACCTTCGCCTGCAAAATCGGCAAGAGCGCCGACTCGTTCTTCCGAATCGTCACCGGGTCCGTCACCTTGTACTCGAAATAATCGTCAAAGCTCCCCGTCGTCGTCCCCGGCGCAATTGACGCACTCGCCGAATCCTCATACGCAATCGGCGCAGGCGCGGCAGCGGCCAGGGGATTTCGCAGCATGTCCCGTCCGTTGACCGGTAGGTTTTGCGTAAGTGGCCCGCCCACAGACTCAGAAGCGAAGCCCGCCCCCACTCCCATGCCGTTGCCGCTCCCGTATCCCATTCCCGAACCCGCCCCATGCCGCGCCACAACCTTTGGGCTCGTGTTCAACCCGAGTCCCCCAACAATGCCCCCGGACGCCCCTTCACCACTCCGCTGCTGCGCCTCCATCGCACCCATTGCCTCGACAGCCTTCGGAGCCGCCTCCCCACTCTCATGCGTCTGCGGCGTTAGCTGCGCCTCCACCGGCAACCCGATCTCCGGCCTCCGGGAGTAATACGGCTGCGAGATCGGCTGCAAAAAACTCTGCGGCGCTCCCGCCACCAGCGACAGCTGCACATTCTCCCAGTCCGCTCCCACCGTGTTGTCGATCACGGCCCACCCCTGCAGCGTCGCCGTCTTCACCGCACCCGCCTTCGCCGCCCCGTCGAACAGAATCCGGTACGTACACTTCCACACCGGCACCTCGCTGATGTACGACACCCGCAGCTCCCGCGCTCCCGCACCCCGATCCAGCAGCGTCAGGTGCCGCAATCCCTCCGCATGGTTCGCCGCCAGCGTCTCCAGGTACCGCCCCACATCGCCCCGCAGCCCCGCGTCCAGCAGCCGCACACTCGTCGTGCCCGTCAACTCCACCGTCCGCACTGCTCCTGCATCGCCTACCACGGTCAAGAAGCTCCTCTGCACCGCCGCCGCCGCATCCGCCTTCACCGGCGCGTCCCGCAGCTCCACATTCAAAATCCGCCCCGTAATCGGCGCACCCGCGCCCGTCACCTCCACCCGCGCCCCGCGGATCGACGCAAACAGGTCCGTCGACGTCGGGTCCGCGCTCAACCCCAGCGGCAGGCTGCGTAACTGCTGCTCCAGCGGCGTCGTGCTGTTGTACCCCGCTCCCGCAATCCGCCCACCGCCCAGGTCCACCGCCGTCAACGACTGCAGCACATCGTTCAGCTGCGCCGTCGTGAAGTCGATCCGCACCGCCTCATCGCCATGCACTGTCCCCGCATGCTCAAAGAACCCCACGCCGTTTTTGTACAGCGCCACCCGCCGGATCGGCAGCGCCGACCTGTCCGCCGCCTCCGCCCGCCGCACCGCCTGCGCCCCCAGCGGCGGCACCCCCACCAGCATCATTAACCAAACCGCAGGCACCCATCCAAATCGCACCATCGCACACACCTCAGGCAGCACTAGACCCCGCACACAGCACGGTTGTTCCCATAGACTCACCCCGCCCCGCCCCGATAGCTGATATCCCTCGCCCCGTTTCAGGAATTTTCACCATCCGCCCCACCCGACAAGGGCACTACCATAACCCCATGCGCCCTCTGCTCGTCCTCGACACCTGCGGCCCCACCGGCCTCGTCGCCCTCGCCGACGCAGACAGCGCCAACCCACTCCCCACCGCCAACAGACGCACCCTCCCCTCCCGCGAAACCCAGGAACACCTCCTCGCCGCTATCGCCGCCGCCCTCCACGACCACCACCTCACCCCCTCCGCGCTCGCCGGCATTGCCGTCGTCACCGGCCCCGGCTCCTTCACCGGCGTCCGCATCGGCCTCGCCGCCGCCAAGGGCCTCGCCGAGGCCACCGGCGCGCCCCTCCTCGCCCTCTCCCGCCTCGCCGTCCTCGCCCACGCCGCCAACCTCCCCGGCCGCACCGTCACCGCCCTGCTCGACGCCGGCCGCACCG